>JAQSDX010000006.1 GCA_029946125.1 Candidatus Methylobacter titanis
CTCGCATCATGGTTAATCGTTTGGCCTGAAGCGATAATTTCCAAACAGCTTCTAATAGTTTATCTTAAATTCTGACATTATAAAAAATCAGCCCCCTACACAAAACACTACAGCAGCAAGCTATTGAACCAATTAGGATTCGGTAAACAATTACTTCCCGAAATTGAGTTGGCATACCGAAGCCAGTTAAGTGATAATTACTGGAAAACTCACCTTGAAAAAAGTTATCGAGTGACGGCATACCCAAAAGACATTGGGCTAAAAATGCAACGGTTGCTTGCTAGGTTTTCAGAGAAAGATAAGCGAAGTTAAGCGACGATTTAGTCAGACAGATTAGAGCATCATGGAATAAAATAGATGTCCGGGCCTTTGGCATTGATCCCAAAACGATGCGGCGTGGATTGTTCGAATTGAAGGAGGAGAATCCGGCGCCTAAACGTATTCGAAAAAAAGAGCGGACAGAAAGGTATAAACGGACAGAGTAAATCATTGGAGAAACGGTAATATTACCGTACCTGTTGTCAACAGAATCATTCATCATTCACACATTTTTATGCTGGGAGGGGAAAGACATTGACTGAAATTAAAACTGAATAAGTGATTTTTCTCTGGAAAAGTGGTTCAAAATTAATGCCCGAAAATGGCTTAATTCTGCCAGCCATTGACAAACGAAACACTCTGATAGTCGCTTTTAATTTCAGCCCCTTAAAAAAATTTATGGTTTAGGTTAGGGGCTGAAAAAATTAATAAAATACGTACTTTTTACTGATTTAATCTTCAATAAGAGCAGTAGGTCTATCAACTAACTCGACATAAGCCATAGGCGCATCATCACCGGGTCTAAACCCGCATTTCATAATACGCAAATATCCACCAGCTCTATTTTTGTAACGTGGACCAAGCTCATTAAACAGCTTAGTAACCACATCACGATCACGTAATCGTGAAAAAGCAAGACGCCTTTTAGCAACGCTATCTTCTTTAGATAAAGTAATTAATGGCTCAGCATAACTTCTTAATTCTTTTGCTTTTGGTAAAGTTGTTTTTATTAATTCATGTTTAAATAATGAACTAACCATATTACTAAATAGCGCCTTACGGTGACTGCTATTTATATTGAATTTTCTTCCGGATTTACGATGTCTCATTGTAAGAAGACCTAATGTTAGTGTGTTATTGCGTGGGTTTGATCTGCAAGGTTTTCAGGAGGCCAATTTTCCAACCGCATACCCAAAGATAAACCTTTTAAAGCAAGAATGTCTTTTATTTCTGTTAATGACTTTTTACCAAGATTTGGAGTTTTTAACAGCTCAACTTCAGTACGCTGAATTAAGTCTCCAATATAGAAAATATTCTCAGCTTTTAAGCAATTAGCAGAACGTACTGTTAACTCAAGATCATCTACAGGACGTAGAAGAACAGGGTCAAATATTTCTTCGACTTCTACCTCCTCCTCTGCAAGCTGATCATTAACTTTTTCAAAATCGACAAAAACAGATAATTGATCATGAAGTATAGTAGCAGCAAGCTTTATAGTTTCTTCTGGATCAACAGTTCCATTTGTTTCTAACTCGATTATTAATTTGTCTAAATTAGTGCGCTGCTCTACACGCGTACTTTCAACCTGATAGGCTACTTTAACAATCGGACTGTATGACGCATCAAGCTGAAGAGCTCCGACAACGAGGCTATGTTCGGAATTTGATTTCCTAACACTTACAGGCTCATAACCTCTTCCACGACGCACCCTAATCTTCATATTTAAAACGCCAACTTGTGTCAAGTTGGCTATTACTAAATCAGGATTAATAATTTCTACGTCATGCGGGATTATTATATCAGCCGCAGTTACACAACCAGCACCATGCTTAGAAAGTGTAAGCTCAACTTCATCTTTAGAATGAAGCACAACAGCTAACTTTTTAAGGTTAAGCAAAATATCAATTACATCTTCTTGAACACCATCTATAGTAGTGTACTCATGAAGAACGCCTTCAATTTCAACATCGGTAACCGCACATCCAGGAATTGTAGACAACAATACGCGCCGCAGGGCGTTACCAATAGAATGACCAAATCCTCTTTCAAGGGGTTCAATAACAATCTTAGAATGATTAGGTGTTTTACTTACAACCTCAACTAAACGAGGCTTCAGCAAGCCAGAAATAGAATTCTGCATTTATATCCCTCAAAACCGCGATTATTTAGAGTAAAGCTCAACTACCAACTGCTCATTTATATCACTACCTAAATCTACACGATCTGGAAGGGAACTAAATGTACCTGTCATTGCTTTAGAATTTACCTCAACCCAAGAAGGAAAGCCATACTGCTCAGTTACAACCAAAGCATCAACAATTCTTTGTTGTTTTTTTGCTTTCTCCCTGATAGTTAGAATATCTCCCGGAGAAACTTGGTAAGAAGGAACATTAATTAATACATTATTTACTTGAATAGATTTATGACTAACTAACTGGCGAGCTTCAGCCCGAGTCGAAGCAAAACCCATACGATAGACAACGTTATCTAATCTTGACTCCAAAAGATTCAACAAGTTTTGACCGGTTGCCCCCTTCTTCAAATCCGCCGATTTATAATAATTTCTGAATTGTTTTTCTAAAATGCCATAAATTCTGCGTAAGCGCTGTTTAGCTCTCAACTGAATTGCATAATCGGAACTTCTTGTGCGCTTAGTACCATGTTGGCCAGGACGCTGATCCAATTTACATTTATTTTCTAAGGACTTTCCTCTGCTTTTTAAAAACAGATCAGTTCCTTCTCTTCGACTTAATTTACAGGTAGGCCCAAGATATCTTGCCATAACAAACTACTCCAGATTTTTATACGCGGCGTTTTTTCGGCGGACGACAACCATTATGCGGTATTGGCGTCACATCAACAATGTTATTAATTTTGAATCCCAAATTGTTCAGAGAACGCACTGCTGATTCGCGACCTGGACCTGGACCCTTAATCATAACATCTAGGTTTTTCATACCAAATTCTAAAGCTACTGACCCAGCTTTTTCAGCTGCAACCTGAGCAGCAAATGGTGTGCTTTTTCTGGATCCACGAAAGCCCGATCCTCCAGATGTAGCCCAAGAAAGGGCATTTCCTTTCCTATCTGTGATAGTTATGATTGTGTTATTAAAAGAAGCATGGACATGAACTATACCATCCACAACTTCTTTTTTTATACGTTTTCTAGAACGATTTTGACTCGCCATTTACTTCAACCTCTTAAAGGAATATCTTATTTTCTGATTGCCTTGCGCGGGCCTTTCCGAGTACGAGCATTTGTTCTCGTTCTCTGCCCTCTTAAAGGCAATCCTCTACGATGTCTTATTCCGCGATAGCAACCCAGATCCATCAAACGCTTGATATTCATAGAAACTTCACGACGCAGATCACCTTCCACTGTCATCTTGGAAACCACATTACGAATAGCTTCTAATTGCTCTTCAGTCAGTTCTTTTATTTTTGTCGAAGGCAATACACCTACTTCAACGCAAATTTCACTTGCAGTTTGACGACCAACACCATAAATAGCAGTTAAAGCAATCACCGCATGTTTATGATCTGGTATATTTATCCCGGCAATACGTGCCATCTAGATACTCCCCTTGGTAGCACTCTAAAGTAAAGCGCCAAATTATAGCACTGCATTAATTATGACGCAACAATTATTATCCTTGTCGTTGTTTATGTTTTCCGTCTTCACAGATAACTCTAACAACACCATTTCTTTTTACAACCTTACATTTTCTACAAATTTTCTTAACAGAGGCACGAACTTTCACTACTAACTCCTAGATTGCTCTTGTGCAATAATTTATTTTTTTAGATTAGCTTTTTTCATTAAGCCATCATATTGCTGGGACATAACATGCGTTTGCATCTGCGAGATGAAATCCATTACAACCACGACAATAATTAATAACGATGTCCCGCCAAAATAGAATGGAACATTCCAGTAAACAATCAAAAATTCAGGCAATAAACAAACAAGTGTAATATAAAATGCGCCAATTAATGTTAATCGAGTCATCACTTTATCAATGTAAGAACTTGTTTGAAGTCCAGGTCGTATTCCAGGCAAAAATGCACCAGATTTCTTTAAATTTTCAGCAGTTTCCTTTGAATTAAACACCAAGGCAGTGTAAAAAAAACAAAAGAAAATAATAGCTGTCGCATAAAAAATAACATAAACGGGCTGCCCAGGCGATAGCATAGTAGCCACATCCTGCAACCAAGTAAAGCCTTTGCTATTACCAAACCAACCTGCAATGGTCGCTGGAAACAGAATTATACTCGATGCAAAAATAGGTGGAATTACGCCAGCCATATTAAGCTTTAGAGGTAAAAAACTACTTTGCCCCGCATACATCTTTCGCCCTTGCTGCCTTTTTGGGTAATTAATAAGAATCCTTCTCTGCCCTCTCTCAACAAATACCACTAGAGCTGTAACGAAAATTGACAGCAAAAACAATAAAACAATAAAAGCTCCATTCATTTCACCGGTTCGTGCAAGCTCAAGAGTACCGCCTATTGCTTTGGGCAAACCAGAAACAATACCTGCAAATATGATGAGTGAAATACCATTTCCAATTCCGCGCTCGGTGACTTGCTCACCCAACCACATTAAGAAAATAGTACCAGTGACCAAGGTTACCGTAGTAATAACAATAAAGCTGATACCAGGACTCAATACAACTGAGAGACCACCAGCAGTTTGATTCTGCAATGCCAACGAAATCCCAATTGCTTGAAATGTTGCTAAAACTACAGTACCAAAGCGAGTATATTGAGAAATTTTACGTCTGCCTGCCTCGCCTTCTTTTTTTAGCTGCTCCATCGCTGGAATAACAACAGTCATTAATTGCATAATGATTGACGCAGAAATATAAGGCATTATTCCTAGCGCAAACAGACTTAAGCGCATCAAAGCACCACCTGAAAACATGTTAAACATATCCAGGATTGAACCACTTTGCTGCTCAAACATAACAGCGAGTGCTTTTGGATCTATTCCAGGCACAGGAATATGGGCGCCTACTCTGTATACAAAAAAAGCACCCAAAACAAAAAGTAATCTAGCCTTAAGCTCTGAAAAACCGCCGACTTTGTCAGCCACCTGCGCTCTTGAAGTACTCACTTAAACCTCTACTTTGCCGCCAACAGCTTCTATAGAAGCTTTAGCCCCACCAGTTACTTTTAACCCTTTGATAGTAACAGCGCGGGTTATTACCCCAGACATAATTACTTTTGCTTTTTTAGTAAAAGAAGGAACAATATTAGCATCAATTAATAGTTTAAGATCAATTACGTCAGCTTTTAAGCTATCAATCTCATTCAATCTAACTTCAGCCGAATACTTACTCATTAAAGAAGTAAATCCGATCTTAGGCAATCTACGTTGCAAGGGCATCTGACCACCCTCAAAACCAACCTTATGAAAGCCTCCACTACGAGACTTTTGACCTTTATGACCTCTTCCACAAGTTTTACCAAGTGTACACCCAATACCTCGACCTACTCTTTTAGATTTTTTTCGAGCCCCTTCACTTGAACGGATGGTATTTAAAAACATTACACTTCCTCAAATTTTAGCATGTATGATATTTTATTTATCATACCTCGGTTTTCAGGTGTATTAAGCACGATAACCGTCTGATTAATTTTCCGCAACCCTAAACCTTTTAAGCAGGCCTGATGGCGAGGTAAACGGCCAAACCTACTTTTTATCATCGTAACACTTATTTTATTGTCAGCCATTACCACTACCCAATAATCTGTTCAACTGATAAGCCGCGTTTTGCAGCTATTTGATTAGCACTATGCATTCCTGTAAGACCGTTAATAGTTGCCCTAACAACATTAATAGGGTTACTAGTCCCGATGCATTTAGCTAACACGTTATGGACTCCAACTACTTCAAATACAGCTCTCATTGCTCCACCAGCAATGATACCTGTACCTTCTGAAGCAGGCTGCATATAAACTTTAGCTGCACCAGTAGTATTCATAATAGCATACTGCAAAGTATCGCCTTTTAAGGAGACTTTACGCATATTTTTACGCGCCTGCTCTAAAGACTTTTGTATTGCAATAGGCACTTCGCGAGCCTTACTTACACCATAACCGACTCGCCCCTCACCATCACCAACTACTGTTAGCGCTGTGAAACCGAAAACTCTACCGCCTTTTACAACTTTTGCAACACGCCTTACATTAACTAATTTTTCTTGCAAACCATCTGCACTAACCTGCGAAGGTGCTGTAGACATATTATTCCCCTAAAATTTCAAACCGGCTTCACGTGCCGCATCAGCTAATGCCTTGACGCGACCATGATATTTAAACCCTGAACGATCAAAAGCAACTTCAGAAACACCTGCGGAAATTGCTTTTTGTGCAATAAACTTTCCTACTTCAGCCGCAGCAGTTATATTTCCAGTATTTTTTAACGTAGATTTAATTTCGGCCTGGGTTGTTGAAGCACTTGCTAGAGTTGTCGTTCCATCAGCACTAATGATCTGAGCATAAATATGTTGCGCAGTTTTGTGAATTGATAAACGTGTTGCACTTAATTTCTTAATTTTACTGCGCAATTTTAATGCGCGCTTCATACGAGATTGTTTCTTATCCATTACGCTACCTTACTTCTTCTTAGCTTCTTTTCTTGCAACATGCTCATCAGCATATCTGACACCTTTGCCTTTATAAGGTTCTGGTGGGCGATAAGCTCTTATTTTTGCAGCAACTTCACCAACTAACTGCTTGTCACTACCTTTGACAACAATTTCTGTTTGCGTAGGTGTTTCAACAGAAACTCCAGCAGGCACTTCAAAATCAACTGGATGTGAAAAACCAAGAGCTAAATTAAGTATATTCCCTTTGGCTTGAGCTCTATAGCCCACACCAATCAAGGTCAATTTTTTTTCAAAGCCTGCTGATACACCAATAATCATATTGCTTACGATTGCTCTAGCCGTTCCAGCTTGAGCAGTAGCTTTTTTATCATTCTTATCCCACTGGACCTGGATCACGTTATCCGTAATATCTAGACTAACAGCCGAATTAATAACATAAGATAATTGACCATTATTTCCCTTTACAGTCACATTATTACCCACTAGCTTTATATCCACACCACCTGGGACAATTACTGGAGCTTTAGCAATTCTTGACATAACCTGACCTACACCTTAACAAACAGTACAAATGACTTCACCGCCATGTCCAATTGAACGGGCAGCTCTATCGGTCATAACACCATTTGATGTTGATACAATAGCAATCCCTAGCCCGCCAAGAACTTTCGGCAACTCATCCTTAGATTTATAAATACGTAAACCAGGTTTACTAATTCTTTTTATATTTTCAATTACTGGAGCGCCTTTAAAGTACTTCAACTCGATAGTCATTTCTGTATGACTTCCGATTGTTTCCATAGAAAATCCCGTAATAAAACCTTCTTCTTTTAACACCTTGGCAATAGAAACTTTTAATTTTGACGAAGGCTGCTTAACAATTTTTTTACCAGCAGATTGACCATTTCTAATTCGGGTCAGCATATCTGCAACTGGGTCTGTCATACTCATTTTATAATCTCTCTAAACTTGATCTAAAAGATCTTACCAACTTGCCTTTACCAAGCCTGGCACATCGCCACGCATTGTTGCTTCTCTTAGTTTATTTCGACTAAGACCAAACTTACGGTAATAACCGTGCGGACGCCCAGTTAAGTTACAACGGTTACGAACTCTTGATGCGCTAGAGTCTCTCGGTAGCTTCTGAAGTTGTAAATGAGCAGATTCTTTATCTTCAAATGAGGCATTGGGATCTCTGATAACTTCTTTCAAAGATTTACGCTTAACATCATATTTTTTTACTAAAATTTTACGCTTTTCTTCACGCGCAATCATTGATTTTTTTGCCATTTTAATGCGCCCTTTAGTTCTTAAATGGAAAATTAAAAAGCTTCAACAAAGCCAAACCTTCTTCATTAGTTTGAGCTGTTGTTGTGATAGTTATATCCATACCACGCAGAGTGTCAATTTTGTCATAATCAATTTCAGGGAAAATGATTTGCTCTTTAACACCCATGGAATAATTACCACGCCCATCAAAGCTTTTAGGGCTTAATCCTCTAAAATCGCGAATCCGAGGAATAGAAATACTTATTAAGCGATCTAGGAATTCATACATTCTATCGCTACGCAGCGTTACTTTGCAACCAATAGGCATATCATCACGGATTTTGAATCCCGCAATTGATTTTCTTGCCAATGTAACAACTGGTTTTTGACCTGAAATTTTTTCCATGTCACTAACAGCAGATTGCAGGACTTTTTTATCGGCAACAGCACCACCAACACCCATATTGAGAGTTATTTTTGTGATCCGCGGAGCCTGCATTACAGAATTGTAAGCAAATTGCTCTACCAATGCTGGAAGGATTTTTTCTTTATATACGGTTTCTAGTCTAGTCATGATTTTTATCTACACCTTATACATCAACAACTTCATTTGTTGACTTAAAATATCTGACTTTTTTTCCATCTTCTAGAAACTTAAAGCCGACACGATCCGCTTTTTTGGTCTCAGGATTATATAATCCTATATTGGAAATATTAATCGGCATATCTTTGACGACAATTCCACCCGAAACCCCAGCATTTGGATTTGGTTTTTGGTTCTTTTTAACTTGGTTTATTCCTTCAACCAAAACCTTATTATCCTTTAAAACCTTACTCACCCTACCACTCTTACCTTTATCTTTACCGGTACGAACGATAACTTCATCGCCTTGTTTAATTCTTTGCATTTGAAACCTACCTTATAAAACTTCAGGAGCTAGCGAAATGATTTTCATAAATTTTTCACCTCTTAGCTCGCGTGTTACAGGGCCAAAAATGCGCGTACCTAGTGGCTGTAAATTATTATTTAGAATGACTGCTGCATTACCATCAAAACGAATAAGCGAACCATCAGGTCTACGTACACCTTTTCGGGTTCTTACAACTAATGCGTTGTAAACTTCGCCTTTTTTAACTCTTCCTCGTGGAATAGCATCTTTAATACTGACTTTGATAATATCACCAATACCAGCATAACGTCTATGTGACCCACCTAATACTTTGATACACATGACCCTTTTTGCGCCGCTATTATCGGCGACGTCAAGGTTAGTTTGCATCTGAATCATGATTTATTCCTAATTATATGTTTATTAAATAGCGTAGTAATGCTATTTGTTGGCACTTTCCAAGACCTGAACCAACCTGAACGTTTTATTCTTAGACATAGGCCTACATGATGTAATAGATACTACGTCGCCTTCTTGGCATACATTTTGGTCATCATGGGCCATCATTTTAGTAGAACGCTTAATATACTTACCGTAAACAGGATGCTTAACAACCCGCTCGACTAATACTGTAATGGTTTTATCCATTTTATTACTGACAACCCGACCAGTGATCGTCCGTAATTTAGTTACATTTTCACTCATTTTATGCGCTCGCCATTTCGTTTAATATGGTATGAATACGTGCAACATCGCGCCTAACCTTTTTCACCTGATCCGGCTTAGACAACTGCCCAGTACCCTTTTGCATTTTAAGATTAAATTGTTCACGCGATAATTCGAGTAACATTGACCCTAATTCATCTTTTGATTTTTGGCGTAATTCACTTACTTTCATTACATTATTGTCCGAGCAGTAAAAAGTGTTTTTAAAGGCAATTTGGCCGCACCTAAAGCGAATGCTTCACGAGCTAATTCTTCAGAAACACCCTGTATTTCATACAACATGGTTCCTGGCTTAACCTGAGCAACCCAATATTCTACACTACCTTTACCTTTTCCCATACGAACTTCTAATGGTTTTTTAGTAATTGGCTTATCTGGGAAGATTCTTATCCAGATTTTACCGCCACGCTTGACGTGCCTAGTAATTGTTCTGCGAGCCGACTCAATCTGACGAGCTGTTAACCTGCCACGCTCAACTGACTTAAGGCCAAAATCACCAAAACTCACAGATGAGCCACGTACGGCAGTACCGTTATTTCTGCCTTTATGTTGTTTACGGAACTTTGTTCTTTTAGGTTGAAGCATTTTCTCTATCCCTTCAACTATTTCTTAGAATCTGAATTAATAGATGCTATATGCGCATCCATATCGAATACTTCGCCTTTAAATATCCACACTTTGATGCCGATAATTCCATAGGTAGTATGCGCTTCAGCAGTTGCATAATCAATGTCTGCTCTTAATGTATGCAAAGGGACTCGACCTTCTCTATACCATTCACTACGAGCAATTTCAGCGCCGTTTAATCGACCACCAACATTAATCTTTATACCCTCAGCACCTAAACGCATTGTATTAGTTACAGCACGCTTCATTGCACGACGATACATAATTCTTTTTTCGAGCTGCTGAGCAACGCCTTCAGCCACCAATTGAGCATCTAATTCAGGCTTTCTTATTTCCTCAACATTAAGCTGAACGGGAATACCCATTATCTTAGACACTGCTTGTCTCAATGCTTCGATGTCTTCGCCTTTTTTGCCTATTACAATACCCGGTCTTGCAGTATGTATTGTAATATGCGCATTATTCGGAGGACGATTTATTTGAATACGACTTACAGAAGCATGAGCTAATTTTTTCTTAATGTAGTCCCTGACTGTTAGATCTTGATGCAGGAAAACTGAATAATCCTGACTATTCGCATACCATCGCGAATTCCAATCTTTTACAATACCTAGGCGTATACCTGTTGGATGTACCTTTTGACCCATTTTCTGCCCCTACTCGTATTCTGCGACTTTAACTGTAATATGGCAGGTTCTTTTAAGGATATGATTTGCATTTCCTTTAGCTCTTGCCTTGAATCTTTTCATGGTCGCCCCTTCATTTACATAAACGGTTGACACTTTTAATTCGTCAATATCTGCGCTTTCGTTATGCTCCGCATTAGCGATTGCAGACTCAAGAATTTTTTTGATAATTGCCGCTGCTTTTTTTGAACTAAACTTCAAAATATTCAGTGCTTTTTCAACTGGCATACCACGAATCTGATCACCTACTAAACGCGCTTTTTGCGCAGATAGCGGGGCATTCTTTAATTTTGCTGAAATTTCCATAACACAACCTATCTAGATTTCTTATCAGCCACGTGGCCTTTATATGTACGAGTTGGCGAAAACTCACCTAATTTATGCCCGACCATATTCTCAGAAATCAGAACAGGTATGTGCAGTCGTCCATTATGGATTGCAATAGTCAAACCCAGCATATCTGGAATAATCATTGATCTTCTTGACCATGTTTTAATCGGTTTCCGATTATTCGTACTTACAGCATCTTCAACTTTTTTAAGCAGATGATGGTCAATAAAAGGACCTTTTTTAATTGAACGCGGCACGCTAATTCCTCTCTATTTGAGCTTACGACGTCTGATAATCATATTATCAGTTCGTTTGTTATTTCTGGTTTTATAGCCTTTAGTTGGCATACCCCAGGGAGATACAGGGTGTCTACCGCCAGATGTACGACCTTCACCACCACCATGCGGATGATCCACTGGATTCATTACAACACCTCGAACAGTGGGTCGAATCCCACGCCATCTTGATGCTCCAGCCTTACCAAGAGATATCAAATTATGTTCTGAATTTGAAACCTCTCCAATCACAGCACGACAATCAGCCATAATCTTACGCATTTCACCAGACCGCAATCTAAGGGTTGCATGAGCCCCATCTTTCGCAACCAATTGCGCAGACGTACCGGCACTACGAGCAATTTGAGCTCCTTTGCCTGGTTTCATTTCCACACAATGCACTGTAGTACCCATTGGAATATTTCTCAAAGGCATACAGTTACCGGGCTTAACAGCCGTGGTTTCCGAAGAGAGAATCTCCTGACCAACTACAAGCCCTTTAGGGGCGATGATGTATTTACGCTCACCATCCTTAAACAATATCAAAGCGATATTGGCAGTTCTGTTTGGATCATACTCCAGACGCTCAACAACAGCAGGAATATCAATTTTATTTCTTTTAAAATCAATGATTCGGTAGTGCTGTTTATGACCACCACCCACATGACGCGTTGTTATACGCCCATTATTATTACGCCCGCCACTTTTGCTATTCTTACTCAGCAAAGGCGCATAAGGTTTACCTTTATGCAAATCATCATTTTTGATCCGCACTACAAACCGTGAACCTGGTGACGTCGGTTTAGACTTTACAATAGCCATGCTTTCTACCGTTTCCTATTGATCTTTTAAAACTTAAATTATTAAGCAGCGGAGAAATCTATATCATGGCCAGACTTAAGTTTTACATAAGCCTTCTTCCAATCAGATCGTTGCCCCAATGAACCGCCGAATCTTTTCTGTTTGCCCTTAACGTTTAAAACTTGAACTGAATCAACCTCAACGCTAAACATTAGTTCCACTGCATTTTTAACTTGTTTTTTTGTTGCCTGTTTTTGCACTTTAAAAACAAATTGATTATTTTTTTCTGCAGCAATAGTGCTCTTTTCAGATACAATCGGAGATTGTAGCACACCTGCTAAGTGGTATTTATTTAAACTCACGCCAAGCGCTCCTCTAGTTGCTTCAACGCACCAGGTGTAGCAATAACTTTATCAGCCGAAACCAATAACACTGGGCTTAAATTAATTGCCTCAATTACTTCTACATAAGGTATGTTTCGTGATGCTAAAGCTAAATTTGCATCCACATTCTCAACTACAATGAGAATACGTTTTGCTTCAATAGTTTTTATTTTTGCGTTCAAATCCTTTGTTTTAGGACTAGACGGTAAAATATCATTACTAACAACTAAGCGATCCTGCCTAACTAACTCAGACAATATTGACCGAACACCAACACGAAACATTTTCTTGTTTAGTTTTTGTTCGTAATTTCTAGGCCTTGCAGCAAATGAAACGCCACCTGTTCTCCAGATTGGGCTACGAGTTGTACCCGATCTTGCGCGACCCGTTCCTTTCTGTCTCCAAGGCTTTGCACCACCACCACTCACATCAGAGCGCGTTTTCTGCGCCTTAGTTCCGGCACGAGCCCCAGCTAAATGCCTAACAACCAATTGATGAACTAAAGTTTCATTAAATGACTGCCCAAATATAGCCTCAGCCACTTCTACACTTCCAGAAGAGTCTTGTTCGTTTAAAGCTGGTATCTGAATACTCATGGCTTAACCTTTATTTCGCATTTTCATGGCGGGAGTAATTACAACATCACCGCCTTTAGCACCAGGAACTGCACCTTTTACTAAAATTAAATTTCTTGCCATATCAATGGAATGAATAGTCAGATTCTGAACGGTAACTTTTTCAGCCCCCATATGACCTTCCATTTTCTTACCTTTAAATACACGACCCGGCGTTTGACACATCCCAATAGAACCCAACACCCTGTGTGAGCGAGAGTTACCATGAGTAGCATCTTGCATGCTAAAGTTGTGACGCTTTATACCACCAGCAAAACCTTTACCAATACTTTTCCCTTGAACATCAACAACTTGACCCTCAGAAAAAATATCTAATGATAATTGAGTTCCAGTTGTTAAACCCTCACCTTCTCCATCATCCAACCTAAACTCCCAAAGGCCGCGTCCAGCCGTCACATTTGCTGATGCATAATGACCAGCCATTGCTTTATTGACTCTAGATGACTTCTTATCGCCCGCCGCTACTTGAATAGAACGATATCCATCAACCTCAATACCTTTAACCTGAGTAACTCTGTTTGAGTCAATCTGGAGTACAGTAACTGGTACTGACGAACCATCTTCACAAAAAACTCTGGTCATACCACATTTACGACCTATAAGACCTATTGACATCTGCCAATTCCCCTGCTTTTTAATTCAATTTTATTTGAACATCAACACCAGCTGCAAGATCTAACTTCATCAATGCATCTACGGTTTTTTCTGTTGGTTCAACGATATCCAATAATCTTTTATACGTTCTCAATTCATATTGATCTCTTGCATCTTTATTAACATGCGGAGAAATAAGAATTGTAAACCGCTCTTTTTTAGTAGGCAATGGAATAGGTCCTTTAACTTGGGCACCTGTTCTTCTTGCTGTTTCTACTATCTCACCAGCCGATTGATCAATCAATTTATGATCAAATGATTTCAAACGGATTCTGATAGTTTGATTAGACATATATATTACTCTATTATTGATGCAACGACGCCCGCACCTACTGTACGACCACCTTCACGGATTGCAAAACGCAAACCATCTTCCATGGCAATCGGTGAAATCAGCTTTACTTTTACTGAAATGTTATCGCCAGGCATCACCATTTCAACGCCTTCTGGTAACTCTACAGCACCTGTTACGTCGGTAGTTCTAAAATAGAACTGCGGACGATAGCCATTAAAGAAAGGCGTATGACGACCACCCTCTTCTTTTGACAAGATATAAATTTCTGAATTAAAGTACGAATGCGGCTTAATGGTACCTTTATGCGCCAATACCTGTCCACGCTCAACATCGTCTCTTTTGGTACCTCTCAAAAGAATACCGACATTGTCGCCTGCTTGACCCTGATCAAGCAATTTTCGGAACATTTCCACACCGGTGCATGTTGTTGTCACTGTGGGCTTAATGCCGACAATTTCAATTTCCTGCCCAACCTTAACAATGCCGCGCTCAATACGACCTGTTACCACTGTACCGCGGCCTGAGATTGAGAATACATCTTCGATAGGCATCAGGAATGCACCATCGACTGCTCTTTCCGGCAAAGGAATGTAGGTGTCTAATGCTTCCACTAATTTCACCACCGAAGGAACTCCGATTTCACTGGTATCGCCTTGCAATGCAAGTAAAGCTGAGCCTACGATAATTGGCGTATCATCACCTGGAAATTCGTACATATCCAATAACTCGCGAATTTCCATTTCGACTAATTCGATCAACTCCGCATCATCAACCATGTCCGCTTTGTTTAAGAAAACCACTACGTATGGCACGCCTACTTGCCTTGATAACAGAATGTGCTCTCTTGTTTGCGGCATGGGTCCATCAGCTGCTGAACAGACCAGAATAGCGCCGTCCATTTGCGCCGCACCGGTAATCATGTTTTTTACGTAATCAGCATGACCTGGGCAGTCAACGTGCGCATAATGACGCGCTGCTGATTCATATTCGACGTGTGACGTGGAAATAGTAATACCACGCGCACGCTCTTCAGGTGCATTATCAATCTGATCAAAGGCCTTAACTTCTCCACCCTGGAGCTCAGCCATTACTTTTGTTAAAGCAGCAGTTAAGGTGGTTTTACCATGATCGACATGTCCGATTGTGCCGACGTTTACGTGCGGCTTACTACGCGAGAATTTTTCTTTGGCCATGAGTTAATACCTTTAATTATATTCAATTTTATGAAGATTTTTTAATGATCGCTTCCGCAATATTTGCAGGCGCTTCATTATATTTTTCAAACTGCATACTGTATGTTGCCCGCCCCTGTGTTGCCGATCGCAAATCAGTTGCATAACCAAACATTTCAGCCAACGGTACTTCGCAGTTAAGCGTTTTCCCTGATGGAGTATCCTCCATACCCTGAATTATCCCACGCCGCCTATTGATATCACCTACAACATCACCCATATACTCTTCAGGTGTGGCAATTTCAACTTTCATTATCGGCTCAAGTAAAACAGGATCTGCCTTCCTAGCCCCCTCCCTGAAACACATGGACCCGGCAATTTTGAAAGCTATTTCGTTCGAATCCACATCGTGATACGAACCATCAAATAAAGACACCTTAACATCCAGTACAGGATAGCCAGCTAGAATACCACTCTTCAACTGCTCTTGGATACCTTTATCTACAGCTGGTATAAATTCTTTTGGAACAACACCACCAACAATTTCATTTACAAACTCATAACCCGCACCAATTTCTTGCGGCTCAATGCGCAACCAAACATGGCCATACTGCCCCCGCCCTCCAGATTGCCGAATAAATTTACTTTCCTGCTCAACTGTCTTTCGAATTGTTTCTCGGTATGCGACCTGAGGAGCACCAACATTTGCCTCAACATTAAACTCCCTCTTCATGCGATCGACAATGATCTCTAAGTGCAATTCACCCATTCCTGAGATAATTATTTGACCCGACTCTTCATCGGTATGCACTCTAAAAGAAGGATCTTCTTGAGCTAACTTGCCCAATGCAATCCCCATTTTATCTTGATCTGCTTTTGTTTTTGGCTCCACCGCAACCGAAATTACTGGATCCGGGAACTCCATGCGCTCAAGAACTATAACACTATTAAGATCACAAAGCGTATCTCCTGTAGTTACATCCTTGAACCCAATTGCAGCAGCTATATCTCCAGCACAAACCTCTCTTACTTCTTCTCGGCTATTTGCGTGCATTTGCACTATGCGCCCAACACGTTCTTTTTTCTTTTTTATTGGATTATAAATGCTATCCCCAGAATTCAGAACACCAGAATAAACCCGAAAAAAAGTTAACGTACCCACAAAAGGATCCGTAGCAATTTTAAATGCCAAAGCCGAAAAAGGGGCGCAGTCGCTAGCAGCACGCACCTCCACCTCAGAACCATCTTCAAGATGACCTTTTACAGCACCAACATCAGTTGGAGCAGGCAGATATTCTATTACCGCATCCAGCATCGCTTGAACACCCTTATTCTTAAAGGCTGAACCACAAAATGCAGGAACAATTTGATTAGCTATAGTCCGCAAGCGAATTCCAAGCTTAATATCTTCATCTGATAAACATCCCTCTTCAAGATATTTATTCAATAAATCTTCGTTTGCCTCTGCAGAGGCCTCAACCATATATTCTCTCCATTTCTGGCAGAGACCCAGCATACTTGCAGGAACATCCTTTTCCTTAAAGGTCATCCCCATATTGGCCTCATCCCAATATATGGCTTTCATCTTAATAAGATCAACAACCCCTTCAAAACTATCCTCAACTCCAATCGGCAACTGCATTGGAACTGCTTTACTGCCTAATCTCGACTTAATTTGCTCAATGACACGAAAAAAATCTGCGCCACAGCGGTCCATTTTATTCACAAAAACCAATCGAGGAACACTATACTTGTCCGCCTGACGCCAAACTGTTTCAGACTGAGGCTCAACTCCTCCAACAGCACAAAATATCGCGCACGCACCATCTAAAACTCGCAATGAACGCTCGACTTCAATTGTGAAATCTACATGCCCCGGCGTATCTATAATATTTATACGGTGCAAAGGAAACTGACTTTCCATTCCACTCCAAAAACAGGTAGTTGCAGCAGAGGTAATAGTAATACCCCGCTCTTGCTCCTGCTCCATCCAATCCATTGTTGCAGCACCATCATGCACCTCACCTATCTTGTGAGATACACCTGTATAGTAGAGCACACGCTCTGTTGTTGTGGTTTTACCCGCATCAATGTGCGCCATGATACCGATATTTCGATAAAATCCAATTGGAGTTTTACGAGCCACAACTATACAGTCTTCAATGTAATTCGCTGATTACCAACGATAATGAGAGAAAGCTTTATTCGCTTCCGCCATTCTATGAGTGTCTTCACGCTTCTTAGCGGCAGAACCTCTACTTTCAAAAGCATCCATTAACTCGCCAGCTAACTTTGCAGGCATACTTCTTTCATTTCTTTTTCGTGAAGCATCAATCAACCACCGCATCGCCAAAGCCATACGCCTTGAAGGACGGACCTCAACTGGAACCTGATATGTTGCACCGCCAACACGGCGAGATTTAACCTCTACCCTAGGCTGAACATTTTCCAAAGCCTTAGATAAAACCTCTAATGGCTCACTATGCCCTTTGCTTTCAATTACATCTAAAGCACCATAGACAATCCCTTCAGCAATAGATTTTTTACCACTTTCCATAATCATATTCATAAATTTGGTCAGCATAATACTGCCAAATCTCGGATCTGGAATAATTTCTCTTTTTGTAGCGACTCTTCTTCTAGACATTTATCTCACCAACCAACGTTTAGCCTTTAGGCCTTTTTGTTCCATATTTAGAGCGACCACATTTTCTGTTAGTCACGCCTGAAGCATCCAAGCTACCACGTACAACGTGATATCTCACACCGGGCAAATCCTTAACACGACCGCCCCTTATTAGAACCACGGAATGCTCCTGAAGATTATGCCCTTCACCACCAATATAGCTACTTACCTCAGCCCCATTAGTTAACCTAACCCTAGCCACCTTACGAAGCGCGGAGTTTGGTTTTTTAGGCGTTGTCGTATAAACACGAGTACATACCCCCCTACGCTGAGGACAAGCCTCTAGTGCAGGAACATTGCTTTTTTCTATCTTTTTAGCACGAGGCTTACGAACCAATTGGTTGATCGTGGCCATAACTTTGTTTACTCCGATGTACAATTTAACTGCCAGATAATAAAATAACCGCCGCACTTAATAAATACAAACGGTTAATTACGATTCGACCCGACCTAAGCATGTCTGCTCATTTGAGCAGAACATAATACTTGCTAATACCTAGCAGGTCAAGTCCATATTTAAAAACGATTTCCTAAATATTCAAAGCCTGCTTAAGGGCTTCTTCCACATCCCCAGCATCCACTGCCAGAGGGGCCTCACTCTCAACCAAATCATGCTGAGCAAATCTGTTTTTTCTGCCTTCATGAAAAGCCAAACCAGTTCCTGCTGGGATTAAACGACCAACAATAACATTCTCTTTCAATCCTTGTAAGCCATCACTTAATCCACGCACCGCTGCATCAGTCAATACACGGGTTGTTTCCTGGAATGACGCCGCAGAAATAAATGATTCCGTCGCCAATGATGCCTTAGTAATCCCTAACAACACAGAATTGTAACTTGCCGGAATCTTTCCTTCAGCCTCCATCTTGTCATTTTCTTCTCGCATTGCAGCACGCTCAACTTGATCACCCTTCAGAAACCCTGTGTCACCTGACGCAGTAATCTCAACCTTTCTGAGCATTTGACGAATGATAGCCTCAATGTGTTTATCATTGATCTTAACACCCTGCAAACGATATACATCCTGGATTTCCTTAACCAGATAGTTAGCTAACTCCTCAATTCCTCTTAACCTGAGAATATCGTGTGGAGTCAACTCACCTTCTGCAATCGTTTCACCCTTTTCAACATACTCACCCTCAAAGACCGTAATATGACGCCATTTGGGTATCAGGGTTTCAATTTGCTCACCTGCAGGGTCGGTAATTATGACCCGCTGCTTGCCTTTGGTTTCTTTCCCAAAAGCAATAGTTCCACTGGTCTCAGCAAGGATCGCAGGATCTTTTGTTTTTCGCGCTTCAAATAAATCAGCAACCCGCGGCAAACCACCGGTAATATCTCTCGTCTTACTAGACTCCTGAGGAATCCTCGCCAAAACATCACCGACCTTAACTTCTCCGCCGTCTTTGATCCCGGCAATGGCACCGGCTGGCAAGAAATATTGCGCAGGTATTTCAGTACCCGGCAAATAAATTGAATTCCCATCGCCATCAAATAGCTTCACCATTGGCCGTAACTCCTTACCCGCACTTCCCCGCTGCTTTGGATCAGTGACGACCAATGAACTCAAGCCGGTAACTTCATCAGATTGTTTTTGTACGGTGACACCGTCGACAAAATCAACTAACTCAACCACACCATCTACTTCAGTTATTACTGGATGCGTATGAGGATCCCAAGCAACAATTATATCACCGGCATTGATTCGAGAACCTTCCTGTACGGAAAGTACCGCCCCATAAGGAATTTTATAACGCTCTTTTTCCCGGCCATAATCATCAACCACACCGACCTCACCCGATCTTGAGACCGCAACCAGGTTTCCTTCACGATTCATGACCGATTTCAGATTATTAAGACGCACAGTTCCCGCAGACTTAACCTGAACATTACTGATTGCAGCAGATCTGGATGCCGCCCCACCGATATGGAAGGTTCGCATAGTCAACTGCGTACCTGGCTCACCGATTGACTGCGCCGCAATAACACCTACCGCCTCACCAATATTCACCAGATGACCGCGACCCAAATCACGCCCATAACAAGCAGCACAAACACCATGTCTGTTTTCACAGGTAATGATTGAACGAACCAAAACCTGGTCAATACTATGCTCATCAAGAACAGCCACCCAGTGCTCATCCAATAACGTACCGCCGGGTACCACAACAACATCTCCAGCCGGATCCATGATGTCATTGACAGCAACTCGGCCTAATACGCGCTCTGACAATGGCTCAACAACGTCACCACCTTCAATAATTGGGGTCATGATCAGACCATTAGTCGTACCGCAATCATCACCGTTAATTACCAAATCCTGCGCCACATCGACTAATCTACGTGTCAGGTACCCTGAGTTTGCAGTTTTTAATGCCGTATCTGCCAGACCTTTACGGGCACCATGAGTAGAGATAAAGTACTGCAATACGTCCAAGCCTTCCCTGAAATTAGCGGTGATCGGCGTTTCAATAATAGAACCGTCAGGCTTAGCCATCAAGCCACGCATCCCAGCTAACTGACGAATCTGAGCCGCAGAACCCCTTGCCCCTGACTCAGCCATCATAAAGATGGAATTAAATGATTTTTGTTTTACCGTCTTACCTTCAGCATTAACAACCGACTCTTCACCCAGCCCATCCATCATGACCTTAGCTATCTGGTCGTTAGCATGCGACCAAATATCAACAACCTTGTTATATCGTTCACCGTCAGTTACTAAGCCGGAAGCATATTGACTTTGAATCTCGTTAACTTCAGCATCAGAAGCTTTAATAATATCGACTTTTTTAGCCGGTATTACCATATCTTCGATACCAAATGAAATTCCTGAGATCGTTGCATACCTGAAACCCAAATACATCAACTGATCGGCAAGTATTACCGTATCTTTGTTACCCAAATAACGATAACTGTAGTTAATTAACCGCGATATATTCTTTTTGGTCATATCACAGTTAACCATCTCGTAAGGCATACGATCTGGAACGACTTCCCAGATTAACGCACGACCCACGGTAGTTTCTACGCGATGAGTTTTATCTTCAGTTTCGCCATTTTCATTCACCACCTTTTCCGTGATGCGTACTTGAATTTTAGATTGCAATTCAACTGTTTTAGTTAGCAGAGCCTTATGAATTTCACCGACACTGACGAATATACTGCCATCACCTTTTGCATTAATTTTTTCACGGCTAATATAATAAAGCCCTAGAACCACGTCTTGAGACGGGTTAATAACAGGCTCACCATTTGCAGGAGACAAGATGTTATTCGTCGCCATCATTAACGTTCTGGCTTCAATTTGAGCTTCAATTGATAACGGAATATGCACAGCCATCTGATCGCCGTCAAAGTCAGCGTTAAACGCACTACAGACCAACGGATGCAACTGGATTGCCTTGCCTTCAATCAGCGTAGGCTCAAATGCCTGAATACCCAGTCTATGCAAGGTAGGCGCACGATTTAATAAAATGGGATGCTCACGGATAACCTCTTCAAGTATATCCCAGACTTCAGCACCCTCCCTTTCAACCATTTTCTTCGCAGCTTTAATAGTTGTGGCCAGACCGCGAAATTGTAGCTTACTAAATATAAACGGCTTGAACAGCTCCAATGCCATTTTTTTCGGAAGTCCGCATTGATGCAGCCTTAAAGTAGGCCCGACAACAATGACCGAACGACCCGAATAATCAACGCGCTTACCTAACAAGTTTTGTCTAAAACGACCTTGCTTGCCTTTAATCATATCTGCTAATGATTTAAGCGGTCTTCTATTGGTTCCGGTAATCGCACGACCACGACGGCCATTATCAAGCAACGCATCAACAGACTCCTGCAGCATACGCTTTTCGTTACGAACGATAATGTCAGGCGCATTCAAGTCTAACAGCCGGTTTAAACGGTTGTTTCTGTTGATAACCCGACGATAAAGATCATTCAAATCAGAGGTTGCAAATCGACCACCATCCAGAGGCACCAGCGGGCGTAACTCAGGAGGCAATACGGGCAACACTTTCAGAATCATCCATTCAGGGCGATTTTTTGAACTCAATAACGCATCCATAACTTTCAGGCGTTTTGAGTACTTCTTAATCTTGGTTTCTGAATTGGTAGAATTTATTTCTTCACGAAGAATTTCAACTTGTTCTTTCAAGTCAATCGATTTAAGCAAATCATAGATCGCTTCTGCACCCATTTTTGCGACAAAATCATCTCCATGCAATTCAACTGCATCTAAATAATCATCATCGGTAAGCAACTGACCTTTATCTAAAGGTGTCATGCCGGGATCTAAAACCACGAATGATTCAAAATATAACACGCGCTCGATTTCGCGTAGCGTCATATCCAATAACAACGCTATTCTGGAAGGCAGTGATTTTAAAAACCAAATATGTGCAACGGGACTGGCTAAATCAATATGCCCCATTCTTTCACGGCGAACCTTGGACAACGTAACTTCAACGCCACATTTTTCGCAAATAACGCCGCGATGCTTCAGTCTTTTATATTTACCGCAAAGGCACTCATAATCACTGACCGGGCCAAAAATCTTAGCGCAAAATAAACCATCACGCTCAGGCTTAAAGGTCCGATAATTAATCGTTTCCGGTTTTTTTACTTCACCATATGACCAGGAACGAATCATATCCGGTGATGCCAGACCAATGCTGATTCCGTCAAAATCATCGGCACGACCTTGGCGTTTTAGGAAATTCATTAAATCTTTCAAGAACTTGTCCTCTTTAAATGCTTTCTGGCGTATACCAGAACAGGCTGTAGGTTGGGTTGCGACTGCGTAAATGCAGAGCAATTGCTGAGACGCTTTATTTCTGCATCGCAACCCAACGGGTACGGCATTGGTTTGTCGGATTAGACTATGCTACCAACAGTAGGCGCTTTAGGCGACCCGACCTACACACCTAATCCCGCTGCAATTCTATATTGACAGCCAATGAGCGGATTTCTTTAATTAAAACATTAAATGATTCCGGCATACCGGCTTCCATTTTATGATCGCCATCGACAATGTTTTTATACATACGCGTTCTACCGGTCACGTCATCAGATTTAACTGTCAACATTTCCTGCAGGGTATATGCCGCACCATAAGCTTCAAGCGCCCAGACCTCCATTTCCCCGAAACGCTGACCGCCAAACTGCGCTTTACCGCCTAACGGCTGCTGCGTAACCAAGCTATAAGGTCCTGTTGACCGTGCATGCATCTTGTCATCAACTAAATGATTCAACTTCAGCATATACATATAGCCAACCGTGACTTCGCGTTCAAACGGTTCGCCGGTCAAGCCATCATAAAGCGTAACCTGCCCATGCTCAGGCAGATCTGCCAACTTCAACATAGTGCGAATTTCGTCTTCACTTGCGCCGTCAAATACAGGAGTCGCCATAGGTACACCACCGACAAGATTAGTCGCCATTTCCAGGATTTCTTGATCGGTAAATGAATCTAAATCTTCTTTACGCCCACTGCTGTTATAAATCTTATCCAAATAATCCCGGATCGCAGTAACTTTGGCTTTTTCTTGATCATATTGAGCTTCCAGCATTTTACCTATCTTGATGCCCAGACCTTTTGCTGCCCAACCCAAATGCGTCTCAAGCACCTGCCCGACGTTCATCCTCGAGGGTACGCCTAATGGATTCAGAACAATATCAACCGGATTTCCATCAGCCGTATAAGGCATGTCTTCAATTGGTCTGATCATAGAAATGACACCTTTATTTCCATGACGTCCGGCCATCTTATCTCCAGGCTGTATGCGTCTTTTAACCGCCAGATAAACCTTGACCATTTTCAGAACACCAGGCGCCAAATCGTCACCCATAGTGATTTTTTTGCGCTTGACTTCAAATTTTTCATCAAAGTCTTTTCTTTGCTGCTCTACCTGACCAACTACGGTTTCCAGCTGAAGATTAATCTCTTCATCCTTCATGCGGATTTTCAGCCACTCTGAATGCTTCAAGCCATTAAGATATGATTGGCTTATTTCGGTTCCCGCTTTTAACTGCCCTGGACCCGCTTGAGCAACCTTGCCAACCAAAAGTCTGGCAACACGCGCAAAAATATCTTCTTCAAGAATTTTCAGCTGATCATCAAGGTCTTTCCGGTAACGCTTGATTTCTTCCTGCTCAATATCCAGCGCTCGCTTATCCTTCTTTACGCCATCACGGGTAAATACCTGAACATCAATAACCGTACCTTCTATACTTCCAGGTACACGTAACGAGGTATCTTTAACATCGGCCGCTTTCTCACCAAAAATCGCACGTAATAATTTTTCTTCTGGTGTTAACTGGGTTTCACCTTTTGGCGTTACCTTACCCACCAAAATGTCGCCGCCTTTAACTTCAGCACCAACATAAACTATTCCCGATTCATCGAGTTTGGATAACGCTTCTTCGCTGACGTTAGGAATATCTGCAGTAATTTCTTCCGGGCTATGCTTGGTATCACGCGCTACGCAAGTTTTCTCTTCGATATGAATCGTAGTGAAACGGTCTTCTTTAACAACGCGCTCTGAAACCAGAATCGAATCCTCAAAGTTGTATCCATTCCAAGGCATAAACGCAACCAGCATGTTTTGCCCTAACGCTAACTCACCCATATCCGTAGACGGCCCATCTGCCATAATGTCGCCGGCATTAACAATATCGCCTGGCCTTACCAGTGGTTTTTGGTTGATACAGGTATTCTGATTTGAGCGTGTATATTTAATAAGGTTATAAATATCAACCCCCGGCGTACCTGTTTCGGTCTCCGTATCATTTACACGCACCACGATTCTAGCCGCATCAACTGCTTCAATTTTACCGCCACGCGCAGCAACTACGGTCACGCCTGAATCTTTAGCAACTGTTCTTTCCATGCCTGTACCCACCAATGGCTTTTCAGCCCTTAGCGTAGGAACAGCCTGACGTTGCATGTTTGACCCCATCAATGCCCGGTTAGCATCATCATGCTCCAGGAAAGGGATAATGGACGCCGCTACCGATACAATCTGCTTAGATGACACATCCATATACTGCACAGTGTCAGACATGGCCAAGGTAAACTCATCTTTATGCCGACATGACACCAAGCCATCAACCAGCTTTCCGCTTGCATCCACAGCAACACTGGCCTGAGCAATGACAAACTCACCTTCTTCAATAGCCGACAAATAATCAACATGATCGGTTACTTTGCCGTCGACTACCTTTCTATAAGGTGTTTCCAAAAACCCATAATTGTTGGTGCGCGCATATACCGACAATGAATTTATCAAGCCAATGTTTGGTCCTTCAGGTGTCTCAATAGGACACACACGACCATAATGCGTTGCATGTACGTCACGAACCTCAAATCCAGCGCGTTCTCTTGCCAAACCGCCAGGTCCCAAAGCCGATACCCGGCGTTTATGAGTTACCTGGGATAATGGATTATTTTGATCCATAAACTGCGACAATTGACTGGAACCGAAAAACTCTTTTACCGCTGCAGAAACCGGTTTTGCATTGATAATTTCCTGCGGCATCAATCCTTCTGAATCGGCAAGTGTTAATCGCTCCTTAACCGCTCGTTCAACCCGAACCAAACCTACACGGAATTGGTTCTCAATCATTTCTCCAACCGAGCGTACACGTCTGTTACCTAAATGGTCGATATCGTCAACATTACCGTTACCATTACGAATATCAATTAATTCTTTGAGAACATCAATGATGTCATCTTTAGTTAAAGTACCGGGACCTGTTATTTCTTGACGCCCCAAACGACGATTAAACTTCATTCTTCCAACTGTTGATAGATCATATCTTTCATCAGTAAAGAACAAGTTCTGAAACAAATTTTCCGCCGAATCTTTAGTCGGTGGCTCACCAGGACGCATCATCCTATATATTTCAACCAATGCTTCAAGACTATTGGAAGTTGGATCCAGTCTCATCGCATTAGACATGTACGGACCTTTATCTAAGTCATTGACGAACAAAGTATTAAGGTCGGTTATGCCGCTTTCAATACAGCGATCTATTATCGGTAAAGTAAGCTCGTCATTCACATTTGCGATCAACTCGCCTGTAGATCGGTCAATCAGGTTATGTCCTAATATCTTACCAAACAAGTATTCTTTGGGAACTTCGACTTCAGTCAAACCGGACTTGTTCATTTCACGGATATGCTTAGCCGTAATTCGTCGACCCTCTTCAACCAGTACCTGACCATCCGCAGTCTTAATATCAAACGCTGCAATTTCGCCACGCATACGCTCAGGAACGATATGGAAAATACATTTTTGTGTATCAATGGTAAATTTATTCATTTCGAAGAAAATCTTGATCATTTCTTCGTTGTCAAAGCCTAAACCTCTAAGCAAAATAGTTGCAGGTATTTTTCTGCGACGGTCTATTCGAACAAATACACAATCTTTATGATCAAATTCAAAATCTAACCACGAACCACGATAAGGAATAACCCGAGCATTAAATAACAGCTTTCCTGACGAATGGGTCTTGCCTTTATCATGATCAAAGAAAACGCCAGGCGAACGATGCAACTGAGAGACAATTACCCGCTCTGTCCCATTAATGACAAAGGTTCCATTATCCGTCATCAATGGCAACTCACCCATGTAAACTTCCTGTTCACGGATATCCTTGACTACTTTTGCATTCGCAGAGGCTTCTTTGTCATAAATAACAAGACGGACCAATACCCTTAAGGGTGCGGCGTAGGTTGCGCCTCTTTGTTGACACTCTCTTACATCAAAAACAGGCTCCCCCAATCTATATTTCACATACTCCAGCACCGCATATCCGGAATGGCTTTCAATGGGAAAAACACTAGAGAATGCAGCATGCAAACCCCTGTCTTCACGCTTTTCAGCCGTAACACCTGATTGCAAGAAGCCCGCATATGAATTAATTTGCGTTGCCAGAAGATAGGGAACATCAAGCACCTCAGTACCTTTCCCAAAGTTATTTCGAATACGCTTTTTTTCTGTAAAAGAGTAGGACATATCGCTTCCAAACCTTTTCGTCATAGATAATTTTCTACCGTGCAATTAGTGCAAACAGTAAAAGGCCGGTGACAAGGTTGCCACCAGCCATACTTGGCAGACGCGTCAGATTTCAACGCCTCTGCAATCGAGTCAAAATTTATTTAATTTCGACAGTAGCGCCTGCATCAACAAGCAGCTTTTGTGCTTCTTCTGCTTCAGCTTTAGAAACGCCTTCTTTCACTGTTGTTGGAACACCTTCAACAGCATCTTTAGCTTCTTTCAAGCCTAATCCAGTAAGACCGCGCACTGCTTTAATAACTGAAACTTTGTTTTCGCCGAAAGACGTCATAATAACGTTAAATTCAGTTTGCTCTTCAGCCGCAGCTGCAGATGCAACAGGTGCAGCTGCAGCTGCAACTGCCGCTGATACACCGAATTTTTCTTCCATCGCTGAAATCAAATCAACGATTTCCATAACGCTCATCTTTGAGACCGCTTCCAAGATATCTTCTTGCGAAATTGCCATTGTGTATTCCTCTAAAATAATAAGTTTTAAACTGGTTGTAGCACTAGAAACGTTGCATTGCAACGCAATACTATGCCGCTTCTTTCTGTTCTCTAATTGCAGCCAAAGTACGCACAAATTTCTCTGTAGGCGCTCTCATTACTGACATTAACAGAGCAATACCTTGATCGCGAGTAGGCAGACTAGCTAGTCGAGCAAGCTCAGACCCATCAAACGACTGTCCGCCAATAGCGACTATCTTGGTAATTAACTTGTCGTGAGTCTTAGCAAAATTACTGATTAAACGCGCCGCAGACCCTGGATCTTCCATAGAAAATGCAATCAATAACGGACCTACCAGTCCGCTCTGCATACATTCAAATTCTGTTCCTACTACCGCTCGTTTTGCCAACGTATTTTTTACCACACGCAGATAAACACCTGTCTCTCTCGCAGTTTTGCGCAGCTCGGTTAATTCCGAAACTGTCAATCCACGATATTCTGCTGCAACTGCAGAATGAGCTTTAGCGGCGAATACAGCGACTTCTTCTACGACAGCTTTTTTGCTATCTAAATTTAGTGCCACAGCTTACCTCCGGAATTTATCCCCAGAATTAATAAAAAGCATTCATTCGAATGCCCCTTACGGTCCCTTTCCCCAGTTTTTTTTAGGTTCCAGCTTCCGTCTACGCAGGACATATTAAGTTTTACAACTCCTGCGGTCTTTGACGGTTACCGAACGGGTCGGCAACCCAAAGTCTTTTACTCGGTAATTGCTCCTGCATTACTCTACCTTCTGCGTCCATGCAGTCGAACGTTAAATTGAAATACTACCCTGATCTATACACAAACCAGGACCCATCGTCGAAGATAAGGTTATCTTTTTAATGTATATCCCTTTTGCAGCAGTCGGCTTTAGTTTTTTTAAATCTGCAATCAACGCCTCCAAATTACCCTGAATAGCTGTTTCATCGAATGCAACTTTACCCAGTGTGCAGTGAATAATCCCTGACTTATCAGTTCGATACCGAACCTGCCCTGATTTAGCATTTCTTACTGCTGTGGCAACATCAGCGGTTACAGTTCCAACCTTAGGGTTAGGCATTAAACCTCTAGGACCCAAAATTTGCCCCAACTGGCCTACCACTCGCATAGCATCTGGAGAGGCAATGACCACATCAAAATTCATTTCACCTTTTTTTACTAGATCGCCTAAGTCATCCATACCGACTATATCTGCGCCAGCTTCTCTTGCAGCATCTGCATTAGGTCCTTGCGTAAAAACTGCAACTCTGACTGTTTTTCCGGTGCCGTTTGGAAGCACTGTTGCACCACGAACATTTTGATCGGACTTACGAGGATCAACGCCCATATTAACGCTAACATCAATCGCTTCATTAAACTTTGCAGTACTCAATTCTTTCAATAACTTAACCGCTTCAGCGATTGAATACTGCTTGGTTTTATCAACTTTTCCTTTGATAATTTTCGCTTTTTTTGACAACTTAGCCATTATAATCCCTCCACATTCAGGCCCATGCTATACGCACTGCCTGCAATCGTTTTTACTGCCGCTTCCAAATCTGCCGCATTCAAATCTTCCATTTTTGTTTTAGCAATTTCTTCCAACTGTGCCCGGGTTACCGTGCCCACTTTCTTAGTATTAGGATTGCTGCTGCCACTTTTAATACCCGTCGCTTTCTTCAAAAGAATTGAAGCGGGTGGGGTTTTTGTAATAAAAGTAAAACTACGATCACTATAAACAGTGATAACCACAGGCAAAGGCAAACCCTTTTCTGTGTCTTGTGTTTTAGCGTTAAAAGCCTTACAAAACTCCATGATATTAACACCTCGCTGACCCAATGCTGGACCGACTGGTGGACTTGGATTTGCTTCGCCCGCTTTAACCTGCAATTTTATATACGCAGTTATTTTTTTAGCCATTATTTACTCCAAATATGGGTACAGACGCCTTTCAGCTCCCCTAGACACAAAAAATCACTGCCTTATTCAGACAGTGATTTTGTAAACACTAAATACCTAAACTTAATTAACTTTTTTCTACCTGCCCAAACCCAAGCTCAACCGATGTTGAACGCCCAAAAATGAGCACCGAAATTTTTATTTTACTTTTTTCGTAATTAACTTCTTCAACGACACCATTGAAATCCTTAAATGGCCCATCAATAACTCTAATCACTTCACCAGCTTCAAACATAGTCTTAGGACGAGGCTTATTTATCCCATCTTCTACTCTATTGAGAATTCCCAGTGCTTCTTTTTCTGATATTGGCGCCGGACGATCGGAAGTTCCGCCGATAAACCCCAACACCTTTGGCACATCCTTGACCAAATGCCAAGTTTCGTCGGTTAAATCCATCTGAACCAAAACATATCCCGGGAAAAACTTTCGCTCACTTTTTCTTTGCTGCCCCATCCGCATTTCCACAACTTCTTCGGTAGGCACGAGGATCTTTCCAAAATACTGCTCCAGACCTTCTCGCTTTATTCTTTCCTCTAACGCTTGCTTAACTTTATTCTCAAAATTTGAGTAGGCGTGAACAACATACCAGCGTAGAGCCATTCCTTTATCCTCCTTGACCGGTTAAAAAACGCACACCCCAAAACAGGAACATATCCAGCAACCACAAAATCAAACCGACAATGAAAACCATTGCAAATACCAGTAATGTAGTACGAACAGTCTCTTCACGCGTTGGCCAAATAACCTTCCTGACTTCTTGCTTGGCCTCCAAAACAAAACCCCAAAGATTCTGTCCCAGTCCCGTAGTGAGCATCAGACCCACCACAGCAAGAATCACCACAACTAACCCAAGAACCCGGTATAAAAGTGATATTTCTGAAAAATAATAGAATGCAGCCACAGCAGCGACCACAAAGATGACGGAAAATACTTGCTTAACAACATCAGAAACTGATGTTGACGCTTCTACCTGAGTGTTCATGTGTTATTTACTATGAAAATAGATTGATACGCTTTAATCTGAATGGCAGGCCAGGAGGGTCTCGAACCCCCAACCCGCGGTTTTGGAGACCGCTATTCTACCAATTGAACTACTGACCTATTCAGACAAGCCTTACGTAAACTGCTATATTATACTAAATAATATTATTATTCAAGTATTGATGCAACGACGCCCGCACCTACTGTACGACCACCTTCACGGATTGCAAAACGCAAACCATCTTCCATGGCAATCGGTGAAATCAGCTTTACTTTTACTGAAATGTTATCGCCAGGCATCACCATTTCAACGCCTTCTGGTAACTCTACAGCACCTGTTACGTCGGTAGTTCTAAAATAGAACTGCGGACGATAGCCATTAAAGAAAGGCGTATGACGACCACCCTCTTCTTTTGACAAGATATAAATTTCTGAATTAAAGTACGAATGCGGCTTAATGGTACCTTTATGCGCCAATACCTGTCCACGCTCAACATCGTCTCTTTTGGTACCTCTCAAAAGAATACCGACATTGTCGCCTGCTTGACCCTGATCAAGCAATTTTCGGAACATTTCCACACCGGTGCATGTTGTTGTCACTGTGGGCTTAATGCCGACAATTTCAATTTCCTGCCCAACCTTAACAATGCCGCGCTCAATACGACCTGTTACCACTGTACCGCGGCCTGAGATTGAGAATACATCTTCGATAGGCATCAGGAATGCACCATCGACTGCTCTTTCCGGCAAAGGAATGTAGGTGTCTAATGCTTCCACTAATTTCACCACCGAAGGAACTCCGATTTCACTGGTATCGCCTTGCAATGCAAGTAAAGCTGAGCCTACGATAATTGGCGTATCATCACCTGGAAATTCGTACATATCCAATAACTCGCGAATTTCCATTTCGACTAATTCGATCAACTCCGCATCATCAACCATGTCCGCTTTGTTTAAGAAAACCACTACGTATGGCACGCCTACTTGCCTTGATAACAGAATGTGCTCTCTTGTTTGCGGCATGGGTCCATCAGCTGCTGAACAGACCAGAATAGCGCCGTCCATTTGCGCCGCACCGGTAATCATGTTTTTTACGTAATCAGCATGACCTGGGCAGTCAACGTGCGCATAATGACGCGCTGCTGATTCATATTCGACGTGTGACGTGGAAATAGTAATACCACGCGCACGCTCTTCAGGTGCATTATCAATCTGATCAAAGGCCTTAACTTCTCCACCCTGGAGCTCAGCCATTACTTTTGTTAAAGCAGCAGTTAAGGTGGTTTTACCATGATCGACATGTCCGATTGTGCCGACGTTTACGTGCGGCTTACTACGCGAGAATTTTTCTTTGGCCATAAAAATACACCCCTAACAATCAACACAATACATGGAGCTCATAACCGGATTTGAACCGGTGACCTCTTCCTTACCAAGGAAGTGCTCTACCTACTGAGCTATATGAGCTTAATTTTACGAATATGGAGCGGGTGATGGGAATCGAACCCACGTGATCAGCTTGGAAGGCTGGAGTTCTACCATTGAACTACACCCGCGGATACTTTAAATAGATGGTGGAGGGGGGAGGATTCGAACCTCCGAAGGCAGAGCCGGCAGATTTACAGTCTGATCCCTTTGGCCGCTCGGGAACCCCTCCGTTATTGAATAACCCGTTTATTATCTTTCATTAACCTGCCGGTGTCAACAACCAATTTAATTATTTAACAGCTAAATGCGCAATCTTTAACTAATACCATTTTTAAATGATCACCATAAAATGCATCAAATAACATCAATAAACAAATAAATACCGTGCAATAATTATTTTATCCCGAATTCAATTTATTCATCACTATCGACATATCACCCGCCACCATCTGCACCAAATAGCTACGAGCAAGATCAAAAGCTGACGACATTGAATTCAGCTCATTTTTAGAGGGATTTGACAACACAAAATCTGCCACAACTTTTCCAGCCGGAGGCCGCCCAATACCTATCCTTAAACGATAAAACTCTTTTGACCCAAGATGCGCAATAATGTCCCTCAAACCATTATGCCCAGCATGGCCTCCGTCCTTTTTTAACTTCACTAAGCCAGCGCCGAAATCCAGCTCATCATGAATGACAAGTATTTCCTCCGGCGCCAATCCATAGTACCGGGCAACCTTACCCACGGCTTGGCCGCTTCGATTCATAAATGTAGTCGGCTTTAACAGCATTACTTTACTGCCCGCAACTCTAATTACGGCCAATAAACCATCAAACTTGGATTCACTTACCCAATCACAACCCGAATCAGATACCAATCCATCTAAAAACAAAAACCCGGCATTATGCCGGGTTTTTTCATACTGTCGACCAGGATTCCCCAAGCCAACTATAAGTTTTATCATGCTAAATTATTCAGGCTCTTCCGCAACATCATCTTTACTAGCTTTTGAAGCCATCATAGACGCAATAGGATGATCATGCTCAGAACCTTGCGCTAAAGCCACAATTTCAACGCCTGCAGGCATAATTATATCCGAAAGATGCATTGAGTCACCAATATCTAGGCCAATCAAATCCACTTCAATATAATCAGGCAACACAGATGGCAAACAGGTAACCTCAACATCAATCATAGAATGAGCCGCAATACCACCTTTCTTGCCACCGATAGATGCATCCTCATTAATAAAATGCAAAGGCACATGCACTTTTAGCGCATCCGCCATATTTACTCGAAGGAAATCCATGTGCAAGACTTGAAATTTAGCAGGATGGCGCTGCACAGCCTTTAGAATTACCTTCTCTGTTTTACCATCGACAGTAATATCCAAAACGTGTGAATACACCGCTTCACGCGCAAGATGTTTAATTACTTCATTATGACTTAGCACAAGCATTTGAGGCTCGACATGACCACCGTATATTACCGCAGGCACATTACCTTTATGACGCGCTCTTCTAGCTGCGCTCTTACCTGATTGCCCACGACTTTCGGCAACAAACTCAAATACGTTAGACATTTTTCTCTCAACCCCGTGCTATTAAGCACACCAAATTAAATTTTATCAATTTACAGCTATCAATCTACATAGAGCGAACTAACTGACTCGCCAACAGCTATGCGCCTAATGGTTTCAGCCAGCATTTCTGCAACACTTAACTGTCTTATTTTACCTGACACAGCCGCCTCATGGCTCTGCGGAATAGTGTCGGTAACAACTAATTCATCAAGCTCTGAACTATTTATATTTTTTAAGGCAGAACCTGACAACACCGCATGAGTACAATACGCAACTACTTTGATAGCGCCATGCTTCTTCAATGCTTCTGCCGCATGACATAGCGTTCCTGCGGTATCAACTAAATCATCGATCAACACACAGGTACGACCATCTACATCGCCAATTATATGCATAATTTCCGCTACGTTAGCTTTTGGTCGACGCTTATCTATAATCGCAAGATCAGCATCGTCCAAGCGCTTTGCAAGTGCCCTAGCTCTGACAACACCACCAACATCCGGCGAAACAACAATCAAATCTTTATATTTTTGCCGCCACACGTCACCAAGAAGAATTGGCGAAGAGTAAACATTATCCACAGGAATATCAAAAAAACCCTGAATTTGATCAGCATGCAAATCAACTGTTAATACTCGATCCGCACCTGCTTGCTCAATCATTTTTGCAACAAGTTTCGCGCTAATGGGAACCCGTGCTGAACGCGACCTTCTGTCCTGCCGAGCATAGCCATAATAGGGCATCACTGCTGTTATTCGTGACGCTGACGCCCTATTTAAAGCATCCATCATCACCAACAACTCCATCAGATTTTCATTTGTTGGCGAACAGGTCGGCTGAATAACAAAAACATCCTTACCACGAACATTTTCTTCAATCTCTACCGCGACTTCTCCATCACTAAATCTTCCGACGGTCGCCATTCCAAGACGCATATTGAGCTTCTTTACTATACCCTCTGACAAAGCCAAGTTAGCATTTCCAGAAAACACCATCACAGAGGTGTCACTCATCAAGCACTCCCAAATAGAATTCAACTTAGCGAGGTAAATGGCTGGGCCGCAAGGATTCGAACCTTGGTATGCGGAGATCAAAACCCCGTGCCTTACCGCTTGGCGACGGCCCAATAATTATGATATTCAGTTACCAGCCTTCAGCCTTGAAAACAAAGGAGATTCATTTACACCCTTCACCAGATAAACCTGCCACTTCTTTTGAAGTGACCGATAGGCACTGACTGCGGCTTTTTTAGAATCAAACTGTGCAAAAACACAAGCCCCTGTTCCGGTTAGCCTTGCCTCAGAAAATTCAGACAATTCAACCAAAGCGTCTTTAACAGGTTGGTAACGTTCGCGAACCACCCCAAGACAATCGTTTTGGTGCTGACCCGCTATAAAGTCGACTATTCTGATTGATTTACTATTCCGTGTCAAATCTTTAGCTAAAAAAACTTCTTTCGTATCTACATGACAATCAGGCCTTATTAACACAACCCACTGTTCCGGAACATCTATTCTCTCAAGCTTTTCACCAATTCCTTCCGCCCATGATGAATACCCATATACAAACACCGGCACATCTGCTCCCAATGTCAAGCCGAGTTCCGCCAACCTTTCTCTTGATAAATTCAGACTCCATAGCTCGTTCAGCACAACCAAAGTCGTTGCCGCATCTGAACTACCGCCACCAAGTCCGCCCCCCATAGGCAGGTTTTTTTCGACCTCAATGCATACGCCTTGCTCGCAGCCAGTTTCTGCTTTTAACAGCTTTGCCGCCCTGATGGTCAGATCATCGGCTTCAGGTACACCGGGTATTGTTTTTTGTAAACTAACCACCCCGTTACCCACAGGATGAAATGTTATCCAATCACATAAATCTATGAATTGAAATACCGTCTGCAGCAAATGATACCCATCACTTCGTTGTCCGGTAATTCGCAACATTAAGTTCAATTTTGCCGGCGCCGGCCATCTTTCTGTCCAGACAGCCCGATTAATTTTTTTTAACGTCATTTACAACCCAGCGATCGATAATTAACTTTAACTTGACCTGCTTATTCATAACCGTCATTTTGTGCGGCATAGTACTATTATCAACCGACTGCATTTGCTTATATTCGCTCAGCCATCCGGCCTGATTAAAGCCGGCATCGGTCTCCTTGTATGAGACCGATGGCTCCGGCAAACCTACCACCCAATACCGCAGAGACAGCACAGGAACAAGCATGCCCAATTGCCGTTTAATAAACTCTTCAGGCTGCGTTGATGATTGCACATCATCCCCACCTCGATCTATAGTGACAACATTATCTGCTAATGAAATAACAACTGCCCCCTGACCCATGGGACCGGATAACCTTATTTTCTCTGCATCAGGACTATGATCCCAGCTTATATTGGCCGACCAGGGATCACCTTCCCCCGTCAATGCCAATCGCCCTTCAAACGACCAATGCTCCAACTCATAGAGATGGAGCATTGCAGCCCTTGAATAACGCGCATCCGGCTCAACAGGAACAACGGAACAAGCTGACAATAAAAATATCAAGCACCCACCAACCAATAATCCTATTTTAAAACGCAGCACCCTATTTTTCACTACTCAATATTCTCTTTTGGAACTCCAGTAAATATTCATCTTCTGGTGCTTTTTTAATAGCCTCATTAAATATTTTTCTGGCCGCCTCTTTTCTATCCAAGCGCCACAACACCTCAGCAAGATGAGCTGCTATCTCACCTTCCTGTTGCTTTGCATACGCCCGCTCAAGATAACTCTTAGCTTGCTCAAGCTTTCCCAGTTTAAACTGTAGCCAGCCAAAACTATCCAAAATTACCGCCTCGTCCGGCTGTAATTTAAGCGCATGCAGCAGATATTTTTCTGCCTCGACATAACGACCCGTATTAGCTAACAAGCTATAACCCAATGCATTTAAAGCCTCCGCATCATCGGGATATTTGACTAATATTTTTTTCAGGTCAGTCTCCAGTATATCCAACTTATTAATCCGCTCCGCCATTAACGCACGCGTATATAACAAGTCTCTTTGATCTGGCTGACTGGCCAATGCACCACTCAATAACCCAAAGGCTTTTTCATATTGCTTTTGCTGACTGAACAACCCGGCCTGCATCAAAATGATACGCAGCTTCTGTTTTGGAAACTGACCCGCCAACAGCCCCAACCGCGAATCGGCTTTCTCGAATTCATTGTCTTTTACCAGTAATGATACTGCCGCAATTGCCGAGTCAAAAACTAACGGCCCGTCAGTTACTTTATCAAACCATGTCAACGCTTTTTGCGTATGCCCACGCTTTTCTTCTATTTTTCCCAGATAAAAACTAGCCTGATTTTGCCATTCAGGCTGACCAAGTAATTGTTTAAAGATATCCTCTGCCTTCTCGTCACGATCCAACTGCAAATGCACTAATGCCAGTGAAATCTGACTCTCAACATCCTTCGGATCAGCCAAAACAATACCCTGATAAACCTCACCCGCCGCCTCGTATTCAGCCGCTTTTATTAAAACCTGAGCCAGTAGTTTTTTAAACTTATCATTTTCAGGATATTTAACGGATGCATTTCTCAACAGGATTTTTGCTTTATTCAAATCCCCCGAAATTACCGCTATCTGGGCCTGGAATATTAATGCCTTATCCCAGCCGGGCTGAATACTCAAAGCCTGCTGCACTTTCTTTTCAGCAAGCGCATTATCTTTCATTTCCATAGCCAACAACGACTGCACAAAATAAACCACAGCCTGATCAGGATTTTTCGCCGCCAAGGCATCCAACACCCCATAAAAAAAATTCGTCTTGCCGTCTCTTTGCAAAACAGTGAACAATTCAAGCACCGTCTTTTCAAATTCAGCAGGATCCATTTTTAACACCGCATCCAGATGATCAACAGCAGCCTGTTTATCGCCGGTTCTTAATGCAGATAATGCGGCTATTTTTCTTGCCGTTGGATTCTTAGGATCTTGTTTTAACCATAAAGAAACCGCCTCATCCGTTTTATTGCCATCCCTCATATACATGGCAATCTTTGCCGCTCTTTCAGCAAACCTGGGATCATTAACACGCTTAGCGGCCTCCATGTAACCCTCCAACGCAATGGCATATTGACCTCTTTGTCCCGCAAGCTCTGCCGCCATTAGCATGTACATCACGTCTGGATCTATCGATGTTTTTACTTCACTTTGTTGCGTTTTTTCCTTGGGTTCGTCTATTGTTACAGGTTCAATCACTTCTTCCTGCGCACTCGGCTTCTCAGGTGAACTGGCGCAACCATTAAGAAACACGAGGATTAACACTGAAAACAATCTAAAAATTAACACACAGTCGTCCTATTAATTGCCCACATATATTTTGCCATAGATTATCAGAAAAACCAGTTGAGTCAGACAGCTGGTTTATTCCATTTGGATAAAGCCATTATATTTCTTAGAATATACTTACATAATACAGTCGTTAAGGCCCAAGGTAAAAGGTTAGCCATTTAAAAAACCAACCTTGATCCTTGATCCTTGGATCTTTTTACCTTGAACCTAATCACATGACACTTCTTGCAGTTGGGATTAATTATAACACCGCGCCGGTCTCAATCCGTGAGCGCCTTTCATTCCCTGCCGAAATCCTTGGATCTTCGTTGCAGGAATTGTGGCACATCAAAGAAATCAGCGAAGCCGCGATATTGTCTACCTGTAACCGCACCGAATTTTACTGCACCTCAACTACAGCAAACAAACAAATCCTGATTGACTGGGTAGCCCAAAGCAAACAAATCAATGCCGACGATTTTATGCCTTATTTGTACTGCTATACCGATAGCGACCTGATCCGCCACATGTTTCGCGTAGCATGCGGCCTCGATTCGATGATTTTGGGAGAGCCGCAAATTCTTGGGCAAATGAAAACGGCTTATCAGACCGCCTATGATGCGGGGACCTTGGGCAAGCGCTTGGGCAGGCTTTTTCAACATACCTTTACTGCCGCCAAAAAGGTGCGCACCGATACCGCTATTGGTTCCAGCCCCGTATCGGTTGCCTTTGCCGCCGTACAACTGGCACAGCAAATCTTCGATAAACTCAGTGAGCAGACTGCCCTTCTAATAGGCGCAGGCGAAACCATAGAACTGACCGCGCGGCATTTGTCGCAACAAGGCATCGGTCGTATTATTATTGCCAACCGTACCTATGATAAAGCCCACGCCTTGGCCTTACAGTTTAACGGCTACGCGATCGACTTAACCGAACTGCCTATGCATCTGGCCGAAGCCGACATCGTTATCTCATCAACTGCAAGTCAACTGCCGATACTGGGCAAAGGCCGCGTTGAAAGCGCTCTAAAAAAACGCAAGCATAAACCGATGTTCATGGTAGACCTTGCCGTACCCCGTGATATTGAGGCTGAAGTTGAGCAACTTAGCGATGTGTACCTTTACACCATCGACGATCTGCAAAACACCATAGATAAAAATATGAATACCCGCCGACTAGCTGCTGAACAGGCCGAAGAAATCATCGACACCCAAGTCGACTACTTCTTAGCTTGGCTGCGCGCCCAAGGCGCTCAATCGACCATCCAGGATTATCGGAAGCAAGCCGAACAATCCCGTGATGCGGCCTTGCAGAAAGCCTTAGGCCTACTAAAAAGCGGAGTCCCCGCCGAACAAGCCCTTAACCGACTAGCCCATAGCCTGACTAACAAACTCATCCATACCCCCAGCACCCAAATCAGAGCCGCCGCCGAAAACCAACGCCACGATTTGATCGCCGCCGCCCGTGAAATTTTTAAATTAACTAACTCTCAATGAAACAATCCATACAACATAAACTCGAAAATCTGTGCGAACGCTATGACGAAATCGCCGCCTTACTTTCAGACCCTGAAGTACAAGGCAATCAAAACAAATTTCGCTCCTTAAGCCAGGAATACGCCCAAATTAATCCGCTGGTTGATTGCTACAAACGCTATCAACAGACTTTGGAAACGCTAGCATCAGCCAAGGAAATGGCCAATGACAGCGACCCGGAATTAAGGGAAATGGCCAAAGAGGAAGTAAACGACGCTGAAAACCAGCGGGATGCAATCGATCATGAAATGCAAGTGCTGTTACTGCCTAAAGACCCCAACGATAATCGCAATATTTTTATCGAAATCCGCGCCGGAACTGGTGGCGACGAAGCGGCGATCTTCTCCGGCGATCTTGCCCGCATGTATCAGCGCTACGCCGAGCGCAAAGGCTGGCAAACAGAAATTATCAACGAAAGTCACGGCGATCATGGCGGCTACAAAGAAGTCATACTGCGCGTTACCGGCAAGGATGTTTATTCCCAGTTAAAATTCGAATCCGGCGCACATCGGGTGCAGCGCGTGCCTGAAACCGAGTCGCAAGGACGCATCCATACTTCGGCCTGCACCGTCGCCATCATGCCGGAAGTCGACGAGGTTGACGCCATAGACATAAACCCATCAGACCTTAAGGTTGACACTTTCCGCGCCTCAGGAGCCGGTGGACAGCACATCAACAAGACCGAATCTGCGATACGCATTACCCACATGCCAAGCGGTGTCGTGGTGGAATGTCAGGATGAACGCTCGCAACATAAAAATCGCGCCAGAGCCATGTCTTTATTGGCATCGCGCTTGCTATCCGCCGAACAGGAAAAACACCATGCAGAACAATCGGCCACCCGAAAACTGCAAGTCGGCAGCGGCGACCGTTCCGAACGCATCCGCACCTACAACTACCCGCAAGGACGCTTAACCGATCACCGCATCAACCTGACCTTGTATAAACTCGACGACATCATGCAGGGTGGGCTGGAGCATGTCCTGCAACCCTTGATCAGCGAACACCAAGCCGAACTGCTCACCCAGTTGGGCGAAGACTAAATCACATGCACAGCATAAAATCCGTGCTGACAGACGCTGCCGACACACTGGCATTAGTCACCGATTCAGCCTTACTGGATGCGGAAGTTTTACTGTGCCTGGCACTTAACAAACCACGCTCCCATCTTCGCGCCTGGCCGGACAAACTACTACAGCCCGAGCAACTGACGGCGTTCAGGGCGTTGCTTGAACAACGCCAAAAAGGCACACCCATTGCCTATATCACCGGCAACAGGGAATTCTGGTCGCGGGATTTTCAGGTATCGCCTGACGTATTGATTCCCAGACCCGACACCGAACTGCTTATTGAGCTCAGTTTAAAGCTGATACCGGCAGATGAACCGGTCAAGATCATTGATCTGGGTACCGGCTCGGGCATTATTGCCATTACGCTGGCCGTTGAACGCCCTCATGCACAGATCAGCGCCACCGATATTAGCGTGGCCGCGTTAGCTATCGCCCGACTCAATGCTGACAAACACCACATCAACAATGTTCAGTTTTACCAAAGCAACTGGTATGCCGATGTTCCCGATAGCAAATTCGACCTGATTATCAGCAACCCGCCTTATATTGCAGAAGATGACAACCATCTTCTGCAAGGCGATGTCCGGTTTGAACCGCAAACAGCCTTGTGCGCCGCAGAGCAGGGACTTGGTGATATTAAAATCATCGCCACCCTAGCTCGAAACCACCTGGAACCAAAAGGACACCTGTTGATTGAACATGGCTACGACCAGCAACAGCAAGTGCAAACCCTATTTAAAAATTTGCATTATGATAAAGTACAAACTTATAAAGACTTATCCGGGCAACCCCGAGTGACTTATGGCCTATGGAACCCTTAACTATCATGACCCAAGAACATATCCAAATTCCGCGCAAAATCATCAATCAGTTATTACATCTTGCGCAAATCTCGCCGGATCTTGAAGTATGCGGACTTATCGGCAGTAAAAACGGCCTGCCCTGCAGCTGTTATCCCGTTAAAAATATCGCAGAACACGCGCAGCTGAGCTTCCAGCTTGACGCCGCCCAACAAATCTCAGCCATGGCTAAAATGCGAGAGCAGGATGAACAACTATTTGCCATCTATCATTCTCACCCGACCGCACCGGCAACACCATCAATCACCGATCTAGAGCTCTCGTCCTATCCCAATGCGTTTTATCTGATCATTTCACTCGATACCAAAGGTATTTTAGAAATGCGCTGTTTTAAAATTGATCATCAATCAGCACAAGAAATAGCGCTGTCCTTAAGCGACGATGCGTAAATTATAATAACAAGTCCCACTTTAAGAGAGAAAACACCCGATGGAACCATTTACCAACATACGCGCACTCATCATCGACATGGATGGCGTTTTATGGCACGGCGAGCAGCCGATGCCCGGATTGACTGATTTTTTTCAAACCTTACGCGATCAACAAATACCCTTTATTCTGGCAACCAATAACGCCAGCCTGACACAGGAACAGTATGTCACTAAGCTGGCACTGATGGGTGTAGAAGTAACCCGCGATGAAATCCTAACCTCCAGCATGGCAACGGCCCTATACCTGAGCGAGCATAACAATCCGACGAACAGCCGCGTATTTGTGATTGGCGAAGATGGCGCTAGACAGCCGCTTATTGAACGCGGATTTACTCTAACCGGACTGTATGAATTAAATGATGACAAAACCAATCCCAATAAGGGCGCTGACATTGTTGTCTGTGGCATGGATAAAACCTTGTCTTGGGACAAACTGGCGACCGCTACGCTGAATATTCGCGCCGGAGCCCAATTCATCGGCACCAATGCCGATACCACGTTGCCGACAGAACGCGGCCTCACCCACGGCAACGGCGCAATTCTGGCTGCATTAACGGCTGCCACCGGCGTAACGCCGACCATCATCGGCAAGCCCGAACCCATCATTTATCAGCAAGCCCTGACGTTACTGGGTGCTGATCCTGCGCAAACAGTGGCTATCGGCGATCGACTTGAAACCGACATTCTTGGTGCCGTTCGTACTGGCATACGCAGCCTGATGGTTTTATCGGGCGTGTCCACTGAAGAAGATATTACAGCAGCGGATTATCAACCAACCTGGGTTATGCCCGACATCCGCGCGGTAACCCAAGCGTTGAAAAACTGCTGATTAGTGCTCTTGATACGCATTACCGCTAATTGCCCGGACCTACCATAAGCGCTATCATGAAAAAAACCTGAATCTACCGGAGCCGCTGCAATGAAAAAATTCATCAATAACATTGATAATCTGCTGGCCGAAAGCCTCTCAGGCTTTGCCAAAGCCCATGCCGATATAGTCCAACTCAGCAGCCAACCTAATTTTATAAGACGCATAAAACCCACTGCGCCTGGCAAAGTTGCGCTGATTTCCGGCGGAGGTTCAGGTCATGAGCCGTTGCATACCGGCTTTGTCGGTTCGGGCATGCTGGATGCCGCCTGTCCGGGCCAAGTATTCACCTCCCCTACCCCCGACCAAATGTTGGCTGCGGCGCAGGCTGTTGAAAACGGCGGCGGAGTTTTGTTCATCGTAAAAAACTATGCCGGCGACGTGATGAATTTCGAAATCGCCGCTGAAATGCTGGACTGCCAAAACGAAACCCTATTAGTGAGCGATGACGTGTCTTTCCCAAAAACCCACAGCACCGGGCGGCGCGGCGTTGCAGGCACGCTGATTGTGGAAAAAATCGTCGGCGCAGCCGCAGAAGCCGGTGCTGATTTGGCCGCCTGCAAAGCATTGGGCGATCGAGTCAACCTTGCCACTGCGTCCATGGGCGTGGCCTTAAGCAGTTGCACAGTACCTGCCTTGGGCAAACCCACTTTCGACATTGGTGACAACGAAATCGAAATGGGGGTCGGCATTCATGGCGAACCAGGACGTGAGCGTATAGCCATGCGCAGCGCCTCCGAAATTGTCGACTATCTGGCAAACATGATTAATGACGATCTGAAGCCGCAAAAAGGCCAATCCGCGTTATTGCATGTCAACGGCTTCGGTGCGACACCGTTAATGGAACTGCACCTTATTTATCAACTGGCCTCCGAATACTGGGAAAAACGCGGCGTTAACATCTGCCGCTCCCTGGTCGGCAACTACACCACCTCACTCGATATGGCGGGCTGTTCGATCACCCTGAGCCTGCTTGACGAAGAACTGCTCCGCCTGTGGGATGCTCCCGTCCATACGGCGGCCTTACGCTGGGGCTGTTAAACGCTCCGCCAACACGCCGACCAGCGCACAAATCATTAACTGACTGGTTTTAGCGCCTGCATCAATATGGCCCCGGCTGCGCTCCTCCAAAAAAGAAGCGCGCCCCTTGGTTGCCAACATGTCCCGGGTAGACTCCATGCCGGCAATGGCTGTCCGCGCGACATTGCCCAAAACATCAGCCAGCGCAACCCCATCGGCTGCGCCCTGCCGCAAGCCTGCCGCTACCGGAATCAACACATCCAGCATCGTCTTCTCACCAGCATCGGCCTTTCCCCGCAGCTTTACCGCATCCACACCGCTGCTGAATATCTCGGCAAAAGCCTGTAAATCCAAAGGCTGTTCGCGAGCCGCCTTGCTCATCGCAACAAACAGGGTACCGTATAAAGAGCCGGACGCGCCGCCCACCGCCGTCATCATAGTCATACCGATTTTCTGCCAGGCAGCAGCCCAATCAAGTTGCGCCAACTCATCGCTTTGCGCTACCAACGCCTTGATGCCGCGCTGCAGATTAGTCACATGATCGCCGTCGCCTATAGCCTGATCCAGGGCAGTCACTTCTTCGGCATTCGTTTCGATTACCTGATCTATTGCCTGAATCAGGCTGGGTAATAATGCTGGAACAAATTGCATGGCATTCTCCAAGTCAAAAAAAGTCATTAGGGTGATGCGCATCCCTCACCCGCCTTACAAATCATACCCCAAGCCGCACATCCTAAGTTAGTGCGCATTTATTCGACGGTCATATTCGTCTGTCGACTAATACAGCTTGAATTAATCATCGACAAAAGCTATGGTTTGCCCGCAATGACAACGAATATCCATCATGCCCGATTTAAATGCCTATTTTCTTGATGTGCAAAGTCACTCAGGAGAACGTTAAAATCTGATTACAAAGCTGATGTTATGGTTACCCAAAAAAGTCTTGCCTAATGCTGTTTCCGATATAAGGATATTTTCTATAAAGCAATACTTATCTGGATTAACGATACTCTCACCCTCTTATCGACAAGGTTACTATAAATGTCCATTTCACAGACTGTTCTTGAAAACATCATCCGCGAAGCCGGGTCGATTGCGATGACTTACTTTAAAGATCTGAAAAACTTAGCAGTGACAAAAAAAAGTCCCCGCGACCTGGTCACCGATGCCGACGTGGCGGTTGAAGCCTTTTTACAAGCATCCCTAGCCAAACATTACCCGCAATTCGGTTTTTGGGGAGAAGAAAGCGGACAAAGCGCCAATCAAACTAACCGCTGGATTGTCGACCCGATTGATGGAACGCACTCATTTTCAAGAGGCCAGTACTTCTGGGGCATCAGCGTCGCTCTGGAAATTGACCAAGAACTCATCTTTGGCGCCGTCTATGCGCCGGCACTGGATGATTACTATGCTGCCGAAAAAGGCAAGGGAGCCTGGAAAAACGGTCAAGCCATTGCCGTCTCCAACGAAAGCAACCTTGCCGATGCAATGGTCGCAACCGGATTCGCCTGCTTGCGCTCTTACTTAAAAGAAAACAACCTGCAACGGTTTTGCCGGATCGCCGAGATAACAACCGGACAGCGCCGTTTTGGCTCTGCGGCAATCGATTTATGCCTGGTTGCGGATGGTCAAGTCGACGCTTTTTGGGAGCAAGAGCTAAACCTGTATGACGTGGCTGCCGGCGCATTGATTGCCAACGAAGCGGGAGCCACGGTTACCGACTTTCAAGGCAATAAAGGGCTATTTCCCAAGCAAATCCTGGTAACAAACGGCAAGATTCTTAAACAGATACTGCCATTGATGTAACTCTCAGCTAATGCATTGACAGATTGAAACCCCAAACAGCACTCATAAAAAAACCACTCAACCCCGCGAAGGATTGGATGGTTTGTGCCGGAATGCGATTTGACAGCTTATGCAGTTAATCGCGCGGGCAGGAAACATTGCCCATATATACGCTTACTTTAACTTTTCTTTCAGCATCTTGTTAACTTCGCCGGGGCTGGCCTTACCCTGCATTTCTTTCATCACCTGCCCGACAAAAAAGCCAAAGACTTTATCTTTACCGCTGCGGTATTGCTCAACCTGATCCAGATTGTCGGCAATGATTTTATCGATAATCGCTTCTATCGCGCCGGTATCGGTGATCTGTTTCAAGCCCTTGGCTTCGATAATTTGGTCGGCGGTCGCGGTGCTCTGCCACATTTCCTCGAATACCTGTTTGGCGATCTTGCCGGAAATAGTGTCGTCGCTGATGCGCGTTAACAACCCGGCCAAGCGTTCGTGGCTAACCGGCGAGTCGGTGATTTCCAAGTTGGCCTTGTTAAGTGCCGCCAACAAATCGCCGGTCACCCAATTGGCGCAAATTTTTGCTGAACAAGCCGACTCCTTAACCACGGTTTCGAAATAATCACCGAGCTGCCGCGAGGATGTCAGTATCGTCGCGTTCTCTTCATCCAACGCATAGCTATCTTTAAAGCGCTGTTTTTTTGCTTGGGGCAATTCCGGTAATTGGGCTTTTATTTGCGCTTTAAAGTCTTCATCGACCAGCACCGGCAACAGATCTGGATCGGGAAAATACCGGTAATCGTTAGCCTCTTCCTTGCTGCGCATGGAGCGGGTTTCATCCTTGTCGGAATCATAAAGCCGGGTTTCCTGAACCACTTTGCCGCCGCTTTCTATCAGCTCTATTTGCCGCTCAACTTCGTGATTGATGGCTTTTTCGACAAACTTGAACGAGTTGATGTTTTTGATCTCGGCTCGTGTGCCGAATGCTTTCTGGCCTTTGGGACGCACCGATACGTTGGCATCGCAACGGAATGAGCCTTCCTGCATATTGCCGTCGCAAATACCCAAATAACGCACCAGTTCGTGTATTTTGCGCATATAAGCTACAGCTTCTTTAGCCGAACTCATTTCCGGTTCGGACACAATTTCCAGCAACGGCGTACCGGCACGGTTTAAATCAATACCGGTCAAGCCGTGAAAATTTTCATGCAGCGATTTTCCGGCGTCTTCTTCCAGATGAGCACGGGTGATGCCGATGCGTTTGCTGACGCCATCAACGTCAATATCCAAATGGCCGATGCCGACAATCGGCAGTTCCATCTGGCTGATTTGATAGCCTTTCGGCAAGTCGGGGTAAAAATAATTTTTTCTGGCGAACACCGAATACGGTGCGATATGCGCTTCTACGGCCATACCGAAGATGACCGCCATGCGCACGGCTTCTTCATTCAACACCGGCAGTACGCCCGGCAAGCCTAAATCGACCGCACAGGCTTGGGTGTTGGGTTCCGCGCCGTAAGCGGTGGAAGCACCTGAAAAAATCTTTGATTTGGTGGCGAGTTGGGCGTGAATTTCCAAGCCGATGACTGTTTCCCATTGTGATCTCATCTGTTTGCTCCTTACTCGAAACCTTTAGGTATCTGTGTATGCCAATCAGTGACTTGCTGATACTGATGGGCGATATTCAATAACTTATCTTCGGCAAAATAATTGCCGATGATCTGCAAACCGACCGGCTTGCCTTCGGAAAATCCAGCCGGAACCGACATCGCCGGAACACCGGCAAGATTGATTGCAATCGTGTAAATATCGGATAAATACATTTCAATCGGATTGTCGATTTTCTCGCCGATGCCGAAAGCGGTTGATGGCGTGACCGGTCCCATCATTACATCGACTTCCGACAACGCCTTTTTGAAGTCTTCGCTAATCAGACGGCGGATTTTTTGCGCCTTAATATAATAAGCGTCGTAATAACCGGCTGACAGCGCATAAGTGCCCATCAGAATACGACGCTTAACTTCCTTACCAAAGCCTTCTCCGCGTGAGCGGGTATACAGATCCGTTAAATCCGCCGGATTTTCACAGCGGTAGCCAAAGCGCACGCCGTCAAAACGCGACAGGTTGGCGGAGCATTCGGCCGGAGCAATCACATAATAAGCGGGAATGGCTAGCTTAAGGCTGGGCATGGAAACTTCCGTAACCGTAGCACCTAATTTCCGATATTCGTTAATAGCAGCTTCAAGCGTTGCCGCCACATCGCTATTTAATCCCTCGCCGAAAAATTCTTTGGGCAAGCCGATTTTTAAACCTTCAAGGCTGTTGCTTAAGCCAGCTCTATAATCGGGAACCGGCAAATCGACGCTGGTTGAATCCTTATTATCAAAACCGGCCATAGTTTGCAGCATGATCGCCGCATCTTCGGCGTTGCGGGTCATCGGACCGCCTTGATCCAGACTGGAGGCATAAGCGATCATGCCGTAACGGGACACCCGTCCATAAGTTGGTTTTAAGCCGGTAATGCCGCAAAGTGCGGCAGGCTGGCGTATCGAACCGCCGGTATCGGTACCGGTTGCACAGGCTGCAAGCCTTGCTGCAACCGCTGCCGCCGAACCGCCGGAAGACCCGCCGGGTACGGTATTGGTATCCCAGGGATTTTTGACTGCGCCGTAATAACTGGTTTCGTTGGAGGACCCCATCGCAAACTCGTCCATATTCAGCTTACCCAGCATCACCGCACCGGCACTATTAAATTTATCCACCACCGTTGCATTATAGGGTGCAATAAAATTATCCAACATTTTTGAACCGCAGCTGGTTTTAATGCCTTCGGTGCAGAAAATATCTTTTTGCGCCATCGGAATGCCGGTTAACAGCTCTGCCTTGCCTGTTGCCAGTCTTAGGTCCGCGGCTTTGGCTGACTGCAAAGCTTGTTCTTCGGTAACCGTGATATAAGTATTAAGTGAGTGGTGTTGTTTGATTCTGTCTAAAAAAGCCAAGGTCAAGTCCACGCTGGAAAACTCACCGGAACGCAAACTCTTGGCTAATTCTGCAATTGTTTTGTTATACATATGTGTTATTTCTTCCCGTTACTCAATGACTTTGGGTACTAGATAAAGCCCCGCTTCTACTTGTGGCGCAATAGCCTGAAATTTTTCGCGGTCGACTTGCTCGGTGACTACATCGGCACGCAATCTTTGCACTTGATCCATCGGGTGAGCCATAGGTTCGACGCCATCGGTGTCAAGATCGTTCATCTGCGTCATCAAATCCAGCATCCCGGACAAATCTTTTGCATAAGAGCCAACGTCCCGCTCCTCTATTCCCAGTCGCGCTAAATGTGCACAATCTTTGACTTCACTTACGGTTAAAGACACGATTAACTCCCAATAAAAATTTCAGAAAATCTATAATTAATACGTTTATAATACTTTATATCTTGCTCAAATACCCGCTTGATTGATAAAGTAATACAATTTTTATTCCCCAAAGGATACAGCTAAAAATGTTCAAAAGAATTCGCGGCCTTTTCTCAAACGACCTCGCTATTGACCTAGGAACCGCCAATACCTTGATCTACATTCCCGGCCAGGGAATTGTGCTTAATGAACCATCGGTTGTCGCGATCAAAGAAGACCGGATTCGGGGCAATAAAACGATTGCTGCCGTGGGCCTTGATGCAAAACGCATGTTGGGCCGCACACCGGGCAATATTACCGCAATCCGTCCACTAAAGGACGGAGTCATCGCCGATTTTGCGGTCACCGAACGAATGCTGAGATTTTTTATCGAAAAAGTCCACCAAAGCAAGTTACTGCGACCCAGTCCACGCATTTTGATCTGCGTACCTTGCGGCTCAACACAAGTTGAACGTCGTGCCATTCGGGAGTCTGCGGCTATGGCAGGAGCTCGCGAGGTTTATTTGATTGAAGAACCCATGTCTGCGGCTATCGGTGCAGGCTTGCCAGTCGATGAGGCAGTCGGTTCTATGGTTTTGGACATCGGTGGCGGTACTTCTGAAGTGGCGGTCATTTCAATCAACGGCATCGTCTATTCTTCGTCTGTCCGTATCGGCGGCGATCGCTTTGACGAAGCGATCATTAATTATGTACGCAGAAATTACGGCACCTTAATTGGTGAAGCCACCGCAGAAAGAATAAAACATGAAATCGGCACGGCTTATCCCGGCAGCGAAGTCAGGGAAATAGAAGTAAAAGGCCGTAATCTGGCAGAAGGTGTACCGCGCAGTTTTTCATTGAATAGCAACGAAATTTTGGAAGCGCTGCAAGAACCGCTATCCGGCATAGTCGGCGCAGTAAAATTGGCCTTGGAGCAAACCCCACCGGAACTCGGTTCCGATGTGGCAACTCGCGGTATATTTTTAACCGGTGGCGGTGCATTATTAAAAGATATAGATCGACTGATAGCCGAAGAAACAGGCCTGCCGGTCTATATCGCTGATGACCCGCTAACTTGTGTCGCTAGGGGCGGTGGCATGGTTCTGGAGATGCTGGATAAAAAAGGCATCTCAACTTTTTCCTTAGAATAATCAAGTGTCATTCTTTAAAGCACTTATTTAGGCGGCGCGTAGGCCGGATTACAACTACACGGACAGATACTTGCTCCCAGGCAGGCAACCGCTCCTGCGTTGTTCTAGTGCACGCTATCCATGGTGTTATGCCATATCTGCATTGCCTACGTGGATGTAGGCAAATGGCGTGCTCAGGAGCGTAAGCTTTCACCGCATCCGTGTCGATTATGCCGGAGGTACGACCCCAAGGATGGGAGGTAGAGCCATGCAGGAACAGCGTAACGGTATGCCGAACCTAGTGTAACCCGACAAACTCATGCCGTCCCCCCCGTTGGGTTACGACGCAAAAAAGACGCGCCCAACCCAACCTACATAAAGAGGCATCCCGCTATAAAACTTCTATTTGCTACCGGACCTTCGATCAACACCCGCCTGCTTGTAGCCATAATTGCTTCAGTGGCTTTACTGATAACCGAATACAGAAGTCATCGATTGGACTCACTCCGAGCCACATTATCCGTTGCTGTTGATCCGATAAAATATTTGGTCAACTTACCGTCAGTATTGATCGAGCAAACCGCTTACTCGGTCAGCTCATATTCGACTTTAAAAAGTGAAAACATCCGCTTACGCAAAGAACAATTTATCGATAAAACGCGATTACTTAAATTTGATTCTCTGGAAAAAGAAAATATTCGTTTGCGTGCATTACTGGAAAACTCCTTTAAACTGGGTGAACAATTACTGATCGCAGAATTATTGTCGATCAATATGGCACCCTACGAACATATAGTGGTAGTCAACAAAGGTACACGTTTCGGCGTCCACCCCCAACAACCGGTATTAGATGCAAATGGCGTGGTCGGACAGGTTTTTCGCGCCTTGCCATTCAGTTCTGAAATCATGTTGATTACCGACCCGAATCATGCGATCCCCGTACAGGTCAATCGTAACGGCCTACTGACTATCGCTGTAGGCAGCGGTCAACTGAACCGACTTAACTTGCCTTTTTTACCCAACAATGCGGATATTCGCCCTGGCGACTTGCTGATAACATCGGGTCTAGGGGGTACTTTTCCATCGGGTTATCCAGTAGCCGTGGTCGACGATTTTACCCCGATAACAAACAAACCTTTCGTCAACATTACCGCCACCCCCAAAGCCATGCTGGATCGTAACAGGGAATTGCTGATTGTCTGGGGCGACTCATCCCCGGTTTCACTGACCACAAAGCCAAAGCCAACGCCGGAAGCCTCCGTACTCCGCCCCAATAACCAATCTTCCGGGAGCGGGTTAGTAGGCGAAGCACCCGCAAAGACAGACCGTAAATCGGCCGAGAGCAGATTAACACGCAAAGCGCCCGCAGGGGCACAGACAGGGACAGACAACGATGAATAACTACTCCGGCTTTGGCCGCATTATTTTGACTGTTGTCATGGCAATGTGCTTAAGAATTGCACCTTGGCCGGGTTTTTTGACCAACATAAATCCAGATTGGATACTTCTGGTGCTTATCTACTGGGCAATCGCCGTACCGGAACGCGTCGGCATCTTTCATGCATGGACAATCGGATTATTGACCGATGTATTGACGGGAAGAGTATTCGGTCAATATGCACTGGCCTATTCATTGATCATCTATGTTTGTCTGTTACTGCATAAGCGCTTGCGTCAATTTCCATTACCGCAACAAGGCTTATTTATTTTCTTTTGTTTGCTATTTACCCAAATACTGCTTTTCTGGCTTAACAGCATTCAGCACCCAACTCAACCGCACGCTTCTTTCTGGCTGCCTATTGTTACCGGCACCCTATTCTGGCCTCCGATCTATACGGCACTCCGTCGCGTCCGCTTGTCACGACGCACCCAATAAAACACGCCAAAAACCGATATGTCTCGTATCTATACTGTTAAAAATAAGTTAGTAGAGAGCCGCCTATTTCTCCACCGCATTATCGCTGCATTTATTGTCATATTACTATTATCCTCGGGTCTGATTGTGCGTCTGGTTTACCTGCAAATTGTAGGTCACGAACATTACACAACACTGGCGAAAGACAACAGCATTAAAATAGAGCCTCTGGTACCGACAAGAGGCATTATTTATGACCGACATGGCAAAGTCTTAGCTGACAACACACAATCTTTCAGCCTGGAGCTCATTCCCGAGCAAATCATCGATCTTGATGACACCTTACTACGCTTACAAAAACTACTCGACATCTCTGACGAAAAAATCGACCAATTCCAGAAACAACGCAAACGACAAAAACGTTTCGTCAGCACCCCGTTACTAATCAGTATGAACGACGAGGAAATTGCCAAATTTGCGGTAGTCAGGCCCTATTTTCCTGGCGTTGATATTCAGGCTCGTTTGGTTCGACATTATCCCTATACCGAATTAGCTTCTCATGTTATCGGTTACGTGGGGCGCATCAACGAAGCGGAAATGAAGACGCTGCCTATCGCCGAATATCGAGGCTCTAGCCATGTCGGCAAAATAGGCATAGAAAACTCCTATGAATCCGAACTGCATGGCAAGACCGGCTATGCAGAAATAGAAACCAATGTACAGGGACGCGCCATCAATGCGGTAAACTCCGTCCCTCCGGTGCCGGGTGAGAACCTTTATCTGACTCTGGATATAGATTTACAAAAAACCGCTTATGACGCATTAGATACCTTCAATGGTGCCGTAGTCGCCATTGACATTAAAACCGGCGGCGTGCTGGTTTTCGCCAGCCGCCCCGGATTTGATCCTAATCCTTTTGTTGTCGGCATAAGCAATGATGCTTATCAAGCGCTGCAGTCCTCCGACAACCAACCGCTGTTTAATCGTGCGCTACGCGGCTTATATCCGCCGGGGTCAACACTCAAACCGTTTATTGCGCTGGCCGGACTTGAATACAACGCCATAAACGCCGAACACAAAACCTTCTGCCCCGGCTATTATCAGCTGCCTAATGTCAGCCACCGCTATCGGGATTGGAAAAGAGGCGGTCATGGCTCGGTGAATATGACCGATGCCATTACCCAATCCTGCGATGTGTATTTTTACAGTCTGGCATTAACGCTGGGCATAGACCGTATGCATGATTTTTTACAGGACTTTGGTTTTGGCGAAAAATCCGGCATTGATCTGTCCGGGGAAAAGCAAGGATTAATGCCGTCGCGCGAGTGGAAACGCAATCGACGCAATCAGGCCTGGTATCCGGGAGAAACACTGATCACCGGAATAGGCCAGGGATTTCTTCAGATTACGCCGATACAGCTCGCCAGAGCCACCGCCACCTTGGCAAATAAAGGCAAAGTAATCACACCCTTTCTGGTAAAAAAATCTGCCAGCCCGGATTCCACCGCCCCGGACATAGCCACCCAGGAAGACCTTGGGTTTAAACCGGAAAATATTAATAGCATCATCTCGGCCATGGTCAATGTTATTCATGATCCACACGGCACAGCCAAAAGCATCGGCAAAGACATTAACTACCAAATCGCCGGAAAAACCGGGACTGCGCAGGTTTTTAACATCAAGCAGGATGCCAAATACAACGAAAACGACATTGATTTCAAATTACGCGATCATGCCCTGTTTATTTCTTTTGCCCCGGCCGATGATCCCAAAATTGCAGTTGCCGTTATCATTGAAAACGGCGGTCACGGCGGCTCAGTCGCAGCACCCATCGCAGGCAAGGTTATCAAGCAATTTTTAGGAACCAATAATGAAAACTGAAACCCGAAGTGAACAATTTCATCCTCCGTCGGTTCTCGGCAATATCCTCAGAAAACTGCACATAGACATCCCTTTATTTATCGGCTTGCTGCTTATCTCATTGTTGAGTTTCATTATTCTTTACAGCGCAGGCAGTCAGGATATGGATGTACTGATGCGCCAAGCGGCTAGGGTTGGCTTGGCTTTTCTTTTAATGACCATACTGGCCCATGTTAACCCTTATCAGTTTAAACGTTATTCAGCCCTGCTTTTTGGCTTAGGACTCCTGTTGCTCGTTGCGGTACTGGTATTGGGCCAATTCGGTAAAGGCGCACAACGCTGGCTGGATTTGGGCGTTTTTCGTTTCCAACCTTCGGAAATGATCAAAATCACCACACCCATGATGGTCGCCTGGTATTTAGCGGAACACGCATTACCACCAAAACCGAAACAATTGCTGGTTGCCGGCATACTGATCATCATTCCGACCCTATTGATCGCCAAACAACCCGATTTAGGCACCGCATTGCTGGTTGCCAGCTCCGGTGCCGGCGTACTGTTTTTTGCCGGACTCTCCTGGCGCTTCATGTTCGCAATTGGTGCCACACTAACAGGACTGACGCCCATACTCTGGCATTTTATGCGCCCCTATCAGCGCGACCGGGTACTGACCTTCTTAAATCCGGAAGCCGATCCCTTAGGCAGGGGCTACCATATCATTCAATCGAAAATCGCCATCGGCTCCGGCGGCATCTATGGCAAAGGCTGGCTGGGCAGTACCCAGTCAGAATTGGACTTTTTACCGGAAAGCTCTACCGACTTTATATTTGCAGTCTTTGCCGAAGAATTCGGTCTTTTCGGCTGTGTAGGCCTATTGGCTTTGTACTTGCTTATCATCAGCCGCTGCCTGTATATCGCCTCACAAGTTCAGGACACTTACAGCCGCTTATTAGCCGGCAGCCTGGCTTTCACTTTCTTTGTTTATGTTTTTGTTAACATAGGCATGGTCATCGGCGTACTCCCCGTAGTCGGCGTCCCATTACCCTTAATCAGCTATGGCGGAACCTCCATAGTGACGCTGCTATCCGGTTTTGGCATTCTTATGTCAATTCATACCCATAAGAAATTCTTACCACACTAAATTGATACCAAGCCCATGAATCTAAAATCGACTTTAACCCCTATCGTACTTGGTTGCGCTTGCTTATCCGTTATATCCTGCGTTTCTGAGCAAACCACTCCCACTCCTGATTCTTACCAACATCCTGTAGGTGCTGCAGCTTCCGCTCCTGCTCACACGCCTTACCAACGTCCTGTAGGCAAGGAAGCGGAAGCGATGAATATCTTTATTGAGCAGATGGCAACAAAACACCAGTTCGATAAATCCGAACTTGATGATTGGTTTGAAACCGTCCAGATCAAGCAAGATATTATCAAAAGAATTTCCTCACCCTCGGAAGCCATGCCTTGGTACAAATATCGCAAAATATTTCTAACCGAAGCACGCATCAACGCCGGCGTACAATTTTGGAGAGACAACGCCTCAGCGCTAGCGGCTGCAGAACAACAATACGGCGTTCCCGCTGAAATCATTACTGCGATTATCGGTGTTGAAACCTTGTTCGGAAAAAACACCGGCAACCATCGCGTAATCGATGCTTTATCTACATTGGCCTTTGCCTATCCTCCACGCAGTAAATTCTTTGTTAGCGAACTTGAAAATTTCTTACTGCTCTGTCGTGATGAACACATCCACCCCACCGAGCCCCTTGGCTCTTACGCCGGAGCCATGGGCTTGCCACAATTTATGCCCAGCAGTTTCAGAGCCTATGCCGTTGATTTTGACAATGATAATCGTCGCGACATCTGGCACAACAACAGCGATGTGATCGCCAGTATTGGCAATTATTTTGCCAAACATCACTGGCAAGCAGGTAAAGCTATTGCTGTTCCCGTTACGGCCAAAGATGAAGCTTCCGCTCCTGCTAACGCCCCTCGCCTACGTCCTGTAGGCGAAAACTATAAGTCAGCACTCAATAAAGACCTTAAGCCGAATTTAAGTCTTACTGAGTTAGAATCCCTTAACTTAATATTATCGAGGCAATTACCTTTAGACAGTAAAGTGAAACTACTTAACTTTGAACTACAACAAGGCGAAGAACTCTGGGCGGCGTTAGACAATTTTTATGTCATTACTCGCTACAACCACAGTCCTTTATATGCCATGGCCGTTTATCAGTTAAGTCTATCTATTTTAGACAAAAAAGGCTCTTACCCATGAGTAAAATCATACCGATACTTTTAATTTCTGTTTTATGCAGTTGTACCACCGAACAATTAAAAACGAACGACATCTCAAGCCTAACATCAGCTACAACTGCATCCCCAGCTAAACACCATCCCATACTAAGCATGAACGTCCCTGATACCCAGGACATCGCCGACGAACAAGACCTCTTCCCTCGCATTACCCGCTACCTGAAACAAGGCATAGCCTCATGGTACGGCCCAAGATTTCACGGAAGAAAAACCGCCTCCGGCGAAATATACGATATGTATGCGATGACCGCCGCACATAAAACACTGCCGCTTTCATCTTATGCTCGCGTCACCAACCTGAAAAATCAACGTAGCGTTATTGTTCGTATCAATGACAGAGGCCCTTTTTACGGCAACCGGGTTTTGGATCTGTCTTACGCGGCCGCCCAGAAACTGGACATTGAACAGGCCGGATCAGGAAAGGTTGAAATCAAGGCGATAGCACCTGAACAGGCATTAGCGCATCTACAAAAAGTAGCGCAAAAACAAGAAAAAAGCGTCTATTTACAAGTAGGCACTTTTGGTAAAAAGAAAAAAGCGTTGATATTGCAAAATAAAATTGCCGCCCATCATCTACCCCAGCCTGAAATACTACCCTCAACCCACAAAGGCTCTACGCTCTACAGGGTTCAAATGGGACCTATCAACTCTTCGGCGAGTGCCCACAAGCTGAATGCACAGTTGGCAAAACTGGGTATAACAAAAACCCAATTTGTTACTGAAACTGATCAAAATCAAATCTCCATGATACAATAAAACTATGTTTTACTAAGTCCACCCCATTAGAGAGCAATGATTCTTTTTAAAAATCTCCCCGTTTTTTTATTTTTTAGTTTAATTTTAGCCGCAATCCCGGCAAACGCAGAAGATGCCGGAATCTCAACCCCGGCAGCGCCTACTATTGCTGCCAGTAGCCATATATTACTTGACTACAACACCGGTAAAGTACTGGCGGAAAACAATGCCGATGTTAAGCTCGCCCCTGCCAGTCTCACCAAAATTATGTCTGTTTATGTGGTATTTCGCGAAGTCGGCAATGGTCACTTACATTTCGACGATATGGTTACCATCAGCAAAAAAGCTTGGGAAACGCCCGGCTCCCGCATGTTTGTCGAAGTCGGCAAACAAGTTAAGATCCAAGATTTGCTGTTAGGTGTCATCATTCAATCCGGCAACGATGCCAGTGTTGCTCTGGCTGAACATATCGCAGGCAATGAATCCACTTTTGCCGACATGATGAATCAACATGCCGAACGCCTGGGCATGAAAAACAGCCACTTTGAGGATAGCAACGGACTACCCATCGAAAACCATTACACCACCGCGCGCGATCTGGCCATACTTACCCAGGCGTTAATCAAAGAATTCCCCGACTACTACCGCTGGTTTTCACAAAAAGAATTCACTTTCAACAATATCGTTCAGCATAATCGCAATAAACTGCTGTCGCGTGATGAGTCAGTGGATGGCGTTAAAACAGGATTTACTGATGCCGCAGGCTATTGCTTGGTCGCCTCTGCATTAAGAAATGACATGCGCCTGATTTCTGTCGTCATGGGCGCAGGCAGTCCCAACTCCAGAGCCAGCGAAAATCAAAATCTGCTCAATTATGGCTTTCGTTTTTTTGAATCACACAAACTGTATCAAGCAAAAACGGCCTTATCCGAAGCCAGAGTATGGAAGGGCGACACTAAAAATCTGCAAATTGGCCTAGCCGAAGATCTTTATGTGACTATTCCCCGCCGCCATTACGATGACCTTAAAGCCATCATTACCATTGATAAAAAAATTGTTGCCCCCGTTAAAGCAGGTACCAAACTGGGTAAGGTCAACGTCACACTTAAAGGCGAAGTGGTCGCAGAAAAAGACCTGATAGCGCTAAAATCGGTAGAGCAAGGCAATATTTTCCAGCGACTTTATGACAGCGGAATGATGTTACTAGAGAAGCCGGATGGACAATAAAACCGTCTATCTAAACGGTCAGTACCTACCGCTAGATGAAGCAAAAATATCGGTGATGGATCGCGGCTTTTTGTTTGGCGACGGGATTTATGAAGTCATCCCGTCCTACTCGGGTTTGCTGTTTCACTTCTCTGAACACATGAAGCGACTGGAAAACAGCCTGTCTTCCATTCGCTTGGTTAATCCACATGACCGAGCTCAATGGTTGGCAATTCTAACGCCATTGTTGGATACGAGCCTGGATCAGTCTATTTACCTGCAAATTACCCGTGGCGTCGCCGCCACAAGAGATCATGCTTTTCCGGCAAACGTTACGCCTACCGTGTTCGCGATGTGCTCAAACATCGCGCCTTTTGCAAACCTGGATTCCGGCGTGAAAGCCATCAGCATTGACGACAGCCGCTGGGAACTGTGCAATGTTAAAGCCACCACGCTGCTGGCCAATATTTTGCTCCGACAACAGGCGGTAGAAAAAGGTTGTGCCGAAGCCATCCTGGTTAAGGACGGCTATGTGACCGAAGGAGCCGCAAGTAATATATTTGCCGTCATTGACGGCATTCTGATTACACCGCCTATAGGCCACGAAATATTGCCGGGCATAACCCGTGATGTCATTCTGGAAATCGCCCGGCAAAACAACATTCCCTACAGTGAAGACATCATTGCATTGGATGCCTTAAAAACAGCCAGCGAAATCTGGTTAACCAGCTCTACACGGGAAATCGTACCGGTTGTTCAACTCGACAATGAAATCATTGCAAACGGTAAACCCGGCCCCGTATGGAAAACCATGAATCGACTATTTCAGGCTTACAAACAATCCAGCCATGAGTGAAGAAACCCTATTAGAATTTCCCTGCCAATTTCCAATCAAGGCAATGGGCAAAACCGAACTGAAACTCGACCTGCTGGTTATAGAAATTGTGCGTCGTCATGTGGCCGACATTAATGAAGGTGCGGTAACTACACGCTCCAGCAAAGACGGTAATTACATCGCCGTAACCGTTATTATAGAAGCCTCCAGCAAGCAGCAACTGGACGCTATTTATCAGGATTTAACTGACCATCCGCATATTTTGATGGCTTTGTAGGACGTTATCGTCCCCATGCCGATAACCATCCGAAATCTGGGTATCCAGCCCTATGAATCCACCTGGCAAGACATGCAGCGACTCACCCAAAATCGCGATGCCCAAACCGCTGATGAAATCTGGATTACAGAACACCCTGCCGTTTATACGCTGGGTCTAAACGGCAAGCGTGAGCACCTGCTGAATACCGAGGCCATACCCGTCATTAATTCCGACCGGGGCGGACAGGTGACCTATCACGGCCCCGGCCAGCTGATTATTTATACCCTGATCGATATTAAACGGCTGAATCTCGGCATTCGATCACTAGTCACCATCCTCGAACAAGCCATGATCTTTGCCTTGGCGCAATACAGTATTATCGCGGTCGCCCGAGCCGATGCCCCCGGCGTTTATGTCAATGACAAAAAAATCGGCTCCATCGGGCTACGTATTAAAAGAAATTGCAGCTATCATGGCCTGAGTATCAACAACCACATGGATTTGCGCCCTTTCGACCACATCAATACCTGCGGCTATTCGGGCCTTGAAGTAACCCAACTGGCCGATCTGGGCGTGACCGTCAGCAATGCTGAACTCGCCATTCCTGTTACCCAAGCTATCATCACGGCATTAGCAAAATGACTTATCAAGCGCCCTCCCGTTCCACGCCCGAATCTCACCAGCGCAACACCGAAAAGCTGGCAAAAATCCCGATCAAAGTAGAGCCGGCCGAAACGACTTTGCGCAAACCGGAGTGGATACGCATAAAAATATCGGCCAGCGACGAAGTCACCCGCATCAAGCAACTGCTGCGCGAAAACAACCTGCATACCGTTTGCGAAGAAGCCGCCTGCCCCAACCTGGGCGAATGTTTCCAGCACGGCACCGCCACCTTCATGATCATGGGCGATTTGTGTACCCGTCGCTGCCCTTTTTGCGATGTCGCGCACGGCAAACCGCTGCCGCTGGATAAAGACGAACCCCAACACCTGGCCGATGCCATACAGGCAATGACCTTGAAATATGTCGTCATCACCTCGGTAGACCGTGACGATTTAAGAGACGGCGGCGCCGGGCATTTTGCCGAATGCATCGAAAAAATCCGTTTGCAAACGCCCACCACCAAAATAGAAATCCTGGTACCCGACTTTCGCGGACGCATCGAAAAAGCCGTTGCCCTATTAGCCGAACAACCCTGCGACGTATTCAATCACAACTTGGAAACCGTCCCCCGACTGTACAAACAAGTCCGCCCCGGTTCCGACTACCAAGGCTCGCTGAATTTACTGCAACAATACCACCAAATCCTGCCGCAAGTCCCCACCAAATCGGGCCTGATGCTCGGCGTAGGCGAACAGCCGGACGAAGTCCATCAAGTCATGAAAGACTTATTGGCCCACGGCTGCTCAATGCTGACCATAGGCCAATACCTGCAACCCAGTAAAGCCCATTTGCCGGTTCAAAACTACGTCACCCCCGAACAATTTGATGAATACGGCGCAGTTGCAAAAGCCCTAGGGTTTAAACAAGTCGCCAGTGCGCCAATGGTCAGATCATCCTACCACGCTGACCTTCAGGCTAAGGGCGTAATGCCCGATTGTGACAATTCCAATGCTAAATTGTACTGAACATCGCTAATTTGTACTCTACATCGCTAAACGCTACTGAGTAACAATCATGCGAAAAGCAATCCCAAGGATCAAAGAATTTCCAGATGATGGGCGCATCTGGCGGGTAGATTGGTTTGGCGGCGTAGAGCGTAATCACATGGTTCCCACTGAACCTAAAATTCAACTCATCATCAGCCCGCTACTGAACGGCGTAACAGACTACGCCGCCTCAAGTGCGGTCAATCACGAAGAGCGCCGAACAATCAGCATTGGTGTTGGACAACTACCGCTTGTCACCATCGGATCGCTCTGGCTCAACCGCCGCTGTCTCAACGAGGCAGCGGGCAAAGATAAAATCTTCCATAATCTCATAATTTCACCTGATACAGTTCGCTTAGTTAAGTCCGATATCAAAGTGGACGGACAGCCTCTCATACTCAAGCGCTTCCATCAAATCGGAGCCGGGCTCGCAGCAAATTGTCTAGCCATTAAATGGCGTGACGATCCCTACGGCATCATTGTACCTATTGCCGAGATTATCCGATTTTACTATGCCATCTCTACCGACTTGGCTAAGGCCATCTTTGCCGGCGACTTCCGTCATGACCTTGGCTCGATCGTGAACCCTGCTGAGTGCGCTTTCATCGAGCAGGAAAAACGCTGTTTGCTCAAACTGCGCAAGGAGTTCGCAGATGCAGACGCTTGGATTATTGGTCGCATTCTGAACAATCAGGAAGCCTTTGCAGGAGCCACTCTCGTGCATGATTCCATGATCAAGGAGGCTGTGCAAAACAAACCACGCCTATATCCGAAAGCCGCATTCCCTTTCATTGCTTCAACCAACCTGCGAGCACGGGTGAAGCCAATGCGAACGCCAGATGATAGCGGCTGGCGTTATATCGTTTTCGCCTTGGAACATTGCACCGGGCCGTTTCCTTTTGATGCAATCACCTGCGATCGAGATAATAGCAACCTGCGCCCAGAAAAAGACGAAGATCTTCCAGACGATCAGAAAAAACCTGCATTTCCGGCTAAACCGGCTTCTGGTAAGGACATGACCGATGGGGAATTGCAGAGTGACAATGAACCTTCCAACAATATGCAATCGGCAGTCGTTACCCTGCCAGAGGATCGTTTTGGTGCATTGTCCAGCATGGAACTGGAAAAGCCAGAAAAAGAGATGTGTCATCACATTAGCGCCGATACTGTTCGCCCCCTCGCTTTGCCAACAGATGTACTCGGTACTGGTGATGGCACCTATTCGGACAACGGAGTGACTCCAACAGTGGTAGAAACTGAACGTGTGCGTCAGACTCCTCTACCGGTCAGCTTCGGAAATTTCGAGGCTATGATACGGTATTTGGATGAGTTACCGGGATACCAGGCTAGAATCCGGCCGATAAAAGACTCCATAGAGCACATTCCGCTGACAAAGCCACGATGGACTAGACAATGGAGTTACCTGGATTCCGGACGGAAAATCAAGCGCTCAGTAGTAATCGCCGATGTAATTTATAAGCAGCAAGTCTACAGTTTGGTCGAATTTCAATGGCGTGAAGGGGAGGCGTTCAAACTTGCCTTGATGTCTTTGCCCAGTGGCATACGGACGAGTGATGAGCTGATGAATAAATTGCTCTATGTGCTGGCCAAAAAAACTGGACGCTGGGAAAATACAAAGCCACTGCCAGCAGATATTCGCCTCGCAACACTAAAACATACATGGCCATGTGTAGGAGCATACGCTGATGCGGTGACATCAAAAATCCATGTGCTGTTTCAGTTTGGTGATGACAATTAATCCAGTCGTATCTAGTTTCTAGCATATTCTGACATAGACACTTCGAAAAACCCATGCATCATGAGATAATGATATGGTGGCGATCGGTCAACTAACAGCATAGCCCATAATCAAAGAAACGATATGAATAATCCAGTTCCTCCTAAGCTTCATTTTGATGTAAGTACAGGACTAAAAAGCGTACTAGGGAGCGAACTTATCACTGATGATGAGGTAGCCATTTTTGAGCTTGTAAAGAATTCATTTGATGCTGACGCAACACAAGTTGATCTGTTTTTTGGAGATAATCAAATTATCGTCGCCGACAATGGCGTTGGAATGACTTATGACGATATTCGCAAAAAATGGCTTTTTGTTGCTTACTCATCGAAAAAATCACCTAATAAACTTAGTGACTTCCGGGATGACATAGCAGAGCGAAGGCATTACGCAGGTAGTAAAGGAATCGGGAGATTCTCATCTGACCGTCTTGGTGGAGTGGTTAGGCTCCAGACTCGCACAAACTCCGAGGTGTCGGGGCCCGTCCATTCAATAGTCGTTGATTGGACTCTCTTTGACAATAACCACCTCGACCACTTTGAAAGCATTGGCGTTACTTACACACCTCAATCAACTGGATTTATAATTCCCACAGAGATTCCAAGACTAAAATTCGGCACCGTCATTACTATTGAAAAAACTCGATGTGTTTGGAATCGAGATAAAATTCTTCGAATTAAGTCGGCACTTGCGAAACTTATTAATCCATTTGGTGCGGAGGCAGATGGGTTTCGTATCATGATACACGCACCCTCTGAACAAAAGGCTGATCAAACAGCGCTAATGCTGGCAATAAAAGAAGATAAAGTAGAAGATCTATCTCCAAACGCTTTGGTAAATGGTGAAGTTGGGAACTTCATTTTTTCTACCCTTCAAGTTAAAACAACTTTCATCAAGGTGCATATACCCCCTGAAGGGAACTACATTGAAAGTTCGCTTACGGATCGTGGGGAGTTGATTTATCGCATTAGAGAGCCGAACATTTACCCCTTACTCACGCGATCTGGATTTCAGTGTCAATTATTCTTCCTGAACCAGTCCGCAAAGATGACTTTTGCCAAACGAATGGGTGTGCCATCCGTTCAGTTTGGCTCGGTTTTTCTATTTCGGAATGGTTTTCGCGTATTCCCAATTGGAGAAGAGGGGAATGATTGGTACAAGATGGATCGTCGTAAGGCGCAGGGTTACGCGCGGTATCTTGGCACACGTGATGTTATTGGCCGAATCGATGTTTCCGGTGCTGATAGTGATTTTCAAGAAGCTACCAGCCGAAATGCCGGGTTGATTGAAACTCCGGCAGTAGAACAATTAAGTAAGTGTTTTCTAGATCATTGTTTAAAGCGTCTGGAGCGTTATGTTGTTCCTGTCACTTTTGTTGATGTAGAAGATAAGCTTACTAGTGATCTGTCACGCCTTCTGACAGACCCAGGCCGAGCGCGTGTTACTTCTGTAATAGCCAAGCTTGTCGATAGCGAGGAAGTTGAACTTCTCGAATACAGTAAAAAACTTGTCGGGATTCTCAATGAGCGATCATCTCAATTTGAGGGATCACTGGCGAGTCTTAGGGCGATTGCCGAAAAAACAAAAGATGCAAGCCTCTTCATGAATATCGAAGAGGCCGAAAAGCGATTTGAGGAGCTGCGCCGATCTGAAGAGTCCGCCAGACGACAAGCCGACGAAGAGCGCAAGGCCAAAGAAGCTGCACAAGAGCGAGCGCGCATAGCTGAAAAAATCGTCACCAAAGTTACCGCGCAACTCGACGAAGAAAAAAAACGCACACTATTCCTTTCCGCTATTTCCACTCTGGATACCGATACAATCCTAAATTTGCATCATCAAGTAACGATCTATGCTGTGGATATACAGCAGCAAATAGAGAACTTTCTTGTAAGAATATCGGGGAAGACATCCGTTGCTCCCTCAGATGTAGTCAATGCACTTGAGCGAATCGCACTCCTGAATCGAAAAGTCATGGGCATATCAAAATTTGCAACGAAAGCGAATTTCCGCTTGGAATCAGAAATGATAGAAGCAGATCTCGGTGATTACATCGAACAGTACATCAATGACATTGCTCGACAATTCATGCTTGGCCCTCTTACGATAAATGTCGAAAGTGATCACAAAGGTTATTTGCAGAAATTTAAACCAATTGATGTGTCTGTGGTAATCGACAATCTAATCGCCAATGCAAAAAAAAGGCATACTCGGGCGACTCAAATTTCGTTCCAAATCACTCACCCTAGCAAGAATACAATTCATATTCTCGTGATAGATAACGGACGTGGTTTTGATGAAAAAATAGACGATTTAGGTCGTGTTTTCGAAAAGGGATTTACCATGACTGATGGTTCTGGGCTTGGACTGTTCCATGTTCAGCATGTTCTTGGTGAAATGAATGGAACGATTGTGGCAAGCCGCCGTGAAGATCAGACCGGAGCAGTTTTTCTAATTAGGATATCAAAATGAGACTTGATTTTAATGTTTTATGGGTTGAAGACCAAAAGGACAGGGTGATGGCTCAGTGTGAGCAAATTGATTTACTAATCAGGAAAGAGGGATTTCGTCTACAGGTCGAATTTGCCTCATCAATAGAACAAGCGAATCGTTTCCTATCTGATAACAGCATCTACGGAGACCATATTGACTTGGTACTTATGGACTACGACCTAGGGGCAGGTGGCAAAGGGGATGACGGTCTAGTGGAGGTCAGAAACAAGTTCCCGTACAAAGATATCGTTTTTTATTCTTCTCAGACTGACGCTCTTCTTGAAATGGTTTCAAATAAGCGAGTGCAAGGTGTTTTTTGCTCTCCAAGAGACGACCTCCCTGATACTGTAGTAGGATTATTCGAAGCACTGGTGAAGAAAGTTTTAGATATTGATCATTCGCGCGGAATAGTTATGGGAGCCACAAGCGATATTGATCACTATGTCAATGATTGTCTTACCACGAGTTTTGATAATAGTGATGAAACTCTTCAAAAAGGGACATTAAATGTAGTAGCGAGGCACGTGAAAGAAAAAACTAAGAGCTTTCAAAAAGAATTGGAGCGAGTCAATGCGGTTAAGCATGTATCTGAGCTGCTGCAAGAATTTCACAACGTATATACAAGTAATGACCGCTTAAGACTTCTTAAAAATATGCTTAAAGATGATGAGTCGCATCAAGATAGCGTCCAGGCAATAACCAACTATCTGGATAATACTGTACCCAAACGTAATCAACTTGCTCATGTGCGTGTCAAGATTGAAGGTTTCTCGCGGAAGCTCTTTGATAAAAACAACAAAGAACTGACAAGCGAGCAGATGAAATCCCTTAGGCAGGAGCTCCTAAAGCATCAAGAACATTTTGAAAAGCTCTCCGAGAAATTGAGTCTTTCCGCACCACAGGTTGAATAACTATTTGCTGCTGCATTAATACACGACCAATCGTCTCACCTCTGGCGTCGCTCTTCCCTTTGAAAAAGAACTAGTCCAGGAAGAAGTATAAGAATGGTGTCGCATTATTATTCAACACATGGTGATATTTCAAGGCCCATAATGGTAGATAATCTATCGAAATCGGTTCGATCAAGAGTTCCGGTACCCGTCCAGAGCTATTGGTGCGTAAGTTGGTCTTTGCCCTCGGATACCGGTATCGCCTCCAGAAACCGAAACTACCTGGGCAGCCCGACCTTATTTTCCCTGGCCGGAAAAAAGTCATTTTCGTACATGGCTGTTTTTGGCATGCGCATTTTTGGCTTTCGCATGGATGTCCTATTGCACGCGAACCAAAGGGAAAATACTGGGAAACCAAGCTTCGAGCTAATCAGGAGAGGGATAATAGGGTTATTGGCTTGCTACGAAACGCTGGCTGGGAAAGCCTTGTGATTTGGGAATGCGAACTCTCAGACACTGTATTTATTCGCGAAAAACTGGCTCACTTTTTAGATCCAATTCGTATTTAGGGCTAGAAAGCTTCGGCCGCTCAAGGCTAGTGCCAGTGATTAACTGATTGGCACTGCTTTTTTTAGCTACTTGTATCTCGTTAGTTTTTTGTACTACTATCCGTGATCGCCTCTGTGTCTGGCGTGTTTTCAGTAGTTCACCAATTGCTGTTGCAAGTAAGGGGGGAACCGCATTACCTACTTGGGTATAGCGAGGACACTCCTGCTTTCGTTGCTTTCCGCCAGTAGTATATTTCCCCTGAAACGCGAACCAATCCGGGAAAGACTGCAATCTCGCGTTTTCCCTTGCCGTAAGAATTCGCGACTCACTATAGTGGATAATGTCGTCCGGGAGTGTAGTGATCGTTGGAGATGGTCTATTCGCATTGAGAACCGTGGTCGAGTGCTTCTTTGTGCCAACCTTGGAACGTTCTTCCTTGGACATACAGAAACCTGGGCGACAAATAGCCTGTACACTCTTGAAATAATTTACCGTATTGACCTTGTGATTGGCGAGACGCCTGCTATTTGGAACTTCCTCCTCTAAACCAAAGCGCATTAGCTTGAGGAAGGCTGATTGCTCAACCGGGAAGCGGTACGAGGCCTCCATGAACCCCTTCACACTGGAGTCAGTGTTGGGGACCAATGCCTTGTCATTAGCTTCTAAATCAGCGATAGCCTCCCTCGTTGTAACGTGACGATCCGTAGGCAATCCATGTGTCAGTAAGAAGTCATGGCGGTTTTCTAATAGCAATTTGAGCAAGTCCTTCTGCCCCCTCTTTGCACTCTTCATTTCGCACAACATGAGATAGCGCAGGCGATTTTGGGGTACGCCGAAATCGGCGCAATTCACAAGACCACGGGAGACATCATAACCAAGATCATTTAACCGACCTGCAACATATTCGGCATAGGACGGTTTCTTCGCGTTCGTGATCAGCTTATCCAGATCGTCTTGGTTTTCGAAACGCATATTGAAGCCCGCTACGTTTTCTATTACCAAGAAGCGGGGTTGAAGTAGTTCAACCAGAGTAAGGTATCGCTCAGTCATCTTGTTGCGTGGATCAGCCGGGTCGCGTCGGCCTGCAGTTGAGAAACCTTGGCAAGGAGGCCCACCGACGATAAGATCAATGCTGCCCCTTAGTCCGATAAGTTGTGCAGCATGGTTTTCTAGCAGTTCTTCGCAAGTCATTGCCCGTTTGGATAACCACTTGGGCCAGTTAAACTGGTATCTTGTGCCATCGACAAGATTGAAACGTAATGTTTCGAATGCTAGAGGACTTTTTTCTACCGCGAAGACGCCTTCGCACCCTGCTTGAAGGAGGCCAAGTGACAACCCCCCACAGCCCGCGAAAACATCAATAAAGCGTATTGTGTTTGGTATCGTCATTTCCAAAGCCGCCGTCGGCAGTTAATTATACTTTACAAAATTTTACATGAATGCCAAAAAGATACCAGGTATTTCTTAATTTTCTTGACCACGTGATGCTGTCTTCTTCGCATGTTGTTTGATCGTTTTTGTAAAAAAATGAGTATTTACCAATGTCAGTCACGGCTAATCAGTTGCCCAACCACATCAAGATACCACTCAGGTGCGCTATCAAAATCCTTCCCAAGCACGTTGTAACGCACAACCTTATGCTTCCAGGCTGCCCGAAGACGAGAAGGCCAACGGCTAATCAGCCATCAGGAGAGTCCCAAAACATGATGCCGTTCGGCAAGCGACCGTATTTCGAAGGCTATATGCTTTTTGGTAAGAGGAATTGATGATTGGTTAGTTCTGCCCTGAACATACGCCATCAGTTTGGGCGCACACCTCATTGAGACCATCAAAGCACAAAATTGATGTAATACAGCAAGCTTGGAATAATCGAAACCCACCGAGTCAACGGCTCCCCTATCTATCAAACGCAGGGTTCTGCTCCAAGACAAAAACGTTCGCTCATTCCATTTAACTACCGGCACGGCTGGCGCACAGCCCAGATCGAATCCGCAAAACCAACAATACTGCAACGACGGCCCATCAATTAAATTAGGCCTGCCCAGCTCAAGCCTATGAAAAACAACACCGTTGCCGCAGTTTGGGCAACGATCCCACAGCATCACATCATGCTTGGGACAGAAGGTATAAAACGCAACACGCCACGACCTGCGATAGTAAGGTTCACTTCCATCTGCCAAGCACTTTGGGCAAAATTGGAGACCGTATCCTCGCCGTTTCCGATGGTATATCTGTAACGGCAGTACCCAACGCAACTGCCCGGCCGAGTGGTACTTGTCATAGAGCTTCCCCTCGTAACCCAGCAATGTTGTTTCCCACGCCCGTTTGAGTGGCACACCTGTTTTCGCGCTCATGCTTTCAATTAACCAAGCTGGAGCCAAGCGATCGATATCGCGGTTCCACAGTTGGTGATCGTTGCCGAACTCCTGAGCACAGAAAGTTTGAACTTTGAGTCCATTCGCATGCGCCACTCGCACCAGCCACGACGACAACAGCTCATCACGATAAGGATGTGGATGCGCTGGCCACAACTCACCAGTCAGCATATTCATCCACCTCTATCGATTTGCCGCTTACGATCGGAGGGCGATACCCAATCGATACCATTGAGAACTTTTTCATCAATGCGCTCCTTTCCTGACGCAACAGCATACACGCCAGCCATCGTCAGCAACCGCGACAACTCACCAATATAACCTTCGCACATCGAGAACAATTTGGTAGACAATGTCGTATCGTGCAACAGGGACGGTTCGCGCAGAGGCAGCATGCGTTCAAAGCTCGCAAGCAGACGCAGAAAATCGGTATCGAACTCCCAACGAGGCAACAGCACCGGCTCGAACCGATTGGCCAGCTGCGAATCGGTCTGGAGAGCGCGAAAAGCATCTCGCGTTCCCACCGTAACGATTGGTATCTGCAATTCGTTGCCCAGATACTTAAGCACGTTCAGAAACGTACGCTGTTTGTTCAGGTTGCCAGCCATGATGTGGTGAATTTCATCGATTACCAGCATACGCAAACCAACATATTTCAATAATTTGATAACCTGAAATTGCTTTCTGTCCACCCGGTCATTCGGTTTATAAGGTGCAAATAGCAGCTCAAGGATGGCATTGTAAAAGCGGCCTTCATCCGGTACAGGCGGTGCCTGAACGAAGAGCACAGGTACGTGAACGCCATCGCCATCAGGATTATTATCGGCAGGATGAAGAGAGCAGAATCGTTGCACCAACATGGTTTTGCCGTTGTTGGTATCTCCGACCACCAGCATGTTAGGCATCCGATGTGAGCGCGGATAGATCAGCAAATCTTCCAGCTTGGCCAAGACGACCTTGGCCCTTGGGTAACCGATCCAGCGTGGTGAACGAATCTTTTCAATTCTCTCGGCATTGCTCAATTCCAACTGTTTAGCCGTCGAGTCATTCAAGTGACTCACGTCAAATCATCCATTTCGTCAAAAGGCAGGATAATGGGCGTCGTAACGGTAACAGATACCGGTGCTGACTCAGATTTGTCCACAGCTTGAGTGATACTTGGACGAATTGCCTCTTGCCCAAATTTGCGGCGCTGAGCAGCCCTCCGAACCGCTACAGTCTTGGCTTGGGCATTCTGCTCAATTTCGCGCATCCGTCCGTAAGCATCAAAGATCGCACGTTCATCAACATGTCTGCGCCCATCTGCTTTAACCTGGCGTTTTGCTTCCCGTAGTTCCCAAATACTGATCGGCGGATAGGATGTGTTCCGGTATGGTACCGGGTAATAGACATTGACCTCGGGATCATAGAACCAAATGGTACTAATATCGCGCGGGTCGCGCCGGAACATAAACTTACGTTTGTATTTTGAAGCAGCCGGGTCTGGAGCATTGATCCAGCGCCGCAAAACATCATGGTAGTAGTGGATTTCATCGATCACCACACCATAGTCCTGAATCGTCCGCTCTTCATACGGCATCAAGTCAAGTCTCAAGCGATCCTCGTCCACAATCCGTGTCGGCAGCCCTCGCCCCGGCATATCCTTGGTACCGAACACGCCTTGTCGATACTTTTCCAAGGGGGGCATATTGATACCAGAATGAACACGCTGGTGGTAAACATTAACAATGAATGTCACTAACCATTCTTCGAACTCTGTCAGCGTCAAAGCCGCCTTGGCTTCGGAATCATAGTCGCCGCGCTCGCGCGTATTCGAAAACGTGGTGCCGGGCAAGGTATGGATTTCTTGAGCAAATGAGCCAAGTAACCGTTCGATATGCCCACCAAAATGCGGCCTAGCTACCGGGCGCCATTCAATATCAATGCCATACTCAAGGCAAGCACGCTGTAGCATGTTGCCGCGAAATTCGCGGGCATTGTCCATGTGCAGTTTCCCCGGTATACCCCAACAGGGCCAGTCACCCTTTATATCGTGTTTCGATAGCCAGGCATCTTTGGGCAAAATCGCATTCGCCAAACATTGGCCTGCTGACAACGCCCCAGAATGATCGAACGATACATAGAAACCTGCGACCATACGACTGAAGACGTCAATCGCCAAAGTAATCCAAGGTTTGCCTACCGGTCGTCGATGCACGTCATCTACGAGAATAACGTCCAATGGGGTGTGATCAATCTGCAACACAGCAAAGGGCCAATCCGCCCCCGGAAACTCCCCCTCAACTGGCGAGTAAACTTGATCGGCCGCTTTCCAGCCTTTGCGCTTGGCCATCACATATTCGTCTGCTAACGCCTTCAGACGGTTGCGTACGGTATTGTTATGCGGCGGATTAATGCTGGCATTAACACAACGCCGCCGAATTTCATCACAAACTTTTTGTTGGGATTTTCGCTGTTTAGTTAGATAGTCGCTTTCGACTACGGCCTGAATGATAGTTTCGACTTCGGCCGATAATTTGGTAGTGCCTTTATCGCTTCTGCTGCGGGGAAATAGAGACGTAACTAACCCGTTAGCCTCATAACGTCGAATCCAGTCATAGAGTGTATTTTCATGGTGTTCGAACTCTTTAGCCCGTGCAACGACATCCTGCCGACTGCGGTATGGCATATCAAGTAGTGGCCGAATGATCTCGAAGCGCTTGGTTGCTTCCTCCCACGCATCATCAGGAGCAGAAACTAAATCCGGTCTGGCACCTCCCAATGGAGCAACAACTGCCGGAGCGAGATCGCCTAATTTGGCATGGCTAACTTGCCGCGTCTCATCATCCTCGACAAGCACTTCATTTAGATCGATGATATGAGCAATTCGGTGCAACCGGTCGCGGTAAAGAACAGCAGCACCGGGCTGAAGTTGCAATAACTTATGTGGCGTACTCATTTGTGTAAGACCCAAATTGGGCTATTCATAGTAAGCTTAGTATCCATGTCAAACCCTATTTGCCGCGTTCCCACCATATACCAGAGCGACGGTAATAGCCTTGCTTGGTTCCATTCATCTTGAAATATCCTGCCAAGCAATTCCGATGGGGTCGTATTGCGCAACTGCCGTATTTGCTCATCCAGCATGTCCATATTTGCTTCTTCAGCTGGTCCTTGTCTTACAAAAGAAAGCAGGAATTTCGCATTCTCCAGATAAGGTGTACGGATTTCCACTTCAGTGATGATCTTAAAGCGCCACCCATGAGATCGAGCGAATCGAACTGCCGCGCGAAATTTAGGCCGCAACTCAGACCAATGCTGTGCCAGCTCGGAACGGTATTTGACCTCGTACAGCACCTTGCTGTGATGACCATGCAGCTTGATCGTAGCAAGGACATCAGGCGTATATCCATGGGCACCACCTTTATCATCAACCCAGTCAACAACCAATGGTTGAACTTCGAACGTTTCAATAGTTGGATCAAATTCCAGCAAAGTAATAAAGTCACGCTCCAGCGTTGATTCGAACATTGCTTGGCCTTCGGCCTTGCGATGCGCTGCGATACCGGTCACGTTACGATAGTTTTTGGGAATTTTGCGCACAGGCATGTCTACCTCATCCAGTACACGATAGCACTGTAATAGTCATTCTAGTACAAAAGATCGGTGTACGATAGTAGCGCTGATCGTTGTAAAAAGTGAAGAATAATCGCTCACCAGTACAATTTAGCATTGGAATTGTCAGATTGACGCACCCGACTCTGCTTGTTATTCGCTATCGATAAAGTGATAAACCTAAAATCCACAGTTGGCTCGTGCGGAATAGTTGAGTAACAAATGCCGGTCCGATTCTCTGATTTGTATGGCAGGCCAGCCTTGATGCCAAACCCGCCAAGCGGGACAGCAGCTCGAACACTTCGTCAAATGGTTTCTCAAAGCTGATCCTGAATGGCAACGCAAGTTGACCCAGTGTGATTGCGGGATGAATGGTCACTGCCATTGTTAAGCGCTGTAGGCGCGGCCATGCTCGCGATGAAGGGGCTACAACTTTGCAATCGCTGCCCAAATGCGCGGGCATGGCCCGCTCCTACGGTCTCTTGTGCTGCTTAACTTAATGGCAGCGACGCGCTACGTGGGAACGAGAAACCGATAGCAGCTGATAAGTACATTGAGAAAAACATCTTGAGTTATCTGGGGATGGTCTCAGTCAAGCTAAAAAAACTTAAACTCAAGTATCAAGATATTGAATCAATCCGACTAATAATCGCACTAGACGCCAACTCCAGGCCCTGCTTATAACATTCACTGGCTCTGTCTTTATCGCCTTGGGCAAACAGCAAATCGCCGAATAGTTGATAAGCCGTAACGGTAGGCTCTATTGAAATACTTTTGGTCAGGTAGGTCTCGGCTTTTTGCTTATCGCCACATTTCATGCTCAACTTACCCAGTACGGCCAGGAATACGGCATCCCTAGGGTGCATAGGCAACCACTGTTCGGCAGTTTCAAACTGTCTTGAGTCATTAAGCGACCGTACATTACCAAATAATACCACCAGCGTTTGATCCCAGGTTGTCGACAAGGCTCTGGCCAAACCGCCTTCAACCTTTGCGCCTGCTCCTGCGTCTATCATCGCGGCAAAATAGATAGCCGAAACACCTTTCATCTGTCTGATGTAATCAGGAATTTCCGACCATAGCAATTCAATTTCCTCAACACTGCCTCGCTCGGCTGCCTGCTTTAACAATTTACTGAATACTTCGGTCTCCAGCAGTTTTATCTCGGCTTCCATCAACACTTTATGGGTATTCAATGACGGAATCAGTTTACGAATGCCTTCCCAATCACCGGCTTGTTGATAAGCTTGGTGTAATAATCTTAATACGCTGGCATGAGTTGGATTGATGGAATGCAGTCGCGCGAGCGTTTCCAGGGCTTGTCCGAACTGTTTTTCCGACAAATGCAATTCTGCCTGCGTCAGGCCTATCGCCACATCGGAACCCGGCGCGCCATCTGCTGCCTTTTTTAGATATTCATCCCTTTTGTCAAGCGCACCACGAGACTGTGCGGCTCTTGCTGCGGTCAAATAGTGAATTAACGGAGCACCGCTTTGCGAGGCATGCTTAATCAATACTTTTTCGGCTTTTTCCCAATTACCTTCTGCAGAATCCACTAGACCTGCAATCAGGGCTTCTTGGGAACGGTTAAATTTTATGTTTTTGCCGCGATTTTTAACTTGGCCCGGCAATCTGAACAGCCAGCCTAAAAATCGGAAGGAGACATAAAACACAAAAAACGCCATGATCAAGCTAACCGAAAAAACGATTAGCGATGTTTCCAAGGACCAATGTCCTATGCCTATCAAGACATAACCGGGATTCTCAAATCCGCCCAGCCATTTATTGGCTAAAAAAGCGGCAATAATGGCAACAAGCAGCGAACCCAGAAAATACATTATATTTTTCATCGTGTACTCTCTGGATTATTGCGCGGCAGGTGCGGCTTCAACCGGTGGTCGCACCGGCTCCTTCGGCAACTGCTCTTCCTTGCGTTGCTCTACCTCCTGCTTCCGTGCAGTCGTGCCGGTTTCGACACTTCCGTCATCCTTGGCAGCCGGTGGCTCAGCGGGCGGAGCTGTCTCTGCGGGCTTTACCTTTTCGGCTGGTTTTTCAAGTTTAACGGGTTCGATTTTTTCAGCCTGCGGCATCGCTTTATCAGCGTCCAGTCTCAGCTTGGTAATATCTCTAAGCATTTTCAGCGACAAACTGATGTCGGGAAACTGGCTGCGGATCTTAATGGCATTAAATTTGTCCAGTTCGGCAATAAAATTATTCGTCTGTGTGTCCTGGGCAAAATTTTTCTCGGCCCATTTTTTTGCATCAGCCAGACTGGATTGATAAAGTTGCTCATGTTGCTGAACGAGGGCAATTTTGACCATTTCCAGCTTTACTCTTAACTGCTCACGAATAAACTGGGCTTGTTCCGGTGTTAATATTTCCTTAATGGGATGTTCGGTGTGCCTAATAGTGACTATCCCTTCCAATTCCATCATTGCAGAATCCAGCAGATTGTGGGCTGCCTTATCGGTCGGTTCTTGTACTGCTTCGGGTTGAGTCAATTCTTTTCCGGTATACGGCAAAAACAAGACCAATGAATCGACCTGGGTTTGCAGTGATTGAATCGAAGCATAAATACCCACAGTATCGGCGACGGCAACACTACGGATTGCCGCGATGTCCTTGGCGATTTGTTCGCGTATTTTAAATACCCCGGCATCGCCACTTTCTCTCAGGCGTTGATCCGCCGCTTCCAACGCTTCGTAGGTCGTATTCACATCGCCGACTAAATGCAGGCGTTGATTGGCTACGCTTAACAGATATTCCGCATCGGCAATTAACCAGTCGCTACGGGTCTTGCCCAATTGACGCTGTACTTGCGAAATTGCGCTGTTTAATTCATTCCGTGTGCTATCCAGTTTTTCGCCATGCAGACGCGAAAAATCCGCCAGTGTTTTGGTAAAATGGGCATCTTTTCCGGCAACATCAGACTCTACTGTTGCCAATTGCGATTGCATAGCGGCAAGCTGCATCTGATAGCCGCTAATCTGTTTTGATAACTCGATTAGATGCATATCACCTTTATTAACTTCACCACCTAAATTATCCTGTTGAGAGCGTAATTGCTGAAACAGATAAAAACCGGCACCAACCACACTTACTATAATGAGCAGCACAATAATGCCAAGCCAGAGTCCGCTACGCGACTTGCGAGGGGCGTTAGCAGGAACGGAAGTTTTGCTGCTATTGTCACTCACATTTTGTTCTTGTTGTTCACTCACTTCGGCCACTCTATTCCCCTGTCACACACGTTATTACTGTCTCAAGAATTGCTGTATCGATAGGTTTATCGGTCACAGTAATTCGATTAAATCCTATGTCGGCGGCTATACGCCTAATTCTATCGCTAACTACCACCAAGGGTATTAAGGACAATAGCTCGTTGTTTCTTTCACCCAGCATGAAATGCAGGTTTTGCAAGGCTTCTGCACTGGTTACGGTAATAACATCCAGTCGATGTTGCTCAAGCAGCTCGACAACCGGTGAGTTATCAATACGGGGAATTATTCTTTTATAGACTTCCAGATAATTAACGGTTGCGCCTCTGCTGCGTAACGTAGTTGCCAGCTGTTCGCGTCCGCCTTCACCACGAACGATTAAAAAATTCTGTCCTTCGACCTGCTGTAGTTGTGGCATTGCCAGCAATGCTTCACTGTTATAACCTGCTTCAGGCACTAAATCGACGGGCAACCCGGCTATTTTCATGGCTAGCGCCGTTGACTGCCCTACTGCGGCAAAACGCACAGATTCCATGAATCTTATTTTGCCACCATTCGCCTTTAGAGCAAAATTTACTGCATTAGCACTGATGAAAATAACCCAGTGAACGCTATCCAGATTCTCCAGCGTGGTTTTTATCGGTTCGACATCATCCAGGGGAACAATCTCCAGCGTTGGAAACCGAACGGCGATGCCACCCCGCTGTTTAATTAAACAACTCAGGTTTTCTGCCTGATGCTCAGGCCGAGTCACTAAAACATGCACGCCGTTTAAAATCATAATCCGTTAAGCAGCGCTTGCAGAATTTTATCTGCGCCTTGAGCCAATAAGTCTTCGGCAATCATTTTGCCGATAGCTTCAGCTTGGTCCCGTTCGCCTGTTTGCTCAGACCGATAGATCACACTACCATCAGGACTGCCGACCAATCCGCGCATGAACAATTGCTCACCCTGCAGCTCTGCGAAACCGGCAATCGGCACCTGGCAACCGCCACTCAATCGCGCGTTCATGGCTCTTTCTGCCGCCAAACACAGCCCCGTTTCGCTATCATGCAACACGCTCAGCATCTGATTGAGTTCCAGATCATCAACCCGACATTCAATGCCTATGGCTCCCTGGCCGATCGCAGGCAAACTGATACCGGTATCCAGGCATTGGCTAATGCGCTCTGCCATGCCCAGTCTTTTTAAACCGGCTGACGCCAGAATAATGGCATCGTATTCCCCTGCGTCCAACTTGGACAAACGGGTATTCACATTCCCCCTTAACGACAATATCTCGGCATCAGGGTAAAGCTCTTTAATTTGGCATTGTCTGCGCAAGCTGCAGGTACCGATTCTGGCATTAGCCGGTAAATCCTGTAAGGTCGGATAATGATTGGAAACAAAAGCATCGGTCGGATCTTCACGGGGCAAAATAGCCGCCAAATGTAAACCCGCTGGAAATTCTACCGGCACATCTTTCATGGAATGCACCGCAATGTCGGCAGAACCGTCCAACATGCCTTGCTCGAGTTCTTTAACAAACAAACCTTTACCGCCAATTTTGGCTAAAGGTGCATCAAGGATCTTATCGCCCTGAGTGGTCATTTTAACCAGCTCAGTCCGGCAACCGGGAAACGTCCGCTCCAGCAGCTTTGCAACGTGCTCCGCCTGCCACAAAGCCAGAGGACTCCTCCGCGTTGCAATACGAATAATTTTTTCAATCAAAAGAACACCATTCATTATTCAACAATAAATGCCATTATTGTAACCCGTGTCAGTTAATGACGGTTAATCGAAGTTCAATTCTTGACCGTATCGATGCGGGAGCTTTGCCTACAGGGATGTAGGTAAGGAGCGTTAGCAGGAGCGGAAGCTTTAGAGGTATAATTTTGCACAATAGCCAACTTACAATGAAGCCATCATGACCAACGTTAACTCCGACAAACTTTCCAGCGCCCGATTTGCCCAAGCAACCGATGCCTTTGTAGAGGTATTCACCGCCTCTGTCGACTTTGACCAGCGCATGGCGCAGCAGGATATTGAAGGATCAATTGCCCACGCAAAAATGCTTTGCTCTTGCGGAATCCTGACCGAACCGGAACGTGATGACATTATTAATGGCTTGACCCAAATCAGCCAGGAAGTCATTAAGGGTGAGTTTGTCTGGTCGATCAAACAGGAAGATGTTCATATGAACATTGAAGCCCGCCTGACTGATTTAATCGGCATTGCCGGGAAAAAACTGCATACCGGACGCTCCCGTAATGATCAGGTAGCGACGGACATTCGCCTTTACCTGCGCAGTGAAATTCAACAGATTACTATCCAGCTCACGCGCTTGCAAACCGCCATTCTGGATTTGGCAGAACAACATAGCGATACCATCATGCCGGGCTTTACGCATTTACAAGTCGCTCAACCGATAACCTTCGGCCATCACCTGATGGCATGGTTCGAAATGCTAAGCCGCGATAGGGAAAGGCTTGAGGATTGCTGCAAGCGCGTCAATATTATGCCGCTAGGTTCAGCGGCGTTGGCAGGAACCAGTTACCCGATAGACCGTCAGATGACTTCTGATTTACTGGGTTTTAATCGTCCGTCAGCTAATTCGCTGGATTCGGTCAGCGACCGTGATTTTGCGATTGAGTTTACCGCAGCAGGCAGCTTAATCATGATGCATTTATCGCGTTTTTCTGAAGAATTAATCTTATGGTCCAGCGCCCAGTTCAACTTCATTGAAATGCCCGATGCCTTTTGCACCGGCTCTTCAATTATGCCGCAAAAGAAAAACCCCGACGTACCCGAATTGGTTCGAGGCAAATCCGGCCGGGTAACCGGCCACTTAGTTTCATTGCTGATGCTGATGAAAAGCCAGCCATTGGCTTACAACAAAGACAATCAGGAAGATAAGGAGCCGCTATTCGATACTGTCGACACCTTAATTAATTGTCTGCGAGCTTATGCCGACATGGTTCCTCACATCGAAGCCAAAAAAGCCAATATGTATAATTCAGCTAAACGCGGCTTTGCCACGGCAACCGATTTAGCCGATTATCTGGTACGTAAAGGTATGGCTTTTCGTGATGCACATGAAGTTGTCGGTCTGGCTGTGCGCCTAGGATTAGAAACACAACGCGATTTATCCGAACTTCCCCTGTCAGAACTACAGCATTTTTCAAGCTTGGTTACTGATGATGTTTTTGGCTACCTAACCCTGGAAGGTTCGGTCGCAGCGCGTAAACATATTGGCGGCACGGCTCCCGATACCGTCAGACTCGCCATTCAGACGGCAAGACAAAGCATCCACTTCTTGCCTAAAGTTCTGTAGGCAATATTTAACTTGCCTAGATTTATTTCCTCGGCTACATCCGTTGGCATACTCAACAATCAACAGTCGCTTTCCATGTCAATAGACTAATCATCATAGTTTTTGGTACAATTGCCAAGTTTCTCGGAAGCTTTAGGGCTATCCGTTTTTGTAAGTTTTCTTTTCATCAATCTGGAGAATATCTATGCCAATTAAAGTTGCAATCAATGGTTATGGTCGTATTGGACGTAATATCGTTCGCGCATTATACGAATCAGGCCGCACCAACGAAATTCAAATTGTTGCAATCAATGATTTAGGCGACGCTGCAACCAATGCTCATCTGACTCAATATGATTCAGTGCATGGAAAATTTCCTTTCGAAGTCAGTGTTGATGGCGATTACATCGTTATTAACGGCGATAAGATTAAGGTTTTCTCAGAAAGAGACCCATCAAAACTGCCATGGAAAGACCTAGATATTGATGTCGTTCATGAATGTACTGGTTTTTTCACCAGCAAAGCCAAGGCATCTGCTCATATCACTGCCGGCGCAAAAAAAGTTATTATTTCAGCACCCGGCGGCAACGATGTTGATGCAACTATCGTCTATGGCGTAAATCATGATGTGCTGAAAGCATCCGATACCGTTATTTCCAATGCGTCATGCACAACTAACTGTTTATCGCCCTTAGTTAAGCCGCTACTCGACACCATTGGTGTGGTCCATGGCTTAATGACCACGATTCACTCTTACACCAACGATCAAGTTTTAACTGACGTTTATCACAGCGATTTACACCGCGCTCGTTCAGCCACACAATCCATGATTCCTACAAAGACCGGTGCCGCTGCCGCTGTTGGCTTGGTACTACCTGAACTGGTTGGCAAAATGGATGGTTTCGCTATGCGTGTGCCGACTATTAACGTTTCTGTTGTTGATTTAACTTTTCAAGCGGGCAGAAATACCACCAAAGAAGAAGTTGACCAAATTCTGAAAACAGCCTCTGAAAGCTCATTAAAAGGCATTCTGGAATTCAACACTAAGCCATTGGTTTCAATTGACTTTAATCATAATCCTGCGTCATCTATTTATGAGTCGTCATTGACCAAGGTCATGAATGGTAACTTTGTAAAAGTTCTAGCTTGGTATGACAACGAATGGGGCTTCTCAAATCGTATGTTGGACACCACAATTGCTTTAGTCAACGCTAAATAACGGATTTTCCACATAATGTTAAGAAGAACCAAAATTTTAGCCACACTAGGTCCCGCTACAGACAAGCCCGGCGTACTCGAAGGCATGTTTGCAGCGGGCCTTGATTTTGTTCGCATGAACTTTTCACATGGCTCTGCTCAAGATCACATCAACAGAGCCAACGCTGTCCGTGAACTTAGCCTAAAAACCGGCAGACTGGTGGGTATTTTAGCGGACTTACAAGGCCCTAAAATTCGTATTGCCCGCTTTAAAGACACCAAAGTGTTTTTAAATGAGGGACAGGATTTTGCTTTGGATATCAACCTGGATCCACTAGCTGGCGATAATACTCAAGTAGGCATTACCTATGAACCCTTAGCCTTAGAAGTTAAGCCGGGAAGCAGGCTGCTACTGGATGATGGCCGTATCGTACTTGATGTGGTCAACGTTGAAAATATGCGCGTTAACTGCACGGTTATCGTGGGTGGCGACCTGTCTAATAACAAAGGTATCAACCTGATGGGCGGCGGTCTTTCTGCCGCAGCATTAACCGACAAGGACAAGGAAGATATTAAAACGATTGCGATAATGAAATGCGATTATGTCGCCATTTCTTTTCCACGCACCGCTGAAGATCTTCATGAAGCACGTCGTCTGTTAGTGGCTGCAGGTTGTCATGCCGGCATCGTGGCAAAGGTTGAACGGGCTGAAGCCCTCGATGTTATTGACGAAATCATTCTGGCATCGGATGCCGTCATGGTTGCTCGCGGTGATCTTGGCGTCGAAATTGGTGATGCCAACCTGCCTGCCGTGCAAAAAATGTTGATTAATCGTACCCGGTCGCTGAATCGTGTTGCGATTACCGCCACGCAAATGATGGAATCAATGATTGATAACCCGATTCCTACTCGCGCTGAAGTTTTTGATGTTGCCAATGCGGTTTATGACGGTACCGATGTCATCATGCTATCGGCAGAGACGGCCTCCGGCAAATACCCGATTAAAGCCATTGAAGCCATGCATCGCGTTTGCGTTGAAGTGGAAAAACAATCCCAAGTCCGTGTTTCAAAACATCGTGTTGACCTCCAGTTTGAGCGCGTCGACGAGGCCATTGCCATGTCTGCAATGTACCTGGCTAACCACTCCAATATCAATGGTATTGCTGCGCTAACCGAATCAGGCTCAACACCCTTATGGATGTCCAGAATTAGCTCAGGTATTCCAATTTTTGCGTTCAGCCCTCATCAAGAAACGCTGGGGAAAGTCACCTTATATCGTGGAGTTTTTCCAATACTTTTCATCCATGACCTCAGTGATCATGCCGAAGTAAACCGAGCAATCCTAGCTGAATTAAAAAGGCGCGGCGTAGCTGCGGATGGTGATACATTTATCATCACTCAAGGCGATCTGGAAGGGATACCGGGCGGAACCAACGCTTTAAAAGTCATCACTGTTGGACCTGACACAACCGCTTAAAGCCTTATTGCTACTGGATAGCAGCTCTCTCTCCGAGAATAACGCTTTTCAGTAGATAACCCACCCAAATGGCCTGAAAAAACTTTACTTTTTCAGGCCATTTTTTTAATAGCTTACATCTGTCAATAGCCATTTTTGGGTAGTTACGCCAAATCTTAGCCTTTCAAAAACCGCAAGGTCTCCTGCTCAACATCCACTTTGATGGTATCCCCGGCGACAAAGTTACCGGCCAATATATCCTGCGCCAGCGGGTTTTCCAGCTGCTGCTGGATAGCCCGTTTCATCGGTCTGGCGCCGTAAACCGGATCAAAACCCGCCTCGCCTAACAAATCCAGCGCTTCTTCGGTAATTTCAAAGCCGATTTCGCGATCCTGCAAACGTTTACGCAAGTATTCGATTTGAATGCCGGAAATAGCGCGAATTTGTCCGCGACCCAAGGAATGAAACACCACCGCTTCATCAATCCGGTTGATGAATTCGGGACGGAACTTAGTGCTGACGATGTCCATGACCGCCGCTTTCATCACCGAATACAGTGCCTCGCCGGACAGCGATTGAATAATGTCCGAGCCCAGGTTGGAGGTCATCACGATGATGGTATTCCTGAAATCAACCGTTCTGCCCTGTCCGTCGGTCAAACGACCGTCATCCAGCACCTGCAACAGGATGTTGAACACATCCGGATGGGCTTTTTCAATTTCATCCAGCAAAATGACCGAATACGGTCTGCGCCTGACCAGTTCGGTCAGATAACCGCCTTCTTCATAACCGACATAACCCGGAGGCGCACCGATCAGACGCGCCACCGAATGTTTTTCCATAAACTCGGACATATCGATGCGTACCATCGCATCGGAGGTGTCGAACATAAACTCGGCCAGCGCCCTGCACAGCTCGGTCTTGCCGACGCCGGTCGGCCCCAGAAACAGGAACGAACCGTTGGGACGGTTGGGGTCGGATAATCCGGCTCTGGAACGACGAATCGCATTGCTGACCGCTTTCAGCGCTTCTTCCTGACCGATCACCCGCTTGCTGAGTTGCTCTTCCATGCGCAACAACTTGTCGCGTTCGCCTTCCATCATTTTCGACACCGGAATACCGGTCCATTTCGACACCACTTCGGCGATTTCTTCTTCGGTGACCTTGTTGCGCAACAAGGTCATTTTCTTTGTTTCAGCCGGTACGTCGGAATGCAGTTGCTTTTCCAGCGCAGGAATAATGCCGTACTGCAACTCGGACATCTTCCCCAGATCACCGGCGCGGCTGGCCGCTTCCAGCTCGGTCCTGGCTTGTTCCAGCTTTTCTTTAATCGATGCCGAACCCTGTAACGAGGCTTTTTCCGCTTTCCAGATTTCTTCCAGATCGGAATATTCTTTTTCCAGCTCGGCGATTTCTTCTTCCAGAATTTCCAGACGTTTTTTCGACGCGGCATCTTTTTCTTTTTTAAGCGCTACCTGCTCGATTTTTAACTGAATCAAACGCCGATACAGTTTGTCCATTTCTTCCGGCTTGGAATCAATTTCCATGCGGATTCGGCTGGCCGCTTCATCAATCAGATCGATGGCCTTGTCCGGCAACTGCCGGTCGGCGATGTAACGGTAGGACAGGTTGGCCGCCGCAATAATGGCCGGGTCGGTAATATCGACGCCGTGATGCACTTCGTATTTTTCCTTCAAGCCGCGCAGGATGGCGATAGTGTCTTCAACTGACGGTTCATCAACCAACACCTTTTGAAAGCGGCGCTCCAGGGCCGCATCTTTTTCGACATATTTGCGATATTCATCCAGCGTCGTGGCGCCCACACAATGCAATTCGCCGCGTGCCAGCGCCGGTTTCAGCATATTACCCGCATCCATTGCGCCTTCCGCCTTGCCGGCGCCGACCATGGTGTGCAGCTCGTCGATAAACAAGATCACCTGCCCTTCCTGCTTGGCCAGATCGTTTAACACCGCTTTCAGACGCTCCTCGAATTCACCGCGAAACTTGGCCCCGGCAATCAGCGCCGCCATATCCAGCGCCAGCACCTGTTTGCCCTTGATGCCTTCCGGCACTTCGCCGTTGACGATACGCTGAGCCAGACCTTCGACAATCGCGGTCTTGCCCACGCCCGGTTCGCCGATCAGCACCGGATTGTTTTTGGTGCGCCGCTGTAAAACCTGAATCGTCCGGCGGATCTCGTCATCCCGCCCGATCACCGGGTCCAGCTTGCCTTGCTCTGCGCGCTCGGTCAGATTGATGGTGTATTTTTTCAAGGCCTGACGCTGCTCTTCGGCATTGGCATCATCGACCGGCTGACCGCCGCGCATCGCATCGATGGCTTTTTCCACCGCCGGTTTAGTCATTCCGATTTTTTTAAACAGGTCCTGAAGCAGACCTTTTTCTTCAAAAGCCGCCAATAAAAACAGCTCACTGGAGATGAATGTGTCATTGCGCTTTTGCGCTAATTTATCGGTTAAATTCAGCAAGCGGTTTAATTCATTGGAAAGCTGCACGTCGCCGCCGGAACCGCTAACCGTTGCAATACGGCCCAATTCCCTGACCAGCTCGGTGCGTAGCAACTGCGTGTTGATGCCCATCTGGGTCAGCAACGGCCTGATGCTGCCGCCTTGCTGATCCAGCAACGCCAGCATTACATGGGTCGACTCAATAAATTGATGGTCTTTACCCAAGGCCATACTCTGTGCATCCGCCAACGCCGTTTGAAATAGGCTGGTTAATTTGTCCATACGCATAATAGTCGCCCCATCTGTGAGTTTTTTAAGATATGACTAGCATGGGGGATAGTACGATTGTTTTCAAGCCGGATTATTGGTTAGATATATTAAGATTGAACGTTGAAGCGTTGGCAGAGACCAATGCTTGCACTTGCTTAACAAAGGAAAACGCATGACAATATTATTGATTTTGTGGGTAAAAGATATTATTGATGACTATCGATTTACCGCAACACTCTATATTCATCAATAACCACGTTTGTCAAGACTGCAAGGTTTTTCTATTTCGATTAGGCTCAAATGTAACAAGAGGAGAGGAGCGATACCCTCGCTCCCACAAGGGTCTAAATTGTCCCGGTTTAAGTTAGAAGCCTCTATGACCGAAGCAAACGGCCTATTATCTACTTAGTGCCAGACCGAAAAAGCATTCTTTTCAGCCGCACCCCATTTTTGCAGCTATTCCATCGTCAGCTGGAGTGCATTTTTCGGAAAAATCAGC
>JAQSDX010000070.1 GCA_029946125.1 Candidatus Methylobacter titanis
GAGCATCCTTACATCCCCGACCTGAAGGAAGGGGTTTTACGGACAAACTGATAAAAAATTAATTATGCCGTGTTTATGCGAAGAATGGGACTTTTTTCGAGAATTTATGCCGATTAAAAAACGTTCATGCGTTAAAGAGACCGTGGTTCTGTTGATATTTTAACGCTGCCAAATCAACGCTAAGGCAAAATGCAGAGCCACCGAATAATTTGAGGAAAGTTTCTTAAATTGCAAGAAAGCTTGATCGATTCGTGTCGAATGACTATCCAGTCACTTACCGAATTTTCAAAGCGCTACCGAGCTAGGTTCGAGATTGACCTTGAATAGTCGCTACGATACGTCGGCTACCGCCCCGATTGCGATGCTCGCACAGGTAAATGCCTTGCCAGACGCCTAAATTAAGTTTGCCATTGGTAATGGGAATGCTGCAACTGGAACCCAATAGCGCGTTTTTTATGTGGGCGGGCATGTCGTCGTCGCCTTCATAGGCATGCTTGTAATAAGGCGCGCCTTCCGGCACAAATCGATTAAAGTGGCTTTCCATATCCATACGCACCGTTGGATCGGCATTTTCATTAACGGTTAACGATGCCGAGGTATGCTTGATAAAGAGATGGAGTAATCCGAACCTTACGGCTGCCAATTCAGGAATAACATTCAGGATTTCACCGGTGATCAGGTGAAATCCCCGGTTTTTTTCTGACAATGAAAACTCTTTTTGTACCCACATTAACAAAACCTGCTGTATGACTTGAAATGCCGCGTCAAACGGCACAGTGGAGAAGAAAGGACCTCGGGTTGCTCATTAATGGCTTAAAGATTTTACCAAACGATGCAAAGCTTCACTGCCGTGATCGAACAGCGGCCAGCCGTCGCCGGTCAAAACGGCTTTAACATCAGGTAAATCGGCGATGCGTTTAACCGATTGCACCGCCTTGTTTTTATCCGTCAGCTTTGCATCCGGCAACAGGCATAATTCACCGCCGACATGACAGCGGATTAAATCGCCGGTTATCAGCGTACCGTGCTCCAAAAGCAGCGCCAATTCTCCCGGCGTTTTAGAGCCGTTAAGCTGATAGGCAATCAGTCCGGGAACGATTTCTTCGTGATCGTGAAGCCAACGAGTGCAAACCAGCGGAAAGGTTTCTTCCTCGGCTGCCGGGCCGTAAATCGCCGCGCCGGTAACCTCGGCTAAATGTTCGGCATCGCGGCAGTGGTCGCTATTGGTGATCACGATAAAACTTACCCCGCCCAGGCTTTGCAAGTGACTGTGATCATGTTCGGACATCGGTAAGGGATCGATCAAGACATTTCCGTTGTCACGCACCCACAGCACACTGTGAAAATCAAGGTTGCGTTCCTGATTAAACTCAGACCAGCCAAATAGGTCTTTTCTATGTAATTGTTTCATTGCTAATCCCCTGCATTAATAATTTAACACTCGATTTTATCCTTCTATTACCGCTTTAATAGTCAATTCGGCAAGCTATAGATTGTGTCTATTGTTTAAAAATATCAAGCTAAAAGGTAAAGTACAAGCGGTGTATCACGTAAAATATTTTAAGAATCTGTAATACTGGTAGGCTAGTCTTGGTTTTTTTGTATAATCAAATTCATTTCCCGATTTTTATTCAGTAATGCAGACACTTTTTAAGACCATTGGCATTATAGGCAAACCCAGCGATCCCAGTATTGCCGAAACGTTAACGGCCCTGCATGCTTTTTTGAAACAACACGACTACACGGTCATTGTCGCTAAAGACAGTGCCCATTTTATTGAAAATCCATCGGTAAAATCTTGCTCTATCAACACGATGGGACAGCATTGCGATCTGGTTATCGCCGTTGGCGGGGACGGCACTTTTCTTGCTGCCGCCCGCGCGATTGTAGAATATGATATTCCATTGATTGGCATCAATCTGGGGCGACTGGGTTTTCTGGTAGATATATCGCCCAACGAGCTGTCCGATAAGCTGCTTTATATCCTTCAAGGCCATTACACCGAAGAAAAACGCTATTTATTGCGTACCAAGATCATCCGTGACGGGCAAATTATCCACGAAGAAACCGCCGTCAATGAAGTGGTCGTCCACCGTTGGGTAACGCCCAGCATGATAGAAATTATCACCAAAATCGATAATGTATTTTTAAATTCGCAACGTTCAGACGGCCTGATTGTTTCCACGCCTACTGGATCAACCGCTTATTCCTTGTCTGCGGGCGGGCCGATTTTGCATCCTGCGTTAAATGCGCTGGTATTAGTGCCGCTTAATCCCCATACCTTGTCAAATAGGCCTATAGTGATAGATGATTCGGCAGAAATTGAAATTAGCTTTTGCCAGACCACGCAAATCAACGCTTTGGTAACTTGCGATCATATTGAAATTCCTAAGGTGTTAATCAGCGACAAGATTTTGATTAAAAAAGAGCCAAAACCGATTCGAATTTTGCATCCTGAAGGCCATGATTTTTTTTATATACTCAGGAATAAATTAAACTGGAGCAGTGGTTACCACACCGACAATCATGCTATTAAACCTTAATATCATCGACCTCGCCGTCGTTAAATCGTTAGATCTCGACCTGAAAAAAGGCATGTCGGTGCTCACCGGCGAAACCGGGGCCGGCAAGTCTATTTTATTAACGGCCTTGGGACTCGCCTTGGGCGATCGGGCTGATTCCGGTTACGTGCGCCCCGAATGCAAACGTGCCGAGATTAATCTGGAGTTCGATTTGGCCGATGCGCCTTTAGCGCAACAATGGCTAAAGGACAATGAACTGGATACCGAGCAGCAATGCCTGATTCGGCGTATTGTCAATCATGATGGCCGCTCTAAAGCCTATATCAACAACCGCCCGGTTACCTTGCAGGCCTTGCAGGAACTCAGTGAAAAGTTGGTTGAAATTCACGGCCAACATGCGCATTTGACCTTGCTCAATGCCGACGAGCAACGCCGTCTGCTGGATGCCTATGCAAAAAATCAGCCCCTGTTGGACAGCGTCAACGCCTGTTACCGGCAATGGCAGCAAACCAGCAAAGAGCTGGCAAATCTGATTAAATCCAGCGCAGACCAGACCGAACGTGAAGAATTGCTGCGCTACCAGCTTGAAGAATTGCAACAGCTGGAGCTGGCCAATTTCAGCTATGCCGAGCTTTTGGAAGAACACGGCAAACTGGCCAATCTGGGGCAGATTTTAAGTGTCGGCCAGACTCAGGTTGATAGTCTTTATGAGAATGACCGGCAATCGGTCAATCGAATGCTGAATCACAGTCTCAGCGAATTAAGCCATATTGCCCAATTTGCGCCCGAGTTAAACGAAATCTGCACCATGCTTTCGGAAGCGCAAATTCAGATCGAAGAGGCGTCGCTGCAATTGCGCCGTTTTCTTGAGGCGCAGGAGGCCGATCCGCAGCGTCTGGAAGACGTCGAAAACCGGATCGGCATTGTCCAAAGCCTCAGCCGCAAGCATCATGTTACCCCGGATGAACTGCCGGAGCTGGTCGGCAAACTTGAGCATGAACTCGACGGCCTGGCGCACAGCAGCGAGCGCATCGAAGACTTAACGGCAAGCGCCGCACAGTTGCTCGCTCAATATCATCAGCTGGCCGCGCAATTATCAGCACAACGCAGTCTCAGCGGCAAGAAACTGGAACAACAAATTTCAGCGATGATCAAGGAACTGGGTATGCCGCAAGGCGAGTTTCTGATCGATATTGCCGCACAAGATAGCGAGACCCCAAAATTGAACGGCAAAGATAAAATAGAATTCCTGGTCAGTGCCAATCCCGGCCTGCCAGCAAAACCACTGGCTAAAGTGGCTTCAGGCGGCGAATTATCGCGTATCAGCCTGGCGATTCAAGTCACCACGTCCAGTGATAAAACCACCCCGACCATGATTTTTGATGAAGTAGACTCAGGCATAGGCGGAGGCATTGCCGAAATCGTTGGACAAAAACTGCGCAGCTTAAGCCATAACCGGCAAGTCATGTGCGTCACTCACCTACCACAAGTCGCTGCACAAGCGCATCACCATCTCTACGTTGAAAAAAACAACCAAACCGATATGACCTCTTCCACTGTCCGCTTACTGGAAACGGAAGAGCGCGTTGAAGAAATTGCCAGAATGTTGGGCGGTGTCAATATCACCGCCAACACGCTGGCGCACGCTAAAGAAATGTTGTTTCAATCTATTTCCGGCCTATAGCCGGGATATACAACTCAAGGGAACTAAAACCTATGAACAGATTTCCAGCAGAATGGGAAAAACAATCCGCCGTATTAATCGCCTGGCCGCATAAAACCGGCGATTTTCGCAATCTTGATGCTGTCGAACAATCCTACAGCGTCATTAGCGATACCATCAGTCAATATCAAAAGCTGCTTATCGTGTGCCGGGATGACAGCCATCAGCTGCACATCCAAAGCTTGATAAGCAAGAACGACAACATCGACTTCATTCACGCCGTCGTGAATGACATCTGGGTCAGGGATACCGTTTTTCTTACTGTCGAAAAAGACGGCATAAATATGCACATGAATTTTCTTTTCAATGGCTGGGGCGAGAAATACACGCACCAAAACGATAACGACCTCAATCACAAACTGTTAAACGCCAAACCCTTTAAAGGCGCGAGTCACACCGATGTGGATTTCATACTGGAAGGCGGCAGCGTTGAAAGCGACGGCATCGACACCATCCTGACCACCAAACAGTGCCTGTTAAATCCGAATAGGAATAAAGGCCTGAGCCAACAAGACATAGAGCAGCAATTGCTCCAGCATCTTGGCGCAAAACGGGTATTCTGGCTGGATCAGGAAAACCTGACCGGCGACGATACCGATGCCCACATCGATACCCTGGCCCGCTTTTGCTCCGCCGATACCATCGCCTACACCAGTTGCGACGATCCCGAAGACCTGCATTACAACAGCCTGAAATTCATGGAAATGCAACTACAGGCATTAAGAACCCAGGACGGCGACGTTTATCATCTGGTGCCGTTGCCGCTGCCGCAACCGATTCATGATGAAGACGGGCAACAGCTACCGGCGAATTATGCCAACTTTTTAATTATCAATCATGCGGTCCTGGTGCCGTCTTATGGTGACCCGATGGATGCGGTTGCGCTGGAGCGCTTGGCCGGTTGTTTCCCTGATCGCAAGATTATCGCTATTCCTTGTCAGCCCTTGGTGCATCAGTATGGCAGTCTGCATTGCATGACCATGCAGTTCCCTGAAAAGGCGTTAGTGGCTGCCGGTTAATAGCCGGCACTATGGCGCCATTGTGCAGGGCGTGGTTTTAAACCGCGTCCTGCATAAAGCTGGATACTCAATATATTTCAAAATTTAGTCGTTATATGGTCATTAATCAATCGCTTATTCTGTTGTTTGCACTGACATTCACCTTCTCAGTCCAGGCCGAAGGCTACAAATGGACAGATGCCAATGGAAAGTCGCATTTCTCCGGCTCAAAATCCGGTAATCCGGCATTGATAGAAAATATTGCTTATCTTGAAAATAAAGCACCAGAATCTGATCCAGCCGATAATGGGGATCAAGCAGCGCCGCAAGTCGATATTTACGTCACCAGCTGGTGCCCTTATTGTAAAAAAGCCATGGCTTTTTTACGCAAGAATAATATTGCTTTTAATGCCTACGATATTGAACAAGATATTGATGCCGCAACGCGTAAGAAAACACTTGATCCGGGTTATAGCGGAATTCCGTTGGCAGTCGTTAATGGCGTCACCATCCGTGGCTTTAGCGATGCTGCCTATCAACAAGCGTTAGCGAAATAAACTCATCCATGAACAAAACATGGCTGGGGATATTTTTTTCGGCACTGATTTGGTCGGGTACTTATCCTAAAGATTACCTGATCTGGATACTTGAAACAGCGCCGGCAATAATAGCCTTTATTGTGTTGATTACGACGCGGCAGACGTTCAGATTAACCGACCTCGCTTATAGCTTGATCCTGGTCCACAGCCTTATTTTAATGGTCGGCGGACATTACACTTATGCAGACGTTCCGCTGTTCGACTGGTTAAAAGACGAATTTCATTTCGAGCGCAATAATTACGATAAAGTCGGGCATTTTGCCCAAGGCTTTATCCCCGCCATCATCGCCAGGGAAATCCTTATCAGAAAGCAGGTTGTGGTCAATAGCAGATGGCTTCATTTTTTCGTCGTCTGCATCTGTCTTGCGATCAGTGCCTTTTATGAACTGATTGAATGGTGGGTTGCGCTATTAAGCCGGGAAGCCGCTGAAGCATTTTTAGGCACTCAAGGCTATATTTGGGATACGCAGTCGGATATGGCTTATGCGCTGCTTGGTGTAATGTTGGCATTGGCGATGTTAAGTCGCCTTCATGATCGCCAACTTGGCAAGTTAGCGGCTGGATCGGTTAACGCATCGTAGTACTCGTTTTCACAACGACAACGCAGTTTTGTTCTTCCCATCGCTTAAATCGTTATAAAATAACGCCCATCAAAAACCACCCCAGACGATCATCATGAAATCAACATTAACCGTTAGTGCTGTGCAACAGCCCTGCGATGAAGACAGACAAACCAATCTTGATTTTTCTATTGAGAAAATTCATGAGGCCGCCGCTAAAAATGCGGATCTGGTGGTATTGCCCGAGCTGCATCTGGGGCCGTATTTTTGCCAGAGCGAGGATTACAATAACTTTGATCTTGCCCAGACGATTCCCGGTCCCACCACGGCAATCCTTTCAGATGTGGCTAAAGAACTCGACATTGTCATTGTCTCGACCATTTTCGAAAAAAGAGCGCCGGGGCTTTATCACAATACTGCCGTGGTTTTCGACAAGGATGGCAGTATTGCCGGTAAATATCGGAAAATGCATATTCCCGACGATCCGGGTTTTTATGAGAAATATTATTTCACGCCCGGCGATTTGGGTTTTAAACCGATCGAAACGTCTATCGGTAAATTAGGGGTATTGGTTTGCTGGGATCAGTGGTACCCGGAAGCCGCTCGGCTGATGGCTTTAGCCGGTGCGGAGATGTTGATTTACCCGACCGCGATAGGCTGGGACCCTGAAGATACGCCGGTGGAGCAGCAACGCCAACTGGATGCCTGGGTGACTATTCAACGCTCTCACGCCGTCGCCAACGGTATTCCGGTCATTTCCTGCAACCGTATCGGCTTTGAGCAAGCGCCGGACTTGGCTACCGGTATTAACTTTTGGGGCAATAGTTTTATAGCGGGGCCGCAAGGGGAAATCATCATCAGCGCCAATGATTCGGAAACCAAGCTGCTCTGCTGCACTATCGATAGTGCCAGGGTAGAACGGGTCAGGCAAATATGGCCGTTTTTGCGTGACCGTCGCATTGATGAATATGGCGATTTGACCAGACGTTTTATTGATTAAAGCCCGCTGCCGTAAACGTTATGGAAACTGGAGTTTCCTGTCTTAAATTGACCAAATCAGGGATTCTATCGTTGAGCCACTATGAATAATTCAGACAATTCGGATGTTTTTCATCAAATACATATTGATGTTGCACGTAATGCAACCGATGATTTCAACCTGTTTCACGATAGAAACAGATGGCGGCGCATCAATCACAATCCGTTCAAAGGCCCGATTGCACTTGGGTTTCAATTGGAATCGTTGGTTGAACACAAAGTTTTTCTTCATCGCCGGTTACATAATGAAAATCTACTGATTAGCGATAACAACCTGCATTTTAGTAACTACCAGTTTTCTTTCGTTAACGCAGTCAAGCCTGGACAAGAGATCTTAATCGATATAAAAAAGTCGCAATTTAAACAAGATCCCGAGACCATGCTCAGCAACCGGATTACGGTTAAATCGGGCGGCGCATTGGCCTTACTGGGTTACAAAACCGAATCCAAATTTGCCTTGTTTCTGCCCAATCCACATATTCCGCAGTGTGGCGTCCTTAATCAGCATCCCGATCGGTCTTTTATCTCCGGCAGCAGTTTTTTTCTGAAACGAAAATTTATCACCACCAGCAATGCAAAAAACTTTTTATGCGGTTCGTTGGTTGATCAGGATGCTTTTTTTGACCACTTTAATAATAAAGCGGTGTTCCCCGAAATATTCCCGTGCAGCCTTATATCCAGCGCCTTGCTGGAAAAGGCGGTGATAGAAAAACATGATTTTGAACGCAATCCGCTGGTGTATATGTCGCATAAAATCAGCATCGATCGCAGCTACCTTGCGCTGCTCAAATCCGGTGATGCACTGTATATACTGATCAGGCAAATTCCACCGGAAGAGAGGAAAGAAGGCATAGGCCATGCCATAGAGTCGCCTTATCATTATGAATGTTACGGTCTGATGGAAGATAAAACGATTCTGTACCGGGCGCTGATTTCTCTGGCTCCGTTAGAGCAAATATTGAACACTCTGAAGTAAGCTGTCATGCAGGAATTAAAATATTTAGTCGGCTATCCCGAAAACGTCACCAGCCAGGTACGCCAGCTGATCAGTAACGACAAGCTGGGCGAGACGCTGTTGAAAAAATATCCGCTCGCCCACACGGTCAGAACCGATAAGGCGCTTTACAGTTATGCGGTCGATATAAAAAATGCTTCGCTTAAACAATCCCAGCCGCTGAGCAAGGTGATTTATGACGACAAGATTAAAGATCTTCATCATGCCTTAGGCTTGCATACCTTTATTTCGAGGGTGCAGGGCGGCAAACACAAGGCAAAAAATGAAATCCGGGTGGCCTCCTTGTTTAAACAGGTGCCGCTGGAATTTTTAAGGATGATCGTCGTGCATGAGCTGGCGCATTTAAAGGAAAAGGAGCATAACAAGGCGTTTTATCAACTGTGTCAGCATATGGAGCCGTGTTATCACCGGTTCGAGCTGGATATGCGGCTGTACCTGACGCATATGGATTTAATGGGTAAGCTCTACTGATGAATTGGCAGGCTATTGTTCAACAGATTGAGTCGGCAACCGGACAGCCTTTTGAGTTGCAAAATGCCAAACCGCTGGCCGGCGGCGATATGAATGCGGCTTACCGGTTACAGGCGGCAAACCACCGTTTTTTTGTCAAGCTGAATACGCCAGATCGACTGCCGATGTTTGAGGCGGAAGCCGCAGGTTTGCAAGCACTGGCACAAACCCGGACTATCCGCGTACCGAAATTTATTGTTTGCGGACAAACGCCCGACCATGCCTTTTTAGTGCTGGAATATATCGTGTTAAACAAGCGCTATAGCCGTTCCGAACAGTTGCTGGGACAACAACTGGCGCAGCTGCATCGGCAAAAACAGGCCTATTTCGGTTGGCACCGTGACAACACCATCGGCACTACTCTGCAAGTCAACGGCCGTTATGACGACTGGCTTAGCTTCTGGCAGGAGCAACGCTTGGGGCATCAATTAGCGCTGGCCGCCGACCAAGGTTATGGCGGCCGCTTGCAAACACTGGGCGAAAAACTTTGTATGAATTTAAAGCCATTTTTCTCCGGCTACCAGCCGCAACCGGCTTTAGTGCATGGCGATTTATGGGGCGGCAATGTCGCGGCAGACGAGCAGGGCAATCCGGTTGTTTATGATCCGGCCTGTTACTTTGGCGACCGGGAAACGGATGTGGCGATGACCGAGTTGTTCGGCGGTTTCAGTCCGGTATTTTATCAGGCATATCAAGCTGTTTATCCGCTAGATCCAGGCTATGCCAGCCGGAAAAACCTGTACAACCTATACCATATACTCAATCACCTGAATCTGTTCGGTCAAGGCTATCTGCATCAGGCAGAAAACAGGATCAGTCAGTTATTGGCTGATTTATAAGCAAAGGCTATGCAATTTAAATTTAATACCATGTCGCATCTTTAACGTACAAAGCTGGTTTTTGGTTTCAGTGCTGCCTGCCATAGCTGAAGTTTTTGTTCGTAGGAAAGAGAGGCATGCGCCGGACTGGTGGAGGGCAGACGCCTATAACTGACAGCAACGCTACTGACGGTAGGCAAGATATGTTGCCGGTATGTCGATTCCGCCTTCGCTCCGTTGAAGAACACCGCACGGATATTTTGATGGCTATCAAAGAAGCTCTGAAAGGCATTTGCGCTGATGGAGTTGGCGTCTATCCTTGCGTCCAAACTACCAGTTCGGGTACAAGACTGCAACACATCCCAGAGTGCGATGCGGCCTGTTTTTAGTGCCTGTAGCCGGGTCTCGTAGGAAGATCCGGGATCAAACCCGAGTATGTCAGCCATGATTTTCCAAAAGGCGTTACGGTGATTCGCGTAGTACTGGTTTGCCGTTAAAGATTCCTGTCCAGGCATGCTGCCCAGAATCAATAGCTCGGCGTTCAAATCTGCGACGGGATCGAAACAGAATAATAGTGGTTTGGTCATGAGGTTTAACAGCTGAATTAACTGGATAAAGAATTAATGAAACATTGTTACGCAGCAGCACTCGATTATTCTTTCTTTTGAATTAGCCAATAGGTAATGCCCAGCGCTACTAAAACCAATGCCGATGCACTGACATATTCCGCCGGTAAATGTTTGTAATCAAACACGATGACTTTCCGGGAGATAGCCATTAAAGCGGTAGCGACTACCAGTTTCACCGGGATCACATCGCTTCTGATATACAAAGTAATGTTCAGGAAAATTTCAATGGCGATTAACACAGCCAAAAAAGCCCCAAATGTTTCCAGCATGCCATTGATGGTCAGCAGCATAAATGGCGGCTGGGTGATTCTTTCGAACATCACATAAACAACATCAATAATGCCGAATAAAATGACTACTACCATCAACAACGCGAGAAACTTGACGCCCAAGCGTATGGTGCGGTGCAGGAATTGTATGAACGGATCTTCGTGCTGCATAGGCAACTCTTCGTGACTTTCCAGGGTCACATGTTTGACCAGCTTGCTACGCAGATGAGTCAATAATGGGCCGATAATGTGCTTATGGGAGGCAAAACCGGCAGGTGTGAAATCCTTTTCAAAAAAATCATTCAAGCCTTCCATTTCGCTCAGTTCTTTGCCTTCCAGCTTTTCAAAGCCCATGCTCCAGTAGGGAAATGCCCGCTCCGTTATCGGCAGTTTATCAATCAAGGTCACATCTTTGTGGCGTTTATCTTTTTTTATAGTTTCAAATGTAGCATCAATAATTGCCTCATCGCCTTCCAACACTTGAAAAAAAGTGCCGTGGGAATAAAGCAGTATCCCGGTTATATTGTTAGCACCATTATTTGTTCGGCAGGTTTTTAACAACGCCAACAGATTTTCAGGACTAAAGTCTTTGATTGCTGTACTGGCATAAGTAAGTCTAATCATCCTGAAAAATAGGCTAGTGTTGTGTGTGTTTGTAGGATAGGGCGTTTAACTTGTTCAATCAATAAGCGCTGTTACCTATTAGGGAGAAACTGCTATCAGCTGAATGTCTTAGCACTAGAATTTTAGATATCTTTTTAATTGCCGTTGATTTTTTGGGGATCATTCACAAGCAATTTTAACGGTGTGACATCTTTTTACTTGTGCTACTGCTTTATTTAATCGGCAAGCAATGCTAAAGTAAATATCTATTAAAACGCTTGGTATTTATTTTTGTGCCAGCTGCTGTATGCAATACCTTTCAATAACTTTCATTTAGGAGAAACCCATGGCTTTCGAACTTCCTGCTTTGCCTTATGCTAAAGATGCATTAGTGCCCCATATTTCTGAAGAAACTTTGGAATATCATTATGGTAAACATCATCAAACTTATGTAACCAACCTGAATAATCTGGTTCCAGGAACCGAATTTGAAGGATTGTCGCTGGAAGAAATCATCAAAAAGTCTTCCGGCGGTATTTTCAATAATGCGGCGCAAATCTGGAATCATACTTTTTACTGGAACAGCTTGGCACCTAAAGCGGGCGGCGAACCTACCGGCGCTTTAGCTGATGCCATCAACACAACTTTTGGTTCATTTGCAAAATTTAAAGAAGAATTTGCCAAATGCGCAGTCACCACGTTCGGTTCCGGCTGGGCTTGGTTGGTAAAAAATGCCGATGGCAGTTTGGCGCTGGTTAGTACCAGCAATGCAGGTTGTCCGTTAACGACCGGTCAAACGCCTTTGTTGACTTGCGATGTTTGGGAGCATGCTTATTACATTGACTATCGCAATGCACGTCCAGCTTATCTGGAAGCATTTTGGGCATTAGTTAACTGGGATTTTGCTGCAAAAAACTTTTCAGCTTAATTTTGAAGTAATATGAAGCCTCCTGCATCGGCCGATGCAGGAGGTTTTTTTATGGGAGAAATAAAATGGCTACAGTGTTAATTACCGGCGCTAATCGCGGTTTGGGTCTGGAGTTTTGCCGCCAATATGCGACGGACGGCTGGCATGTTATCGCCTGTTCGCGTAACCCGGATGATGCGTTTGATTTAAATAATCTCGCCAGTTGTCACCCTAACATTCAGCTGGAACAGCTGGATGTTTCAAAATTTGAACAAATTGATGCGCTGTCGCGAAAATTATCAGACTGCGGTATCGATGTGTTGATTAACAACGCGGGTATCTACGGAGACAAGCAGACCGACGGTTTTGGTCAGCTTGATTATCAGGCATGGATCAAGTCTTTGGTGGTTAATACCCAGGCCCCGGTAAAAATGGCTGCAGCGTTTTTAGGACAAATTAAGCATAGCGATAAAAAACTGGTGGTTAATATCAGCAGTCTGATGGGCAGTATTGCCGATAATACCGGTGGCGGCAGTATTTTGTATCGTTCCAGCAAGGCGGCGTTGAATGCGGCGATGAAGAGCCTGGCGATAGAGCTGAAAGATCAGTCTGTCGGTGTGCTGATTTTCCATCCAGGCTGGGTTAAAACCGATATGGGCGGGCCTAATGGCTTAATTAATGCGGAGGAAAGCATTAGCGGAATGCGCGCTTTGATAGAGAACTTTTCATTGGATCAATCAGGCAGTTTCGTCAAGTATGACGGAACGCCAATGCCGTGGTGAACGCTATGATTAAAAAGATAGTCATTTTATCGGTGATGTTACAAGGCGCGGCTTATGCCGAGACTGTCATACCCGAGCAGATTAAGGTGCCGCAAGGCTATAGTCCTCTTTTAACCGTGCATGCGAAGGGTGATCAGATTTATCAATGCTCACTGAATCAAGGCGAATATGCCTGGACAATGCTGGCACCCGATGCCAAGTTATTCGATGAGGAAGGTAAGCTGGTCGGCAATCACCGCGCTGGACCGCTCTGGGAATATAAAGAAGGCAGTCGCGTCGTCGGCCGGGTCGTTAATAAAATCGATAAGGCGCCGGGCAAGGCGATTTCCTGGTTGCTGGTCGAGGTGGTCTCGCATAAGGGTGATGGCCTGTTTTCGGATGTGAGCTTTATTAATCGGGTCAATACCAACGGTGGTCTGCCGCCTTCGTCGGGATGTACGGCTAATCATCTGGGCAGTGAAAAACGGATTGCTTATACAGCAGATTATATTTTTTATCAAAAAACACCGTAAAGCCCCGTCGTTCAGGGCATATGTATCTACACATCTTTACAGCCAATTGATTTTATTGAAATTTATTAAAGATAGCTTTTAATAAAATCTCATTAATCAATACCTTCGCCAAACGCCAAAAATGATTCTTTCCTATAACGGGGAAAAGAGATGATCAAAAAAGGTAGAATACAGGAGTCTTAAATCACAGTATCATCCGCCTAATCTGATCATGAACGAAATCATAGCAATACTTAACGCACTGAGTCCAACATTAACGCCACTTACACTAAATCGCTTAAGCCTTATCGTTGAGGCGATGTTGTCGATGACGGGGCGAGTCACTATGCTTGGCCTGTCTCGCTGGACAGAAAAAGGTGGAAGCTATCGAACGGTACAGCGTTTTTTTAAAGAAAAAATAGATTGGTCAGCGTTACGTTGGCAACTTATAAAGCAGCATTTGACAGGAGTTGATGAGATATGGCTGCTCTTGGGTGATGAGGTTATGGTGACCAAATCAGGAAAGGAAACGCATGGTCTAGGGATTTTTTTCTTCAATTTACAACAAGCCACTTCCAGGTTTGTGTTTTTTAAACCTGTCGTTGTTGTCGGTTAAAAGGCGGACTTCTTACCCGATAATAACAGAACAACTGGTTCGAGGCGATATTCAGAGTAGTGCGCCAAAAGCCATTAAGCCGAAAAATTTAAAACCAGGCAGACCGAAAGGGAGTGTTAACAAAAACAGAAAAAAAGTCGCGTTGTCGCCATTCCAAACTCAGCTACAAGGTAGCGTTCGAGCGGTTTTAACGCTGATAGGACTCGATGTAAACGTCACGTATTTTGTGTACGACGGCGCATTGGGGAACAACGCGGGCTTACAAGCGATAAAACGGACAGGGCTACATTTGATTTGTAAACTGCGCTGTGATTCAACGTTTTATTTTCCCTACGCGGGCGAGTATTCAGGAAAGGGCAAGCCGCGTAAATATGGCGAAAAACTAACTCTGGAAACGTTGACAGCGGAGCATCTAAAAGAAGAGGTTATCGAAAAAGGTATTCGAACCCGTGTTTACCAAGTGCAGGTTTGGCACAGGAATTTTCCTGAATTGCT
>JAQSDX010000071.1 GCA_029946125.1 Candidatus Methylobacter titanis
GGCATAAGCGTCTAGCGGTAGGAATCCCCGTCCTTTAGGTCGGGGAGGATGTCAAGAGGGAAATGAATGAAACCCTGCATCATAATTCCGGTTTACAACCACGAAGCCGCAATTCCTCAGGTGCTTGCCAAACTAAAAAACCTCGGCATTCCGACGATACTGGTGAATGACGGCAGCTCGGCGCTTTGTAGTCAAATCCTGGTGGATTGTGTCGAACGGGAAGCGGATTGGCTCAGCTTAATCAACCGTGTGGAAAATAGCGGCAAAGGCGCTGCGGTACTCGACGGCTTTAAGGTGGCAGAGGCTTTGGGCTTTAGCCATGGGCTCCAGATCGATGCTGATGGTCAGCATGAGGTTAACGATATTCCTGCCTTTCTTGAAGCAGGAACGCAACATCCCGATGCGTTGATTTTAGGTCAGCCGCTGTTTGATGCAACTGCGCCCAAGAGCCGGGTTTACGGTCGAACGATTGCCAATTTTTGGGTATGGATAAACACCTTGTCGTTCAAGATTGCGGACAGCATGTGCGGCTTTCGCTTGTACCCGTTGGCGGCAGTGGCTAAATTAACCGGCGAAACAGACATAGCGAGAGGCATGGATTTTGACATTGATATTCTGGTGCGTTTGTACTGGCAGGGCGTGCCAGTCGTCAATATACCGACTTGCGTCAATTACCCCGATGATGGCGTATCGCATTTCAAGTTGTGGCGGGATAACCTGATGATCTCAACAGCCCATGCCAAACTGTTCTTCGGCATGCTGATACGCATTCCGCAATTGCTGGGCAGGCTTAGGTCATGAAAAAACCGTCGCATTGGGCAGACATGGGCGAATGGAGCCTGATTTGGGGCATGCGTTTCTTGCTGCGCGTTTATCTGTTGCTTGGGCGTAGGGTGTTGCAGTGGTTTTTATATCCGGTGGTCAGTTATTACTGGCTGGTGAACAAGTCCGGTAGAGCAGCCAGCCAGGCCTATCTACAGCGCGTTGCCAAGCTTTCGCCTGCATCCGATTTAAGCGAAAATCTCCGGGACAGCTATCGACATTTCATCAGCTTCGCCAACGCCATTATCGATAAATTAGCGGCCTGGTCGGGCGCGTTGTCGCTGGCAGACGTAGACTATCGGGGACGTGATGTCTTGCTGGCTCAAATCAAGACGGGGCAGGGCGCCATCCTGTTAGGTTCGCATTTGGGTAATCTTGACGTCTGCCGCACGATTGCCGATTTGGATGGTGCGCCTCGTATTAACGTGCTGGTACACACCAAACATGCGGAAAAATTCAATCAGCTGTTAAGGCAAACCAACGAGAACAGCGGCTTAAACCTGATTCAGGTAACCGAAATCAGCGCTGCCACGTCAATGTTGCTGAGCGATAAAATCGATAACGGCGAGCTGATTATTATTACCGCCGACCGGACCCCGGTCAGTCAAAATTCACGCGTGAGCCGGGCCGAATTTTTGGGTGATGATGCCTGGTTTCCGCAAGGCCCGTTTATTCTGGCATCACTGCTTAAATGTCCGGTTTACACCCTGTTTTGCCTGAAACAACAGGGCAGGCAGGTGATCTATTTCGAGCATTTCAGCGATGGCTTAACGTTCCCCAGAAAAAACCGTGAGCAAGCCATGCAGCAAACCATTCAGCGTTATGCTCAGCGATTGGAGCATTATTGTTTAATGGAACCGTTACAATGGTTTAACTTTTTCGATTTTTGGCACTTGGCTGACAAAGAAAGCGATGAACACTAAAAATACCGTGGTTTTTGATGGTCAGGCCGTGACCATTGAAGATATTTGCAAGATAGCTAATCAATACGCTCAGATTGAATTGAGTCGGCAGCCGGACTTTATCGAGCGCATCGACAAAGGCGCCCGGTTTATCGATAGCTTATTAAAGCAGGAAGGCTTTGTTTACGGCGTAACCACCGGTTACGGCGAGTCCTGCACAGTCTCCATTCCGCTGCATCTGGTCGAGCAACTGCCCAGGCAGCTGTATACTTTTCACGGCTGCGGACTGGGCGATCATTTTGATGTGGAGCAAACGCGGGCCATACTGGCGGCGCGCCTGACCAGTCTGGCAAGAGGTTTTTCGGGTGTGCGCTACAGGTTATTGCAGCAGCTGGCTGAATGTTTAAAACAGGACATTCTGCCGATGATTCCGCAAGAAGGCTCGGTCGGTGCCAGCGGCGATTTAACGCCATTGTCTTATGTGGCCGCCGTTCTGGCCGGTGAACGGGAGGTATTTTATCAGGGGCAGCGTCAAGCCACGCAAACGGTTTTTGCACTACTTAATATCGAAGCGCTGACCTTAAAACCCAAAGAAGGTCTGGCGATTATGAACGGCACTGCCGCGATGACCGGCATCGCCTGTCTGGCCTATCAACGTGCGGACTATTTATCCCAACTGAGCACGCGCATCACCAGCCTGGCTTCGGTCGCCTTAAACGGCAATGCCTACCATTTTGACGAAAAACTGTTTTCGGTCAAGCCGCATCCGGGACAAAACCGCGTCGCCGAGAGGTTACGCGGAGATTTACAATTGCAACACAGTGCGCCGCGCCACGATACCCGCTTGCAGGATCGCTATTCCCTGCGTTGCGCGCCGCATATTATCGGTGTGCTGGAAGATTCATTGCCCTGGCTGCGGCAGTTTATCGAAAATGAATTAAACAGCGCCAACGACAATCCGATCATTGATGCCGAAGGCGAACATGTCCTGCATGGCGGCCATTTTTATGGCGGCCATATTGCCTTTGCGATGGATAGCTTAAAAACCGCCGTAGCCAATCTGGCCGATTTAATGGACCGGCAAATGGCGCAGTTGATGGATCGCAAATTTAATCAGGGCTTGCCCGCCAATCTTTCCGGCGCTACCGGCGAGCAAGCGGTGTTGAGCCATGGCTTCAAGGCCTTACAAATAGCCGTATCCGCCTGGACCGCAGAAGCCCTTAAACTGACCATGCCCGCCAGCGTGTTTTCCCGCTCCACCGAATGCCACAATCAGGACAAAGTCAGCATGGGAACAATAGCCGCCAGGGATTGCATCCGTATTTTGGAGTTGACCGAACAGGTTGCTGTGGCGGTATTGTTAGCTGTTGTCCAGGGTGTTGAGTTGCGGGGTAATGTGGATAAGTTAAGCCCGGCTTTGCAACATACCGTCAAGCAACTGCGCGAACATAGCCCGTTTCTGACTGCCGATCGGGCGCTGGAGCAAGAACTGCGGCTGTGTCTGGAACTGGTACGCAAGCAGCATTGGGATCTATATGAGTAAGGAGACCTCTCGTTCCCACGCGCCGCGTGGGAACGAGATTTGTAGGAATGAGAGCGAAAAAATTATGATTCACCAAACATCAATCGACCTGCAAATTCCCTTCCATGATGTCGACATGATGGAAGTGGTCTGGCATGGGCATTATGCCAAGTATTTTGAAATCGCGCGTTGTGCGCTGCTGGAAAAAATCGATTACAACTATCCGCAAATGCGCGACTCGGGTTATGCGTGGCCGGTGATTGACTTAAGAGTCCGCTATGCGCAACCGGCGGTGTTCGGGCAGGTCATTACCGTAAAAGCACACATCGTCGAATGGGAAAACCGCTTGAAAATAAACTACCTGATCACCGATAAAAGCTCAGGCTTAAGACTGACCAAAGGCCATAGCGTTCAGGTGGCTGTAAACTTGGCAACGCGGGAAATGTGCTTTGCATCGCCTGCGGTGTTGTTTGAAAAACTCGGCTTGGAGATGGCTTGATGTTAATAAAAGCGTTGCTGCTGTATTGTTTGGCATTCGGCCAAGGCGTTGCGGGCGATGCGGTATTGTCTGAGATCTCGGCAATTGCTCCAGGCATTGCTCTACCTCCTGCATCCCTGCAGTCGGCCGGGCGCTTGGCGAAAACGCCGATCACCCAGGGCGATTTTCACCAGCAAAAACACCTGAAGGTTTTGCGCAAGCCTTTAATTTCCACGGGGTCGTTTACTTACCATCAAAGCAATGGCGTTATCTGGAAGACCTTGACGCCGGTTGTTTCGTTGCTGTTGGTCAATGAATCGAAGTTGCTGACCGGGCAGGGCGAACAAGCGGTGCCGGCGGCTTTCGGCAAGGTTTTCAAGGCCATGCTGGGCGGTGACTTGGCGGCATTAAGCGACGGTTTTGTGATCACCGGAACCGATCAAAAAACGTCCTGGCAGCTGGCGTTAATCCCCAAGGATGAGATGCTGAAAAAGATCATCAGCACGATGGTGCTGTCGGGCGATACCGAGCTGCGTGATCTGGAAATACGCGAAGCAGGGGGCAATGTTACCCGCATTACTTTCGATAACATCACCCACCCGGAACGATTAAGCGATGAACAGGAAGCCGATTTTGAACGTTTATCACCCTAAGTTGACCGCAGGGCTTTGGCTGGTCGGAATGCTGGTCATCTGTATTCTCGGCAGTCAGGCTTTGACTAAAGACTGGCTGGAAACCAGTTTTTTAGCGTTATTACCGACCAGCGAACAGCAGCCGGAAATCGCCAAAGCCACCCGGCAACATAATCAGCTGCTGAACCGGAAAATAGTCTGGCTGGCGGGTGCTTCGACTTCCGGGGAAGCTATCAGTCATGCCCAAAAACTTAAGCGGCAACTGGAACAAAGCCAGCTGTTTAACAAGGTGGTGTTGGAGTTTTCCCAACAGCAATATATCCAGCAATATCAGCAACTGTTCCCTTATCGCTATCAGCTGCTGGATGCGCAATCCCAAGAGATGCTGGTTAAAAACCCAGAAGATTTAATCAAACAAAATCTGGAAATACTCAACAGCCCCATCGGACAGATGCAGGCGGCCGATCTGGAGCGCGATCCGTCGTTGCTATTCAGCCGTTATTTCGGCTCGCAAAATCCGATCAAGTTAAATCTGGAGCAGGGTATCGTCGTATTGTCCGACCAGCATCGGTTTTGGGCGCTGTTATTGACCGATTTGCAGGATGAAAGATTACAGCTGGATAAGCTGGAAACCCTGTCGAGCCTGGTTGACAGCGCAACCGGGCAAGTCAAAGCGGCTGGCGGCGAGTTGCTGGCTTCCGGCATGCCGTTGTTTACCGCGCATGGCGCTGAGTCGGCCAAACAGGAAGTTTCCACGGTCGGCATAGGTTCGAGTCTCGGCATTATCGTGTTGCTGTGGGTGACTTTCCGCAGCGTGCGGCCATTGCTGTTATCGAGCCTCGCAATCGGCAGCGGCCTGTTGGCCGCGTTGGTTATCTGCGTGCTGTTTTTCGGCAAGATACATATTCTTACCCTGGTTTTCGGAGCCAGCTTGATCGGCGTCGCTGATGACTATGCGCAACATTTTTTGTGCGACAGTTTTGGCGAGAAGGACTGGAATCCCCGAAAAGGCTTAAAGTTTATTCTGCCGGGACTGTCTTTAGGACTGTTAAGCAATCTGTTAAGTTATGCTGGCTTGGGATTTTCGCCGTTTCCAGGCTTGCAGGAAGTGGCGTTATTTTCCGCGATGGGGTTGCTGGTCGCCTGGCTGACGGTGGTATTGCTGTTTCCTTTACTATTGGCGGGGTTCACATTCGATCATCAGCCGGGCATACTTAAACTGACAACCTATTGGGAGCAGCATTGGCCGCTCTGGGTAAGCAAAAACCGGCGCTGGCTGGGCTTGATGTCAACGGCTTTTATTGCGAGCGGTCTCTGGATGCTGACGCCGCAGGATGATGTACGCTTGCTGCAATCGCCACCGGCCGAGTTAATCCGCACAGCCGATAAAATCCGGTCTTTGTTTCCGATGAGTCCCGACAACCAGTTTTTTCTGGTGTCGGGGAAGGATCAAATCGACTGGCATCAAAATGAACAAAGACTGATCAAGCGTCTGGAAGCGTTAAAACAGCAAAAAGCGCTGGCTGCTTATGAAGGCTTGAGCGACTATTGGCCCGATGCGGATCGGCAGCAGCAAAATTATCGGCTGTTAAAGCACAAACTGTACGACTCAGGCTTGCTTGAGCGCTACATGACTGATCTCAGCTTTGACGAGACGGCTGTGAAAACTGAACTCAAGCAGTTTGCTGCAGCCGAGCGCAACACGCTGGCTTTGTCGGAATGGCTGGCGACTGCCGATGAAACTAAGCGGCATTTATGGCTAGGCTGTGATTCCGGTCGCTGTCAAAGCACGGTGGCATTAATCGGAATCAGCGATGCTGGCGCATTAACGGCACTACAGGATTTGCCGGGCGTCATCTGGGTGGATCAGGTCGAGTCTTTATCATCCTTGTTTGCGCGTTATCGGATCAGGGCCAGCAGTTTGTTGCTGGTTGCGTTTTGTCTGGCCTCGCTAGGCTTGGGTTTCAAATTCGGTTGGCGCAATGGCGTAACCATCATGTCGGTGCCGGTTGCTGCGCTGGCGGTTTCGTTAGCCATGCTGGGCTGGTTCGACCAGTTATTCAGTCTGTTCAACCTGTTTGCATTGTTGCTGGTGTTGGGCATCGGCGTCGATTACGGACTGTTCTTTTTTATGGCGGGTGACAGGCGCGCCAGCACTTCTCTGGGGGTTACGCTGTCGGCATTGACGACCTTGCTGGCGTTCGGCTTGTTAGCGGCAAGTTCTACCGAAATCGTCCATGCCTTTGGGTTTACCGTAACTGCCGGAATTGTAACGGCGCTGCTGTGCGCGCCATTGATTGGGCTTAAGGAGTATAAAAATAAATGATAAATAATAAAGGCGAAATTGTCATCATCGGCGCCGGGCCTTCCGGGAGTATCGCCGGTGCATTGCTGCAAAACCAGGGCTTTCAGGTAACCATTCTGGAACGCCAGCTGTTTCCGCGATTCAGCATCGGCGAAAGCCTGTTGCCGCAATGCATGGAATTCATCAAACAGGCCGGGATGATGGACGCGTTAGTCAACGCCGGGTTTCAGTATAAAAACGGTGCGTCTTTCGCCTACCGGGACCTGAGAACCGAGTTTTCCTTTGAAGACAAATTCAGCCCCGGCATGGGCACCACGTTTCAGGTGCAGCGCGGCCGATTCGACAAGCTGCTTGCCGATGAAGCGGTGCGCATGGGCGTCGACATACAGTGGCAGATGGAAGTGATAGCGGCCGATTTTACAGCTAGCCGGCCGAAGCTTACGGTGCACAACAGCCTGGGAGAGGTGATGACCTACCGTGCCGATTTTGTGCTGGATGCCAGCGGTTTCGGACGTATTTTGCCCAAGTTGCTGGATTTGGAATCGCCTTCCGGTTTTCCGGTCAGGCAAGCCTTATTCGGGCATATTGAAGACCGGATCGGGGACAGCCAATTTGACAGAAACAAAATCCGGATCACGGTGCATCCCGAGCATAAAGACGTCTGGTATTGGCTGATCCCGTTCAGCAATGGACGCAGCAGCGTGGGTGTGGTTGCCGAACCTGAATTTCTTCAAGGCTGGGACAATAACGATCAGGCCCTGAAGGACATCATCAATCAGGACCCCAGTTTGGCTGGCTTGCTTCAGAACGCGGTGTTCGATGAAAAAATCAACACCATTACCGGTTATTCCGCCAATGTCAAAAGCCTGTACGGCAAAGGCTATGCGCTGCTGGGCAATGCCGGCGAGTTCCTGGACCCGGTGTTTTCATCCGGCGTTACCATTGCGATGAAATCAGCCAGCTTGGCGGCGGATGTTTTGGTCAGACAGTTTAATGATGAAGCCGTGGACTGGCAGCAGGATTACGCAGTACCCTTGCAGCGCGGCGTCGATACCTTCCGGGTGTTTGTCGATGCATGGTATGACGGACGCTTTCAGGATGTTATCTTTCACTCAGGGCAGCAACCCGAAGTTAAGGCGATGATCAGTTCTATCTTGGCCGGTTATGCCTGGGATGAAAATAATCCCTATGTCAAAAATGCCAGAGCCCGGCTGAATACGCTGGCCGAGTTATGCCGATAAGCTTATATTGTGGGGGCGACTTCAGTCGCCCAGTCAGCCATCACCTGTTGCTCAATGCCACATGGGTTGGGTTATGCCGATAAGGTTTCTGAGCGGTATTTTTTTACTAGGGCTAGTTTCCGGCTGTGCGCTGATGCAGCCCAAACAAGTTGCCGCTAAACCGGAATTGATGCCGATAGCCCAGCCTTTAGGCCCGGCCAGACGGATAGTGCAGCAAATAAACGCGGTGTGGGCGGATCGGCAGGAGTCGCTGTTGGCGGTTCTGGAACTGGATGCCCGGCATATCGCGATGGCCGGACTCAGTGATTCCGGCTTGAGTCTGTTCAATTTGACTTACGACGGCAACACCGTGGTATCCGATAGGAGTCCGTTATTGCCGGAGTCGGTCAACCCGGAATTTATTATTACCGATCTGCAACTGGTTTATTGGCCGATTGCGATGTTGGAAAAAAATCTTCCGGCCGAATGGCGCTTGGAAGCCGGTCAGAACAAGCGCTTTTTATACGTCGGTGGTAAAAAACAAGTTGAAATTCATTATTTATCCGCCGATCCTGTTTGGCCTAAGGTTGTTGAATTGGTTAATTTTCGATACCACTATCGTCTACAGATTAAAACGATAAGTTATGACCTTATACCTGAATGATGTAGGTTTGTTGTGTGCGCTCGGCAATAGCAAAGCCGAGGTATTAAAGCGCCTGCTGGTCGGTGATCGGTCGGGCTTGACAGTAAGCGATGAGTTTGGGACTCGCTGTATTGTTGGTGCTGTAAGTTCCGATCTGCCTCAGATAGATGAGCGTTACCGTATATACAACTGCCGGAATAATCGCCTGCTGCTGGCCGCATTAAGCCAGATCGAACCGACGGTGACCGACATGATCGCCCGATTCGGCCCGGATCGTATCGGTATTGTGCTGGGCACCAGTACTTCGGGGGTGCGTAATACCGAACTGGCTTTAGCTTATTGGGCAGATCACGGTGTATTGCCGGATCAGTTTCATTACAAACAACAGCAAATGGGCGCAGGGGCGGATTTTTTGGCCGATTTTCTGGGCGTGCAAGGCCCGGCTTACACGATTTCTACGGCCTGTTCTTCCAGCGGCAAGGCGTTTGCCTCGGCGCGGCGCTTAATCAGGCTGGATTTGTGCGATGCGGTTATAGTGGGTGGAGCCGACAGTTTATGCGGCTTGACCGTTAACGGCTTTGCGTCGCTGGAATCGATCAGTACCGGGCTGTGCAAGCCGTTCGGTCTGCACCGTGACGGTATCAATATCGGCGAAGCGGCCAGCCTGTTTGTGTTGAGTAAAGAGCCGGGGCCTGTGGTATTGCAAGGCATAGGCGCAAGCAGCGATGCCTATCATTTTGCCGCGCCCGATCCGGATGCAACCGATGTGATCAGAGCCATGCAGCTTGCGCTGGACGATGCGGGTAAAACACCGGCGCAAATCGATTATCTGAATTTGCACGGTACCGCCACGGTATTGAACGATGCGATGGAAAGCAAAGCGGTTAATGCCTTATTCGGATCGACAGTGGCCGCCAGTTCCAGCAAAGGCATGACCGGGCATGCCCTGGGTGCTGCCGCCGCATTGGAATTGGCTTTTTGTTGGTTGTTGCTGAGCAGTGATGATGAACAAGGTGCGCTGATTCCCAATAGTAACGATGATGAGCCGGACCCTGCTTTGTCCGCGTTACATCTGGTGAAACAGGGCGAAACATTGGGGCGTAGAATCGATACCTGTCAAAGCAACTCGTTTGCGTTTGGCGGCAATAACTTGTCTATTGTTGTGGGGCGGGCATGAACGCTATTGTCGACGACTGCATGGATGCAGGAGGTACGACTCCATGGATGCAGGAGGTAGAGCAATGCATGGAGCAATTGCCGAGAGCAACGCAGGGAGCAGTTGCCGACCTGATTCCGCATACCGGCAGCATGGTGCTGCTGGATCGCATTATCGATTGTGATGATCAGGGCTTGACTGCCGAAGTTGTCGTGCGCGGCGATGGCTTGCTGGGCGATGATCGAAGCGTTCCGGCCTGGGTCGGTATCGAATACATGGCGCAAACTATAGCCGCCTATGCCGGGGTGATGGCAAAGCAAGTCAATGAGCCGATACGCTTGGGTTTTCTGCTGGGAACTCGGCGTTATAGCAGTAATGTTGCCGTATTTAAGGTCGGCTCAACGTTAACGATACGGGTAAAAAACATCATGCAGGATGATAATTTAGGCGTTTTTGGCTGTCGGATTCTAGGGGAAGGTGTGGACGTTACGGCCAATCTCAATGTCTATCAACCTCCGTTAAATAAATCAATGAGTACATTATGAATAGAACTGTTTTAGTGACCGGCTCCAGTCGAGGTATCGGTAAAGCCATTGCCTTATATCTGGCTAAGCAGGGCTTTGATTTAGTCATCCATTGTCGCAGCCAGCGTCTGCAAGCCGAGGAAGTCAAAGTCGAAATCGAGCAGCTGGGCCGCCTGGCCCGGATTTTACAATTCGATATTGCCGATCGCGCCCAATGTAGCGAACAAATAAATCAGGATATTGAAAGCCACGGCGCTTATTACGGCGTGGTGTGTAATGCCGGTATTACCGCCGATAACGCCTTTCCGTCGCTGACCGGCGAACAGTGGGATAGTGTGATTCACAGTAATCTTGACGGCTTTTATAATGTGTTGCAGCCGGTGGTGATGCCGATGGTCAGACGCAGAAAACCTGGGCGTATTGTCACCTTATCTTCGGTTTCAGGCTTGATGGGTAATCGTGGTCAGGTCAATTACAGTGCCGCAAAAGCCGGTATTATCGGCGCGACCAAGGCACTGGCTTTGGAATTGGCAAAGCGCGACATCACTGTTAACTGTGTCGCTCCGGGTCTTATCGAAACAGATATGGTCAGCGAGTTGCCTCTGGAGGAAATCAAAAAAATGATTCCGGCTCGTAGAATGGGGAGTCCCAAAGAAGTTGCTGCGGTCGTGGCTTTTTTAATGTCCGACGATGCCGCGTATGTTACCCGGCAGGTCATTTCCGTCAATGGTGGTTTATGTTAAAGCGCGTGGTAGTGACTGGCATGGCCGGGATTTCGCCGATAGGCAATGACTGGACGCAGGTTGCCGAGCGCCTTAAAAACAAGGCTACCGGCATTCGCTTCATGCCGGACTGGGATAAGTACCAAGGCTTGAATACCCGCTTGGGTGCGCCCGCCGATTTCAGCAGGCCTGAGCATTATTCGCGTAAGCAGGTTCGCGGCATGGGGCGTATTGCCTTAATGGCAACGTATGCAACCGAATTGGCGCTCAGCGATGCCGGATTGTTGCATGACCCCTGTCTTAAAAGCGGGCTTACAGGCATTGCCTACGGCAGTTCATCGGGCAGCCCCGACGCGATTGCCGAGTTCGGCAACATGTTGCTTAATCATACTATCGGCGGCTTGAATGCCACCTCGTATATTCGAATGATGAGCCATACCGCCCCGGTTAATATCGGCCTGTTTTTTGGCATAAACGGGAGGATTTACACAACCTCAAGCGCTTGTACTTCGGGCAGTCAGGGTATAGGCTATGCTTATGAGGCGATAAAATTCGGTCAGCAAAAACTGATGGTGGCAGGCGGTGCAGAAGAGCTCTCGGCTATCCAGTCCGCAGTATTTGATACCTTGTTTGCGACCAGTCTTCGCAATGAGACACCGGATAAAAGTCCCAGGCCGTTTGATCGTGATCGTGATGGTCTGGTCATCGGTGAGGGCGCAGGCACCTTGATATTGGAAGAGCTGGAACATGCCTTGGCACGCGGCGCTCATATTCATGCTGAATTGGCAGGTTTTGGTACTAATTCAGATGGTGTGCATGTTACTCAGCCTAACAGCGACAGCATGCAGGTTGCGATGCGCCTAGCTTTGCAAGATGCCCAATTGGAAGCATCGGCTATCGGCTACATCAGTGCGCACGGCACGGCAACAAGCCACGGCGATGTCGCCGAAAGCCGTGCGACCGTCGCAGTATTCGGTGATAAAACGCCGATAAGTGCATTAAAAAGCTTTACCGGCCACACTTTAGGCGCTTGCGGTGCGCTGGAAGCTTGGGTGGCGGTCAATATGATGAATGAAGGCTGGTTTCATGCCACGGCCAATCTTGACAACATTGACCCTGAATGTGCCCGGCTGGACTACATCAAAGAGGATATCCGCAAGATCGATTGCGACTATGTAATGAGTAACAATTTTGCTTTTGGGGGCATCAATACCTCTTTGATTTTTAAGCGTTGGGATAACTAACATCCCACTCAACCTGGAGAACTACAATGATAAGAAAAATATGTTTAGCCTTGGCTTTATTGGTCATGGTCTCAGGCTGTACTACAACAGGTACGTTTAAGGTTCCACCTGGAACTGATTTGTATGTTTACAAAAGGCCGCAGCCGGTAGACATTAAGGCCGATGGCAAGGTAACCACCAAGCCGTTTTTCTGGACTGCGGCGGGTGTTCCGCCTGAATCAGGCATTCCTTATCGCTTGGAAAAAAATGGCGAAGTTGTCAAAGAAGGTAGGCTCAGAACTAAATTCCGCGTGGTTTCAATCTTCTGGCCGCCAGCGGCTCTTATCTATTGGCCTATGGGATTTAATCCGGACATCACCTACGATTTGGTGAACGATAAGCAAGAATAAAGAAGCAGTAAGGTCCATCAGTCAGTAATGTGGGCAGGTTTTTTGTCCCGCCCTGTTGGCTGGATAATAGTAAAGAATCGATGTTGTTTTGCAATTCAAGGTTATCCACATTTTCTGTGGATAACTCTGTGGGTAAGCTGAAAATAAATGCGCTAACTATTCACTTTTTAAGCTTTTTTGTTAAATCGATCAGATTGTAGTCAGTGTATGACTGTGTGCGATCATAATTTTAATTATCAATGACTTAGATAAAGTCATTATGGTTTTATGGCTGTTTTTTTATAGGGCAAGAGAGGTTTTGAAGCCATGCTGCTGAAACAAACGTATATTGCACTCCCCTGTGGAAAAAGAATTCCATGGATTTGTTGTCAAGCCTTATTTTTGAAATATGCGGGACTTGATCATTCAACTAATGGATTGGATTTGTTGGCGGGTTGAAATGAGTATTCAGTTAAAGCGGGCGACTATTTAACAATAGAAAGTGTAAGTGGAGGGAGGCTAATAAACGTCAGTATGACACCTAAAAATCCTGCAATTGTAAGGCTTTTGATGTGAGGGTGTTGGGATCATTGGGGGCGACCGGGTAGACTGGTCGCCCAGATAGCTCAGCTATATTCCCGCGTCTGCTGCTAGGGCAGCTGAGTAATCAGGTGGATAGTCGGGCTGGTGTCGTTAATGCTTCAATGGCGTCTGCCATTTTTGCCGGCAGTCGTATCTTCAAACTTAACTTTTAAAGGTTTTCCGCAATAGAGATTGCCATCGAGTGCGGCTATCGCGGCTCTTGCTTCGTGACCTTCCATTCCGATAAAACCGAATCCTCGGCATTTTCCGCTAAATATATCGGAAATAAGTTGAATGGAGCGGACTTTTCCGTATTCGGAAAATAAAGCCTGTACAGTTTCTTCAGTGGCTTCGCTAGGTAAGTTTCCTACAAAAATTCGTTTCAAAAGACATGTCCTAAATTAGGGGGTGTGTTGATTGACCGGGTTGACCGGTTATGCCACAACCCCGCGTGTTATTAATGCGGGGTTGTGTGTCGGAACGTAAGGCGGTTTTAAGCTGGGCTTACTTGTGATGCTTGTGGGCCTTTAGGGCCTGATTCTACGTCATACTTAACCGCTTGGCCTTCAGCCAAAGTGCGGTAACCGCCGTCGCTTGCGATTGCAGAAAAGTGTACGAACACGTCTGCGCTACCATCGCTAGGAGAAATAAAACCGAAACCTTTAGATTCGTTAAACCACTTAACAGTACCTGTTGCCATATAAATTACCTATATAAATCAATGAAAATGTTTGATTGAAAATCATGCTGGGCAAATTTAAAGAGAAAAGCGAATGGAATTTCTGAAAAGTGCTGAGTAACATGAAAAACTTACAGTAGAAGTCTCACGTTTGTATGGAGTACTGTCTACTAGGAGTTGCATTATAGAGACTAATCCCCGGTATAGCCATTGAAAGTTTATGATGTGGCGTTTTCAGCAGGGATTAAGGATGCTGATTAGTAAGCTGTTTCAGCCGGGTGTGATGAAAAAACACAGTAAATTGATGGCAATGATGTAGCCGGAGCCTTGCCGTGTGCGCCTTTTTTGTAGTTCGGGATGATATCGGCGCTTAACCTTGGTTCTTCTTCTGGCGCGAGGCAACGGCCTACATTAACAATGGCCATTGATGCCGACACTGGCTGAGGTTTCGTGCTAATTAGACAAAGGCATTGATCGGTAAGTCGTTAATCATGGTTTCTACGGTTGACGTTATTGTGACGATTATTGCTGCCATTACTTCTATCGCGTTGTTGCTGACGATTCTGGTAATTACTGCCCCGGTGGGGGATGGTATTGTATCGATCATGACGATCATGACGATCATGACTCACA
>JAQSDX010000072.1 GCA_029946125.1 Candidatus Methylobacter titanis
GGAATTGCCAAGCTCTTAAATTAAAAACCCAAGTCTCTGCACTTGGGTTTTTTTTGCCTGAAATATTTGCCTACTTGTTGCCAAATTATTTTAGTTCCCCCTTAAAGCCGATATATTTTAGATCGTATATAAAATTGTATTCAGGCATAGCCTTATCTGACGCTGTTTATGCACAGATTAATTTTTTACAATAAATGTTAAATCAAGTTAAGTATATAGCTCGCTTATTAATGCCATAAAAATATAACGCATTGATTTCCATTAAAATAAATTTTTTTATAAGGGTGTCACAATTTAACTAAGTCGCGGGTTTTATCGAATATGAGTAGTGTTATTTAGTTCTTATGCACAGAGTTATACACAGGGCTTGTGGAAAGGTTTCAGGAGTTAGATTGTTAGATTGCGTGGATTCAACTCCGAAATACGATCCTAGTCATCATGCAGTTTCTTGCTCAGATTCAGCAAAAAATATTGTATGGGGTGTTTTGTAGGGTGTGTAAAAATTTCCGTGTGACCGCCGTTAAAAAATCTCTGGAAATCGATCCTCGTAAAGAATCATAAACTGATTCAGAGCGAGCTTCCCGTCACGGATCGGCATCGACCATTTCTTGGCAGTCTGTTCGATAGCCAAATACATAACCTTCAAGACGTATATGTAAATATGCCAGTAAAGTTTTGTGTGTCATGAATAAAATAGGTGAAGATTTCGCAATTCCTCTGTAACGTTTATCGTTGTGGCTTGGAAATTATTTATCTGAAAGTGTATAAGAAGCTATGGTTATGTGCGAAGAGTCACATTGAGAGAGGTGCTTACCTTGGGCATGGTCGGGCCTTCCAAACTTTTACGCCATCCGGCTGAAGAATCTTGCTAATCAAGGAGGGCGATGCTAATGTTTCTAGTCCTGATTCAGACACCCCATATAAGCCTATGATTATCTATACATTGCCCGCCCTAAGAGTCCTCCACCGGTTGTATTTAGGCTGGTGGGCTTGATTATTGGTATCTTGCTGGCTGCTGGAACCAGTCGGCGCTTCGGCGCAGACAAACTCACCCATCTTTTGCCCAATGGTGACAGGGTGGCGGTGCGTGCCTGCCGCAACCTATTGGCCAGCACCGATGGGGTGTTGGCGGTGGTAAGACCAGGCAGCGAGGAGTTGGCTGCTTTATTGCAGGCCGAAGGCGCGGAAGTCCAGATCTGCGCCGATGCCAAACAAGGCATGGGCGCGAGTCTTGTTTTCGGTGTCCGCGCGCGACCACAAGCTGCTGGCTGGCTGATCGCCCTTGCAGATATGCCGTGGATAGCGCCAACGACCATCCGTAAAGTGGCGGATGCGCTTCGCTCGGGCGCCACCATTGCTGCGCCCTGTTGGCAAGGCCGACGAGGACACCCGGTAGGCTTTTCACGCGTCTTAGGCCCAGACTTGGCCGCATTGAGCGGCGATGTCGGCGCGAAAGCAGTGATTCAGGCCCATCTTGAATTAATTCACATCGTTGACTGTGACGATCCCGGCATACTTAAGGATATCGACAAACAGGAAGATTTGAATCTCTTAAAAAAACTAAAAAAGCCATCATGATTCGCGATATTATCGAGCTCCAACTGGAGCTACACAAAAAGCGACGCCCTTATGCTCTAGCCACCGTAGTAGAAATACTAGGCTCATCCTCAGCCAAACCTGCGGCTAAGGCTCTGATCGGGCTCTCTGGAAAGGTTATTGCCGGCTGGGTCGGCGGCGGTTGTGCGCAATCCATGGTGTCCAATGCGGCGCTTAAATGTCTTGAAACCGGAGAACCTCGCGTGATTGAAATCGACCTGAACGACGAAGTTTTCGGCGCGGGTATGCCGTGTGGCGGCAGCATGCGGGTATATGTGGAACCGATCTTGCCCAAACCGTTACTCTGGCTGATGGGGCATGGGCGCATCGTAGAAAGTCTTTGCGAATTCGCCTACCGATTAGGATTCGAGGTGGTTGTCAATGACCCGCAGGCCACAACGGAGTGTTTTCCCTCTGCTCACAGTGTCATTAACGACGACAGCCGTTATCAACAATTGTGGCCACAGCCTGGCGATTTCGTGGTGATAGCCACTCATCACAAGGGCGACTATGACTCCCTCGTTCGTACACTTCAATCCGAAGCGTTGTATATCGCGCTGGTCTCCAGCCGCAAGCGAGCTAAACTGGTATTGGAGCGATTGGCAAAGGAAGGTTTTTCCGAGCCCAGCCTTGCCAAGGTCCGCGCTCCCGCCGGTCTGGATCTAGGCGCGAAGTTGCCGGAGGAAATCGCCTTGTCCATTGTCAGTGAGATGGTGCTGGTAAGGCGGGGGGGACTCGGCGGAGTATTAAGTAAAGGAGCCGAATATTAATTAGCCGATTCAAACCGTCACCCACTTCTGCCCCGGTGCCTTTACTGGCTGATGGAGGCCGTGTAAGATTGGGCGCAATGAACTGCGCCCAGTTACACAATACGATGCAGGTGCCTTGTACTTCTGATGACAGGAGGGAGAAATCCCCATGATTACGCTTAATATCAACGGCAAACCCCGTCAGATCGACTTATCGACGGATACGCCCCTCCTTTGGGTCTTACGCGATCACCTGGGTCTGACTGGAACCAAATTCGGCTGCGGTATTTCTTTGTGTGGGGCTTGTACGGTACACCTAGACGGAGAACCCACTCGCGCTTGCGTGACTCCCATCTCAACCGCCGTCGGCAAGAAAATCGTGACGATCGAAGCCATCAACCAGGACGCAACAGGGCAAAAGGTGCAGGAAGCTTGGTTAGCGCTACGCGTACCGCAATGCGGTTATTGCCAGTCCGGCCAGATAATGGCTGCCACAGCGCTGCTCAAACAAAATCCCAAGCCCACCGATACCGATATCGACACGGCAATGAGCGGCAATATCTGCCGGTGCGGGACCTATTGCCGTATACGCGCCGCGATTAAGCAGGTCGCTGGGTTAACGGAGGCCAAGCCATGAAAAAACCACTGGATTGCCCTGAATTAAACGCTGACACCTGGAACTCAGGCGATAGCCTACATATTGTCAACATCAGTCGACGTACTTTTCTCAAGGATCTGGCTCTTACCGGATTCGTACTGGCCGCAGGATTCCCTGCTCTGATTAGAGCAGACGAAACTGCCATGCCCTCAGAAAAGGAGAAGTATGGCGCCGATGCCATGCCGCACGGCTGGGTAGATAACCCGCTGGTGTTCGTCGCAATAGCGGGCGACGGCACGGTAACCATCATTTGCCACCGTTCGGAAATGGGACAAGGCGTACGTACCAGTCTGCCAATGGTGGTGGCCGACGAACTCGAAGCCAACTGGCTGCATGTACGGGTCGAGCAAGCGCCCGGCGACGAACGGCGTTACGGCAATCAGGATACCGATGGCTCTCGTAGCATGCGTCATTTCTTCATGCCCATGCGCAGGGTCGGTGCTGCCGCCCGCACCATGCTGGAATCGGCGGCGGCTGCACAATGGCAAGTGCCGATAGAGGAAGTCCATGCCGAGCAACACCAAATCCTTCATACTGCCACCGGCAGAACACTCGGCTACGGGGAGCTGGCCGAAGCAGCGGCAAAACTACCGGTACCTGCTCGGGAAAGCTTGCGTCTGAAGAATCCAGCGGATTTTCGCTACATAGGCAAGGGGTCGCTCAGGATTTATGACGGACAGGATATAGTCACGGGCCTCGCACAGTACGGCATCGATACCCGTCTCAAAGACATGCTTTACGCAGTTGTGGCGCGTCCGCCGGTATTTGGCGGCAAGGTCTTGAGTTACGATACCAAGGATGCCCTTAAGGTACCGGGGGTGGTTAAGGTTATCGAGCTACCGAGCAGTCCTCCGCCTGCCGACTTCAACCCGCTAGGAGGCATAGCTGTGATTGCCCGCAATACCTGGGCGGCCATCCAGGGACGTAAGGCACTCAAGATTGAATGGGATAAAGGGCCTCATGGAAACTACGATTCTGTAGCATACAAAGCCGAACTCGAAGCTGCCGCACGCAAACCCGGTAAAGTTGTTCGCAACGATGGAGACATTGATGCCGCCTTGCAAGGTGCGGTTAAACGCGTGGCAGCTGAATATTACGCCCCGCATCTCGCTCAGGCCCCAATGGAGCCACCGGCAGCGACAGCCCATATTGTCAACGGAGTATGCGAAATTTGGACCTGTACACAGGCCCCACAGGTGTCTCGCGAGCGCGTGGCCAAATGGCTCAAGCTGCCGGAGGACAAAGTCACGGTACATGTCACCCTGTTAGGCGGCGGTTTCGGGCGTAAATCCAAGCCTGATTACGTCATTGAAGCTGCGCTATTGTCGCAAGCCATGAATGGTAGGCCAGTCAAGTTGACTTGGACGCGCGAGGATGATCTGCATCATTCTTATTTTCACACAGTTTCAGTCGAGCGGCTGGAAGCGGGTCTGGATACTCAAGGCAAACCTGTGGCCTGGCTGCACCGAACGGTAGCACCAACTATTTCATCTACTTTCGCTCCCGATAGCAAGCATCAGATGCCGACTGAGCTGGGTATGGGCGTCATCAATGTGCCCTTTGCCATTGCCAATTTGCGCATCGAAAATCCGGAAGCAGAAGCACATACTCGCATTGGCTGGTTTCGTTCGGTGTCCAATATCCCACACGCCTTCGCCATTCAGTCTTTCGTAGCTGAATTGGCCGCTGCGTCAGGGCGTGATCCTAAGGATTTTCTGCTTGATCTGATCGGCTCACCACGCCATATTGATCCGCGTACCCTTGGAGATACCTGGAATCAGGGCGAATCACCCGAGATATATCCTGTAGACACGGGGCGCCTGCGCCGAGTAATTGAGGCAGTTAGCCGTGAAGCTAACTGGGGTCGCGTACTGCCGAATGGTCGAGGATTGGGCTTGGCGGCCCATTACAGCTTTGTCACTTATGTCGCCGTCGTAGTGGAGGTGACTGTTGACGAGCACGGTAAGCTCAGCATACCCCGAATCGATATCGCCGTGGATTGCGGGCCGCAGGTCAATCCGGAGCGCATCCGTTCGCAGCTTGAGGGCGCCTGTATTATGGGGGTCAGCCTCACTACTCTGGGGGAAATCAGCTTTAAGGAGGGCGTGGTGATGCAGGATAACTTCCATACCTACCAACTCACCCGCATGGATGACGCGCCCCGTGAAATCCGAATTCATCTACTGCCCACAACCGGGTTCGATATACCGCTGGGTGGGGTCGGTGAGCCAGGTTTACCTCCCATTGCGCCGGCATTGTGCAACGCGATTTTTGCCGCTACCGGTCAACGCATCCGCCAACTGCCTATCAGGGATCAGTTACGGAAAGACTGAGCAGTTGTCAGTCTTGCGTAGCAAATTAGCCTCATATTAAGTCGATGTAGGTTGAGCTGGTTGTAACCGCCTTGATAAATTATCAGGCATAGCAAAAAAAATATTGACGATAGGGTGATCTATCGTTATCATATGCAGCTCTTCAAGGGTGGTTTTAAAGTTTAACAAGCCATTAAAAAGAAGATTATCGGGGTATAGCGCAGTTTGGTAGCGCGCCTGCTTTGGGAGCAGGATGTCGGGAGTTCGAATCTCTCTACCCCGACCAAATTTAGCGCTTGTAGCTCAACCGGATAGAGCACCGGCCTTCTAAGCCGGGGGTCGCAGGTTCGAGTCCTGCCAAGCGCACCATTATAGAATATCCTCGTAACACCGCCATATTATGGTGAGCGTAGCTCAGTTGGTAGAGTCCCGGATTGTGATTCCGGTTGTCGCGGGTTCGAGCCCCGTCGCCCACCCCATTAAATTAGTAGCTGGCGTCATTTTTAAGCGAAAAAAGATTAAGCTTTCTCTTCAAAATACAGTAGCCATCATCAGCAAAGCATTCCCCTCCGAAAAAGATTTCTCAGTTTCGATCAAGGCAATCCCTTGTGAAATTCTAACCCCCCTTAGTCCCTGATTTTATTAAGCCGCAACACATTTGAACATTTATGCTTTACCGCTTGTTCGACGTAATAATCTGCTGGATACGTTGTTCTACACCGTCTAATTCATGATCGTAAATTTGGGTTCGATAAGCGTCGCCATCGGCATGAACTAAGGACGACAACAACGATTGCCCTTGCTCACTGATATTGATGCGGGTGAATGTGGAAAGTCCAGGTTGCAAGGGATTGTCCCGCAGCTCTTTGGGATCTAGTCCAATACGCACTTGCACGCGTTCGGCGATATGAATAAAGTTGCCGGTTGCATTATCGGTCGGCAACAGCGCAAAGGCGCTGCCGGTGCCGGGAGTGATGCCTTGCACGTTGCCGTGATAGATCAGTTCATCGCCATAGGCATCGACCCTGATGTCAGCCGATTGTCCCGGACGGATTCCGGTCATCTGGGTTTCCAGAAAGTTGGCGTTTATCCACAAGTCATCCAGCGGCACAATCGCCAGCAGAGGCGTGCCCGCCTTGACGTTGTCACCTATTTGAATGTTGCGTTTGGCGACATAACCCGATACCGGTGCGATGATGTTGCGGCGCTGGTAATTCAAAAAGGCGGTGCGAATCCGGCTCTTGGCTTTTTCGATAGCAGGATAGTCGTCAATCGCAGTGCCGCGTATTTGGACTTCAACGCCGGTTTTTTCGGCCTGGGTTTCGCCAATGACAGCTTCGAGTTCACGGATTCTATCCTGGGTATTCTGTACCTGTTGATCTGATACGGCACCGTCATGCGACGCCTTTTTAAAGCGGCTAAGATCGTGACGAACCTGATTCAGAGACGCTTCTTTAGCGATAATGTGCTGTTTAAGCGTGTCGATTTTTGCCGCCAAACTGACAATATTGCGCACTGTTTCGCCCAATTCGGCTTCGGCTTGTTGCAAGGCAATTTCCGCATGGGTGCCGTCCAGCTTGATCAGTACGTCACCTTTTTGCACATGCCGGGTGTTTTCTGTCAGAATTTCCACGACAGTGCCCTCAGTCTGTGCGTTCAAAGTAATCAGATGACCCATCACAAAGGCATTGTCGGTGCTAACCCAACCACGGTTAAGCGTCCACCAGTAGCCGAAATATCCCAGGCACACCAATACTATGGACAACGTCACCCCTTTTAGCCGGCGATTGCGTTGATGAATAATTTCTTTGGGACGAATGTTATTTTGCATAATTGATTTATTGATGTTTAGCGCTGATTTCGTTAAAGCCGCCGCCCAGTGCATTGATTTCCTGAGAGGCGGCTTTCGTGCAGCGGTGACGGCAGGCCTGTGTGGCCAACAGGCGCAGCCGCAAATCAGCCGTTAAAGCTAGATGTTTGGGGAAAGCACCGCGTTCGATCACGATACTGCGGCCAGCGATTGCGACATTTCCGGTACGGACATCATCTTTGCACGTTTGCTTTCATCGCCAAACCAGGCGCAACTGGGCAACGAGATCAGCAAGGCAGCCAAGCTGAGCCAAAAAACTAAAAATCGGTATCTGAGACCAGTTTGCATCAAGGTTCCTCCACCAGTATTTCTTGAGCTTCACGACGCTGGGCCTGGCTTAATGTGCGCTTGGCAGGCTGCTTGGTCGGGTTCGCAAACCAAACCAGTATCGCCAAGCCTACAAAGATGCAACCTGCCATCCAGAAAGCATCGTTCATGCCGTGAATCATCGAGTTCCGGCCGGCCAATTTGGCGAGCTTGGCGACAGCTGCCGATTCGCTAAAGCCGGTCACCATCAAGGTATCCAGGATTTGCTCAAAGCTTGAATCGAAAGCGGTGTGGGTCTCGGCGAACCGGGTCATATGCAACGGCGTCCGTCGATAAAGCACAATGCCTTGCAGTGCAATGCCGATGGCGCCGGCGGCAATACGCATAAGGCTTGCCAATTCCACCGCCCGCCATTGACGCTCCGGGGGCAGTCCATGCAACAGCAAGGCGGTCAGCGGCACGAAGAAACTGCCCAGGCAGGCGCCTTCCAGTAACTTGGGCCAGAACAGTTGTGCGAAAGCATCCTGACCGTCGAACCGGCTCAGCCAGAAATAGGTTGCCGCAAAACCCAGACAATTAATCGAGGCGAGCAAGCGGGCGTCGAAGCGTTTGACGATTTCATGAAACACGCCGGCCATCGGTTTGGCGAAAATCGCCATCGGCAGAAACACCAAACCTGCCAATAACGATGAATAGCCCATGGACAGTTGCAGCTGCACTATCAGCATCGATAACAGCCCCTGAAACAACAAAAAACCCACGAATAAAATGACCGCGCCAATCGTAAAATTCCGCTGCGCGAACAAACTTATATCCAGAAAAGGGCGGCGCAGGCTCAATTCCCAGATCACCCAATAAACCAGCGTGACGACGATGAAAATAATCAGGCTGTTGATATACAAGGAATTATTCCAGTCCAGGTCGTTACCTTGGTTGAGCAAGGTTTGAATGCCGAACAGTGCCAGAGTAATCAGCACAAAACCAAGGCTATCGAAACGATGCCGGATACGTTTGCTGCTACGTTGATAAAGCAAGGCGCCGACGATACCGCCGATGGCCAGCGCTATCGGAATATTGAACCAAAATAGCCAGCGCCAACCCAGCGTGTCGGCTATCCAACCGCCCAAAGGTGGCCCGAAGGTAAACGGTGTTAAGGTAAACACACTCCAAACGCCGATGCCGATGGATTTTCGTTTATCCGGGTATTCATGAATAAGCAGCGATTGTCCCAACGGCAGCGTCAACCCACCGGCAAACCCCAGCAAAATGCGTCCGGCCAAATAGCCATAAAATGAGGTCGCAGTGGCGCAGATAACGGATGCCAGTGCAAAAACAAAAAAGGCCGCAACAAAGGGGCGATATTCACCCATCCGCCGCGACAACCAGCCGCCCACCGGAAAAGCGAGGGCCAGTCCGATCATGTAATCGGTCTGTGTCCAGGTGGCAAAACTAGGCGGAATACCCAAGCCTGCGGCGACCCGCGGTAACATCGCAATATATGCCCCGGCATTGAATATCACCAGCGCATGGCTCAGGCCCAAGCAGATATTGAATAAAACAAATCGCCATCCTTGGAGCTGTTTATCGTAGATGATAGCCATGGTTCCTCTTCAATCAGGACTCTGTTTATCCTGGATGGTTAAATCCGGGTTGTCGATGTTCTCACTGACTAAGCCGACAATGACTTCAAGTGGGGGTGATTCGACCGTTATAGTGCGGAACTTGGTGATTTCAGAAACGGGCGGTTTGATTGCTGGCGCCCAACAACCGCTGACTAGCAAGGCCAGCGCAACAGTAACGCTTTTGGTTATTGAGCAGGAATTAAATATCGACTGATAAATAGAATCTTCGGTATTAACGGTTGTGTTGGATGATGATTGCATTAAGTTGCTCCCCCGCAGGATTATGCGTATCGCTTCTACATGGATCAACGATTCATATTGCAAACAACTATAAAAACAAAGTTAATATAAGACAAACGATTTTTATTGGACATTAATATCGACAAATCCGATACTAACACTATGGACATTGATCAGATCAGAACATTTTTGAGTGTTGCCGCCAACGGCAGCTTTCTGGAGGCCGCCAGTAGACTGTATGTGACTCAATCGACAGTGAGCACACGCATACAGCGTCTGGAAGCGTATTTGGGCGTTTCGCTATTTGTGCGTAATCGTTCCGGTGCCACGTTAACGCTGCCGGGGCGGCGGTTTTTACGTCACGCCAAATCACTGTTATTAACGCTGGAACAGGCGCGACATGACATTGGCCTGCCCAGCCGCTACCGCGCCAGTATTACTATTGGAGCGCGGATTGCCTTGTGGGAAGCCTTGCTGCCGGAATGGATTGGCAGCATACGCGTACAGGTACCGGATGTTTCAATACGCAGCGATATCGGTTTTGAAGAGGATTTAATGCGCAGTCTTATCGAAGGCTCGATGGACATAGGGATGATGTACACGCCGCAACATAGTCCCGGACTGCAGATTGAGCATTTGTTCGATGAAACCTTGGTGCTGATGACCACCGATCCCGGTAAGCCATGGCCCAATGATGATTACATCTATGTCGACTGGGGACCGGGGTTTTACGCTGAACACAGTAACAGTTATCCTGACCTGGAACGCCCGGCCCAAGTGGTCAATATCGGCTGGCTGGCGGTGCAGTTAATTCTCAGTAATGGCGGTTCTGGCTTTTTGCCGATACGTATCGCCGAGCCGCTGATTAAAAGCCAAAAACTGTTTCATGTGCCCGATAGTCCGCAATTCAAATTACCGGCTTATATGGTTTCGCCGCGTGATAGCGATTCCATCATATTACAACAGGTGCTCGATCATTTAAGGTCGTTAGCCGCGATTGAGCGACAAAAGACCTATTGATGACATCCTGCTCAAAAGATCACGACTCACCGACAGAAAATCCATTGGAATAGGAGCTTTACAAACTTATTTTAGTGCGCTCGCAGAAGCGCCTGGGCTTAGATCTTAGATTTCTGTGGTTGGGCCGACTTCCGCAGTAGTTGATCCGTTTTGTCATGTTGTTTTCTAAGCGTTCATCGCCCACTGAGACGAGAGCGTTATTACTTCCATCGCTGCGAGACAGGAGTCGAGTAGTCCCCAGAAGCGATAGAGCATGTGTTTTCACGGAGCGTTTTTTGCGTAGTGAAAATGCAGGCTTTCCGAAATCGCGTCGAGTCATTGGAGAGCATGTGAGCTACCCCTTGTTGGGTAGCGAACGAGTGACCAGGACGGCTGGGGCAGCCGCAGGCATGAGCGGTCGCGTGATTTTTGCCGCTTGTTGGGCAGGGATGCCCATAAAAGCTTTCGCAAAAATAGCGACTCCCCGCAAAATATCTGAGCGGCTGTTTTAGGTCTTGGAATAGACTGTCGATTAGAGCAGTGACGAATGTCGCTTGCGGGTCAGTTTCAGCTCAACGCTGATGCGGGTATTTATTTGCTATCGCCGAATAATTACGCGTGTTTTGCCCAATTATTTCAGAAATACCACGGTTACATTAAATGCGAGCATGATTGGTTTTAAGTGCAAGCCGTTACAAGTAAGGGCTGAATTATTATGTGTGTTACCGTACAGATATCTTCTGATTCAGATGCTAAATTATTTCTAAGCTTATAGCGAAAAGTATAACTGCTCGCCTTTGAGCTTAGTTTGCCTGTTAGGGTAAATTTAACTTTTTATAAACAGTAAGGGGAATAGACATGAACTGGGATCAAGTAGCGGGTAACTGGAAACAATTTACGGGTAAGGTCAAAGAGCAATGGGGTGATTTGACCGATGATGAACTTGATCAAATCGCAGGAAAACGCGATATTCTCGTTGGTAAAGTCCAAGAGAAATATGGGATCGCAAAAGAGGAAGCCGAAAAGCAGGTCAAGGACTGGGAGAAGACTCAACGTTGATTATTGTTTTTTATGATGCTGACTTAACGCGGTTGTCAAAGATTCCTACAGTATGGCTATGCCAATAACCTTCGGACGGCCAAAGATAAGGTTAAGAAGGTCACTTCCAAGATACAGGATGACGATGAGATGAAGGTGGAAGAACATGTCCAAAAAACGTTGGTAAAGTCATAGCGGGCTTTGGTGATTTCAATGAAAATATCAAGAAAGACACACAAAACGAGCGCTACTGCGCGACGGCAATGAGATACTCACAAATATTTTTTTACAGGAAATAAACATGAAATTGACTAACGTAAAACTCACTGGTTTAGGGGCGATCATCGTTTTAACATTCTGCTCGTTTGCCACTTATGCCGCAGAAAGTCAAGACGCTGCACCTATAAATAAAGATCAAGTAGAAGGCCGAGTCGATGAAGCCAGAGGTAAAGTAAAGGAAGCGACCGGCGTGATATTGGACGATAAAAAAATGGAGGTAGAAGGCAATGTCCAAAAGAATATTGGCAAGGTCCAGAAGAGCTATGGTGATCTCAAACAGGATATTAAGAAAGGCAACTAAATAATGAGTCTATGTCGGCAAAACCATAGAGGCTGTCAGACGATGAAAGTCTTGCAATAAACGGCCATCAGCCTCGGTTCGACTTGGATGTAGTTGAATTTTTATTAAAAATAAATGCTTACTATTAAGGATATTATTATGTTTACACGATTATTGTTAGTTATGTTCGCATTAACAAGCAGCTTACTACTGATGGCAAGCGTTGTTCGAGCTGAACAAAATCCTGCTATTTATTTAACGGCTGACTCAGCATTGGAGAATACCGAGCTTAATATTCGCGACAAGGACAACGCTACCTTAACGCCGGAAGACCAAAAGGAAACCAAAGAGGATATTGAAATCACAGCTAAGATACGTCAAGCCGTGGTTAGAGATAAATCCTTATCAGTCAATGCGCAGAATGTAAAAATCATCACGCGTAATGGCGTGGTGACTTTACGTGGGCCTGTTGCAAGTGAAGCTGAAAGCACGAAACTGCAAAAAATCGCCGAGAAAATGCGTGGTGTAGTACAGGTAGATAATCAACTTGAAAATAAAGCGCCTTAACGGTTTAGGAGAATCACATGAAAAAAGCAGTTTTTTGTATCGCCAAAAATCTCGAGCAGACAGAGAACATTGTTAATAACCTGAAAACAGCCGGTTTTTTAACGGATGATATATCAGTACTATTTCCTGACAAAACCACGACTAAGGATTTTGCTTATGAGAAGCACACTAAAGCGCCGGAAGGTGCGGCTATTGGTGGGTCAGTGGGTTTAGGTACTGGCGCCGTGGTCGGATTGTTAGCCGGAATTGGCGCTCTGGCTATTCCAGGCGTTGGTCCGTTAATCGCCGCAGGGCCCATTATGGGTGCATTAAGTGGTGCGGCGGTAGGTGCTGCCTCTGGAGGTTTGGCTGGAGCCTTAATTGGATTAGGTATTCCGGAGTATGAAGCCAAACGCTATGAAGGAAAAATTGAGGGGGGAAGTGCCTTGATTTCTGTGCATACGGATAGCAGCGAAGAGCGTGATCAGGCAAAAGAAATTTTCAAAAATGCTCAGGCAGAGGATATTTCCTCGACTGGGGAAGCATCTGTTTAATTAAAACGAGGCGCATGATTTATAAATGACGCACCTCGTTCGTCAGGTGAGATCCTACACGGCCGAATTGCACATAATCAGGTAATAATTGCAGAGGCGTTTTGTTATGCATCACATTGAACAATTGACATATTGCTGAAAGCTACATTATCATCAAAATAGGACGTAAGCTCAAAGCCCATAAATCTTAAAATACCTTATAATGTTGTTTACTTATTGGAACGCGACAAGCTATCTCTAATAAATGGCAGAAAAGTTAACTATATGATTTATAATGTTTTTCATGGATTTAACTTACAACCTCGGATAAAGAAATCGTCTAATAAAACTTATAATAGGGATCATACTATGAAAACTAAAGAAATTATTGCTGCTGGTTTAGTTACTTTGGCGCTATTGGCTGGCTGTAGCAAAGAAACGGAATCCACCTCTACCACCACCAAAAGCGTTACAACAGCAGTCCCGGATCCGGCTGAAGAACCAATTACAATTAAAGAATCGACCTCTACCACTACAACCGATACAAAAGACAAATAGTATAAGATTTTCCGGTTCTTAATTGCTTGATTGGGAACCGGATTTTGTATAAATCGAAAGGGGCCGCGCCAATCTGCTGTATCGGAATCGATGTCTTCTTAATCTTGATAAAATATTGTCTGGGCAATGGGATTCACTTTAGTTCTGAATTCTACTTCGGCACTTGAAAAAACACCATAGTAGACCAGCTCTGAATATTGGAACTTTAAAAAACTCTACTGCAGCTTGGTCTCCTTGTTTAAGCGTGGATTACAATGCCTTATGACCTACCTCCGCCGGTATTTTGTGGGGTCATGAGAAACTGATGGGTATTAAGGCTATAGAAAAATATACCTTGACATAATTGAAAACAGAAGCTTATACTAATCCCAGCTTAGAAATAAGATTTACCCTCTGCTTACCATTTCGATGTATCTTCTGTAGTTCTTCGTCCTGTTTTTCATTTTGTAATTTCCAAATTTACCGGCTCAATCCGCCTTTTTTTAAGGCTTTATATACTCAAATTTTTACAGGACTCATTATGTCTACAATAACTACTGGCATCGTTAAATGGTTTAATTCAGAT
>JAQSDX010000073.1 GCA_029946125.1 Candidatus Methylobacter titanis
GAGGCTATTGTTCCACAACCACCGCGCACAACCGAACGCTTTAGCCAGTTTTTCAACTTGGTTTGTGTCTGGATAGATGCGTATTTTAGTCGCTGTAATCATGAATTTATAGTAAATAATTTTAACTGTAAAGTAAAGAGCACGCCTTACATCCCCGCCCTGAACGGCGGGATTTTACGGTGCTTTTAGATAAACAAAAGACAGGGAATGTTGCCTGGTTTTTTAGGGTTATCAGGATTCAGGAAAGACTTTTTTAAGCGCGATGAGAGGGGACTAGACGATTTCACCTTATTTCTTCGTTGGGATTGCCAAAAAAATACGAATAATCGACGGTTTTTAATGTTTTTGGTTTTCTAATGATTTTTACCACAATATTTACTAAAAAATGCCAAGTCTTTTTTATTGTCAATCCAATACCGACACCTATTAATAACAAAATGATAACGGCAATATACTTTGATAAAGGCGTGTGCTCTGATGGCATTGTTACTATAGACAATGAAGGAATCGCATTTGCATTATTGGGTGCAATATTTATGTTTTTTTCAGGTGATTGATTTTGTACGATCGTTTTACTTTCAATTTCGTCCATAACAGGATCAATAGATTTACGACGACTATCCTGAGCACCAATCACTTTATTATTAACCTGATCATATTCAAGCATCAATGGAAATGGCGCATACACTGATGGCGCTTCACCTATAGACAACAAAGGTATCACGCTTGCAATGTCTAACACATGCTTATTGCCGTTAATATTATTTTTTTTAGCTACATTATCTTTCGATGTCGTTTTATTTTTATTTTTTGTTTTGTCAAAAACATGATTGATTAAATATGAATTTTTTAATGACTCACGACGGGTAACTTTTGCTTTAATCACTTTTTTATCACCCTGATTAGGGTGCCCTGCATGACTCGCTTTTAATTTAGGGGGCGGTAATTGTTGTTTAGTTAATGAGGTCAAAACAACGATGGTTTTTTCTAAATCGGGCAATTTTTCAGAATTATTGAGCTTAGCAATGAGCTTATCGTAGTCTGACTTAGTATCTAATTTCCAGTTTTTGTCACGCTTTAATAAAGCCACGACTTTCCTTGAATGCTCAAAATCGTTTATCTCAAGCCAATATTTTGCTAACTTAATAAGCAGTTTGGGATTATTACCCACTTTAGATTCTATTGCATGTAAACGCACGACTGCTTGTTGTTTATCATGTTCTATTAAGTTATCCAACAAACCAAATTGATAATCCAACCATATCCTTTGCTGACTTTCAATGAGACTAGGCGAACGCTGGGCGGCGTCAATTTTGTCCATTTCAGCTAAAGCCTCAAGCAACTTATTTTGTTTAGCCAAATAAAGTGCAGCAGCGAAATAACTATCTGAAGACGGCTTGGTATTAACCAAAAATTGACCAATAAATCGATCCGCATCGGTTTCTCTATGGAGTTGATTCAAAATATTAGCCATTCGGTAGGCCAACCAAGGATTTTGTGTGTTCAAAGAAATCGCTTCGTCAATTTTATAATTAGCTTTTTTAAGATCGTTATTATTCAACGCAGCTTCTGATTCGCTCACAAATAAACTAATTTTTTTTACGACTAAATCATCCTCGACGACTTTATTTTGTTGTTCTAAAATGGATTTATGCTTCACTGTATCAGCTTGCAGCTGCGAAGCGATCAACATAAAAAAAACACTTAGTAATAAAATAATGAATTTGTTATTACACATTTAGCGCGTCAAAAAATTGTATTTATTTATCGGATTTCACAAAAATACTGTATAAAAAGCATGAACAGCTTTAAACGCATGGTGAAAATTTAAATTGAAAAAATAATTCACCTGACAGTTTACACTAATAAGCTAGAATCTCACATACTACACAAATGGACTTCCAATTCCCTACTTTCCATGTCTGCTTCTCCATTCAAGTAAGACGCAATTATCTTTAAAAACAATAATATATAGGTAATTACTGATCTTCTTTATCGTTCTTTTCTGGAAAAACCGGTAAGTTTTCCACGCTTTTTGATCAACACAGAAAAATGCACCTACCACTGCGCACAGGACAAAGCCTACTGTACAGCGAGCAGAGGCAGCAAGGATTGCAGGCAAATTCAGTTAGACAAACTCAATCAGAAATATAAAGTAATAACGGGGCAGTTCCATTTCGCTGCATATGGAAGGTTACCCGCTTAGACTCATACCTTATTGTCTTGAATGAGGCGCTACTATACAGACCCTCTACTGAGAATTATGTTTGGCTATTTCACCAAGTAAAGTTTTTTTTGCGTTATTTTGATAGGGTATCTTTCTTCTTGGATTAAGTGGTTAAATGGTCTCATTGATTGCCTTTTTTGTTTTGGCAGACAAAACCATACCAACTATCTCTTTGTAAAAAATGTTACAAATATTCATTAATTCAAGGCGTTATTTCTGTGCACTCCAGACAAAACATTCAACCCTCACCCATTCGAAAATATAGACCAGCTACTCTGTCTGTGGTGCTGCAGAGCAAACCGAAAGACCAAAATCAATTCAATATACCTCCATCGGTTTATTGCTCCGAATGTAATTCTGCCGCAGTTATGCCCAAATCAGGCCTATGCCTAGACTGTGGACACACAACAGAATTGGATAATCAAAATAGTGTGCCGCTTGACCAATTATTAAGTGAAACTGCTTTTGGGCAAATGGCTATCAAAGAACAACAAGACCTGCCGATTATAGAAACCATCTTAACCGAACCCGATTTATATTCAACTCATTGTTATTATTGTAATAATTATACAGTCATGCCCAAATCAGGACTATGTCTGGCCTGTGGCAAAGTAACAGTCTTTGATAATCAAAATAGTGAACTGTCTGGCGCAACTGTTGCTGGGCAGACAGCTATTGAAGAACAACAAGACATGCGGGTTATTGAAACAACTGAAGCTGACTCTACGCCTCCTGTTGAATACGATAACGAAACGGAAGTGTCGCTGCTTGTAAATGCCGAGAACACATTAGACGCGATAGCAACTCAACAAACGCTAGCAATTGCAAATGATTTTGTTGCTGTGACAGATGATAGCCAAACGGCAACTCTATTGCCTGAGAATGCCGGCAACATAGCAGATTCGATTAAAGATCAGCCAACGCTAGAGATTATCAATGGACCTGTTGCTGTTGAATACAATAGCGGGACGGATTCAACAGAGGAACACAAAAAAACCTTAAATATTGAACAAACCGTTACCGAATCTAAAGGAAAAACAAATATTGATAAGGCCTTAGACGCAACTGCTAACCAATCTACTACTGGTGATAGCGGTTTGGTTAAGCCTTCTACACCCGAAAATCCCTTTTTGCTACATAAAGGCGATAGTACAAAATCAGATGTCATTGAGTTTTGTAAGGGCGTATTTGATCAGTTAAAAGAAAGATTATTCTCCAATAAAAGCCATTATAAGCCATTAAATATATTGCCTGCATGTAGTCTTGTTGAGGAACATATTTCAATGGATGTCGTACAAAACCTCTTTCCAATCAGAAATTACGACAATGAAAAACTTTTAGCTTTTACATCCGACCTTAAATCTGAAATATGTCCCAAACAAACCACCTTGTTTCATATCGGCGATAAGACTGACTCAGCTCTGTATTTGTTAAAAGGTGTTATTTCTTTATCGGATGAGAACGGAAAAAATTCTGAACTCGTATCTGGAACTGAAGAAGCCAAATTCCCCCTCTCAAGCAGTGCCATACATACAAAAACAGCTATAACTAAAACTGATGTGAGTGTTTTGCGTGTCTCGCAAAAAATAATGTCCAGAAAACATGCACCATTATCACCATTTTCAACACTGGTAATTCCAAATGAGATAACTAAAAATCATCTGATGTCCAGCTTTCTTCATCATTACAATAATGAAGAGCTTAATATACTTTCCTTACCGGATGTTACGGTTAAATTGCGCAACGCCATGCAGAACGATGCCAGCATTACCAAAATCGTAAAAATCATTCAACTTGATCCAGTCATTTCAGCCAAGCTTATTGGCTTAGCCAACAGCCCTCTTTATGTCAGCGCATCCCCCGTAAAAAGCTGTATTGAAGCGGTAAACCGTATTGGTTTAAATGCCACTCGCAGCTTCGTCATTAGTTTAAGCCTCAGTCGAGTTTTCAAAAACAACTCACCACTTGTAATAAAATATGCCGATAAAATCTGGAAACAAAGCATATATATTTCTAAACTCAGTTATATTTTGGCTACTGTCACCAAACAAGTTAATCCAGAAAAAGCACTTCTCGCAGGACTCGTCTGCGACATAGGCGCTATACCTTTTTTAAGTTTTGCCGCCAATCTTCCTAAAGACTATTGCTCTGAATCAGATATCGAACTTATTTTGCCTTATGTTAAAGGCCCGATAGGATATAAGGTTTTAAACGATTGGGGATTTTCTGAGGAATTTCTTAAAATACCGCTCGATTCTGAAAACTGGTATCAAAACAGCAGTGACGAGCTGAATCTAACCGACATAGTTGTACTTTCCCGGTTTCATAGCAGAATAGGAAAGCCGAACACACCTAAATTACCCACTCTCACCTCTATTCCTGCGACCAACAAGTTTAAAAAAAATCCACTTTCTCCCGATCTCTCATTATACGTACTGTATAAAGCCAAGCAGCAAGTTAATGATATTATGAAAGCGTTTACCAGCTAACAGCAACCATGAGGAACATCGGATCGGCGCTTTACTGTACCGAAGAAAATCATGTTTTATTCCCCGCTAATTTCCTTGCAGAAAACCAGTTGATCTTCAGAGCCAAGGCTTCACTTTATTTTGTCGATAACTTAATTTGTCCGAAACACGCATGTTTGCAGTTAAGGCGACAGAAACCAAAAGCCCCCCCCCAATTTATAAAAAAAATAGCGCTACGCTGAAAAACCACGAAGAACAAGTCACTCAACTTAGCGAGAGGGGTGATTATTGGCGAAACTAAACAACTTACCATCCTGTTTTTTAATACGTTTTTCCTGCATATAAGTACTGCAACTGGATAACGACCGGTCTAAAGCACTATAATAGTGCTGTTTTTTTAACTTATGGAGAAATAAATGCATGTAGTTACGTTGATAAAAGGTGATGGTATCGGCCCATCGATAATGGATGAGGCCGTTAAAATTATTGACGCATCCGGCGTAAAAATTCAATGGGAAGAAGCCTATGCCGGTTTGGCCGCTTTTGAACAATTCGGCACGCCGCTGCCCGATGAAACCATGGCATCAATAGATAAAACCCGCCTGGTATTTAAAGGCCCGCTGACCACCGTTGTCGGAGCTTCCGGGTTTAGAAGCATTAACGTAGCGTTACGGCAGAAATATGAGTTATATGCCAATGTCCGTCCCGCCAAAAACTGGCCAGGCGTAAAAACCCGCTATGACAATGTCGATATTGTGATCGTCAGGGAAAATACCGAAGGACTCTACGCAGGACTTGAGCATTATCTGACCCCTAAAAAAGACATCGCAGAAAGTCTGGCCGTGGTCACCAGAACCGGTTCGCAACGGGTGATCGACTATGCTTTTCAATACGCGCGGGACAACCATCGTAAAAAAGTCACCGTTTGTCATAAGGCTAATATTTTAAAATTCACCCAGGGACTGTTTCTGGATGTCGCCAGAGAAACCGCCGCACGTTTCCCCGATATTCAGTTTGACGAAAAAATCATTGATGCCGCCTGCATGCACATGGTGATGGATCCATCGCAGTTTGATGTGATCGTCTGCACCAACATGTTTGGCGACATACTATCCGATTTGACCGCAGGTCTGGTGGGTGGTTTGGGCTTGATTCCCGGCGCCAATATCGGTAACGATGCGGCCTTGTTTGAAGCCGTACACGGCAGCGCGCCGGACATCACCGGAAAAAACCTGGCCAATCCTACTGCCGTTATCATGGCCGGCGTGATGATGCTGGATCATATCGGCGAACACGAAGCCGCCGCTAAAATAAAAGCAGCTGTTGAAAAAGTGGTTAATGAAGGCAAGTTTGTTACGCCGGATCTTAATCCGCAATCGAAATGCGGAACGATCGAAATGGGTAATGCGATTGTTGAGGCAATGAAGTAAAGTAGATAACATCGTTCCCACGGTCTCCGTGGGAACGATAAAGGTGCCATCTAATCCCGTTTAAACCTTTCCCCAGGAATTCCCCATGCTAGAACAATACCGTAAACACGTAGCAGAACGCGCAGCCGTTGGCATCGTCCCCAAACCGCTGGATGCCGAACAAGTCGCCGCTTTGGTCGAGCTGATTAAACAACCGCCTGCTGGAGAAGAGCAATTCGTACTTGATCTGCTGGCTAACCGCGTTCCTGCCGGTGTTGACGAAGCCGCTTATGTCAAGGCCGGATTCCTGGCAGCCATCGCCAAAGGCGAAGTCAGCTCTCCGATTCTGGATGCAGCACGCGCTACCGAATTACTCGGCACCATGCTGGGCGGTTATAACATCGCGCCGCTAATCGATTTGCTGGATAACGCCACAATGGCTCCTATTGCCGCCAAAGCGCTGTCTCATACCTTGCTGATATTCGATGCTTTCCACGACGTGCAGGAAAAAGCCGATGCAGGGAACCCGTTCGCCAAGCAGGTGCTGAATGCCTGGGCGGAAGCGGAATGGTTCACCAGCAAACCCAAAGTGCCTGAAAAACTGACGGTGACCGTATTTAAAGTCACCGGCGAAACCAATACCGATGACCTGTCCCCGGCTCCCGATGCCTGGTCGCGTCCGGATATCCCGCTGCATGCACAAGCCATGCTGAAAATGCCGCGCGAGGGCATTAGCAACGCCGAACAGCAAATCGCCGAACTCAAGCAAAAAGGCTTTCCCATTGCTTATGTGGGCGATGTGGTCGGCACCGGTTCTTCGCGCAAATCGGCGACCAATTCGGTGTTATGGTTTATGGGCAATGACATCCCCTACATTCCCAACAAGCGCGAAGGTGGGGTTTGCATCGGCGGAAAAATTGCGCCGATTTTCTTTAATACCATGGAAGATTCAGGCGCCCTGCCCTTTGAATGCGATGTGACCCACATGGCGATGGGCGATGTGATCGACATTTATCCGTATGCAGGCGAAGTTAAACGCCATGACAATGGCGAACTGATCTGCAAGTTCGAACTGAAAACCGATGTCATTCTGGACGAAGTGCGTGCAGGCGGGCGTATTCCGTTGATTATCGGCCGGGGTTTAACAGACCAGGCACGCAAAGCACTGGGGCTTTCGGCATCCACGGTTTTTAGCCGTCCGGTCGACGCTAAAGACAGCGGCCGCCGCGATGGCTCCTGCAATCTTGCGGCATCCCCTCCATCCCTGGAGGTCAAGGGATATACCCTGGCGCAAAAAATGGTCGGCAAGGCCTGCGGCGTTGCTGGCGTTCGTCCGAATACGTATTGCGAACCGCGCATGACTACCGTGGGTTCTCAGGACACCACCGGACCTATGACCCGCGACGAATTGAAAGACCTGGCTTGTCTGGGCTTTTCCGCCGACCTGGTGCTGCAATCGTTCTGCCACACGGCGGCGTATCCGAAGCCGATTGACGTCACCATGCAGCACACGCTGCCGGATTTCATTATGAACCGCGGCGGTGTATCGCTCCGTCCCGGCGACGGCATTATCCATTCCTGGCTGAACCGGATGCTGTTGCCGGATACGGTCGGCACCGGCGGCGATTCGCATACCCGTTTTCCTATCGGTATTTCTTTTCCGGCCGGATCAGGATTGGTTGCGTTTGCCGCAGCAACCGGCGTGATGCCGCTGGATATGCCCGAATCGGTGTTGGTTCGTTTTAAAGGCGAAATGCAGCCGGGCATTACTCTGCGCGATTTGGTCAATGCGATTCCTTACGTGGCAATACAGCGCGGTTTGCTGACGGTTGAAAAACAGGGCAAGAAGAATGTGTTTTCAGGCCGCATCCTGGAAATCGAAGGCCTACCGGATTTGAAAGTCGAGCAGGCTTTTGAATTGTCCGACGCATCGGCGGAGCGTTCTGCCGGCGGCTGCACGGTGCGTTTGAATGAGGCGCCGATTCGCGAGTATTTGAACTCCAATATCACCCTGCTGCAATGGATGATTGCCGAAGGTTACGGCGATGTGCGCACTATTGAGCGTCGCATTAAAAGCATGGAAGCATGGCTGGCTAATCCGGTATTGCTGGAAGCTGACGCCGATGCCGAATACTTTGAAATCATCGACATCGATATGAGCGAAATCAAAGAGCCGTTGCTGGCCTGCCCTAATGATCCAGATGACGTAAAAACACTGTCCGCTGTGGCCGGGACTAAAATCGACGAAGTGTTTTTGGGTTCGTGCATGACCAATATCGGCCATTTCCGCGCCGCCGGTAAATTACTGGAAAAACACCAAGGCGAATTGCCGACCCGTTTGTGGGTTGCACCGCCCACCAAAATGGATCAAAGCCAATTAACCGAGGAAGGTTATTATGATACCTTTAACAAAGCCGGTGCGCGCACCGAAATGCCGGGATGTTCGTTATGCATGGGTAATCAGGCGCGGGTCGCCGAAAACGCTACCGTAGTATCCACATCGACAAGGAACTTCCCCAACCGTCTGGGCGATGGCGCTAATGTGTATTTGTCATCGGCCGAACTGGCAGCAGTATGTTCGATTCTGGGAAAAATCCCAACTTTTGACGAATATATGCACTATGCAAGTCAGATTAACGAAACCGCCGAGGATACCTATCGTTATTTGAACTTTGACCGGATGGATGGTTATCGGCAAAAAGCTGGCGGAGGCGTATAAGATTTCTCGTTTCCACCGCGCTGCGTCACTGCCGTTAAGTTAATAATTGTGGGGGCGACTTTAGTCGCCCAGTCAGTCAATAACCTATTATTCAATCGGCGACTAAAGTCGCCGCCACAGCAGTGTCACGCTACGCGGGAATGCGATAAAATCCACATCAGGACATATCCCGACATGCTGAAAAAGCAATACAACGCTCTGGTAGCGCAAGGCCGTATCCAATACGAGCCAGCGCAAATCACCGCCTTACATCATCTGCAAACCCTGCTCGACAACCTAAAGGCAGCTGTCGAATACCAACAAAAATCCGCCCTGCATAAACTGTTCTTACCCCCACCTGCCAGCTATCAAAGCCTGTATATCTACGGCAACGTCGGTCGCGGCAAGTCGATGCTGATGGATTTGTTTTTTGATGCCTGCCCCATCAGCCAAAAAAGGCGGGTGCATTTTCATGCGTTCATGCTGGAAGTTCATGCCTTCATCCACCAATGGCGGCAACAAAACAGCACCGATGCGATTTCAGCCTTGGCAAAACATATCAGGGAATCGGAACTGCTGCTTTGCTTTGACGAGTTTCATGTCTCCGACATCGCCGACGCGATGATTCTGGTGCGGCTGTTCAACAGGCTGTTCGAATTGGGCATTGTTGTCGTGATCACCTCCAACTGTCACCCCAATGAGCTGTATCATGACGGTTTGCAACGGCAATTGTTTCTGCCTTTTGTCCGACTGCTGCAACAAAAAGCCGACGTTATAAAATTGCTTGCAAAGCAGGATTACCGGCTCAGTCATTTACACGCGCTGAAGACGGCTTATTATTATCCGCTGGATGAACAGGCGGCAAAATTCGTACGCCAAAGTTATAATGAATTAACCAATTTTGCCCCGTTGAAACCGGGCATTGTGGAAGTATTGGGCAGAAAGGTGGTATTGTCTGCGGTACACGGCAATGTCGCCCTCACCTCCTTTGACGAACTCTGCACGCATGCCTTAGGCCCTGCCGATTACCTGGAAATCGGCAATCTGTTTGACATCGTGATTCTCGCTGATATTCCCAAACTGACTATAGAAAAATGCAACGAAGCCAAGCGCTTTGTCACCTTGATCGATGCGCTATACGAGCATAAAGTAAAACTGATCTGCACCGCCGAAGTACCGGCTCAGGAACTTTACACCGACGGTGAGGGCTCGTTTGAATTTGAACGGACGGTGTCGAGATTAATCGATATGCAGTCGGAAAGTTATTTGCATATTGAGCATGTCAGTCGTTGATTGCGGCATTAAAGGTTCGCGGTGCAAGAGTTTAGGTTTATTATCACTGTTTGTTATCAATATTTATGTAATGCTACCTAAATTCAGGTCCACAGAGCAGTCCCCTATCAAATTCAATAAACGCAATCAAAAATGGAGCAGGCAATGAACTGGTATCTCGAAGTCTTAAAAAAATATGCCGTTTTTGACGGAAGAGCGAGGCGGAAGGAATATTGGTTCTTCTTCTTGTTCAACATCATTATCAGTATGATTCTTAGCGCTATCGACGGACTGACAGGCAGTTTTAACCCCGAAACGGGTGTAGGTCTGTTAGGCGGCATTTATACGATTGCAGTCTTAATTCCAAGCATAGCCGTGTCAGTGCGCCGACTCCATGACACTGGCCGTAGCGGCTGGTGGCTACTCATTGGATTGATACCGGTTATCGGCACCATTATCTGCTTTGTCTTTATGGTGCAAGACAGCGAGTCCAGCGAAAATGAATACGGCTCTAACCCAAAGGGTTTCAGAGCATAGAGCCATAGGGCTTAATTACACTGTAAGTTTTATCCGATATTATCGGGCTTTCAAATCAGGCTTCAACTCAACAAGAGAAAACTATGCAGCAAAAAACAATGCTAACGCTATGTGCGTCACTGGCCTTTTCTATAGCGTTGGTCAACAATGCCGATGCCGCAAATTGGAAGGATGTGCTTAATGCTGTCAACAGCAACGTCAATGGTCAGACGAATAATGCAGGCCCAGCATTGCAGCCGGGTCAACAGGCTGTTAATACGGCCCAGCCACTGCCAACCGGCAGTTTGACCGAGTTATTGACACAACGCACCGGCGTAACCGAGGCCCAGGCTCAAGGAGGCGCAGGCGCTTTGTTTCAGGTTGCTAAAAAAACCATGCAGGCAGACTCGTTTTCCCAGCTGGAACAGTCGGTTCCGGGTATACAAGAAATGCTGGGGGCTGTACCTGCCCAAACGCAGCAGGGCGGTTGGGCGGGAAAGTTATCTTCAATAACAGGGGCTTCGGGTGGAACGGCGGGGAATTTGCTTTCTGTGGTTTCCTCTTTTCAGCAGCAGGGCATGTCGCCTCAGATGGTGCAACAATTTATTCCGGTGGTGATCGATTATGTCAAAGCCCGTGGCAATGACACTTTAGCAAATACCTTAAGCTCTGCATTAATCAGGCGTTGAGTAGGTTGGGTTAGCCGCTTACGTCGGGACCAGGGCGCGTCGCTCCCACGAAATGTGTTAACGCTTTTCAGGCTAACCTTCATAGCGGCAATGTGTTAGGTTAGGTTGGGTTGGGAAAAAATGCAACTCAACCTGCTCAACTACCGTCTAATCTTCGGATTTAGCACTAAACTCCTTTTTGATCTTGGTAAATTGCAACAGCTGGGCTTCAACTTGACCGTTAAATGATTTTGGCAGATAGGTACCTTGTTGCTCGTTGACCGCCCCTGCTTCCATTCCTGTCAGTAACTCAATCGCATCATCTACGGTTTTTACCGCATAGATATTGAATTGACCGGATTGAGCGGCATGAACCACATCCCAGCGTAGCATTAAATGTTTAATGTTGGTGGCGGGAATAATAACGCCCTGAGTACCGGTTAGTCCTTTTTTAGCGCAAATATCGAAGAACCCTTCAATTTTTTCATTAACTCCGCCTATAGGCTGCACATTCCCCAGTTGATTGACCGAGCCGGTGATAGCAAGATCCTGCCGTAACGGAATTTGGGCAATCGACGATAAAATGGCGCAAAGCTCAGCCAATGAAGCACTGTCGCCCTCAATGTGCCCATAGGATTGTTCAAATACCAAACTGGCCGAGATCGAGAATGGCGTTTTCCGGGAATACCGGGCGGCAATAAAACTCGATAATATCAATACGCCTTTTGAATGAATGGCGCCGCCCAATTCAGTTTCACGCTCAATATCCACCACTTTTCCGTTACCTAAACGGGTGGTTGCGGTGATTCTGGCCGGTTGCCCAAAGCTAAACTCACCCAACTGCAATACCGAAAGACCGTTGACTTGGCCGGTAACCTTACCTTCTGTGTCGACTAATACCGTACCCCGGTGTATATGCTCATACAGCTTTTCCCTGAGTTTATCCAATCGGTGAATTTTATGGTCAATCGCCTGCTGCACATCGCTGTTGGTAATATGCTCGTGACCATTATTTTCCGCCCAATAGTCTGATTCCGTCAGCAAGTCGGTAATACTGCGCAGATGGGTTAACAGCTTTTCTGCATCACCGACCATTCTGGAACTGTGCTCTATAACCCTGGCGACTGCGTTTTGGCTCAATGGCCGTAACTTCTCTCGACGGATGATAGTCGCCAGTAAACGGGCATAGTCAGAGCTACCATCGTTTCTGGAAACCGATTCGTCAAAATCGGCTGCGATTTTAAACAGATCATGGAACTCCGGATCATATTGGCATAACAAATAATAAATCAGCGGCTCACCCAACAGGATGAGCTTTACATTAAGCGGTATGGGTTCCGGTTCCAGCGATGAGGCGCTGATTAGACTAAGCGCCCGTTCCAGCGATTCAATACGGATTTCGCCAGATTGCAGGGTTCTTTTTAGCGTTTCCCAGGCATACGGTTGAAACAGCAGTTTTCTGGCATCGATAATCAGGTAACCACCATTGGCTTTATGCAGTGCGCCGGGTTTGATCATGGTGAAATCGGTGACGAGGGAACCCATGTAAGCCTGATGATCGATACGACCGACGAGATTACTGTAATTCGGATGATCCTCGTAAATAACCGGAGCCGATTTCTTGTTGCTGAAATCCACCATCAGGTTAACGTTATAACGTTTAAATGGATTAGTTTCCTGCGACATTTCCATAAAAGGAAAAACTTTTTCGCTGTGCGGAAGAAAATCCAGAACGTGCTCAATAATATCTTTTTGAACATCATTAAGATACCTAAGAACTGCCTCCTGTTTGGCGTATTTTTCGATCAGTTCGTCTATAGAATGATTGACAGCCAACTCGGCAACTTCGCGGTTCAGCGCTTGCAGTTTGCGTTTTGTTTCCTTACGCCAGATAGGAAAGTTTTTTATTAATTTTGCCAAGCGTTCCTGCAAGTCGAAAATGGTTTTCTGAATTTCATGCTGCTTGTCTTTATCGAACTTATTAAACTGCTCGGGGCTGATAATTTCGTTATTTTCATCGGCAGGGGAAAAAGCGTAACCGGTTGCCGTTTCTGTCAGAATAATATGCGCATTGGCGGCCTCTTCACGTAAGCGACTGAGTTCATTTATTTCCCGTTGCCGCGACTCACTTTCAAGTTCACCCGTTCTGGAGCGGTATTCGTCACCGTCAAACGCCGCGGGTATGGCGATACTCAGCTCGTCAATCAACTGCGCCATATCCTGCTGAAAAATTTTACCGTGCCCCGGCATAAATTTAATCGCCTCAGGTTTAGCCGACTGACTGAAATTATTGACATAACACCAGTCCGAAGGAATATCTTGCCGATGGGCTTCGTGTTCAACCAACTGTCGAACCGTGGTCAATTTACCGGTGCCTGAGGGTGCCATCGCGAAGATGTTGTAGCCGTTTTTATGCATACGGATGCCTAATTTGACGGCTTCCACAGCGCGTTGTTGGCCGACGGCAATATCAATGTCCTCGAGTTCCTCGGTGGAGCTGAATTTTAATTGTTCAACATTGCATGGCTTATAAAGTTGCGAAGGATTTAACGGTGCATTTTTCATTATTATATAACCCTGTCTGGAAAATTCAGTTCATTAATGGGTAGCTTGACATCCTCCCCGACCTAAAGGACGGGGATTCCTACCGCTAGACGCTTATGC
>JAQSDX010000074.1 GCA_029946125.1 Candidatus Methylobacter titanis
TCTTGCTCGTGCCATTGACGTTAGAAGCCCCGTCCTTTAGGTCGGGGTAATTCACTGTTCCAGATATTCTTCGGTTTCGCAAAGCGGGACGCAAATATACTGATTGCGACCTTTGTGTTTGGCTTGATAGAGTGCTGCATCAGCTTTGTTTAGCGGGTTGTCGTCATTTTTCGGAATGCCGGTGCAAACGCCGACGCTTATGGTTATCTGATGAAATGGATTTGAGTTTATATGCGGTATTGCCAAATTAAAAACGGCTTTCCTTAGTTTTTCTGCAAATTGTTCGGCGATTTTTTGGGGTAAATAGGGCATTACCAGAACGAATTCTTCTCCTCCATAACGGGCAACGATGTCGGTGGCGCGTGAGATTTGCAATTTTAATGTCTCTGCAACTAGCCTTATTGCATTATCGCCAGCTATGTGCCCGTAATAATCGTTATAGGCTTTAAAAAAATCGATGTCAACCATGAAAATGGATAAACAGTGCTTTTGTCTTTTTGCATCGGCTACGGCCATTTTGTAATGCGCATCGAAGAATCTGCGATTGCAGATGTCAGTCAAGCTGTCTGTTGTTGCTTCTTTCTTCAGGATTTCCGAATGAGAGCGCAGCATTTTTTCGCGCTTGATTGAGGTGCTGGAATCCGTTACTTGAATGAGGCTGCATGATTCGTCCAGTCGTGATTGAATGGGCGTGATACTGATCGATTGATACATTCTGGTTTGTTGCTGATTTTTCTCGAATGCATTATACAGTGGCAGTGGTGTGCGGTGCAGGGCAGTAGACAAAACGACGGGCAGCCTATGTGCCAAGGTGTTTTTGAGTGCGGACAGGAATGCAGGTGACATGGGTTCTGAAAACACCTGTTCAAGTGGCCGATTAAGGGCGTCTGCTTCGTTAATGCCGCTATGTTTGGCGATCCAGTTATTCCAGAGCAATATCTGGCTGTCAGCATCAATAACGATCAATCCGAGGTTAATGACATTGGATATGTCTTCCATGTCAAAATGCTTTATAGCGAGTTCACTCATGAAATAGGGTCAAGAAATTGATCGATATGGGTAACAAGATTATTCAAAGACGCTGAACTTAACAGGAAGACCAGATTGCCAGCCGTGCGTTGATTTTCAATGGCTAGGTCGATATGCAAAATCATAATATACGGTTGATTAGTATTCTTCTTGAGTCGCGTTAATATGTCATCGGCTGATGCCACCGTGTAATTAGGTAAGGAACTGTCCAGCGTAAAGTTGAGCATGTCGGCCATCGCCGACAGACAGGCGTTCAAAATGATGTTGCCTAATTCGCACATGGCTTCGTGCTCAAACTCGGCAAGTTCTTCAAGGCTCATTTGCGAGTCCATCATATCGCTAACGATCTTTAAGGCTTGCTCCTCGGTAAATAAAAGCAGGGCTTCAGCATTAAATGGGCCGCTAAAGTTCTGGCTTACCGCGCCGAATCTGCCGCTATTCAATGATAATGTTGTTGAGCTTATATCATTTGAGCTAATGACTTGTACCGAGGGCACGGATATACGCACTTCGTCGCCGACAATTTCACTTAGACTTAAAGCGGCACGGCCAGCGCCGATGCTAAATACCTCCGTCAGCGCATCAAGTTGAAGTTCGTTCAGACTGTTCATTGAGCATTGTCAAAATAGTCTAACGCCAAAGCAATCGATTTTTCTGTGACCGGTTTTGCGACCAATATCGTGCCCAGTGAGCGCGCGCGTTCCTGATGTGTTTCTTGAATGTTTGCCGAGAAAATAACAATTTTTATCGACGGATGATTGGCTAGTATTTGCTCTGCAGCCTCGGTTCCTGAAATGCCCGGCATATTGATGTCCATAGTACAGTAGTCTGGCAGGTCATTAGCAACGAGTGCAATAGCGTCTTCGCCACAGGCAGCTTCAGAGATGATCCATTCCGGGCGTTGAGTCAGAATATGGGTGCGAATTAACATTCTCGATACTTTGCTGTCATCGACGATCAAAAGTGTTTTTGTTGAACTGTCTACAGGCATGATGGGTTTTTTGCTGGATTTAAATTTGCGATATTTTACATCAAAAGACAGTAGTGCGCTTAGCTATTCATTATGATTGGGTGCGTGATGTATAGGATTTTTAGTGGATAAAAATATTCACTGAGAGCTGATGTTGCCGCTAAGTTGAAGTAACGAGAAAAATCGTTACTTCAGGCGCAAATTGTTAAGGGATATTGGCTTAGAAATTGACGTTACCTTGTACCCAGACTTTTTGAGTATCGGTAGAGAAAGCATCGGCATCGTAATTAGCATATTTAGCCAGCAAGGAATAATGTTTGCCGAATTTTTTAACCGCTTGAAGATCCCATTCTTTACCATAGTGAGAGCGACCGGTATCGTCGGTGAAATCGTGATAAATCGCTGATAATAGTAGGCTATCGTTCTCCATAAAGTTTGCATTGACGGTGCCGAACACATCACGAATACCCTTGTCAGGCGTCGCCAGAAATATGTCTGCCCAGCCTTGGAATGCGTGATTGGTGCCCAGTGGCGTATCGAAAGTCCTGTTTTTACCGGAACCGTTAAGTTGCTCCATAGCGCCTTGAAAGCTGACGTTATAGGCGGTAAATCCGCCCATCAGATTGAAACGGTTGGCCTGATAAGGGCTGGAGTGCAGGTAATCCTGCTGATAACTCCATTCGGCCGTGTACAACAGGCTGTAGTGGTCATAGAATTTTTTCGGCTTAGCGCTGTTAATAAAGCGCAGGCCGTAAGTCTGGCTCGATTTTTTAAAATTCTCGCGTTCGGTATAATCAAGCCAATAGCCATAGCCGATCAGGTTGCCGTAGTCGCCGAGGTTATAATTGGCGTTGAGTATCGGTGCGTTGATGTTTTCAGTCGTGGCGGTAAATGTTTGCACATTACCGATATAACCGACATTAACCGTCAAGTCTTTAAGCGATTTATTGGTAATCAGAACCGAATCAAATGTGGTTTCCAGTTGTCTCCAGCCTACGTTGCCGATAAATCGATCGTCATCAAGCTTGATGCGTTGTCGCCCACCTTTAATAAGAGTATCGGGGATGCCGGCATAACTGAGCCATAGCTGATTAAGTTCGTTGTAACCCGGGTCTGCAACCGTTGAATATCCAGGCTTGTTGCTTCGCCCGTTGTTGTAATCCGATTGTAATACATGGGTACCTTCGTATTCTACGTAACCTTGTAAGCCGTGAAATGCGGGTGAAAGTACACCTAGGCGGGTGCGTAGGGTGTTGGCGTTGGCGGTTTTTTGCGGCCCTCTGTCCTGATCGACGTGTTCGTAACGATAAGTTGTATCCATTTTGACGGCGCCACCCTTGCCGAATTTAAGCGAATCTTCAATTGCCCGTGTGGTATCAGCGCTTACCGGGCTACCGATAGCCGCTAATGATAGCAGCGCTAAAGATAAGGTGCATGATGGTGCTTTCATGGGTTGTTGTGGCATGAAGATCTCTGTAATGTAAGGATAATAAAGAGAAATATTATATCAATATAGTCTATTTTTCATATGGATATGATGTACTTGTGATAAATAAGGTAAGGTTGTATTTAATGGTATTAAATATCATATATTTCATGGTAACGTGTGCGCAAATAACATTAAAAAAAAGGATGAAATATTGTGGCAGACATGAGTCTCTCCCAACAAAAACGCGCTCTTACCTCGAGTACCGTGGCATTCACCGTTTGCTTTGCGGTATGGACTATCTTTTCCATCATCGGTTTGCAAATTCAAAAAGACTTGGGTTTAAGCGAGACCGAATTCGGCTTACTGGTTGGCACGCCAATACTTTCAGGGTCGTTAATTCGGCTGATGCTGGGTATCTGGAGCGATCAGTACGGTGGCCGTATCGTTTATTTGTTGGTGATGGTGACGGCGGCTATTTCCACTTTCCTGTTGACCACCGTTGAAACGTATACGATGTTTCTGGTGACGGCGCTCGGTATCGGCGTTGCCGGCGGTTCGTTTGCCGTGGGTATCGCCTATGTTTCGCGCTGGTATCCTAAAGAGAAGCAAGGCACGGCCTTAGGTATTTTTGGGCTCGGCAACGTCGGGGCGGCGGTGACCAAGTTCATTGCACCTTTTATAATGGTTGCATTCGGTTGGCATGCCGTCGCGCAAATCTGGGCGGCTGCTCTGCTGCTGATGGCGGCAATCTTCTGGTTTGTCACTGAAGACGAACCGATGCTTAAACAGCGCCGCGAGTCCGGCAGTAAACCCGAACCCTTTCTAAAACAACTGGAACCGCTGAAAGACATGCGGGTCTGGCGGTTTTCGCTGTATTACTTTTGCGTATTCGGGGCTTTTGTCGCCTTGGCTTTATGGTTGCCTCGCTATCTGGTTGGCGCATACGGTTTTGATATTAAGTCGGCGGGTATGCTGGCTGCGGCCTATTCCATTTTTGCCAGCCTGTTTCGCGCACTGGGCGGTTGGTTGTCAGATCGTTATGGGGCGCGGTTGTTGATGTATTGGACGTTTATTGTCGCTACCATTTGTACGTTTTTTCTGTCCTATCCGCCTACGGATTATATCGTGCACGGTATTAAGGGCGACATTACCTTTAGTCTGGCGATTCAACCGGTAGGTTTTATCTTTCTGATCTCGATACTGGGACTGTTCATGTCATTCGGCAAGGCGGCGGTGTACAAACATATTCCGGTTTATTATCCCGATAACGTCGGTGCTGTCGGCGGCGCGGTCGGCATGATTGGCGGTCTGGGCGGGTTCTTGTTGCCGCTGACCTTCGGTATGTTGAACGATTTGACCGGTATATGGAGCAGTTGCTTCATGTTGCTGTTCGTATTGATGGCGACTGCGCTGACCTGGATGCATTTTTCCATTGTACGTATGGAGCGTCGTGTCGTACCAGAACTGGCCAAAATATCCAAAGATCTGCATGAACTGAGTCATCCGTCGCCGCTGGTGCTGACCGATTGGAATCCTGAAGACCGGGATTTTTGGGAAAAGACCGGCAAGCGTATCGCGACCCGCAACCTGTGGATCAGTATTCCCGCCTTGCTTCTGGCTTTTGCGGTGTGGATGGTGTGGAGCGTCGTGGTGATTAATCTGCCCAGCATCGGTTTTAGCTACACCACCAACCAACTGTTCTGGTTGGCGGCATTACCAGGATTATCGGGCGCGACCTTGCGGATTTTCTATTCATTCATGGTGCCGATTTTTGGCGGCCGTCGCTGGACTACCCTCAGTACCGCTTCATTGCTGTTGCCGTCCTTATGGATAGGGTTTGCGGTACAAAATCCCGAAACGCCTTATGTATTAATGGTGGTGTTGGCCTTGTTATGCGGTTTCGGCGGCGGTAATTTTGCCTCCAGTATGGCCAATATCAGCTTTTTTTATCCCCAATCCCAAAAAGGCACGGCCTTGGGCTTGAATGCCGGTTTAGGCAATTTGGGCGTCAGCACCGTGCAGTTTGTGGTGCCGCTGGTTATCGCGGCGGGCGTATTCGGTTCATTGGGTGGCGAGCCGCAGGAATGGGTTAAGGGCGCAGTGACCAAATCGATTTGGCTGCAAAACGCCGGATTTATCTGGGTGCCGTTTATTATCGCCACCAGCATCGCAGCATGGTTCGGCATGAATGATATCGCCTCCGCCAAGGCCTCATTCAAAGAACAATCGATTATTTTCAAGCGCAAACATAACTGGCTGATGTGTTGGCTTTATACCGGAACATTCGGCTCGTTTATCGGTTACGCAGCCGGTTTCCCAATGTTGATTAAAATTCTGTTCCCCGAGGTTAACCCGATGCAATACGCCTTCTTGGGGCCGCTGGTTGGCGCGTTAATCAGGCCGGTCGGCGGTTGGCTGGCGGACAAACTGGGCGGAGCGCAGGTGACGCTATGGAATTTCGTGATCATGATTGGCGCGGTGTTCGGCGTGTTACATTTTATGCCGTCAGCGGGTAATTCCGGCGATTTTTGGGGCTTTCTGGCGATGTTCATGCTGTTATTTATCACCACCGGCATCGGCAACGGTTCCACCTTCCGCATGATTCCGGTTATCTTTATGACCGAACGGCTGTGTGCGGCAAAAGGGCAGGGCGAAGAAGCTGTGGCCAAAGCCAAAAAAGAGGCGGCAAAAGAAGCGGCGGCGGTGCTGGGTTTCAGCTCGGCGATTGCCGCTTACGGCGCGTTCTTTATCCCCAAGAGTTACGGCACCGCTATCAGCATGACCGGCACACCTGATGCGGCGTTGTATTGTTTTATCGCTTTTTATCTGGCCTGTATTGGCATTACCTGGTGGTTTTACGCGCGTAAAACGGCGGTCATGCCTTGTTAAGAGCTCCATCGTTCCCACGTTCCGGCGTGGGAATAAATCCTGCACCGCTCCAGCGGTGCGAGACGCAGAGCGTCTCTGGCGGCATTCCCACGCAAAGCGTGGGAACGATAAATATCAAAACCCTAAAAAATAGGTCAATCTTATGAGTCATTTTCTGGATCGCTTGCTGTTCTTCAAGAAAAAAACCGAAACTTTTTCCGATAATCACGGCGTGGTGACTAATGAAGATCGCAGCTGGGAGAACAGCTACCGGTCGCGCTGGCAACACGACAAAATCGTGCGCTCCACGCATGGCGTCAATTGCACCGGTTCTTGCAGCTGGAAGATCTACGTTAAAAACGGGCTGGTGACGTGGGAAACCCAGCAAACCGATTATCCTCGCACACGTCCCGACCTGCCCAATCACGAACCTCGCGGCTGTCCGCGCGGTGCGAGTTATTCCTGGTATTTGTACAGCGCCAACCGTCTTAAATATCCGATGATACGCGGCCGCTTGGTCAGGTTGTGGCGGGAAGCCAGACTGACTTTAGACTCGGTTGATGCTTGGGCATCTATTGTCGAAGACCCGGACAAAGCCGCAGAATATAAATCAAAACGCGGCTTGGGCGGTTTGGTCCGCGCCAATTGGGAAGAAGTCAACGAAATCATCGCGGCGGCCAATATTTATACCGCCAAAACTTTTGGCCCCGACCGGATTATCGGTTTTTCGCCGATTCCGGCGATGTCGATGGTGTCTTATGCGGCCGGCAGCCGATACCTGTCGCTGATCGGCGGCGTCAGCATGAGTTTTTACGACTGGTATTGCGATTTGCCGCCGGCATCGCCGCAAACCTGGGGAGAGCAAACCGACGTGCCCGAATCGGCCGACTGGTATAACTCCGGATTTTTGATGCTGTGGGGCTCGAACGTGCCGCAAACCCGCACCCCAGACGCCCATTTCATGACCGAAGCGCGTTATAAAGGCGCGAAAGTCGTGGTCGTCAGTCCTGATTATTCGGAGGCCAGCAAATTCGCCGACCTGTGGCTGCATCCCAAACAAGGCACCGATGCCGCACTGGCGATGGCGATAGGCCATGTGATATTGAAGGAATTTCATGTCGAGCGCCAAAGCCCCTATTTCAATCAGTATGTGCGCGAAAATACCGACTTGCCGTTTCTGGTGATGCTGAAAGAGCAGGACGGCGGCTATGTGCAGGATCGTTTCCTCAGAGCCTCCGATTTCTCAGGCCAACTGGGCCAGGACAATAACCCCGACTGGAAAACGGTCGCTTACGATGAAATCAACGGCCAGATCGTTCCGCCATGCGGCTCGATCGGTTTCCGCTGGGGCGAAAGCGGGCATTGGAATATAGAACAAAAAACCGTAGATAATCAGGAAGTCAAGTTACGCTTGAGCTTGATCGATAGCAAAGACGCTGTCGCCAGCGTCGGCTTTCCTTATTTTGGCGGTTCCGAGCATCCGCATTTTACCCATTCGGCTCATGACGCGATTCAAAAACGCAATGTGCCGGTTAAAAAAATCACCTTGGCCGACGGCACCGAAGTCTTGGCGACCACGGTGTTCGATTTACTGGTTGCCAATTACGGCATAGATCGCGGCCTAGGCGATGTCGCCGGTAAAAACGGGCGCGGCGACAATGTTGCCGCATCTTACGATGAGGATTTCCCTTATACGCCCGCATGGCAGGAAAAAATCACCGGCGTGTCACGGAAAAATGTGATTGCGGTGGCGCGGGAATTTGCGACCAATGCCGAAAAGACTCGGGGCCGTTCGATGGTTATTCTGGGAGCCGGTATCAATCACTGGTATCACATGGACATGAACTATCGTGGCATTATGAATATGCTGATGCTGTGCGGTTGCGTCGGCCAGTCCGGCGGCGGCTGGGCGCATTATGTGGGGCAGGAAAAACTGCGTCCGCAAACCGGCTGGTTGCCGCTGGCGTTCGGCCTGGATTGGAAGCGTCCGCCCCGGCAGATGAACAGCACCTCGTTTTTCTACAATCACACCAGTCAATGGCGTTACGAAAAACTCAAAGTGAGCGAGATTTTGTCGCCGCTGGCCAAGCCTACAGATTGGCAAGGCAGCCTGATTGATTTTAACGTACGTTCCGAGCGCATGGGCTGGCTGCCGTCTGCGCCGCAACTGCAAACCAACCCCTTGCAGGTGGTCAGGGATGCGGAAAAAGCCAAACAAGATCCGATTGACTACGTGGTCAAATCGCTGAAAAGCGGCAAGTTGAAGATGTCCTGCGAAGACCCGGATAACCCGCAAAACTTTCCGCGCAATATGTTTGTGTGGCGTTCCAATTTGCTGGGATCGTCCGGCAAAGGCCACGAATATTTCCTGAAGTATTTGCTGGGCACGCAACACGGCTTGCAGGGCAAAGACCTGGGCGATAGTAGCGACAAACCCTCGGAAGTGGAATGGCATGAAACTGCCGCAGAAGGCAAACTCGATTTGCTGGTTACGCTGGATTTTAGGATGTCCACGACCTGTTTGTATTCGGACATTATTTTGCCGACTGCGACCTGGTACGAGAAAAACGACCTGAATACCTCGGACATGCACCCGTTCATCCATCCGCTGTCTAAAGCCGTTGATCCCGCCTGGGAATCGCGCTCTGACTGGGATATATATAAAGGTATCGCCAAGAAATTCTCGGAATTGACTGTAGGTCACTTGGGGCTGGAAAAAGATATAGTCGCGGTGCCGATCCTGCATGATACACCGGCAGAGCTGGCTCAGCCGTTCGACGTCAAGGATTGGAAAAAAGGCGAATGCGAGCCGATTCCGGGTAAAACCATGCCGACGCTGGTGGTGGTCGAGCGCGATTATCCGAACACCTACAAGATGTTCACCTCGCTGGGGCCGTTGCTGGGCAAAGTCGGCAACGGCGGCAAGGGCATAGCCTGGAACACCGAGACCGAAGTCAAGCAACTGGGCGAACTGAACCGACTGGTCACCGATGAAGGCATCAGTAAAGGCATGCCGCGCATCGAATCCGATATTGATGCGACCGAAGTGATCCTGATGCTGGCGCCTGAAACCAACGGCCATGTCGCGGTTAAAGCGTGGGCAGCTTTAAGCAAAATCACCGGGCGGGATCATACCCATCTGGCCTTACCGCGCGAAGACGACAAAATCCGTTTCCGCGATGTACAGGCGCAGCCGCGCAAGATCATCTCGTCGCCGACCTGGAGCGGCGTTGAATCCGAGCAGGTCTGTTACAACGCCTGTTACACCAATGTCCACGAGCGGATTCCCTGGCGTACCCTGACCGGTCGCCAGCAGTTTTACCAGGATCATTCTTGGATGCGGGCGTTTGGCGAGACTTTGTGCGTTTATAAACCGCCTGTCGATACCCGCTCCATTACGCCGATTCTGGGACAAAAGCCCAACGGCAATGACGAGATCGTGTTGAATTTTTTAACGCCTCATCAAAAATGGGGCATTCACAGCACCTATACCGATAATCTGTTGATGCTGACCTTGTCGCGCGGAGGGCCGATCGTATGGATGGGCGAAGTCGATGCGGCGAAAGTCGGCATTAAAGATAACGATTGGATAGAAGCCTTTAATGTCAACGGTGCGCTGGTCGCCAGGGCGGTCGTCAGTCAGCGTGTTCCCGAAGGCATGTGCATGATGTATCACGCCCAGGAAAAAACAGTCAACATGCCTGGCTCAGAAATGACCGGTGGGCGCGGCGGTATTCATAACTCGGTGACCCGGGCGACGCTTAAACCGACGCATATGATCGGCGGTTACGCCCAACTAAGTTACGGTTTTAACTATTACGGCACGGTCGGTTCCAATCGGGATGAGTTTGTGATTATCCGCAAAATGAGCAAAGTGGATTGGCTGGAAGAACCCAGCGAGTTGGGTAAAGAGGGTCAAAACGTCAATCAGCAACAGGGGGCATAGATGACTAATTTGTCTGGAACAAATTTGGACCGCGAAGCGGGTTCCGAAGGAACGCGATCCAGGAAAGGATCGCGCAATATTCGCGCACAAATAGGTATGGTGTTAAATTTGGACAAGTGTATCGGCTGTCACACTTGCTCGGTTACCTGCAAAAACGTCTGGACTTCGCGTAAAGGGGTCGAATATGCGTGGTTTAATAATGTCGAAACCAAGCCGGGGGTCGGTTTTCCTCAGCAGTGGGAAAACCAGGACAAATGGAACGGCGGCTGGATACGTAAAATCAACGGCAAGATAGAGCCGCGTCAAGGCAGCAAGCATATGATCTTGCGTAATATTTTCGGTAACCCGGATCTGCCATCAATCGACGATTATTACGAACCGTTCGATTTCGATTACCAGCATTTACACAGCGCCAAAGAATCGAAAAATCCGCCCACCGCGCGCCCCTTTTCGGTGATTACCGGCGAGCGCATGGAGAAAATCGAAGGCGGCCCGAACTGGGAGGAAATCCTGGGCACCGAATTTTCATCACGGTCGCGCGATACCAATTTCGACAACATCCAGAAAGACATGTACGGTGAATTTGAAAACACCTTCATGATGTATTTACCGCGTTTGTGCGAACATTGCCTGAACCCGACCTGTGTTGCGGCTTGTCCCAGCGGCTCGATTTACAAGCGCGAAGAAGACGGCATTGTGTTGATCGATCAGGACAAATGTCGCGGTTGGCGGATGTGCGTTTCCGCCTGTCCGTACAAAAAAATCTACTACAACTGGGAAACCGGAAAATCGGAAAAATGCACCTTCTGCTATCCGCGCATCGAAGCGGGCGAGCCGACGGTGTGCTCGGAAACCTGCGTCGGACGGATTCGCTATTTAGGCGTGTTGTTGTACGACGCCGACCGTATTGAAGCCGCGGCAAGCGTCGAGAACGAGCAGGACTTGTATCAGCAACAGCTGGATGTTTTCCTCGATCCATTCGATGAGGACGTGATAGCGGAGGCGCGGGCGGCCGGTATTCCCGAATCCTGGCTGACAGCGGCGCAGGATTCGCCGGTTTATAAAATGGCGATAGATTGGAAAGTGGCGTTTCCGCTGCATCCCGAGTTCCGCACCCTGCCGATGGTCTGGTACGTGCCGCCGTTATCACCGATTCAATCGGCGGCGGAAAACGACCAAATCGGCATGGATGGCGACATTCCCGACGTAAGATCCCTGCGTATTCCGGTGCAGTATCTGGCAAATTTATTGACTGCGGGTAAAGAAGAACCTGTGGTATTGGGTCTGGAGCGGATGCTGGCAATGCGGGCCTATATGCGCAGTCTTACCGTCGATGGCGTGGTTAATACCGAGGTCTTGGAGCGCGTCGGTTTGACCCAGCTGCAGGTTGAAGAAATGTACCGCTACATGGCGATTGCCAATTACGAAGACCGTTTTGTGATTCCAAGCAGCCATCGAGAATACGCCAGTTCCACTTTTGATGCTTACGGCGAGCAAGGCGGCTGCGGATTCAGTTTCGGCAGCGGATGTGCTACCGGAAACAATGAGACCAATTTGTTTGGCGGTAACAAGAAGCCGCAACGTGGCGGCGGTATTCCGGTCAAGATTCCGATTAAAGTCGAACCGGCAAAATAAGGCGTTATTATGCAAACATTAAAAGTTCTATCGCTACTGCTGAGCTATCCCGAAGCCGAGATGCTTGAAGCATTGGACGAAATGGCGGCGGTCGTCGAGCAGGAAAATCTGTTGCAGGACGACCATAAAAAATCGGTATTGGCGTTGATCGATTCCTACCGCGGCGCAGATCTGCTGGATGTTCAAGAGGATTATGTGGCGCTATTCGACCGGGGACGGTTTTTGTCGCTGCATATTTTCGAGCATGTCCACGGCGAATCCCGCGACCGGGGGCAGGCCATGGTTAATCTGCTGCAAATGTACGAGGCGCATGGCTTTGAAATGTCCACGCATGAACTGCCGGATTACATCCCGTTATTTCTGGAGTTTCTGTCGCAACAGGAACAGGCGGAGGCGATGCAGTTATTGCACGACGCGATGCCGGTACTCAGCTTGTTGGGCGCACGGTTAAGCGAACGCGGCAGCGAGTTTTGCGCAATTTTCAATGCGCTATCGGGCTTTGCCGGCGAACCCGAAGCGCTGGCAGAAATCCGCCAGCAAGCTGCGACCGAAGGCGAGGATGAAACCCTGGTCAATATGGATGAAATCTGGGAGGAAGAAGCCGTCAGTTTTATGGGAGCGGGGGATGCGTGTAAAAGCCAGGCAGCCGCTGTCAGTCCGATCACCATCACGCCGCGCGATCAGTATTTAAAAGCGCAAAATCGTTCTCTTTAAGAAGGAGTCAATCGTGGATTATCTCAATACCTTACTATTCGGCTATTACCCTTATATCGCGATCAGCGTGTTTTTTATCGGCAGCCTGGCGCGTTACGACCGCGATCAATACACTTGGCGCACCGGTTCCAGCCAATTTCTGCGCGCCGACGAATTAAGGCTGGGCAGCAATTTATTCCATATCGGCATCCTGTTGCTGTTCGTCGGGCATTTCGTCGGCCTACTGACGCCGCCTGAGGTTTATCATGCCTTAGGCTTGTCGACATCGGCCAAACAAATCCTGGCTGTGATTGCCGGTGGCGTATTCGGCGGCGTGTGCTTAAAAGGCATTATCATTTTGATACGCCGTCGCCTGACCGATGCCCGCATTCGCGCTACCAGCAGTCGTATGGATATATTCATTCTGCTGCTGATCGGCGTACAGCTGGCGCTGGGTTTGCTGACCTTGCCGATTTCACTTTATCATTATGACGGCGCCAATATGTTGCTGCTGGGGGAATGGGCGCAACGCATCGTGACGTTTCGTAGCGGCGCAGCGGATCAAGTCAGCGAGATCGGCATTATTTTCAAATTGCATTTGTTTTTAGGACAGACCTTGTTTTTGGTTTTCCCGTTCAGTCGTTTGGTGCATGTCTGGAGTGTGCCGTTGGGTTACATTACGCGACCTTACCAAGTCGTTCGTAAGCGTTAAAAAATGAGTAGGGCGTGCCGTGCGCGCCTTCGTTGCGATACGTC
>JAQSDX010000075.1 GCA_029946125.1 Candidatus Methylobacter titanis
GAGGCTATTGTTCCACAACCACCGCGCACAACCGAACGCTTTAGCCAGTTTTTCAGCTTGCTTGGTGTCTGGATAAAGGCGTATTTTAGTGGCTGCTATCATGTCTCTACAGTAAATTATATAACCTTAAAGTCAAGGGCACACTTACATCCCCCACCTGAAGGAAGGGGTTTTACGTGCAAACTGATAAAAATCAGACTTTTATCCTGAAGCAGCATCATAAACTGATTAATGGCTGCTTTCCAATCGCGTAAGGATAAAGACCATTTTTTCCAGTCATTTTGTAACCCTGTCGCGAAGCTGCGGTAACCTTGTCGGCAGATCCGGTTACGATTCCATAGACGGATATTTGCTCCTCGGCAACTGCTCCTGCGTTGCTCTACTACACGCCATCCATGGTGTTATGCAATATCTGCATTCCCCACTCCCTGTGGATTCTGCAGGAGGTGGAATAATACAGGAGCAATTGCCAAGCGTAATATAATAACCCGACATTTTCTGCGTGAAGCATTGGGTTACGGCTAGCGCCTAACCCAACCTACGGAGTTACACACAGCCGAACGGGCATGTTGCCCCGTCCGAACTATGTTACGTTGGTTATGTGTAGCCGCTTAACTCAGGCATCACAGAAACGTTAGAACTAGTGAATATGTACCTCACGTGACTTTACCGTATCGCTTCTGCGTAAAGTATAGCGATCTGACTTACCTGCCACCTTCGTTCCATCGCTGTTAAGCTGAATGAGCGTTCCTTCATTTTCAATACGATATTGCCGTAGGGTTGATTCCCTACGTGACGTTAAAACAACGGTATGGGTCTCATCATTCCAGCTATATTTTCCCTTTTCATAAAACTCCTTTGAGGATTCTTTTGCTGGCTGGGTCACCAACAGATAATTGTTGTTTTGTTTTAACGACAGTGTCGCTTTAATTCCATCGCAATCGTTGCAAGGGAGATAACCGTAAAAAACGCCATGAAACTCCAGGCTCTTATCGACAGGGGTTAAATGGCTTGTGTGATCTGTATTTTGCTCATAGCTCTTTACCCGCGCCCTAAGAAGTTTTTCCTGGTCTGCTTGGTCTGTCCCTGCCATTGCAATATTAGCAGGAAGCAGAATGCCGAAAAAAATCAACATCAGATTTTGTTTTAATTGTTTTTTTAATGTTTGCATATAAATACCTCTTTTTTAATGCGTAATTCACGTTCAATGTTTGCCGAACAACCTGAACGGTCACGAAAATGCATAATACAAGACTTGGTCCTTTTTGGCGCGAAAAATGCGCGATGCGCCATCTACCCGACTTGCCAATCATTCCGAAACAGTCGGCAAATTGACCATATCACCGCACCAATCGACCGGCAAAATGCCATCGACAACATAACGATGAAAAGTTGAATGCGGCCAATCGCAAACCCGTTGCACATAGCCATGTTTGAGTGGGTTAACATGAATGTAGTCAATATGTTGGGCATAATCCCGTTCGGTAACAATGGTATGTTCCCAATAGCGGCGTTGCCACAAATCCGTCTGGAACGGATTTGGATGCATAGCACCCGCAGGGCAGCTGCCATGGATGGCGGCTGTCAAATGCCCCGTTCGGCGCGCCGTTGCCGTGTCGCCGACAGGAGTTCGATGCGCGGTAAACCTTTGGAGAAAAGTAATTTAATCAGACGCCAGCGCATCGGGAAGTCATCCGTATCCGGCGGCAGTGTCCAGATGCAATGCATGTGATCGGGCAACACCACCCAGGCATCAATATGGAATGGACGCACCCGGCGTACCGAGTCGCGCAGTAAATCAATATGATCGGTTAGCAAAGTACGTTGCCGTTCCAACAGGTTAACGGTGAAAAAATAACAACCGCCCGCCACAAAGTTACGTCGATAGTTGGGCATAACCGCTCCGCATCAGCATAATAAAAAGGTAAATCGTAGCATGGTAGGGCGGTTTCGCTTCAGCAAACCGCCAATCAACGCACAATATCCAATACAATCAGGCATAAAAAATCCCCGCTTGGAAAAGTCCGAGCGGGGATCAGGCTCAAGGCTCCGATCATGGCGGATTGCTGGCGCGAATCCGCCTTACAGCGTTTCCTTCTTATAAAATCTTCAATCTTGTGTGTTCGAATATCCAATCAATTGATTTCTTGCTGCCGCCTCTGGATCCAGATGTAGGGGCCGCATCGCGCCCCATTTACAAATACCAAAATGACCCGGTTATTTTAAACATTCCAACGAACAAACGATTTTGGAGATCAGAATTCCCAGCTCCGAAATGGGGCGCGATGCGCCCCCTACCTGGCTACCCGCCTTACGCCTTATGTCTCACTAGCGAAAGCATATCCAGATTTGGTCCGTTTGGCTTGATACATCGCCTTGTCTGCGCTCTTAATCAAGATGTCTGAAGAGTCACCGTCTTTAGGAAAAAGTGAGATTCCGATACTTGGATTTATAACTAACTCTCGTACGCCTATGTCGCATGGTTCTTGGATTACTTTGATAATCTTTTCTACCATCAGAATTGTATGTTGCTTTTCCTGAGCTTCCATTAGCAAATACAAAAATTCATCACCACCATGTCGGCTAACTGTGTCATCGTCGCGTGTATTATCTTTGAGCCGCTTAGAGATAGTTTGCAACACAATGTCGCCCGCATCGTGCCCATACACATCGTTAATGGTTTTGAAATCATTCAGATCTAAAAACATTATTGCGAGAGACCAACCATGCCGTTTTGCCTGGACTAATCCATGCTCAAGTCTTTCATTGAAAAGAACTCGGTTTGGCAAGCCAGTTAAAGGATCATGAAATGCTTCATGGCGAGCTGACTCTTCCTGTTTTTTGACAGCGGCTAATTGATGCTCTAGACACTCCCGTTCCCTAACCTCATGCTCTAAAGATTTATTTACCACCGAAAGCTGATCGGAGGCTTCTTGCACCTTGCTTTCAACCTCTTGACTTTTTTCAAGAGCATTTTCAATCTCTGCTTTCTGATCTTGTATTGAAAGACTATCTTTCAATGCAAGATTAACTGACGACAATTCTTTAGCGCACTCATCTACCACGCCTTTAATCTGCTCACTTTGATCCAGAACTTTCGACAAAGAGTTGACTGTATTAGGGGGGGGTTGCTGTTTAGATTTCATATCAAGTATCTTCCGACAATAATTATTTTCAATAGCTTACTTATATCGACTTCCTCTAGAAATTCTACAGAAGAACAGTTTGTACGATCGAATTAGCCTAGCGCGTTTTAGCCCATCTCTATTTGGAAGTCATTTTGGTTAGACAACTGCTGTTTCGTTGCCTAATATTTCTCCATCCTCAGATGGAGAAATCCAACATCTAATCAACACAGCGCTACTCGACTCCTGTCAGGTAGCACATGAACACAATAAAAGTTATAAGGCTACGCGCATCGCGTGCACTATACAAAAATTAAAACAACAAAGGCGCGCAATGCGTACCCTTGGTTATTTTATTAACCAGGCCTGCTAATTCTTTCGCTTCCGGCTTCCTGTCTCCCATCAAAACCCCGATCAACACATCATCCTCCATCCCCAGCAACTCAATAAACAAATCCCGCTCCTCCTGATCCGCCGCCAGATATTCTATTTCCAGATAGCGATTCAACAGCTTATCCAGCTCCTTGGTCCCGCGTCGACATTGCCACTTTAATTGAGCCAGTTCGTCCATCAACCCAGCTTTCTCTGCACTAACATTTTCTTGGTTTCGGCAATGGCTTTCGCCGGATTCAAGCCTTTAGGGCAGGTATCGGTACAGTTCATAATCGTATGGCAACGGTACAATTTGAACGGGTCTTCCAGTTCGTCCAGCCGTTCGCCGGTGCTTTCGTCGCGGCTGTCGACCAGCCAGCGATAGGCTTGCAGCAGCACCGCAGGGCCCAGGTAACGCTCGCTGTTCCACCAGTAACTGGGGCAACTGGTCGAGCAACAGGCGCACAGCACACAGTCGTATAAACCATCGAGTTTTTCCCGGTCTTCTTTGCTTTGCAGGCGCTCGGTATCCGCAGGCGGCGGGGTTTGGGTTTCTATCCACGGCTTGATCGACGCGTATTGCGCATAAAAATGGGTCAGATCCGCCACCAGGTCTTTAACGACTGGCAAATGCGGCAACGGGTAAATTTTGATGGTGCCGGAATAGGAATCGATGGCTTTAGTACAAGCCAAGGTATTTTTACCGTTGACCATCATTGCGCAGGAGCCGCACACGCCTTCGCGGCAGGAACGCCGGAAGGTCAGGCTGCTGTCGACTTCATTCTTGATTTTCAGGATCGCGTCCAGCACCATCGGGCCGCACTTATCCATATCCAGTTCGAATGCATCGATGCGCGGGTTTTCGCCAGACTCGGGGTCCCAGCGATATACTTCAAAGCGGCGGATGTTGGTTGTTCCGGCTGGCGCTTTAAAGGTTTTGCCTTCGATTAACACCGAGTTTTTAGGCAGGGTAAATTCAGCCATCAGTACACCCTCTCTTTTGGTGGAATTACGTCAACATCATCGGTTAAGGTATACATATGCACCGGCCGGTAATCGATTTTTACCTGATCGCCGTCCAGCCAGGTCAGCGTATGTTTCAACCAGTTTTGGTCATCGCGCTTGGGATAATCTTCCCGTGCATGACCGCCCCGACTCTCGGTGCGGTTGCCTGCGGCGTTGATCGCCACGGTGGCCTGGCTCAGCAAGTTATCCAGCTCCAGCGTTTCGACCAGGTCGGTATTCCAGATCAGCGATTGATCGACCACTTTGACATCGGCAAAGGTTTTTCTGACTTTCGCCATCGCGTTGATGCCTTCGGTCAGCGTGGCACCGGTTCTGAACACCGTCGCTTTAGTTTGCATGACTTTTTGCATGTCCAAACGGATATCGGAAGTCGAGCGACTGCCATTGGCATGGCGGATTTTATCGAAGCGGGCGATGGCTTTATCACAGGCAGTCTTGGCTAGTGGCTTTAATGCAGTGCCTGGTTTGATAAGCTCTGCGCAACGGATAGCAGCAGCACGACCAAACACCACAATATCCAGTAACGAGTTTGAGCCCAAGCGGTTGGCCCCATGCACGGATACGCAGGCCGCCTCGCCGATTGCCATCAAGCCCGGCACCACGGCATCAGGATCGTCGCCATTCAAGGTAACCACTTCGGCTTTATAATTGGTGGGGATGCCGCCCATGTTGTAATGCGCGGTCGGCAACACCGGGATCGGCTCTTTGGTGATGTCGACATTCGCAAAAATCCGCGAGGTTTCGGAAATACCCGGCAAGCGCTCGTGAATAATAGCCGGATCAAGATGTTCGATATGCAGATAGAGATGATCTTTCAGTGGGCCTACGCCGCGACCTTCATTGATTTCAATGGTCATCGCGCGGCTGACCACATCGCGTGAAGCCAGGTCTTTGGCGGTTGGCGCATAGCGCTCCATGAAGCGCTCGCCCTCAGAGTTAGTCAGATAACCGCCCTCGCCTCTGACGCCTTCGGTAATCAAACAGCCTGCGCCGTAAATGCCGGTCGGGTGAAACTGGATAAACTCCATATCCTGTAACGGCAAACCGGCGCGTAATACCATCGCGTTACCGTCGCCGGTCACGGTATGCGCCGAGGTGCAGGAAAAAAAGGTACGCCCGTAACCGCCGGTCGCCAATACAGTCATATGGGATTTGAACAAATGCAGCGAGCCGTCATCCAGACACCAGGCCAAAATACCGCGACATTCACCGTCCTCCATAATCAAATCCAGCGCAATGTATTCGACGAAAAATTCGGCCTTATGTTTTAACGACTGCTGATACAAGGTATGCAAAATCGCATGACCGGTCTTGTCGGCCGCCGCACAAGTACGTTGTGCCGTGCCTTTGCCGTAATGCGTGGTCATGCCGCCGAAGGCGCGCTGGTAGATTTTGCCGTCGGCGGTGCGCGAAAAAGGCACCCCGTAATGCTCCAGTTCGATAACCGCAGCCATGGCTTCGCGGCACATGTATTCAATCGCGTCCTGATCGCCCAGCCAGTCGGAGCCTTTGACGGTGTCGTACATGTGAAAGCGCCAGTCGTCTTCGCCCATATTGCCCAGCGCTGCGCTGATACCGCCCTGCGCGGCGACGGTGTGACTGCGGGTGGGAAATACTTTGGTGATGCAGGCGGTTTTCAGGCCTTTTTCGGCCATGCCCAAGGTGGCGCGAAGGCCAGCGCCGCCAGCGCCGACGACAACCACATCGTAAGTATGTTCAATAATTTTATAATCTGCGGACATGAGTTAGCCTATCGATACAATGCGAAATACGGCCAGCAAAGCCGCAATCGCCAAAAACAAGAATGCCAGATGAACGGCCCAAATTGAGATAATCTTGGGGCCTTCGGCGGCGACATAATCTTCAATCACCACCTGCAAACCCAACGCGGCATGATAGAAAACGGCGATGATCCACGCCACCATGCATAAGGTATTAACAGGCGATGCCAACCAGTCTACGGTCTGTTGATAGGGGGCAGTCACACTCAAACCCAGAAAATAGATTAACCAAAAAGACAACGGAATCAGCGCTACGGCAGTGACGCGCTGCATCCACCAGTGAGTCGTTCCGCTTTTGGCAGAACCCAAGCCCCGAACTCGGGATAAAGGCGTTCTATAATCCATAGCATCCCCACACAAAAGTGATTAAAGTCAGCGCCAATGATGCTGCCAGCTCAATCATCGCGTAGCGGTTTAACGTTTCCAGTTCAAAGCTGTTGCCGGAATCCCAAACCAAATGGCGAACGCCATGGCACAGGTGAAAAAACAGCGCGTAAACAAAGCCCCAGCATACCAGTTTGAGCAACCATAGATTCATGACGGCCTGCATTGCCTTATATGAATCTTCGCCGTCTGCCAGCGCTGAAATGACATAAACAAATAAGAACAATCCAGTAGAGAGCATAACGCCGGTAATTCGATGGCTGATGGAAATAATGCCAGTTAAAGGCAGTCGGTAGACTTGCAAATGTGGGGATGTGGGTCGGTTGGTATTTATCGCCATAGTATTATCCAGTGGTTATGTTTATTCAATGATCATCCAAATCAAAAGTCGATGCAATAGTCGTTAATATCGGCTGATATTATGTTGTACCACAAATTATAGACCCCCGCTAAGTTAATAAACCGGCATTTATGGCCTGTTGCACTGATGTTCCTGATGAAATTTTGTGCTGTTAATAAGTGATACCCGACCAGAACCAAAAAGCAATCAGAGCCAGCTTTGAATGCCAAAAAACACCATTATCTATTAGCCAAAACAGCAGCTATTTTTTTTGCTGAAATCTTAGGCTACAATAATAAATATATGGCAACAGGATGACTGCCGAATGACAAGATTCGCTTTGCTGCCTTCTGCAAACTGCCTGTATCACCCCAATTAAACTATGTGAGTTAACACATTAAACCAGGTCATATGACACACTTTTACCGTTTGCTTCCGGTGAATCAACTCGCTCACACTACTTATAAAAAATTAATCATGCGCCTAAAAAAACTTTTTCCTTATCTTTTGTTTCTCCTTTTAGCCCCACTTTACTCACCTGCGCAAGCAGAGCCATCGGCATTCACCTCAGGAAGTTATCAGCAAATATTGACCAGCAACGCCAATCAGCCATTCATGCTGGTCATTTGGTCGATAAACTGCTCTTCCTGCCTGAAAGACATGGAGCTGTTAAGCAATATTCATAAGAGCAGACCTGAACTCAACATGATCATGCTGGCGGCAGATGAGTTATCGGTAACCGACCAAGTTCAACAAATTCTGGAGAAAAACCACTTATCCGACATTGAAAACTGGATTTATGCCGATGAAAATACCCAGAAATTGCAATTTGAAATCGATCCTAAATGGTATGGTGAGCTACCCCGAACCTATTTCTTCGATAACACCCATCAACGTACCGGAGTCAGCGGTATATTGTCAAAACAAGAGTACGACGAGATGTTCACCAAAATCCTGAAGCCTGAGTAACTACATTTTTAAACCCCAGATAAAAAGTTACGTTAAAATGGCCGACATAACTAAAACTACCGGCCATTTTTTATGTTAAAAAAAACATTTCCAGCTCTGCTAACTGCCTGCCTATTAAGCGCCTGCATTACTAGCCCTACAGGTAGAAGCCAACTTGTTTTCATGCCTGATACGCAAATTGATCAAATGGGCTTGCAGGCTTTTGATAACCTGAAAAAACAAAAACCTGTCAGCACTAACAGTCAATATAATCAGGTTGCCAGCTGCATTGCCGGAGCCATTACCCGGGAAACCGGCGGCAACTGGGAAGTCGTAGTCTTTGAAGATGCCTCGCCGAACGCTTTTGCCTTGCCCGGCAATAAAATCGGCGTACATACCGGAATGCTCACGCTGGTCGACAATCAGGATCAATTAGCTGCCGTGATCGGCCATGAAATCGGCCACGTTCTCGCAAAACACAGCAATGAGCGGGCATCGCAAGAAATGGCGGTCAGTTCGGGCATGGGCATCATTCAGGCAGTCAGCGCACCGCAAACCGTCCTCGGGCAAACGGCGCTGGGCATGCTGGGAGTCGGCGCGCAATACGGCATACTGATGCCTTACAGCCGCGTCCATGAAAGCGAGGCCGACATGATCGGCGTGGATTTAATGGCAAAAGCCGGCTTTGATCCAAGACAAAGCGTCGGCTTGTGGCAAAAAATGGAACAGGCTTCGCAAGGCAAGCAACCGATAGAATTCATGTCGACTCACCCTTCGCATGCCACCCGCATTCAAGACTTGGAAAAGCGCATGCCGCAAGCCATGGGACTATTCCAGCAAGCTCAAGCACAGGGTAAACAACCGCGTTGTAACTAATCGATGACTCCTAATTTAAAACATTTACATCCCTACCCATTCGAAAAACTGGCGCAACTTAAACAAGACATTGTTCCGCCTAAAGACAAGTCGCCTATCGCGCTGTCTATGGGCGAGCCGACTCATGCCACCCCGCATTTGATTCAGGAAGCACTGTTAACCCATTTGCATGGTTTGGCTAACTATCCAACCACTAAAGGTCTGCCTGAACTCAGGCAGACGATTGCCGAATGGATCAGCCGACGTTTTCAGATTCCGGCTAATATCATTAACCCTGAAACCCAGGTTTTGCCGGTCAACGGTACCCGCGAAGCCTTATTTTCCTTTGCCCAGTGCCTGATCGATTCGACTAAGGTATCGCCTGTCGTCATCATGCCGAATCCGTTTTACCAGATTTACGAAGGCGCGGCTCTGCTGGCAGGGGCTGAGCCCTATTTTCTGAATACGCTGGAAGACTCCGATTATTTACCGGATTTCGATGCGGTGCCGGATGACATATGGCAACGCTGCCAGTTGATTTATATCTGTTCGCCCGGCAACCCGACCGGTTCAGTGATTGATCAAGCCGGCCATGAAAAGCTGCTCAATCTGGCAGAAAAACACGATTTTGTAATTGCCTCCGACGAGTGTTACACCGAAATCTATGACAACGAAAGCAATCCACCGCCGGGCTTGCTGCAAACCGCCTATAACATGGGCAACACGGCATTCAAGCGCTGCGTCATTTTCCACAGCCTATCCAAACGCTCCAACGCGCCGGGTTTACGCTCAGGCTTTGTTGCCGGCGATGCCGAGCTATTGAAGGACTATTTTCAGTACCGGACTTATCATGGCTGCGCGATGCCTTTGCCTACCCAGCATGCCAGCATTCAAGCCTGGAAAGATGAGCATCATGTTGTCGAAAATCGTCGTTTATACCGGGAAAAATTCGCGGCCTTCATCGATATTCTTGATGAAGTTTGCACCGTCACCCAGCCACCGGCCAGTTTTTATGTCTGGTTGAAAACGCCGATTGCCGATACCGAATTCGCACAACGGCTGTTTGCCCAAGAAAACATTACCGTGCTGCCCGGCAGTTTTTTATCCCGTGATTTCGACGGCATCAACCCCGGCCTTAACCACGTCAGAATTGCCTTGGTCGCGCCACTTGATGAATGTGTGGAAGCCGCCAATCGTATTAAAAATTTCCTTAACTCTTTATAAAGAAAACCATGTCACAACTTGAAAAAATCATTAACGACGCCTTTGAAATCCGTGCCGACATTTCCCCTGCCAACGTATCCGCTGAAGTGCGTGCAGCCGTCGAAGCAGCGATCAACTTACTGGATAGCGGCAAAGCCCGCGTCGCCGAAAAAACCAGCGGCGAGTGGGTCGTCAACCAATGGCTGAAAAAAGCCGTATTGTTGTCATTCAGAATCAACGAAAACCGTGTGATCGAAGGCGGCAACAGCCGTTATTACGACAAGGTTGAAGCCAAGTTCAGCACTTATTCACCCGACGACTTTGCAAAATCCGGCGTGCGCGTCGTGCCTAATGCCATCGTCCGTCACGGTGCTTACATTGCACCGGGCGCCGTGTTAATGCCTTCGTTCGTCAACATCGGCGGCTATGTAGACAGCGGTACTATGGTTGACACCTGGGCCAGCGTCGGCTCTTGTGCGCAAATCGGCAAGAACGTGCATCTTTCCGGCGGCGTCGGTATCGGCGGTGTTCTGGAGCCCTTGCAGGCAGGGCCAACGATCATTGAAGACAACTGTTTTATCGGCGCACGCTCGGAAATCGTCGAAGGCGTTGTCGTTGAACAAGGCTCGGTTATTTCAATGGGCGTTTATATCGGTCAAAGCACCAAAATCTTCAACCGCATGACCGGCGAAGTCAGCTATGGCCGCGTTCCAGCCGGTTCAGTTGTAGTTCCAGGCAACTTGCCTTCTGCTGACGGCAGCTACAGTTTGTATTGCGCCGTGATCATCAAACAGGTTGATGAAAGAACCCGCAGCAAAACCGGTATTAACGAATTATTAAGGGATTGATTGTACAAAATTTGACACCTGCCCCAGGCTAAAACAGGAGAAAAACAATGGGCTTAACATACGCAAATAACAAGATAAGCGCAGAAGAATACCTACGAGGCGAGCTTGTTGCGGAATTTAAGCATGAGTTCATTGATGGTGAAGTTTATGCCATGGCTGGGGCGAGTGAAAATCATAACTTGCTGTCAGGCAATATATTTGCTGAATTGAAGAATCAATTAAAAGACACGCCTTGCAGAACTTTTATAGCTGACATGAAAGTTAAGGTGAATAATGATTTTTTCTATCCTGATGTGATGGTGGTTTGCGAGAAAAACAGTGATTCTGAATACTACCAACAATCGCCGGTCATTATTGTCGAAGTCCTGTCCCCATCGACCCGGAAATTTGACAAAACGGCCAAGCGTTTAAAATACCAAAATATTGCGACCTTGGAAGAGTATGTTTTAATTGATCAAACTATCGCGGAAGTTGAAGTCTTCAGAAGAAAAGAACACTGGCAATCTTTTTATTACTATCTTGGCGATGCGATTACGTTTGACTCATTAGGCGTTACCGTTCTTGTTGAAGATATTTACTATCAAGTCAACAATGACGATGTGCTTGCCTTCTTACAGAAAAAAAATCAAACCGCTGTTACAGACACAAATCCTAACCTTGTCACACAAAAACCATGATAAACAACGATGTATTACGCCGGGTACGCTACGCTTTAGAGCTTAAAGATCAAACTATGATCGATATTTTTGCCTTAAGCGACGTAGAAATGACTCGAGATGAGTTACTGCCGCTGCTCAAAAAAGATAATGAAGCCGACTATGTCGAGCTTGACAACAAGCTACTGGGAAAATTTCTAGACGGCTTGATTATCTATAAAAGAGGCAAGCAGGAAAATCAACCCGAACAGATCAAAAAGCCGGAGCCGTTAACCAATAACACCATACTCAAAAAACTGAGAATCGCGCTGGAATTTAAAGAAGAGGACATGCTCAGCACCTTAAAACTGGCCGACTTTGAATTATCCAAAGGCGAACTCAGCTCTTTTTTCAGACAAAAAGGCCATAAACATCACCGGGAATGCGGCGATCAGATTCTGCGGAACTTTTTACAAGGCCTTACTCTTCGTTTTAGAGAGCAAGACTAAGAACTGCTCTTACGCATAGAGTTAATTCTGACTGCTGACCCCCATCGCTGTAGGGCGTGGCGTGCGCGCCTTAGCTACCGA
>JAQSDX010000076.1 GCA_029946125.1 Candidatus Methylobacter titanis
TTCATGTTAAAAATTGCCTTTATTTTATCAGGGTTTTAAATTGGGAATTGCTGCGATCTGGGGCAGGATTTTGGTTTGACCGTGCAATGTGCGGGCGGGATCGATCCGTCACGAATTGCCGTTTATCTGCGCACCGCGATGGAAGCGTTGGTCACCGCGCTGGAGAAAAATCCGCAGCAGCCGGTGGATACTATCGACATCATGCCGGCGGCAGAGCGTCGGCAACTGCTGTTCGATTTCAACGCGACTGCCGCAGAGTTTTCTGCCGAACAAAGCCTGCATAACTTGTTTGAAGCGCAGGTTAACAAAACGCCGGATGCGGCTGCGGTGGCGTTTGCAGGGCAAACGCTGAGCTATGCCGAGCTCAACGCCAAAGCCAATCAGTTAGCCCATTATTTGCGTTCCAAAGGTGTCGGGCCGGAGGTGCCGGTCGGCCTCTGCGTTGAGCGGTCGCTGGAGATGGCGGTCGGCATACTGGGTATATTGAAGGCCGGCGGCGCCTATTTGCCGCTCGATCCCCATTATCCTCAAGAGCGCATCGCCTACATGCTGAAAGATGCGCAGATTGCCGTGCTGCTTACCCGGCAACAGCTGGCGGCGACCTTGGCGCATAGCGCCAAGGAAACGATTTGTCTGGACGGCGATTGGCAGGCTATTGCCCAATGTCCGGCCGACAATCCGGCACCCTGCAATCAGCCGCTCGATCTGGCTTATATCATCTACACCTCCGGTTCCACCGGACAGCCCAAAGGCGTGATGGTCTCGCATCGCAACGCCGTACAGTCGACAGCCGCGCGCTTTGCCAACTATCAGGAACCGGTAAGCGCCTATCTGCTGCTGTCCTCGTTCGCGTTCGACAGTTCCGTGGCCGGACTGTTCTGGACGCTGGGGCAGGGCGGTTGCCTGTGTCTGCCGACGGACGCTGCCGCCAAAGATCCTGCGGCCTTGGCTGAAATCATCGTCAATCGGCGGGTATCGCATCTGCTGGCGTTGCCGTCCTTTTATGCGTTGCTGTTGAAACAAGCGGGAGCTCAGCTGCAAACGTTGAAAACGGCCATCGTTGCCGGCGAAGCCTGCTCGACCGAAGTCGTCAAACAGCACTACGCGGCATTGCCGCAGGTGCCGTTATACAACGAATACGGCCCGACCGAAGGTTCGGTTTGGAGCAGCGTTTACCTGGCGGGTCGGGACGATCTGGACAGGCCGGTATCGATAGGGCGGCCGATCAGCAACGTCCGGCTTTATATTCTGGACCGTAGCGGCAACCCGGTTCCGGTCGGCGTATCGGGCGAACTCCATATCGGCGGTGCAGGCGTGGTGCGCGGTTATTGGCGGCACCCTGAACTGACGGCGGAAAAGTTCATTCCCGATCCGTTCCAGCTTGACGGTGGCAGGTTGTATAAAACCGGCGACCTGGCGTGTTATCGCCCAGACGGCAACATCGAATTTTTAGGCCGTATCGACCATCAGGTAAAAATACGCGGCTTCAGGATCGAGTTGGGAGAAATCGAGGCCCGGCTAATGGCGAATCCCGGCGTTGATGATGCTGTCGTTTTAGCTCGGGAAGATCAGCCTGGAAATAAACGTCTGGTCGCTTACGTGACCAGACGCGATAACGCGGCGTTAACAGAGGATGCCCTGCGTGATGCGCTTCAAGCAGATCTGCCGGACTATATGCTGCCGTCGGCCTATGTGTTTTTGGATGTTTTACCTTTGACAGCAAACGGCAAAGTCAATCGAAAAGCGCTGCTTCCACCCGACTGCTACAGCGCGGCTATTGATGAACAGGGCAATATGCCCGGCGATCCCATAGAACAAGCCTTGGCGGAAATCTGGATGGAACTTCTCGGTATAACAGCTGTAGGCGTTAACCGGAATTTCTTCGAATTAGGTGGTCATTCGCTGTTGGCTATCCAGGTTGTATCGCGCATTCAAGAGCATTTCGGTATTGAGCTTAGCGTAGAAGACATTTTCCAGAAAACGACAATTAAGGAATTGGCGGGGTTGATTATGCAAACCCAGCTTGAGCAATTGACTGAGGGGGATATGTTGAAGCTATTGGCGGAAATGGATCAACTCAGCGATGAAGAAGCGAGCCTTATGCTTAATCGTTAGTTCATAGATAACCAACAGCCCGTTACAGGACATCCAGAAATGCACAACACTGTCACCAGAATCGAAAATCTATCCGCCGAGAAGCGTGCGCTTCTTTCCAACCTGCTAAAGAACAGAAGTAGAGTCGATCCGAAAGTCATTCCGAAACGGCATAGGGAAGGCGGCTTGCCTTTGTCCTTTGCCCAGCAACGCATGTGGTTTCTGGCGCAACTGGACCCTGAAAATCCGAATTACAACGTGGCGGGAGCGATACGGATTTCGGGTAGGTTGAATATTTTGCTGCTGGAGCAGTGTGTCAACGAAGTTGTGCGCAGGCACGAGGTATTGCGTACAACATTCAGCAATGTAAAGGGACAAACCGAACAAATCCTATCAAACAATAGTCGCGTACCTTTAGCTTTGCTGGATTTGAGCGATTTGCCGTTGCCTGACAAGGATGCCGAACAAGACAAGCGGATAAAGCGGGAATTGCAAAAGCCGTTTGTGTTGGCAGGAACGGCGCCTTTGTTGCGGATGACGCTTTTGTTGCTAAAACCGCAGGAATTTATGCTGCTGCTGAGCATGCATCATATTGCTTCGGATGAATGGTCGCTACGAATTCTAATCAGCGAAATCGGGCAGCTCTATCAAACATTCATTAAGGTTGAACCGTCGCTTTTGCCGGAACTGGCTATCCAGTATGCCGATTACGCCAGCTGGCAACGATCGGGATTAGAGGGTGAAACACGGGATAAACAACTCGGCTATTGGTTGAACTTACTTGCCGACGCCCCCCACGTTTTAGATCTGCCGTCGGATCGGCCCAGGCCGTCTATCCAGACCAATCAGGGGGCGATTTATTCGACGGTTTTGCCGCAGACATTAGCCGACGGCATTATACGGCTCAGCAGGGCGCTGGATATGACCTTATTTATGACGTTGATGGGGGCTTTTTCCCTATTGCTGCACCGCTACACCTCCCGGAACGATGTCTGCATCGGGTATCCCGCAACTAATAGGAATAAACCTGAGCTTGAGAAGCTGATTGGCTTTTTTGTCAATACGTTGGTTATGCGTTCGCGGCTAGCGGACAATCCAAGCATTGCAGATTTTTTAACTCAAGTGCGGCGCAATCTTCTGGATGCGCAAAAGCACCAGGATTTTCCTTTTGAACAATTGGTTGAAGAGCTGAATCCTGAACGTGCCTTAAGTTACCATCCTTTATTTCAAGCCATGTTTGTATTCCAGCATGCATCGCTGGAGTTTCCTGAAATTTCCGGTTTGGGTTTCGAATTAAACGAAGGCGAGCACACAACCTCAAAGTTCGATTTAACCTTATCGGCGGTAAAGACTGAAGACAGCATTATCTGCAAGTTCGTATACAACACTGATATATTCGAAGAAAACACTATTGTCCGCATGTCCGAGCATTTCAAAATTTTGCTTGAGGGAATTGCCGGCCAACCGGAAACTCGGATTTCCGAACTACCTTTGCTGACCCCGACTGAGCGCCAGGAGATACTCATCGACTGGAATACGACTCAAGCCGATTATCCTAAACAGAAGTGTATCCATCAATTATTCGAAGAGCAGGTGGAAAAGACACCTGATGCTGTTGCGGTTGTGTTCGAAGAGCAATCGTTGACGTATGCGGAGCTTAATGCAAAGGCCAATCAGTTGGCGCGCTATCTGCGGTCTAAAGGTGTGGGACCGGATGTATTGGTGGGACTTTGTGTTGAGCGGTCATTGAAAATGGTGATTGGATTGCTTGGGATTCTGAAGGCAGGCGGGGCTTATGTGCCGATAGACCCTTGTTATCCTCGAGAACGTATTATCTATCTGGTAGAGGACTCAATGGCGCCGATTATTTTGACGCAAGCGGTTCAACTGGACTATTTGCGTTCTTCAAAAATAACGAATATTTGCCTGGATAAAGAGTGGCCAGAAATTAGCCGGCAGAGTTCGATGAATTTATTCGTTGACATGGATAGCCGACATCTCGCCTATGTGATTTACACGTCCGGTTCAACCGGAAAACCTAAAGGCGTCATGATTCAACAGGGTTCTGTGATAAACCTGAATAAGGGCTTGCTTAGCGCAATATTTCACAATGAGGAAAAACGCCAGCTCCGCGTCGCTTTAAATGCTCCTATTGTCTTCGATTCTTCAGTCAAACAACTTATATCCCTGTTGAACGGCCATACTTTATGCCTGATTCCGGAGGAAATCCGTCTGGATGACATGGCTTTTCTAAATTACCTGAAATTAAAGCAAATAGATGTGCTTGATTGCACTCCTGCACAACTGAAAGACCTGGTTTCAATATCGCTACTGGCTCATGTAGAGTTGTATCCGAAAATAGTATTAGTGGGCGGCGAAAGTATTGAATATTCACTTTGGCGAAATTTATCCAAGATGCCGAAGACACGATTCATCGACGGATACGAGTTTCTCGGCAGAGGGAAATTCGCTGGACGGGGGCAGAGATTGCTCTTTAGTTTGTTGGTAATTTTCCGTTACTTTTCGATGCTTGATGTGATCGTAAGCGAGGTTTTTGGCGACCCTGAACAGAAAACCGCGCGGATGATCGATAGCTTGTTTTTGCGCTTCGCGGAAAAAAATGATGAAGCTTTCTTGAGCAAGGTCGGCGGCTATTTCCGGGCAGTCGACAATCCGGGTCAAATGAAATTTCAATTCGGACTGGTGGTTTAAGTAAATAGCTTCTATGTTCAAGTTCAAATCCCTCTTCGTTGTTGTTGTTAAGAATGTTTACCTTGCGGCTGTGCTGGGGGCACAGGGATAAGGGTGGTATTCGATTTTTTGGGTTCTAGCAACGTTAGTGATTTGCCTGGGTTGTTTGACAAAACGATATAGATGATTGGATTGATTGGACATAGGTGATTCCAGGGTTCTTGTTTCGTTAGTTGGTGCTATCGGCACACAGGTAAACGGTTGGCAATATACCGGGTCGGCAGGTTGGGTTGCCGGAAAAAGACTGTTGTTTTGAATCGGGTTAAGCCGTGTTTGTTGTATAGTTCTGACTATTTATAAAGCAATTAGTGAGCCAGTTTTTTTATTGTTTTATTTCAATGAGTTGGTTAAAAATGCAGGAAATGGATTTGAAAAAAGCGGCATATGACGCACTCGCAATGGGTTAAATAACCTAGTTTTTTAAAATCGCGATGCGGGGCACTCAAAATGAATGATATTGATGCACTTGATCGGCGAGTAATATCGGGTTCAATGTTAGGCAGTATTTTTTAGCGGAGCGGATGAGGTTAAAAAGGCCTTAAGGCGTCCTATTATTAGGCCTATTTTGGTTTTAAGGCCTGATATGCGGCATAGAATTTTTTCTAACGCATTGAATGTTTATACGCGAGCTGAAAGGAAAATATTTTATGTTGGTTTTTTTATGTCGCTCATCCTGGCTGACGATTGTTGGTGTACTGCTTGCGGGTATTATCAGTGGATTAAGCAGTGCGGCTCTGGTGGCGCTGATTAATTCGACGTTGTCGAATACCTTGGATGCCAAGCTTTTGCCGTGGCTGTTTGGCGGATTATCCATTGCGGTATTGTTCAGCGGTTTTCTGTCGCATTATCTGCTCAACCGGCTCAGCGCCAAGATTGTTTGCAACCTTCGCATCCACATCAGCCGCTTGATTCTTGCCGCGCCTTATCCTTTTCTGCAAAAACTCGGCAAGTCGGCGTTATTGGCCAATTTGACCGAGGACATATCGGCGATTGCCAATGCCAGTCAATTGTTGCCGGTAGTGTGCATTAACTTTGCGATCGTGACCGGCTGTATGGCTTATCTGAGCTGGTTATCCTGGCAGTTAGCGCTGGTTTTGGCCGGGGTGATTGCATTCGGGGTCTTGAGTTTCAGTTTATTCAGCCAGTTGCCGAAAAAATCCGTGTTCAAGGCGCGGGAAGAATATGATGTGCTCAGCCGCGGTTTTCGGGCGTTGACGGAAGGCGTCCGTGAGTTGAAGTTGCACCGGCAGCGCAGCGACGCGTTTATGGCGCAGTCGCTGGCGGCCAGTGCCGAAGACTATCGTCGGCATTCTTTTCGTGGGGACGTGGCTTATTTGCTGGTCAATCAGTGGGCGCAACTGCTGTATTTTCTGGTCATAGGCGCGATCCTTTATGTTTTTCCGGTGTGGCAGGCTATCGATCGGGAGGTGATCGGCGGCTATGCGCTGGTGTTTTTGTTCATGATGTCGCCGCTGAGCATACTCACCACCAGTTTGCCGGTTTTTGGCCGCGCCAAGGTGTCGTTACAAAAAGTCCGGCAACTCGGCGACCAGCTCAAAAAACAGGCGGTTCCGGTCAATGTGCCTGATATCTCCGAGGTTTGCGCAACGTTTTCAGGGCTGTCGCTGCAAGGCGTGACGCACAGTTTTCATCGGGAAAAGGAAAACCGCAACTTCACCCTGGGGCCTGTTGATCTGGACTTTAAGCCTGGGGAGCTGGTGTTTTTAATCGGCGGCAACGGCAGCGGCAAGACGACGCTGGCCATGCTGCTGATCGGGCTCTATACACCGGAACAGGGGGTTATTCGCTGGAACGGCGAGGCCGTCGATAACGGTAACAAGGATGATTATCTGCAAAACTTCTCGGTAATTTTTTCGGATTTTTATTTGTTTGACGAGCTGTATGGGTTCGATAACGAAGAAAACCATGCACTTATTGCCGATTATTTGCAGCGTCTGCATTTACACCATAAAGTGCGGGTCGAGAACGGCCGGTTTTCCTCGGTGAATTTGTCGCAAGGCCAGCGCAAGCGTCTGGCGCTATTGGTCGCTTATCTGGAAGATCGGCCTTTTTACGTTTTCGACGAGTGGGCGGCGGACCAGGATCCTGAATTCAAGCATTTATTCTATACGGAACTGCTGCCGGCCTTGAAAGCCCGAGGCAAAACAGTACTGATCATCAGCCATGACGACCGCTATTTTTATTTGGCTGATCGCTGTATTAAGCTGGAAGAAGGGCAGATTGTCGGCATGGAAAAACCGGCAACGGTAGGCAAACAGGTGCAGCCGAATGAGGATGCAGTACATGTCTCCGTTAAAGGCATATTGCGCAATCGGTAAAACAACAGGATGGCCATGGCAAATATTCGAAAAATTATTTTTTTTGGCGGCTTGACGCTGGCGAGCGTGGCCGCGATAGCCATAGTCGCCGGTTTTTGGCTTTTGCATGACTCCATGCCGCAACTCGATGGCACGGTGAAGTTGGATCGGCTTACGGCGGAGGTTCGCGTACAGACCGACTCACACGGTATTCCGGCCATTGAGGCTGCTAACCGTGTCGATGCGGTTCGGACGCTGGGCTATGTCACCGCCCGCGACCGTTTGTTTCAGATGGAGCTGATGCGGCGCAAAAGTGCCGGGCGCTTGGCGGAAATCTTTGGCGACATGGCGCTGGACAGCGACATCAAGGCCCGAACCTACGGTTTTCATCGTGAGGCAAAAGCGATACTGGCAAAACTGCCGCCGGACCACCGACAATATCTGCAAAGCTATGCCGACGGCGTCAACAGCTATATGACAGATTCCGGCAAACTGCCTTTCGAGTTTACCGTATTGGGCTATCAACCGGAGCCGTGGACTCCCGAGGACAGTCTGCTGGTGGTATTGGGCATGTGCGAGAACTTGACTGCCTGGGTCGAACGCGGCGAACGCATGTTGAGCGTGATGGAAAAAACCTTGCCGGAAGCCGCGGTGCGTTTTCTGACGCCGGATACCGATTTTTATACCGAACAGCTGTTGAAACAGGCCGAATCATTGCGTCCGGCGCAAGCGATTCCCGCCCAGGCTTTGGCAACCGCATTAACTGATCAGCCAGTGGATAAAACGGTGTTGGCGCAGTTGGTTCAGCAATCCGACTTTATGGCCGGTTCCAATGCCTGGGCGGTTAGTGGCAAAAAAACTGGGGACGGGCGAGCCATCTTGGCTAACGACATGCATTTGGGCATGTCGGTGCCCAATATCTGGTACCGCATCGAGCTGAATTACGGCGATACCCATGCCGCAGGCCTGACCTTGCCCGGTACGCCTTTGTTAATTGCCGGCAGCAACCGCCATATCGCCTGGGGAGCAACTAATTTGTCCGGCGATTTTCTGGATCTGGTGCGGCTCGACATCAATCCCGCTAATCCCAATCAATACCGGGTAGGCAAGCAATGGCGGCGCTTCGACGAATACCCTGAAACCATAATCGTCAAAGGCAGTGCAGCCAAGCAGATCGTGGTCAAGCAGACGCTCTGGGGGCCGGTCGCCAACCAGCCGTTGCTGGATCAGCCGGTGGCGATTCATTGGGTGGCGCTGGATGCCGATGCGTTCAACTTCAATTTGTTCGATTTGGAACAAGGCGAAACCCTGGAGCAGGCGGTAAAAATCGTCAACAGCAGCGGAGGTCCGCAGTTGAATATGTTGTTGGCCGACGACCAAGGCCATATCGCCTGGACGTTGATGGGCAAAATCCCCAAGCGCTTTGGCAATGACGGCTTGGTCAGTCGCTCCTGGGCGGACGGCAGCGTGGGCTGGAACGGTTATGTCGAGCCCGGGAATTTACCGCGGGTCATCGACCCGCCCGAGGGTATTCTGGCGTCGGCCAACGACCGTCGTCTGGGCAAAAATTATCCTTATGTGATCGGCCACCAGTTCGGCAACGGTTATCGCGCCTACAGGATTACCCAACAGCTCACGCAAATGCTAAAGATCGAGGAGCAGAAGATGTTCAATCTGCAACTGGATACTGAAAGCGAGTTCTATGTCTACTATCAGCAGCTGGCCTTGAATAGCCTGACTGCCGGAGTGCTTGCGGGGCAACCGAATCTGGCCGAGGCGCGCGATTATCTGCTGGCCTGGGACGGTCGGGCCGATGTCGATAGTCTGGGATTTGCGTTGCTGGTCGAGTTCCGCAAGCAATTGGTCGAGGCGGTATTTACGCCGCTTTTGTCGGCCAGTCGGGACGCCGATAAAAATTTCAGCTATTCGTGGACTTATATCGATACGCCGTTGCAAGCCCTGCTGAACGAAAAGCCACCGCACGCACTGCCCGATCCGGCGCATTATCGCAACTGGGACGACTTTATTCTGGGGCAATTGAAACACAGCGTGCAGCAGGTGCAAGCCCAACATCCGGGGGTGGCGTTAATGAAATTGAACTGGGGCATGCTAAATAAGGTCAAGCAAGCGCATCCGTTTTCCAAGGCCTTGCCGATACTGAGCGATTTTTTAGATATGCCGAGCGAAGCCCTGCCGGGTTGCGCTTTTTGCGTTCGCGCGGCGGGGCCGGGTTTCGGAGCCAGCGAACGGCTGGTAGTCTCGCCGGGTCATTTTGAAGACGCCATTCTGCATATGCCCGGCGGCCAATCGGGTCAGCCCTTGTCGCCTTATTACCGGGATCAGCAAAGCTATTGGCTCAAGGGCTTGCCGATGGCATTGACGGCGGGAAAATCTAAACACACGCTATTGCTGCAGCCGCATATCAAGTAAAAAACAAGCGGATATAATAAGTTTTTTAGGTAGAATGAATATTATGAAACGCTACTATTCAGCCATTTCTATGGCTTTTGATAGAATCGGTTCGCCGTTGCGTTTATCTACGGCGAGCTTGCTTGCAGAAACTGAGTAGTTACTTATGAAACAGAAAAACGAGGCGAACAGTGTGGAATCCGAACTGAATAACGATATTGACGAACAAGCTGTGGCCTGGTTTACACGGTTACAGTCCGACAATGTCACCGGTGAAGAAAAAGCGTCATTTCTTCGATGGTTGAATCAGGCTGATGCGCATCGCGACACCTTTAATGAAATCAGCAAACTGTGGGGTGATGCCGACCTGCTGCAAGCATTGACAGACACCGCCCAAAAACACCGAATAGTACCCCATAAAAAAATCACACTCAGTCATTTCAAACTGCCGCTGGCGATGGCCGCCTGTCTGGCCTTAACCTTGCTGTTTAGCAACGAACTTGCGGTCTTGATGCAAAGCGACTATTCGACCGGGGTAGGTGAGCGCAAAACCGTCTATTTCGATGACGGTTCTACTGCGATGCTCAACACCGACAGTGCCATTGCGGTCAGCATGGATGGCCCGCAACGCCAGGTTGAACTGTTAAAAGGCGAGATTTACTTCGAAGTCAAACCCGACCCCAGCCGGCCGTTTATTGTCCAGGCCGATCATTCGACGACCCGCGTATTGGGAACCCGGTTTTTCATGCATGAAAAGCGCGGCAGCGATGAAGTCAGGGTCGTGTCCGGCCGCGTTGAAGTGACAGATCGGCGTACCTTGAAGCAGCCGGTGATTTTGCATGATCGTGAAGCCGTATCGGCTGATGCCAGCGGGCTTGGCGAAACCCTGTTGTTGAATTCGACGTTGTCAACCTCCTGGGTGAACGGTTTTCTGGTGTTTGAAAATGCCCCGCTGGAAAGCGTTATTAATCAAATTCGTCGCTATAGAACCGGTGTGGTGGTGTACAAAGACAATACCCTGCGAGGACTCAAGATCAATGGCCGCATCAATTTGCGTGAGTCTGACGATATGCTGAAAGTCCTGGGGAAAAATCTGTCGGTAAAAATGACTTATCTGACCGACTGGCTGGTAATTGTCGGGTAATATGGGTTTTAAGTTGACCACCGGCCTGATGCTTGGGCCTAATAAGCGCTCCAACATAAACGACTATTGACGACTCAACTTATTGCCGGAAAAATGAAGCAATCTGGCCGTATCTGGGTATTGCAGCCAATCTCTATAAAGTCAACTCGCTGGCTGTTCAATTGAAACCGGCACCGATCCCGTACAATCAGCAAACAAACATTAATTAAAACAATAAATTAAGTTCGGGGTGTTTCGTTCCCGGTCTGAACACGATGTCTCGGTAGGAAGGCAGATTCCGTCTCGCAGCGAGCATGTTGATGAGTTTATGCGCTACTTCGAGCAACGCTATCGATTGGCTTCGATGGGTAAGGGCGCGCAGATTATCGCCACGGCCGCCTCGCACCATCGCTTGGCCTATATTCACCCATTTTCTGACGGAAATGGTCGTGTCAGTCGATTAATGAGTCATGCGATGGGCTAACCGCAGGAATCGGCGCCTCAGGGCTTTGGTCAGTGTCACGGGGTCTCCGCGGAGAATTAAGCTTGGGATTTTGGGATTTTTTATATGACCGTTCGTTTTCGGACAGGCAGTGCAGGACTACGTTCGAACTCAGATTTACACCTCCCGTAATGTTGCTAATTGTTTTAATTCTTAAGCTAATCATCATCTCTTAATGTTTAAATTTGGCTGGATCTTTTGATCCTTCTCTTGGTTCAAAACACTCAACCCGCTTTTTGCGGGTTTTTTTGCTTCAACTGTCAGTTGCTCCACACCTGATTGGGCCGGTTGATATCGACGCCTCTGAGCAGGTAGGGACAAGTTGAGTACTTATTTTGAATGCAAAATTGAAGAGCTAGTAGAGCATATTGCAGATGACAAATTGAAGCATCTTGAAGCATCTTGAAGAACAGAGAATAGCTAAGTAGTCGTCCAACAGTCTTTTAACATTTCTTCAAGCAAATTCTATGAAGTAAGACTTGCCGATATTGGCGAGAA
>JAQSDX010000077.1 GCA_029946125.1 Candidatus Methylobacter titanis
ATGGACATTGCTTAAGCCTGTTCCTTAGCTACCGAGGCGCGCACGCCACGCCCTACGTATACAGACAAAGCTTTTGCAAATAGCTATACTAACCCACCCATTACCTAACTAAGGCCAATACCATGAGCGACAACATATCCAACAATGCCATCATTTACGCTACGCTTGCTTTAAACAGCGAAGTCGCCCTGCAACATGAATATTTGGAGTCCACGGATGTTCCTGATGATGAGCGCGAAAACGAAGAAGAAATTCTGGCCGATCTGGAACAAGCCTTTATGGAATTTGTCGATCTTTATAAAATCCGCTGCAAATCCGACAAACAACTGCCCAACATAGACGAATTGCTGAACAGCCAATTGTAAAAACCATGCACACGCTTTACGGCATCAAAAACTGCGACACCGTCAAAAAAGCGCGTAACTGGCTGGATCAACACGGCATAGCCTATCGGTTCCATGATTTTCGGACCGATGGCTTAACGCCGGAGTTGCTGCAGCATTTTACCGAGCATTTGGACTGGAACAAACTGCTTAACCGCAGCAGCACCAGCTGGCGGCAGCTCAGTAGCGAACAGCAAAGCGATCTGACTTCAGAAAAAGCCATACACTTGATGCTGACTATACCTACCTTAATCAAACGCCCGGTTTTAGATGTCGGCGACCAGTTAATCCTTGGTTTTCCCAAGGATGCTGGATATGCTGCGACCTTTGTGGGAGGCGACTTTGCCTAAAAGCGCCTACTTTTGGTAGTCGCCCAGGGCGAATGAATTCGCCCCTACAGCTTGATGTATGATGCAAACCTGCCAACAACCATCCAACCGAATGACTATGAGTCACACCCTAGAACTGCTTAAAGACCTTATCAGCCGCGAATCAGTAACCCCAAAAGACGCGGGTTGCCAGGATGTGCTGGCAGCACGGTTAACCAAACTGGGCTTCAAGGAAGAACGCCTGGACTTTGCAGACACCCAAAACATCTGGCTAAGACGCGGCGATGCCAAACCGCTGTTGACCTTCCTCGGCCACACCGATGTTGTGCCTACCGGCCCATTGGATGCCTGGGTTTCACCGCCTTTTGAGCCGACGATTCGTGACGGCAAGCTTTATGGCCGAGGCGCTGCCGATATGAAAGGCGGCATCGCCTGCTTTATTACCGCCGTCGAACGTTTCATTGCTACGCACCCTGATCATCAGGGCTCTATCGCGGTGATGATGACCAGCGACGAAGAAGGCATAGCCACCAACGGCGTGGTTAAAGTCGTTGAAGTGCTGGAACAACGCAACGAGAAAATAGACTGGTGCCTGGTCGGCGAACCGTCCAGCGACAAAAAAATCGGCGACGTGATTCGCGTCGGTCGGCGCGGTTCTTTATGCGCCAAACTGACCATTGCAGGCATCCAAGGCCACGTCGCCTATCCTGAACTTGCCGATAATCCGATACACACTTTTGCCCCGGCATTAAAAGATCTCATTGATGAAGTTTGGGATCACGGCAATGATTTTTTTCCACCGACCAGCTTGCAGGTTTCCAATATCAACTCTGGAACCGGCGCAGAAAACATCATCCCCGGCAGCGTGGCAGTTCAGTTCAACCTGCGTTTTTGCACCGAACTGGACGAGGAAACCATCAAGCAACGCACCCACGCGCTGCTGGACAAATACGATTTCAAATACGAATTGGAATGGCGCTTGTCCGGCAACCCATTCCTGACCCAATCGGGCGCATTAATCGATGCCGCCCACGCCGCGATTAAAACCGTGACCGGCTTTGAAACCCTCGATGACACCGGCGGCGGCACCTCCGACGGACGCTTTATCGCCCCGACCGGCGCACAGGTTATCGAGCTCGGCCCGTTGAATGAAAGTATCCATAAAATCAATGAACACGTTGGCGTGGAAGATCTGGAAATTTTGTCCCGTATTTATGAACAGATGCTGATCAATTTACTGGTGTAAATTAACCTAAGGTAACTCAGCCAATCAGTTGTAATCTTGTGCCGGACAACAAAAAACTGTTGCCCGACATTCATGGTTTCAGGAGTGCAGGCTCCCTTCCCTGCTGTACAAGCAAAGCTTGCACTCCTCCCATTTTATTCACTGTAAGTTACCTAACACGGGAATAACCGAGGTAATCGCAGGCAAATATCTGGCTTAATGTAGAGCCAGGCAATGCCATATTGGATTTTTTAGATTTAAGGGATTATTGTTTTACATGGCCAATTTTAACACCCATTTATTTGTCGCTTCAGCTGGCAGCGCCGGCGCAGCTCTCATTGCCACCAACGTCCATTTGATCACTAACGCTGATATACCCTGGCTCGTTTTCCTAGGCATAGTAGGCGGACTATTGCCTGATATTGATGCGAGCAACTCAAGACCGGTAAGACTGTTGTTTAACGTGTTAGCGTTAATGGGCGTAGCTGCGGCGCTACATACGTTAAAAGACAATTATGCGCCATACCTGTTATTGCTGATTGCGACAGGCACTTATCTGTTTATTCGCTATGTAATGTTGAACTTGTTTAACAGCCTTACCGTTCATCGCGGCGTATTCCATTCACTATTGGCAGCCTTGTTTTTTGGCTTATTAATGACCTGCATCAGCTATCGTTTTCTGCATTGGGATATTTTACATGCATGGCTAAACGGTGTTTTTATTGCCTTCGGATTTATCGTTCATTTGCTATTAGATGAACTCTACAGCACGAATTTATCCAATTTAAGAATGAAAAAATCCTTTGGTACCGCGTTAAAATTATTCAGTTATAACAGTATCGCTGCCTCGGCATTAATGACCCTTTGTACAATCATGCTGTACTCGATAGCGCCATCACCGATGCCATTGGTTACAGTATGGAAAGGCGCTCAATGGAACCATTATTTAGCGCTGGCAATGTTTTAAAATGGAAGGGGTGAAGCACAATAAGAACGAAGTCTGCCAAAAGTCGATAAACCATTACCGGCAAGTCATACGATGCAAAGCTTGCGCTTTCCTTACACGGTAAACCCATTGGATTACGCTGCCTACATGGCTTAAAGACTACCGCGAAATCAAATGCGCGATGCTTAGTTTACAAGACGCAGCGCCTGTATTGCTTGCCTTTTTTGACGCATTCCGCTTTCATCCATCACCGCAATCGACTCCTCACAGCTGATGATATTTTCTCTGTTTTTAAGAATATAATCCGCCAGACGCTCAATAGCCTGCCAATAAATCGGTGAACTTATAAACTGAAAGGCTTTGCCAAACAGCTCGACCAATTTCTCTTGCTGCCGACTTTTAGTTGCGATAAAAATATCCAGATACTCATAAACCTGTTCAAGATCGGATGTACCGCCGTAATAATGCAAAGCATTGATGTTAACCAGTTGAGCAGTAAACTGTTCATTATCACGTAAGGCGACATGCTTTGCTTCCGCTAAAGGCCCGACCAATAAATTAATCACATCCGCTTCAAAAGCGGTCTGATACGCATCTTGCTCGACATCTGAAAAATAATGCGCACTTTCAATCAACGCAACCGGCAGGCTATGAATCAGGCGACCTCCCTCTACGACTGCGGCAAAGTGCTCATAGCCTAATCGGCAGGTGTCCAAAAGGCTGCCTTTTTGGCGCTTCGAAGCCTTAATGATGATTTGAAAATGTACCGGGGGCAGTTGCTTTTGTTTATTGCAAAGATAAATAGCGGCAGCGTGACCCGCCTCATGGAAAGTGATTTGTTTGAACAAATCTTGATCATTAATGACGTAAGAGGTATCAGTTTGGTGATTCCGTTTCATGATTTCACCCGTAGGTTAAAAAGATGCGGCCAGGGCTGCTGACCGCATTTAAAAGGAAGGACAGTCAACTCTAATCCCCTTAAATTAAGGGGACGATGCAAGAGTTGCAAACCAGTCTAATGACTAAAACCAGTCTTGGAAATGTGGCCAATTGCCGCGCGACAATAAGCCGCGGAAAATGGCACGGTAACTGCCTTATATTTTGGTTTGCGTGCTGAAAAATGCTTAAAAGCCGCATCGTTGCTGGACTCAAAAAAAATCATTACACGAGTAACCAAGGCATTTCACATGGTAATATAGGTTATATGACACATAAAATTATTGCATCGACTGAATCCGATCAGATCGTCGCCGTTAACCGGACAGCATCATTAACGGCGGAAATCACCTTAAATGACGGTCAAACAGGCGTCATAATCAGCCCGTATAATACCGAAAATCAACCGACTCATTTGCAACCAACTCTAGGATTTATAAGCCATGACCGTCCAAAAAACCCCGCTACCGCAAGAAGAAATCGGCAAAATAGACGCCTACTGGCGCGCCTGTAATTACCTTGCGGCAGGCATGATTTATCTGCGCGACAATCCGCTGCTGCGCGAACCGCTCAAACTGGAGCATGTAAAGAGTCGCTTGCTGGGACATTGGGGTTCAAGTCCGGGGCTATCCTTCACTTATATCCATCTCAACCGCCTGATTAACAAGTACGATTTAAACGCTATTTTCATGGCAGGTCCAGGACATGGCGCGCCGGGCGTGCTCGGTCCGGTCTATCTGGAAGGTGCTTACAGCGAGATTTACCCGAACAAGAGCGAAGACGAGCACGGCATGCGCGAGTTCTTCAAAGAGTTCTCTTTTCCCGGCGGCATCGGCAGCCATTGCACACCGGAAACGCCGGGCTCGATTCATGAAGGCGGAGAACTCGGTTATAGCGTCTCGCATGCTTTCGGCGCGGCTTACGACAATCCCGAACTGATCGTTGCCGTGATGGTCGGTGATGGCGAAGCTGAAACTGCGCCGCTAGCGACCTCCTGGCATTCCAACAAGTTCCTGAATCCGATCCGCGATGGCGCAGTATTGCCGATCCTGCATTTGAACGGTTACAAGATCAACAACCCCACTATTCTGTCGCGTATCTCGCACGAAGAACTGGAAAACCTGTTCAAGGGCTACGGCTGGACGCCTTATTTTGTCGAGGGAAACGACCCGGACACCATGCACCAGGCCATGGCCGCAACGATGGAAGACTGTGTACTGGAAATCCGCCGCATTCAACAACAGGCCCGCAGCAGCGGTCAGCCGATTCGTCCGCGCTGGCCGATGATCGTGTTACGCAGCCCCAAAGGCTGGACCGGGCCGAAACAGGTTGACGGTAAAAAAGTGGAAGGCTTCTGGCGCTCGCATCAGGTGCCTTTGGGCAACGTGCGCGATACGCCTGAGCATTTCAAGCAGCTGGAAGACTGGCTGCGCAGTTACAAGCCGGAAGAACTGTTCGACCAAGACGGCCGCTTGTTACCCGAACTTAAAGCTCTGGCACCCAAGGGCGCGCGGCGCATGAGCGTCAACCCTCACGCCAATGGCGGCCTGTTGCGCAAAGCCCTGCATATGCCGGACTGCCGCGACTATGCCACGGTGGTGACCCAGCCGGGCACTACCAGCGCTGAAAACACCCGCCCGCTAGGCAAATTTCTGCGCGACATCATGCGCCTGAATAGGCATAATTTCCGCGTGTTCGGCCCTGATGAAAACAGCTCGAACAAGCTGGACGACATCTACGAAGTCAGCAAGAAAACCTGGCTGGCCGACTATCTGCCGGAAGATGCCGATGGCGGCGAACTGTCGCCTGACGGTCGGGTCATGGAAATGCTGTCCGAGCATACCCTGGAAGGCTGGCTGGAAGGCTATCTGCTGACCGGTCGCCACGGTTTCTTCTCCACCTACGAAGCCTTTGTGCATGTGATCGATTCGATGTTCAACCAGCATGCAAAATGGCTGGCCATGTCCAAGGCAGTCCCTTGGCGCGCCCCGGTGTCCTCGCTGAACCTGCTGATTACTTCCACCGTATGGCGGCAGGATCACAACGGCTTTACGCATCAGGACCCCGGCTTTCTCGATGTCGTGGTCAACAAAAGCCCGGAAGTGACGCGCATCTATCTGCCGCCGGACGTGAACTGTCTGTTGACGGTTGCCGATCATTGCTTAAAGAGCACCGATTACATCAACGTGATCGTTTGCGACAAGCAAAAGCATCTGCAATTTTTGGACATGGATGCGGCGATCAAACATTGTACCAAGGGCATCGGCATTTGGGACTGGGCTTGCAACGATCAAGGCGTAGAACCGGATTTAGTGATAGCCAGCGCCGGCGACATTCCTACCAAAGAAGCGCTGGCCGCCGTGGTGTTGCTGCGCGAGAATTTCCCCGAACTCAAGGTTCGCTTCATCAACGTGGTCGACCTCTACAAACTGACGCCTGCAGCCGAGCATCCGCACGGCTTATCGGACAAGGATTTCGACAGCCTGTTTACGCTGGACAAACCTATCCTGTTCAACTTCCACGGTTATCCCTGGCTGATCCATCGTCTGGCCTATCGTCGCAACAACCACAAAAACCTGCATGTGCGCGGCTACAAGGAAAAAGGCAGCATCAATACGCCGTTGGAACTGGCCATCCAGAATGAAATCGACCGTTTCAGCTTGGTGATTGACGCGATCAACCGCATCCCGGCGTTGCGTGTAGCCGGTGCCCATGTCAAAGAAAACATGCGCGACAAGCAGATAGAATGCCGTAACTATGCTTACGAATATGGCACCGATCTGCCCGAGGTCGACAACTGGGTATGGCCGTATTGAAGCGCTCAGTTCTAACCATCAACAGCGGCTCGTCTTCGATCAAGGCGAGCTTGTTTTCCGCTGAGGGTGTGCGGCGCAATTTTCGCTATGAACAGGTGCATGATCAAAGAGAAGCATTCGATCAGCTGTTGCACGATTTAGCCGGTGAAGTGCCCGAACTGGTGGGGCATCGCTTTGTTCATGGCGGCGATATGACCGATCTGGCAAGGCGGGTTGATGCTACTGAGCGTTCCCGTCTGGAACACCTGATTCATCTTGCCCCGCTGCATTTGCCGGGCAATCTGCTCGGGCTGGATTTGTGTCTGCAACGCTTCTCTGTGCCGCAAATCGCCTGCTTCGATACGGCTTTTCACAGCACCCTGCCCGAGTTGGCTAAACGGTTGCCGATTCCGAACGAGTTTGGCATACGCCGCTTCGGTTTTCATGGGCTCAATTACGCCTACATTGCCGGCATGCTTGCGGGAATTTTAGGCGACGTGGCTTATAAAAAAGTGGTTATCGCCCACTTAGGCAGCGGCGCCAGCCTTTGTTTGATGGAAAACCTGAAATCGGTGGACACCACCATGAGTTATACCCCGGCAGGCGGCATCCCGATGGGAACCCGTAGCGGCGACCTCGATCCGGGCATCATGCTGGAACTGGCAAAGCGTTTCAGTCCGGAAGCATTAAGCGACATGGTGTTTCACAACATGGGATTGCTGGCTTTGTCTGCGGGTGAAAGTTCGGAAATGGATAAGCTGCTTGCCAGTAACAGTGACAACGCAAAATTTGCCGTCGATTATTTTTGCCGCCAAGTGCGGGCGGCGATAGGCGGCTTTGCGGCCAAGGCAGGCGGTATCGATGCGCTGGTTTTTACCGGCGGTATCGGTGAACACTCTGCCGAAGTCCGTGAAAAAATCTGCGCTCCGCTGGCCTTTCTGGGGTTTGCTTTGGATCGGACGGCCAATCATTCCGGTGCCAATGACATCGGCCTTACCGATTATAAACCGGTGCTGATTGTCCCGGCTGATGAGGAAGTCATGATCCGCACTCTTTGTCTAAGCGCTTGCCTGTAGATATAGCCAGCGGTCAGACGGCAGCTTTAGGATATTTTTAATGCTGCCGACATTGCTTTTTCGAATAGTTGTTAGCTGACTCTGCCAACTGCTGTTGCGGCAGGCACTTCAATCAATCGGCCTGATTTACAATCGTAAATATAACCGTAAACAGGGATGTCGGAAGGAACCAGAGGATGGTTCTTAATGCGGGTTACATCTTCCAAAACGCTTTCCTGTTGATCTTTAATGGTCAGCCAATCGATATATTTGGCTTCGGCAGAACCCGGACCCTCGTTGCAATCATGCCAGCCGTCAGCATCGACAGAGGAAGTTTTTAAGCTGCTACCCAACAGACCGCGCATGATGTCATCGGTAAATGTTTCCATGCCGCAGTCGGTATGATGAATAACAAACCATTCGCGGGTTCCCAATAATTTATAGGAGATAACCAAAGAACGGATCGCGTCGTCGCTAGCGCGACCGCCGGCATTACGAATGACGTGAGCATCACCTTCGGATAGACCGGCATATTTGGCCGGATCCAAACGGGCATCCATACAGGTCAAGATAGCAAAATGCCTTCCGGGAGGCATAGGCAATGCGCCCTTGTCACCGAAATCATTCACATAATCTCTGTTTGCTGCTAAAACCTCATTAAGAATTTTGCTCATAAACACCTCATTGTTTTTAGTGGGCATAAAAAAACCGCTTGACCCTAATCACTAAGGAGAAATGAAAAAGACCAAGCGGCATAAACTACTATCTCCGCGACAAAGTCTACTCCAATAAATCAGGGTTTCAAATAGCGATATAGGTTATACAATATAAACTCAGAGTTTATAAAGGAACAGATATGGCTAAACTAAATAATACTCAAGTCTTTTGCCGAATTGTCGAGTTAGGTACTTTTGCAGCGGTTGCCCGCGAGATGAATCTTTCAGCGATGATGATCAGCAAATACATGGCTCAGCTGGAAGAATCGCTGGGGGTTGCCTTATTAAACCGGACAACCCGGCAACTGAGTATGACGGAAGCGGGCAAGATCTACTATTACCGCAGCAAACAGCTACTCGATGATTTCTCGGAACTGGAAGAATTCACCTCGCAACTGGGTCGGCAGGTAAAAGGGACTTTAAAAATCAGCGCGCCTATCGATTTTGGCGGGCTTTATATGGTGCCTGCGATTGATGCGTATCAGCGCGAATATCCCGATGTTAAAATATTAATGACCTTACACAACAGTGAGGTTAATTTGAGCGAAGGTAGTTTCGATTTGTCTATCCTGGTGACGAATACACTTGATTTGGGCGTGGTCGCCAGAAAAATTGCCAAAACTCGATTGTGCACCTATGCTTCTCCGGACTATATCGCCGAATACGGTGAACCGCAAACCATTGCCGAGCTAAGTTCGCATCGCTGTCTGCATTATATAGATACCCCACATAAAGATTACTGGATGTTTAATGCCGACGGCGAGGAAGTTAAAATCAAAGTGAATTGGCATTTTGCCTCAAACAATGGCAGGGCATTATGTCAGGCGGCAGCCTTAGGCATGGGCATAACCCAGGCGCCTGAATTATCGGTGATGAATTATTTGGAACAGGGAAAGTTAATAGAAATCTTACCGGCTTTTCGTATTCCAGCACTGGAAATTTATGCTACCTATCTGCAAAGACGCTTTCTGCCTGCCAAGTTGGCAACGTTTGTAGATTTTTTAATCAAGCACTTTGCAGAAAACAATAAATTGAAATTCATCTAAAGGCGCTCAACATGGCAAGACGAAACAAACACAGTCTGCAAGTAATCAGGGAAATGCTGCTGGATGCAGCAGAAACCCCCATCAATGATGGCTATTCTACATTAAAGTTGAGCTAAAAAAGAGACCGCTTTAGAAGCCCCTCAACAAGATCGAAATATCTTGATTCATACCTAATATTTTTAATCAAATTGTCATACTTGCCAGTTAGAGTTGCAGCTCCTTCGCAATAATCTGGAACATTCAAATGTATCAATTCAAGAAGAAAGCCATTATTACCGGCATACTTTTGGCCTGCGCACAAACAGCCTCTGCTGGAACTGACGTATTTTTTAATCCCTTGACACAATCGGCGGCCGTTGCTCAAATACCCAATCATGTCAACGAGTTGAATTCGCCTTGGCAAGTGCCGACTGGTGTCAGTTACGAAAACCTGACCAGCCTGCATGAAATCGAAGCCGATCCATCTCAGTCCACAGTGCGTGTGCCCAGTCTCAGTGCCGGGGCTTCGATGACTGACATGAGCGCTTTCGATCCGAGTGGCCGTTATATCTTTTTGCCGCATGAAACTCAATACGGCGCTGGCTTGACCCGTTACGACCGTGAAACCGACAAAGCCGTCAACCTGTTCAGAGGCGACATGGGCGGACAGACTGGTAACTGGACCAACGATTTCGGCGCTCTCGATCCAGCTACCTGGACTCCGGCGAACACCCTCTTGGTTGGCGAAGAATGGTCCGGTCAAGGTCGTTTATTTGAAGTTACAAATCCAATGGCTGATGTCGAAAACGGCGAGACTGTGATCGTCAATGAATTGCACAGCATCCCTAATGTTTCACATGAAGGCCTGCGCTTCAATCATGACGGTTCAGCATTGTATTTCGTCGATGAAGATCGTTCCGGCTCGGTATACAAATTCGTACCCTCTGTTCACGGTGATTACAGCAAAGGGCAATCTTTTGTCCTGCGTGTGGAAAACTACACCGGCAGTCCGGTAGCTCAAGCGGGTGCCTATCCAGACAATAATCCCTCTGAACGCTCAGGTTCGGCTACTTGGGTAGCGATGACAGATATCAATGGTGTCAAGCTGACTACAGCCGATCCATTCGATAATGAAACCCGTGGCGGTCGTGCTGTTGCCGATGAACTGAATGGCACACCTTTCCGTCGCCCGGAAGATGTTGAAGTCGGCTATCTAAAAAATGGTCATGAAGTACTTTACTTTACTGCTACGGAAGAACTGGCTGCTTATTCGGTTGAAGAACTGGGTCACGGCAAAGCGATGGTACGTCTGTTCGCCGACGAAAGCACGCTTAAAAACCTGGGACAGGCATCGACTACTGGACAGATAAACTCACCCGATAATTTGGCCCAGGATGCGCTTGGCAATATATATATGGTTGAAGATGCGCCGAACGGCGACAATGTGGGCGGTGATATCTGGTTTTTGCGTGATACCAATAATGACGGTATTGCGGAATCAGTCGACCATTTCATGAGTTTGCAGGTCAAAGGCGCCGAAAACACGGGCATGATATTCAACCCAGCCAATCCGACTCAGTTTATCATCAACGTACAGCATCCGGAAAGTACAGCGGATCAAGATAACGGCATGGGTGATGCGACCTGGTTAATCGACATCAACAATGTCGTTGCACCGCTTTGTGCGGCCGATAGCGCTGACAAACGCGAACATGCGCACAATGATCATGATGGAAAAAATCGAACGGTAAAAACCTGTAACAACAGCGATGCTACCAACTTCATTAAGAAATTGACCAAAGCGAGTCAATAAAAAAGCCAAAATGACAATTGTCATGTTCCACTTTGATACCCATGCAACATCCGTTTAATTCGCCGATCAAACATGGCCTACACCAGTTCCCAAACGCTCAGTTTGGGAACTTTAACTATCGTTAAAAATCGTCCTCAGTTAATAGTGTTGTTACCTTTCTATCCGGGTCGGTGATAACCCATAGTTTTTCGGTACCGATGTTATAAACAGACATGATTCTTTCCACCGATTCAGGCAGTAATGCCAGCGTGTTTTCATGCCAGTCCTGCTCCGATATCTCGCCATAATCACCTTTTTCATGCCTATCCAGCAAATCGCCAATGGCTACTTTATAACTGGCTATTATCGAAATAGCCGATGGAGTCATGGTGATTTTTCCCAGTTCAAATAGCTTCATTTATGTAGCCTTCCTTATTATTGTGAATTACCCCGACCTAAAGGACGGGGCTTCTAACGTCAATGGCACGAGCA
>JAQSDX010000078.1 GCA_029946125.1 Candidatus Methylobacter titanis
TTTTTGTAGCTAAGGCGCGCATGCCACGCCCTACTATGCTGAACATGAAGTTATGCTGGTTCCCAGCTCTGGCTTGGGAACCCAGTACGTGAAGCTCCAGCTTGGGAACGAGCGCGTAAAAATGAACAATATTTTAGTAAATATGGGCAGCTTACCGGTTGCCCCTACAAAGGAACAATCATGATTATCTGCATAGGCGCAGGCCCCGGCGACGTGGCTTACCTGACCCAACGCGGCGCGGAGCTGATCCGCAACGCCGACGTGGTCGCCGGATTCGATGCCGTCATTAACGTCATCCAAAGCCTGATTCCCGCTACCGCGCAAACCGTGCTGATGAATTATCGCGACCAAACCGAGCAGTTGGCGCAGGTCGCGATTGAACACCATGCGGGCAAAAACTGCGTGGTGGTATTCATGGGCGACATCCATTTCAGCGGCTTCCAGTATTTGGAACGAGTCGAACGCGCTTGCGGCCATCCGGTGGAAACCGTGCCGGGCATTTCTTCGGCGCAGATACTGGCATCGCGTGCCAAGGTCTGTTTCGACGAAACGACGTTTATCACTTTCCACCGCCGCGGCGACCTCGATCCGTTTAAGCGGCATCTGGTGCATGTGCTCCAGGATCAGCGCAATGCGATCGTGATTCCCTGCCCGTGGGACGCCGCGCGCTCGTTCATGCCGCGTCATATCGCCGCTTATCTGTTGGAGCAAGGCATATCGCCGGACCATCCGACCGAGGTATGGGAAAATTTAACCCGTTCGGAAGCGGAATGGCATGGCACGCTGGCCGACTGCGCAACAAAGGAGTTCAGCGACATGAGCATCATGCTGATCCGCACCCGTACACCGATGTCCAGCCAGATTGAACCTGCAATGGAGCCGTTACCAGATGCAGACTGAACCCAACCAACAATTCGGTCTGGTTATCGCAGGTCACGGCAGCCGCGATGCCGACGGCATCCGGGAATTCGAGCAACTGGTTGAACTGGTCAGGGAGCGCGCACCGCAGCATCAGGTCAGTCACGGCTATCTGGAATTCGCCGGCCCGACTATCGACCAGGCGATTGCAGTTCAAGTCAGCGCTGACGCCAAGCAAATTGTCATGGTTCCCGGCATCCTGTTGGCTGCGACCCACGCCAAAAACGACTTGCCCAGCGAATTGCTGACCTTCGCACGCGAACATCCCGAGATCGATTTTCATTTCGGCGCACCGCTGGGTTTGCACCCGCTATTGCTGCAAGTGGTTCAGCAGCGCATCGTCGAGGCTGAAGCAACATCGTCTGAAATGGTACGACGTGCCGACACCTGCCTGGTGCTGGTCGGTCGCGGCACCACCGACCCCGATGCCAATGGCGAAGTCGCCAAGTTCGCGCGCATGATTGAAGAAGGCATGGGCTTTGGCGCGTCTTACGTGTGTTATTCAGGCACGGCCAAACCGCTGGTCGCCGATGGTCTGCGCGCTGCCGCCAAGCTGGGCTACGCACGGCTGATTGTGGTGCCGTTTTTCCTGTTCGACGGCATCTTGGTCAAGCGCATTTATGAGGCCGCCGATACCATGCAGGAACGCGAACCGGAGCTGGAAGTGCTTAAAGCCGGTTATCTCGGCGTGCATCCGAACGTGGCCGATGTGCTAATCGCCAGAGCGCAAGAAGCCGTGGAAGGCCGTGCCGCGATGAACTGCTCGCTATGCAAATACAGGGTGCAAATCGTCGGCTTTGAACAACAGGTCGGCGAGCCGCAACGCCCGCATCATCTTCAGGTGCGCGGCCTGTTTGAGAAAGCCGCATTAGCTCAAGCAGCAACCGGATTTGCGCCTTACGTGCCGCATCCTATCGAAGCCGAAAGTTTTCGCATCATCGCTGCAGGGCGCGACTGGTCGGTGTTTCCCGAGACGCATTTGACCGTGCTGCAACGGCTGGTGCATACCAGCGGCGATTTTAACGCGGTCGATGACATTTATTTTTCGCCGGGCGCGGTCGAAACCGGCATCCGTGCCTTGTTGCGCTGCAAGCGTGTAGTGACCGACGTGACTATGGTGCAGACCGGCCTAAAGCGCGCCCTGCTCGAACAACTCGGCATCGAAACCTGGTGCGGGGTGCATGACCCGGAAACTGCATTGATGGCGCAAACGCAGGACATCACCCGTTCCGCCGCCGGAATTCGCCGCGCCTTCGAGAAATTCGGCAACGATATCGTGCTGGCTATAGGCGATGCGCCGACTGCGATCAGGGAAACTGTGCGGTTGATTCGTGAACACGGCTGGCGGCCGCAGCTGGTGATCGGCTTGCCGGTCGGCTTTGTCGGCACCTGCGAGTCGAAAGCGGAATTAAAACGCTGCCTGCAAGTGCCGCGCATCACCAACAGCGGCACGCGCGGCGGTTCGCCGTGGGCGGCAACCGTGGTCAACGGCTTGATGATCGATGCGGTGAATCAACTTGCAGATTATGGCTCGGACGGAGAGTAAAGAATTCGATCTCAATGTCCTCGCACCGAACGGTTTACGGCGCGGGCGCACTACCGGCAGCTGCGCCACGGCGGCGGTTAAAGCCGCGCTGCACCTTTTGCTGCATGGGGAACGTTTCAGCCAGGTGAATGTGACGTTGCCTAATAAGGGTTATTTTCTGATAGTGCCAGTGCAAAATCTTTGTTGGTTTGATCCAAAAACAGTACGAGCCGAAGTGCTCAAAGACGGCGGTGATGACCCGGATAACACCCACGGAGCGACCATCTTTGCCGAAGTACGAAGAAACAATGAAGGAAAAATACGCTTTTTCGCCGGAGACGGCGTCGGCACCGCAACCCAGCCCGGTTTGCGCGTAGCTGTGGGAGAACCTGCAATCAATCCGACACCACGTAACATGATGCTCCAGGCAGTCGCCGAAGTGAATCGTAACAAGGAGCAAGGTTTTGACCTGACCGTAGGCTGTGTCAACGGCGAAATTATTGCCAGAAAGACCTTTAACCCGAGACTCGGCATCGTCGGGGGCATTTCGATACTCGGCACCTCAGGTATAGTCGAACCCTTATCGCTGGCCTCCTGGATTGCCTCGATTGAGGTGTATGTGCGCGTCGCTTTGGGGAGCAACGATATAAACAGCGTCGCCTTGCTGCCGGGCAAAATCGGTCGCGTTTATGCCAAAGAAACATTGGCTTTGCCCGAACAACGCGCTGTACAGATCGCCAATTTCCTGGGTGACGCGCTAGCCTTTATGCAACAAGCCTTGGATGAACAACAGCGTGATCTGGAAGTGTTGTGGCTATTGGGTCATCCCGGAAAACTGGCTAAAGTACTGGATGGCGCATGGGACACGCACTCCAGCAAGAGCGATATGGCCATGAGTGTCGTCGCCCGGGTGGCGGCGGAACGGGGATTTAACAGTAGTCTGGTACTAGAACTGGAACGGGCAAATACTGTGGAAGCAGCAATGGAAAGATTGAAGAACGAACCCGGCGCACAGGCGTTGTGGACAGACATCGAACAGCGCATCGCCGCGCTTGTTCATGCCAGAGTGCCTGCCGTGCAGCGGGTTGAAGTGCGGCTGTTTAATTTGCAAGGCGAGAGCTTGGGTGAAGTATAAGGGACAGCTAGGTAGGGCGTGCCGTGCGCGCCTTCTCCGCAGTTATTCGCGTTCCCACGCGCTGCGTGGGAATACCATGCAAGACGCGCTGCGTCCTGTGTTTGCGCTACTTGGTTTCCCAGACGTTACATGTGCTCGCGGCGCAGCGCGCCTTAACTGCATTCCCACGCAGCGCGTGGGAACGAGATAACACTTACTTATTATGAGGAGCAGTATGAGTTTGTTAGGTACATTCTACGGCATAGGCGTAGGGCCGGGACCTGCGGGATACATTCCGCTGGCGGCGGTCGAAGCGCTGCAACAGGCCGACATCATTTACGCCCCCCGTGCGCATAGCTCGGAAACCTCGGTGGCTTTGCAATGTTTAGCTGGCATCGACATTGCTCAGGAACGGATACGTGAAATAGAATTCACCATGGACCCCGACCGCACCATGCTGAGCGATCATTACGCCCAACTGGCCGAGACCATCGCGGTCGATTTGCGCGCAGGTCGCAACGTAGCTTATCTGACTATAGGCGACAGCCTCACCTACTCCACTTACGGCTATATACTGGCGGCTTTGCGCGAGTATTTGCCGGATTTGCCGCAACGCACTTTCCCCGGCATCACCAGTTATGCCGCTGCGGCGGCGGCTATGGGCTGGCCACTGGGTGAAGGTAAGGAGCGCACCTTGATTTTGCCCTGCCCCGAAGATGCGGCAGCTCTGCGTCACGATATCGAAAGCCATGACATTGTGGTGCTAATGAAAATCGGCGCACGCCTGCCTTGGGTGCTGGCTCTGCTCCGTGAAATGGGCATCGCCGAGCACTGCGCTTTCGCCCGTCGCATCGGCTTGGCAGACGAAATGTTGGCCGACGATGTCAGTGATTTATGCGCCACCTCGGCGATGGGCTATCTCGCCACTTTATTAATACGCAAGACACCCAGAGAGAGAAGACATTCACATCAGGCTATCCTGCCTGATGCCCTTCGGGTTAATGCAAATTTACTCCAGGAAAATTTGTCATGAAGGTTTATTTTATCGGCGCAGGCCCCGGGGCTTCGGATCTGATCACATTGCGCGGCGCAAACATTCTTGGCCGGGTCAGCATGGTGCTGTACGCCGGATCGCTGGTGCCTACCGACATGTTGCAGCATTGCCGTCCCGATACCGAATTGATCGACACCGCCAAGCTCGACCTTGAGCAGCAGGAAGCCTGTTACCGCCGCGCTCAAAAAATCGATTGCGATGTGGCGCGTTTGCATTCCGGCGACCCTGCCATTTACGGCGCAACCGCCGAGCAAATGCGCAGGCTCGATGCGCTGGGTATCGACTACGACATTGTGCCGGGCGTGTCTTCATTCACGGCTGCGGCGGCATCGATTAAAGCCGAACTGACCAAACCGGAAGTCTCACAAACCGTCATTCTGACCCGTGTTTCCGGCCGTGCCTCCGCCGTGCCGGAACTCGAATCGATTGCACGACTGGCCGAACACCAAGCGACGATGTGCATCTTCCTGTCGGGGCCGCATTTGAACAAAATAGTCGCTGACTTGCGTTTGCATTACCCGGACGATACGCCGGTGGCACTGGTCTACCGGGCAACCTGGCCGGAAGAGCGGTCTTACCAAGGCACCTTGGGCAGCATTCTTAAGGAAACCAAGAAAAGCGAATGGAACCTGACTACGATGTTATTGGTGGGCAAAGCTTTGGGGCGTGATGCGCAAACGGAATCCAGTTTGTATTCCAAGGATTTCACCCATATTTTTCGCGTCGTGAAGAAAAAAAAGGCTGCAGTGTGACTGATTGCGGTATCTGGTTGGTGCGGCCGGAAAGCGAAGCCTTGGCTTTGACCCTGCAACAACAACTTAGCGGCGACCTTTATCGACCCTGGCTCGATACCGCCACAACCCAGAAACAACAGTTTGCCGCCGCCTACCGAAAGCATAAGCAATGGATCATGATCGCCGCCAGCGGCATCGCGGTGCGCTTTCTCGACGGCTTGGCGCAGGACAAACATAGCGACCCGGCCGTCGTGGTGCTGGACGAAGCCGGACGATACGCAGTCTCGCTGCTGGCCGGTCATGAAGGCGGCGCCAACCGCTTGGCTTACCGCGTCGCCAATGCCATCGGTGCAGTGCCGGTCATCACTACGGCAACCGAAGCCTTGAAGCCTTTGGTGGTCGGCATCGGTTGCCGCAAAGGTGTAACTGCCGGACAAATCGCCGCAGCCGTGCATCAGGCGCTGGGCGGTCGTCAATTAAACAAAGTGCGCGAAATAGCGACTATAGACTTGAAGGCAAACGAACCGGGCTTGGTGGAATTTTGCGAACAACACGATTTGCCGCTACGCGTATTGGCAAGTGCAACAGTGGTAGCGAGGCCTTGGGTAACCAAAGCCTCGGACTGGGTACAGCAGAATGTAGGCTTGCCGGGAGTCTGCGAACCCTGCGCCTTGATTGCCAGCACCCGCGGCAAATTGATCGTACCCAAAATGGCTTTAAACGGCGTTGCCGTGGCCGTAGTTGAAGATGCTTTATAGATTAATAATCAGTGGATAAAAGAATGAAAGGTGTATTGAATTTGGTTTCGGTCGGGCCGGGATTTAGCGATTTGATCGTCCCGCGCGCCGAGGCGGCATTGCGGGATAGTGATGTTATCGTGGCTTATGATCTGTATTTGCGCTGGATTGAGCCGTGGATAACCGGCAAGGAAATCCACACGCCGCCGCTGACGCAGGAACGCGAGCGCGCCTTGTTGGCGATCGAAAAAGCCCGCAGCGGCGCCAAAGTCGCGCTGATTTCCAGCGGCGACATCGGCATTTATGCGATGGCGGCTCTGGCCTTTGATGAAATGCGCGAAGATGATGACTATGACGTCAATGTGATACCCGGCATTACTTCTGCTAACGCCTGCGCCTCGTTATTGGGCTCGCCGTTGTCGCACGACTTCGCCACGCTGAGCCTTTCCGATCTGTTGTGCCCCTGGGACTGGATAGAGCAGCGCGGACGGCATATCGCCCAGGCGGATCTGGCCTGCGTGTTGTACAACGTGCAAAGCGCCGGTCGCCAGGAAGGTGTGTACCGCATCCTCAATATCATGCTGGAATCAAAATCGCCGAAAACACTGTGCGGCGTGGTACGCAATGCCTATCGGCCAGGCCAGGAAGTCAGCATTCATCACCTCGATGACCTGCCATCTTTGCAGTTCGACATGCTGACCACCATTGTAATCGGCAACCGTTTTACCCAGCGCAAACGCGGCTTTATTTTTACCCCGCGCGGTTACAACAACTGGGATCTGCCCACCGAACAGCCGGTTGGTCGCATCGGTTCCCTACTGATTGCGACACTTCTGACCTCCATGGATGGAGGAAATGCCGAGAACTGCCGGGAGCAGTCTCGGCCACCATCCCTGGCAGTCGAAGATAAATTGCCTCAGCACGCTCTATGGGTCTTTTCCGGCACCAGCGACGGCAACCAGCTTGCTAATGAATTGGCGCAGCAAGGCTATCCGGTCGTGGTATCCGCCGCAACCGAATACGGCGGCGAGGTTGCCGCCCGGCATTGCTCCGGCGTATCGGTCTGGGCAGGGCATCAAGGCGTTGAACCGCAAAGGCAGGCGCTGACTCAAAATCAGGCGCGGGTAATTGTCGATGCAACCCATCCTTACGCCAGCCTGATCTCCGAACAACTGATGGGCTTGTCGAAAAGCCTGAATATCCCTTATCTGCGTTTTGAGCGGCCCAGCTCCTTTGAAACAGATAGCGGCATAGAATGCGATTCCACAGAGCAAGCCGCCAAGCAGGCCATTGCCCTAGGTCAGCGTATTTTCCTGACCACCGGCTCCAAGGATTTGGCTACCTTTCTCAATGCGCCGGGAGCTTCCGAGCGCGAATGGTTTGTACGGGTAACGCCCGAGCCTGAATTCATCCAACGAGCCATCGATCTGGGTGTGCCGCGCAGTCATATTTGCGCGATGCAAGGGCCGTTTTCGCAAACGTTCAATGAAGCCTTGTGGCGGGATTTGAAAATCGATTGCGTGATCACCAAGGATTCCGGCGATGCAGGCGGCTATCAAGCCAAAGTGGCGGCAACGCAGGCGCTGAATATCCCGTTGCTGGTCATCAAGCGCCCGAAACTTGAATATCCGTTCGCCACCTCAAGTTTCGGTGCCGTATTACAGCAATTACAGGCATGGAATATCAAGGTATGATTCCGGTCACCATCGTTACCGGCTTTCTCGGTTCCGGTAAAACCACCTTATTAAGCAGCCTGATTAAAAGTCGGCAAAGCCGCCGTCTTGCGTTATTGATCAATGAATTCGGCGAAATTTCGATCGACGGCATACTGATTAACGACAGCGTTGGCGGTGACGCGCATGTACGGATTCATGATTTCCCTTACGGCCTGATTGCCTACGGCGATGACGAACACTTTATCCCGACCCTGCAGGCTATCGCCGAGCGCCGGGCCAATGTCGATCATGTATTGATAGAAACCTCCGGGCTGGCGTTGCCGACAGCGGTCATGGAACTGTTGCAATCACCCGAACTGGCCGGGGATTTTGTCCTCGATGCGACACTGGCCGTGGTGGATACGCCGTTGCTGCTGTCCGACCAGTTTGACCGTGACTTGAGTATTGACAGTCCGCAGGCTGCCGTTGCCGATTCAGTTGCAACCCTGTTTGAGCAGCAGCTTGAATATGCCGATGTGGTCGTGTTGAACAAAATCGATACGCTGGATGAGGATGCCTTGTTGCAAGCGGAACAACGCGTTCGCAACCGTGCGCCGAACGTGCGCTTCCTCGAACTCGCTTACAACGCGGAACTGGACATCCGGCTTGCCCTGGGCCTGCGTTTGCACCAGCCAACGCTTACAGCAATCAACCACCGGTTTACACCGCTACCCGGTTCCGATACGCCGACCTTGGGCAGCCATGTCAGACTGAACGGCCACACCCATTCCGGTTTGGCGGGCCACAGTCACGGACTGGCAACGCACAAACATTTTCATGAACAGGATCCGGGATGGCTGTCGTTCGTACTGCGTAGCTCAGAGCCGCAGCAGGCGGAAACCATCAAACAGACGTTAATCGAGATAGCCAAAACAGAACCGTTGTTGCGCAGCAAAGGCTTTATCAAAACCGACCCCGATCAATCTATTTTGGTGCAGGCCGTGCGCACCCGTGTGGCGATAACCACCGATGCAATCAAACAATCCGCGCAAGAATCGGAACTGGTTTTTATCGGTTATCACCTGAACCGTAACACGGTGGCGGCGCTGTTATCCAACTTGACCGGAACTGTCTGGAAATGAACGCCCCACCTAAATGCCCCGCCCTGTTCATCACCGCGCCCGGCTCCAATCAGGGCAAGACCACCATCACCGCCGCGCTGGCCCGTTATCATGTCGAGCAAGGCCGCAAAGTCAGGGTGTTTAAGTCCGGCCCCGATTTTCTCGACCCGATGATACTCGAACGCGCCTGCGGCCTGCCGGTGTACCAGCTCGATCTGTGGATGATGGGCGAAACTGAATGCAGGCGATTATTGTACGAAGCCGCGCTGGAAGCCGACTTAATACTGATTGAAGGCGTGATGGGTTTGTTCGATGGCGAACCTTGCAGCGCCGATGTGGCCGAACTGTTCTCGGTGCCGGTGCTGGCCGTAATTGACGCAACGGGGACAGCCCAAACGCTGGGAGCCATTGCCTACGGACTTGCCAACTATCGGCCTAAACTGCTATTCGCCGGTGTTTTAGCCAATAACGTCGCCAGTCCCCGGCATAACGACATGATCCAGGAAGGCATGCCGTCTGATCTGCATTATTTTGGCGGGATACCGCGCGATAACCGGTTTGTATTGCCGGAACGGCATCTGGGTCTGGTTCAGGCGGAAGAAGTGCTTGATCTCGAATCGCGAATGTCAGCCGCAGCAACGGCAATAGCTTCAACTAGGCTGGCAAACTTGCCGGAGGCTGTCGAATTTACAGCGCCCGAACAGGAAACGCCGCCCCAACTGTTATCGGGTATCCGCATCGGCATTGCCCGCGATACCGCATTTTCATTTATTTACGCAGGCAATCTGGATGTGTTACAGGCAATGGGAGCTACGCTGGTTTTCTTTTCGCCGCTTGCGGATATTGCATTGCCTGATGTTGACAGTCTTTATCTGCCGGGCGGCTATCCCGAGCTGCATTTGCAAACGCTACAGGATAATCTGGCAATGAAGTCGGCATTGCAAACGCATTTCCAACAGGAAAAACCCATTTACGCCGAATGCGGGGGACTGTTGTATTTGCTGGAAACGATCGTCGATAAAGCCGGTTTTCGCGGCGAAATGGTCGGTCTGTTGCCCGGACACGCGATCATGCAAAACCGACTAAAAGGCTTGGGCTATCAATCCGCACCCATGCCCGGCGGCGTCTTGCGCAGCCATACCTTTCATCACTCCCTGATAGAAACGCCGCTTACCCCTGTTGCCTTTGGCGAACGCGTGCATAACACCTCAGCAGGGGAAGCCATTTATCAGCTAAACCGGCTAACCGCCAGTTACCTGCACGGCTATTTCTCATCAAATCCGACTGCAACCGCACAATTGTTTTTGCCTTAATCGAAAAAAGCAGAAAGCAGAACAACTAACACTTTGATTTTAATTGTTTTATTTTTTCGGTAGCCGTATTAGACACTAACACGACTTAAACTGACTCTGCTCAGCAGCCAAAACATCAGGCAATCAAGCAGTTTAGGAAGTGTATTTTGATTCTAAGAACTGCACGGACTGGTGCTAATCAAGGGAAACAATTTTTTGGGTGTTCCGGTTATCCAAAATGCAGAACGGTGAGGCAAATAACATGAGTGCCGACTATCTCTGATAGACCCACAACCCTCACTCACCCAGAATTTTCGAATAGCAGCATACTCGCTAAAGCCGCCTGTCGAATTTAAGTGAACGACCATAACAGGATGATAAATTTCTCTTTTGTAGCGAGTCTAAGACCCTTAAATGAGCAACCAAGACAGATATGCTTGCATTTCATTGTATACCTTCATAATATACGCCTATGATTAATTTTACTAAAATTACAGCCTTCGATTGGGATGAAGGCAATGCGCGTAAGAACGACAAGCATGATGTTTCAATGGCTGAAGCAGAGCAAGTTTTCTTTAATGAACCACTGCTTGTAATTGATGATACTAAACACAGTCAAGGCGAAGGTCGCTTTCATGCGTTGGGTAAGACCAACGATGATCGGTCATTGCATATTACATTCACTCTGCGAAATGCTGGCGAGAGTATACGAGTTATCTCAGCCAGAGACATGCACAGAAAGGAGCGCAAGATTTATGAGCAAACAACTTAAAACCGTTCCCAAATTTGCCAATGAAACCGAAGAGCAGGCATTTTGGGAAAACCATGACTCCACAGATTATCTGGATTGGACGAAAGCACAGCGAGTAGTGCTTCCCAATTTAAAACCCAGCACCAAAACGATTTCATTGCGATTGCCTCAACACCTGCTGGATTCGATCAAAGCTGCTGCAAATTCTCGCGATGTACCTTACCAGTCGCTTATTAAAGTTTGGTTGCAGGAAAAATTACATAGTCAGTGATTGTATAGCCGTTGGTTAGACAGCGGCTAACGACCCAAACTTTTAGGAAAGATCAAGCATATCTCTAAGTGTGTTGATATTTTTAAGGTCAAATTGCGAACTACGAACTTCTGCTCCCAACCCAAACAGGCCTTTCGTAAAAGTTGCTTGAGCGGCTGGCTAGTGTTACATAATTGACTATCGTTCAGACAAGCAGTCATCGGAAATTGTCAATGTAGTTGTCGCCTCGACGGTTAAAACTTACGCTGCTTTTT
>JAQSDX010000079.1 GCA_029946125.1 Candidatus Methylobacter titanis
TGGCATGAACGGCAATAACTTCTTGAACCGCAGTCGAGTCGATTATCATGCCGCGCTCTTTGCGAATGCCTTTCAAGTCTTTCATCAACTCAAACGCCGAGGTGTCACAGTTTATGTAGCCGACTTCCGGCACCGGAACCCATGAAAATTCATCAGAATAGGCATTAGCCGCATTCCAGACTTGATTCGCATCAAAAGCCATGCGATTTAACACGATGGCGTGTTTATCGCGGACTCTGACTGCTAATGTTTTAATTATGGGTTTCATCGCACCCAATTGTACGCCATTCATTTTATGGCTAAACAGATTAAGCGGTTTCACATTCGTATGACCCCCGAACTATTCTCAATATGACATGACAAAGCTCATCACCGAATGGCTGAAAAAAAAACAGATCAAGATTATCCTTACATCCCACCTGAAGGAAGGGGCTTTACGGACTCTTTGGTAAGGCGTTGAGCTTGAATATTTCCCGGCAGCTATTTTAACCTGATTTTTTAAGAGGTTACCTGCGACTATGATGGGAAAGGGCTTGCGTTCAACTTTTGTTAGGATTTTTAAGTTGTTGCAAAACTTCAATGCCTTTTTTTCGCTGCGCCCTGATAATTTCTAATTCAGTTTGATAATGTTTTGTTAAGCAATCGTCGTCAGTCTGTTGCAAGGCCTCGATGATTTTTCGTTCTTTTTTCTTTAGTTTAAGCAGGATTTTTTTCAATTCCTCGATATGTTGTCTTTTTTTGTATTTGTCGGTGTCAAAAAAGGCCTGTAATTTATGGAGTAATTTTTCTATTTTCATCGCTGGAATGACAGGTTGAGTGTAGTTAAATGGTGTAAGGGTGATGTTATTGGGTATCCATAGTGTGAACAACATCATTGATTTCGGTTTCATTTAGGCTTAATTGATGTTCAACATCGGCATAGCCGATGTTGCCGTGCAAAAACAGCGTTTCGGCGGCTTTCAGCAGATTTTTTTTAATGCTGCGCATATAGGCGCTGTCATTAATCAGCGAAGATCCGGTTTCAGGGAGTATTTTTCGTTCTCTAATCAGTGTTTCAATGGCGCGATTCATTTGCATGTCGTCATTTTTAATGGATGCTTTTAATGTGTCCAACGATAATAATGGTAATTCATTGCCTTCAATTTCATGCCTGAAAGTTTCAATTTGCTGGATATGCAAGACTATTTGGTAGGCAATTTTGTTGTATTCAGCAATCCTGATTTGATTGGTTGACGATCTGGCTCGAATCCAGTTTTTTTGCAAATGCTTGGTATCTTTTATGGCTTCTACAGTACGTTTATTGGCTTCGCGTAGCCAGGAAAGTCTTGAGGACTGGGACATTTCCCAGGTGAATCCGGCTTGGCTGATAAAGGCAATAATAGCGCTGTAGATACCTTTTATCCGCTTTTCATAGCTGGCGTCTATGTCATATTCAATCGGCTGGGCATTTTGATCTATGAGTTGTTTGAGTGAGTCGTTTTGTTGGAGATCGCGTTGATGCAGGCCAAAAGTGTGCAAAATAATATGAATGGCATTTTCATATAAATGAATGCTTTCCAGTCTGACCGATTCAACGACTGTTTCAGGGAAATCCATGGCGGACGGGTCCAAATATATCGGTTTGAAAATAGCGGGACGTTTTTCGATAAATATTTTTTCCAGTAAATTAACCTGTTGATTGATAAATGGAAAAAACAGAATAATGCCGGCAAGATTAAACAGGCTGTGAAATATTGCCAGTTTCATAGCATGATCCGAGGTGGCAATACCCAAATTTGCGCTGATGATGTCAACAGCGATACCGAATTGTTTAATAAAAATCAGGGCAAAGATTCCGGTAGACAGGTTGATTAACAGATGTGAGCCGGCTAAGCGTTTACCCTGAATATTGGCGCCAAGAGCAGCAATAATCGCGGTAACTGTTGTGCCGACATTGGCGCCTATTGTCAACGCCAGCGCATTGTCATAAGTAATTTGATGTACGGAAACCGCCGTAATGGTTAACAGCATGGTGGCGTGGCTGGACTGCATGATAATGGTGGCGATGATGCCTAAGAGGGTATAAATAAGTAAGCCTTGGACGCCGGGCATGGCATATCCGGCCAAGTTTATGGTGCTTTCAAAGTGCTCAAAACTTTCTTTCATGTAATGTATGCCGAGCAGCAGAAAACCCAAGCCGGTCAGGATATAACCGATGCCTTTTATCTGTTTGCCGTTCTGGAATACGCATAAAACGCCAAAAACCAGCATTGGCATGGCATAGGCGGCAATGTTGATTTTCAGCCCCAGTCCTGCGATCAGCCATGCACCGGTTGTCGTACCCAGATTGGAGCCGAAAACAATACCGATACCGGTAACTAAATCAAGCAAGCCCGCACTCAGGAATGATATGGTGATGATGGAGACCAAGCTGCTGGATTGCATCAAGGAAGCCGATAGGAAGCCGAAGCCAAAACTTTTCCAGGTGGTGTTGGTCGTTTTTTGTAGAATCCGCTCCAGTACGCCACCGGTAAATGCTTTAAATCCTTGCTCCAGAGACAGCATGCCGAACAGAAAAATTGAGACACCGGCCGCAATGCCTTTAAATTCTTCACTGAGCCAAAAGCCGTAAGACAATAGCGGGATGACAATCAATAATAGGGCTTTATGCATGGTTAGTTGGAGGGTTTTTACTTGACTGAGTAAAGTCAAAGTGAATGAAAGGCGGCTGTTTATTCGCCTAAACAGGCTAGATTGGCGGTTGTTTTGCGCCGCTTAGTTTGATGTGCACGGTCTCGCCGACACTCAATTGACCGCATTGATTATGCAAAGCATTTTGTCCGAAATAAACGTTATTTTGCCATTTCCGGGTACGGTTGAGCGTGATCAGCGGTTCCTTGCCGGTTTGTGCAGTTTCAGGATCGATTGTTGGAATGGAGCAGCGGGCGCAAGCTTTGGGGAGTCTGAAATCGATAGCGCCAATGCTGATTTCGCGCCAGCTGTCTTCGGCATAGCCGGGACAGCCGGAAATAACCAAATTGGGTCTAAAACGGGTCATCGATAAATTCAGCTGCATTTCGTTATTTAATACAGCCAGGGAATTTTCTGAAATGATCAGGAAAGGAAAACCGTCAGAAAATGCCACCTTGTCGGAAGACTTGGCATAGGCGGGATCAACCGGTCGAATGACCTCGTCGGACTGGTAAACCAGTTGGCAATCTTGTTTTAAAAAATCGCTCAGCCATTGGTCGGCTTCTTTTGAAACGCTACGAGCATCGCACTGGTCATGCCAGAGGGTGCTGTTAATGCGTTGTCCATCCACGGGTTTAATGGGTAGGAATAAATCTTCCATGCCCGGCGCTGACAGGATCAGGTTTTTAGAAGTCAGTGCGGTTTTAATTAAAGCCATTTCCGGCAACTTGCGCTGGCTAAGGAATTGCCGGTTAGGGTCGATAATCATCCATTTTCTGTCGTGCTGAAAGCCTTTTTCAGTGACAGGCCAGCTGGTTGCATGAATGCCTGCTAATGACTTTACCGGATAGACGGCAATTCCGCTTAAAATAAAATGTGTCATTGGCGATGAGCGGTGGTCTTAACCTAACAAAGATTTTACTGCGTTTTCAGTTATATTGCTGTGAGTTCCTTGTGCCTGGGCCGGGTTACTTTGAAAATCGGCGATAATTTGGCGAGCCATTTGTTGAGCTTGTTCTTTATTTTCTATCGGGGCAGATCTGTCGCTGCTTTTTACCGGTGAAGATGCAGATAACCTTATTGAGGTATCGGAAAGCTGCACTGTTGGAGTAGAAACTTTTGAACTGTCGTCCTGCTCGTTAGTTGATCGGGTTTCGATAGTGGACTCATTTTTTTCCACGCTTTTTGCGCGTTGGGATGTCGTGGTAATAAGGGGTTCTTGTCGTGGTTGTACTTTGCTGGCGTCCATTTTTATGTCCTTTAGCTTAAGTTAATCGGGCCGTAAAAAACGGCAATGGTTTGATCTTGAACCTAAAATTAGGCCTGAAATAATAGGTATTTTGTTGATGCTGAGCTCTTTGTTGAATGAAGTCAATAGACTATTTGCCAATGATACTGGCATTCTAAAAAGAATGAGTTTTGTTAATGTTATAACCACTAGTTTTACGGTAGGTTGGCAATTTTAGAATGAAATGTTTCATGCTAGTTTTAGTCAACTTCATCGAAAAACTAAACAAAGTGAATGAATCCGTTAAAATTAGCGCCTGTGTGTTTTATTATTATTAGGAAATGATGCGATCAATTAACTTGTCTCTCCAGGTAACTATTAAGTTTTTATTTATTATTCATTTGCTTAGCGTTAATTTTGTTTATGCTGGGGCTAAACAGACGATCAATATCGCTTATTTAACGCAAGAGCAGAAAGTTCCTCCGCCGATGTCTAATTTGGATGCGTTTATCAAAGATAAGGGCATTTTGGGGGCAGAACTGGCGACGGATGACAATAATACGACCGGACAGTTTACCGGGCAGCAGTTTGTGCTGAAAAAATTCATCGTGCCGCTGGATGGCAATGTCGTTGATACCTTTAATAAGGCTATTGGCGATCAATATCCGTATGTCGTTATTAACTTGCCTGCCGGGCAGATCAATAGCGTCGCAGATTTGCCCTCCGCAAAAAATAAGCTGCTGTTTGATGTGGCATCAATAGATGATGCGCTACGCAATGAGCAATGCCGCAATAATGTTTTGCATCTTTTGCCTAATAGGGTAATGCGTGCCGATGCGCTGGCGCAATACATGATGAAAAAGCGCTGGAATAAGTGGTTCTTAGTCATCGGCGCTACCGAGGAAGATCGTTTATTTGCCGATGCGCTAAGACGAGCAGCCAAACGTTTCGGTATGAAAATAGTCGAGGAAAAAACCTGGGAGCATACCTACGATGCCAGGCGCACCGCACAATCGGATGTGGCGGTATTTTCTCAGGTGGACGATTACGATGTGTTGGTCGTTGCCGATGAGCAAGGCCTGTTTGGTGAATATCTGGAATACAGAACCTGGAATGCCAGGCCAGTGATCGGTACTCAGGGATTAGTCGCTACGGCATGGCATCGAACCCATGAACAATGGGGCTCGGTGCAGATTCAAAATCGTTTTAAAGAGCAAGCGGGACGCTGGATGGAAGAACAAGATTATGCCGCTTATCTGGCGGTTAGAGCTGTCGGCGAGGCGGCTACCCGGACTCAATCTACTGAGGTAAACCGGCTTAAAGACTATATGTTGAGCGATGCGTTTGCGTTGCAGGGCTATAAAGGCAATCCTTTGTCGTTCCGATCTTGGGATGGACAGTTGCGGCAACCTGTTTTGCTGGCAGCGCCCAGATCATTGGTCGCTGTTGCGCCGATTGAAGGTTTTTTGCATCCGAAAACCGAACTCGATACCCTGGGTTATGATCAACCTGAATCGACTTGTAAATGGAGTAAATAATCATGAGAAATACATTTGTATCCAGGAATGCTTGTGGGGGCGACTTTAGTCGCCCTTTAGCGCAATGGGCGACTAAAGTCGCCCCTACAGCCGTTTTTGCCATTTTATCGATTGCATTCGTTGCCAATGCGCAGGCTGAAACGGTATTTGTTACGCTGGAAAAAGATAATGCGCTGGCGGTTGTCGATCCTATCGCCGGTAAACTCATCAAAACAGTAGAAATCGGTCAGCGCCCCAGAGGCATCGCCATCAGCCCCGATAATAAGTTTTTGTATGTGGCAACCAGTGATGACAATACCATCAAGATTATCGATGCCGAGACGCTGAAAGCAGTGGGACAGTTGCCGTCCGGTGAAGACCCCGAAACATTTGCGATAAATCCTGCTGGCGACCGACTTTATGTCTCCAATGAAGATGATAGTCTGGTAACCGTCATCGACATTGCTGATAAAAAAGTCGTCAAACAGATTAAAGTGGGGGTGGAGCCGGAGGGCATCACCGCGAGTCCTGATAATCGCTGGGTGGTCAGCGCGTCTGAAACCACCAATATGGTGCATTGGATTGATCCCAAGACCAATACTATTGTTGAAAATACCCTGGTTGATCCGCGTCCCCGGGCGCTGGGTTTTACCCCCGATAGTCAGCAGCTGTGGGTTACCTCGGAAATGGCCGGTACCTTGATGGTTCTGGATGTAAAAACCAAGCAGATCATCAAAACCATCCCGTTCGATGTACAAGGCGTGACGCGCGATAAAATCCAGCCGGTCGGCGTGGTTATCGATAAAGACAGCAAACGCGGTTATGTGGCATTGGGGCCTGCTAACCGTGTTGCGGTAATTAATGCGCAGACTTTTGAGGTGGAAAAATATCTGCTGGTTGGGCAGCGGGTCTGGAATCTGGCGTTTTCACCGGACCAAAAAAGGCTATATACCACTAACGGTACCAGCAACGATATTTCGATTATTGATCTTGACAGTCAAAAAGTGACTAAATCGGTCGGTGTGGGTAATTATCCTTGGGGAGTTGCAGTCAAGCCATGAACTCATCCACAGCATTATCCGTCGAAGATTTGAGTTTCTCTTATGGCGGTAAAAAAGCGCTAAATCAGGTTAATTTTAAGATTCAGCCGGGTGAGTGCACGATTTTGTTAGGCCCTAACGGGGCAGGGAAGAGTACTTTATTTTCCTTGATTACCCGCTTGTATGATACGCGTGACGGGCGTATCGAGTTATGCGGCTTTGATATTAAACAGCAAACACGATTAGCATTGGCAAAACTGGGCGTGGTGTTTCAGCAAACTACGTTGGATATGGATTTGACGGTGATGCAAAACTTGCGCTATCACACTGCCTTGCATGGCATGGGTCGAAAACAGGCTACGCAAAGGATTCAGCAGGAGTTGGAGCGCTTAGCGATGTATGACCGACGAGCTGAAAAAGTTCGCCAGCTCAATGGCGGACATAGGCGGCGCGTAGAAATTGCCAGGGCACTATTGCATAAACCATCGGTGCTGTTGCTGGATGAGCCTACTGTCGGCTTGGATGTGCCTAGTCGGCTGTCTATCGTCGACTATGTACATCGCTTAGCTGTAGAAGAAAAATTGGCGGTTTTATGGGCGAGTCATTTGATCGATGAAATTTATCCCGACGATCATTTAATCGTGCTTGATAAAGGGCAGGTCAAAGCCAACGGAACCGTTGACGAGGTTCTTAAAGTAACAAAAACTCTAACGATTAAAGATGCTTTTTATGTATTGACCCAGGGAGAGCAGGCATGAAGCTACTGCATTATTGGCGCGCCATGTGGGGCATCATCTGGCGCGAATTATGGCGATTTGTTACCCAGCGTGAGCGGTTTATTTCCGCCTTGGTCAGGCCTTTAGTCTGGTTGTTTGTGTTTGCGGCCGGATTTAGAGCCGCATTAGGACTGGCGATTACCCCGCCTTACGAGACCTATATTCTTTACGAGGTTTATATTACTCCCGGCCTGATCGGTATGATTCAGTTGTTTAACGGCATGCAGAGTTCATTATCGATGGTTTACGACCGGGAAATGGGCAGTATGCGCATATTGATGGTTTGCCCGTTGCCGCGCTGGTTTTTATTGCTCAGCAAATTGCTGGCCGGTACCGGCGTATCCATTTTGCAAGTCTATGTGTTTTTAGCGATTGCATGGTTTTATGATATTCAGGCGCCTTGGCAAGGCTATTTATGGGTACTGCCGGCACTGTTATTGTCAGGATTAATGTTGGGTGCTTTGGGGTTGTTGTTGTCTTCTTTTATCAAGCAATTGGAAAATTTTGCCGGGGTGATGAACTTTGTGATTTTCCCAATGTTTTTTATGTCAACCGCCTTGTATCCTTTATGGAAAATTAAAGAGTCCAGCGCACTGCTTTACAATCTGGCGCACTATAATCCATTTTCCCAGGCTGTTGAGTTAATTCGTTTCGCCCTATACGGCCAGTTTAACAGCCAAGCATTTATTTATACATTCGTTGCCTTTATCGTATTTATGACGGCAGCCATTATAGGCTATAACCCGTCAAAAGGGATGATGACCAGAAAAGGCGGGGCTTGATGTTTCAAATGATAGTTTAGTGATGCCGAGGGGCTTCAACGGTAGTCGCTTTAGGCGAAGCTTATGCGCATTGGCTGCATTGATGTAGGCAATGCACTTGCGCGTTTTTGTAAGGCAGCGTAACGCATTACAGTAAATTTGGTGAATATGTGAAGACTTCTTTTTTTCTGGTTATTCCAGCACAACAAAATAATCCCCTGCGCCTAAAAGAATTTCAAGCAAAGGCGCTACGACATTGGGTTGCTGAATTACCTACGGCTAATCCCGGTTTAGCCACACGCCTGTTGCACGATTTTCTTATAGATTTCAATGCTATTGACATGGCTGTCCAGTTAAGGCTGGATGCGCTGGAGCTTTTAAGTTCAAGTGTTCATGTTATTGAAGACTATCTTCGATCCAGACTGATTACAGCAGGTTTTCCAAAAGAAGAGAATGACAACAAGATTTTGAACGTATTGACCTCAATTGAAAAGGAATTCACTATCGGTTATTGGATGGTGGTTAAGGAGCTAACTAAGCGTGATGTCGGCTGGTTTCAAGGCAAGAATGCAGCATTGGCAATCCAACGCAGTATTAAAGGACTGGGTAGTATTATTGTCAGTCATTTTATTATGGGGATGCCGATACCTGACTGGGTATGGATAGATTTACACTCGCTTTATAGTTTGAGCGTAAAAATAAAGCAGGATACGAATAAAGTTGCCAACGATATAACCCGATCCACTAAATCCAGTAGTGCTGAAGAGTGCTATCGGCAGGTCCTGTTACTCAGTCTCGCTGATCCGAGCGGCTTAATGCAAAAGGAAGTTTTGTTGACTTATCGTTTTATAGAAACGGTAGCATCTTTGGTTAGCCTAAAAAAAGAACCGGTGAATGGGCAAGAAATACAGTGCATAGTCTTAACGGACGAGGATAAATCACCGCATTATCAATTTGAAATAGGCGCTAAAAAAGATTCAGCCATGTTGTATTTGGATTTTTCCAAATTATTTAAGTCTTTTAAGCAAAAAGAAAAATTGATCAATGCGGCGGAGGCAAGGTTTAGTTCAATGCTATTATTGAACAATAATAGCGGAAAACCCGCTGCAGAATTGTTGGATTATCTTGAACAGCGATGGTTGGGAATTGATTTGCAGGGTGTGCCTCTCTTTAGTGATAGAGCGGATCGATATATTGCCGTAGGCTTGGAGTCAACCCATGAACTGCAAAATGCCAGAGGCGTTGGCGGTGAAAAAGATATGGAACTTCTCGTTCAATCGGCGTCTGACCGATTATTATCCTGTAGTTTTGAAAAAACCGGCGTACTATCGGTGGGTAGCTTGGTTAGTTTTAGAAAAACAGACAGTTTAGAGCATAAGCGTTCATTAGGAATAGTCAACAAGGTCATTGTCGATAAGCAAAGCGGCAGAATAAACTTTGGCATGCAATTATTGGCTGATGCATCTCTTAATGTCACCTATGTTCAATTGGATGAAATGGGAAAAGAGGTTCCACAAAAAGCCCTATTTTATAGCGCAAAAGAATCGGAGGGTGAAAAAAGCTATATTATTACCGATACTTTTATGCTGAAAGATGATGATGTTATTCGAATGTTTATGAACAATGAAGACTTTCCTGTTGTGTTGAGTAATAGGAAGAATGTCGGCTTGGGTTACTGGCAGTTTGAGTGTCGACGGGTAGCGGAAAAAAGCAAGTTGGTATCGGTACAGGATAAAAAAGGCTACGATTTCATTTAAATAATGTATGTTATTGAAATATAGTGATATATGTATATAGCGCTTGAAAAGTTTTTTTATCGTGGTAAGTTGGCATGTCAAGTTGATTATTAGTGATGAATTGTCAGCTTTTTAATCGTAGTGAGAATGTTCGTATCTATGAGTTATCGAGGTAATCAGGTAATATACTTTCAGTAAGAGCCTGAAAATAATAAAAAATTATAATTGAGAGGACAAGAAATGAGTAATGAAGAGAATGCTAAAAAAACGGTAGATGCTGCAAAAGAAACAGGTGGAAAGTTGCTTTCATCAATGATGGACTTAAAAGAAAAAAGTCCAAAAGTATTTTTTGGTGTTGTGGGTGGCGTAGTCTTCCTGCTGCTTGTTATTATGTTGAGTGGAGATGATTCAGGTACTATTTCCGGACCTTCGGCCAAGAACCTTGTTGCCGGGCAGCGGTATGTTTTGAAAAACCCCAATACTTATGAAATTGAATCGCCTATTAAATTGCTTCCCGTACCTGGGTCTATGGCGGCATTTGATGATAGTGAAGATGATGGCAAAGGTAAGGTTGAGTCTTGCAGACGTATAGCTCAGGGCACAGCGGTTATTATTACCGGCTTCCAGGATTTTGCAGGAAAGAAGAATGCATTCGTGAATGTTCAGGTTGATGATGGTCAATGTAAAGGCAGTTCAGGCTGGATTTCGGCAATTGATGTTCAATAAAGATTGACAAGGCTGAAATAAACCTTATAATGGACAAATAAATTGAAGTGCGGGAATAGCTCAGCGGTAGAGCACAACCTTGCCAAGGTTGGGGTCGCGAGTTCGAACCTCGTTTCCCGCTCCAATTAATTTAAAAAAAAGCCGCGAACTTATCGCGGCTTTTTTATTTCCTTTTTAGGGCTGCGTAGCAAAATGGTTATGCAGTGGCCTGCAAAGCCATCTACGGCGGTTCGATTCCGCCCGCAGCCTCCAAAAGAGTAGAATAAAATCAACCACTTAATTGTGGTTTTTTTATGCATGTTACTTTTTAATTACGTTAAAAAATAGGTAGAAATACCGTCAAAATAGGTTAATAGTCGTTACTAAAGTGGTTACAACCATTCTGAGACGTATTGGCAAGGGGCTTACACGAGTTTATTCAGGTGGGGGATGTAAGGATGCTCTTGATTTTGCCTTTGCATCCGTATACGATTTTTCTCGTGCTGATAATTCAGCCTGCCGGAGGGAATATCCGGTACCGCCAGTCGAGGGGACTTTAGACTCCGCATTATGCCGAGCATCGCCCCGTTGAAGCTGGAAGCTCTTTCCTTTAGGTAGGAGTAATTCAAGGCAACCATTAGACAGATATTATTAATTAGTGCCTGACCGATAATAACATTAAACACATACAATCAATAAGTTATAATACAAAACAGCAATGAGTTAGTCAGCGCCAAAGCAAAGTTTACGAATTGCTCACAGGTAAGT
>JAQSDX010000007.1 GCA_029946125.1 Candidatus Methylobacter titanis
ACTGTATATCGGTGCTATCCAACAGGCCTTGAGGGAATTGAAAGAACTCAGGGCTGCTTGTGCGTAACATCAGTTATTTTAGTTATTCAAGAAATTCCATTTTTTGGCTTATCGCTTATTTGGTATTGCGATAAAGGTTTGTTTTTTTCGGCAGAAATTTAACCAGTTTAACGGTATTCTCATCCCGTTTTATGATCTCCAGAGGGTATCCATGCAGTTTGATACTGGTTCCGGTCTCGGGTATGGTTTCCATAAACTCAATGATAAGTCCGTTAAGCGTCTTTGGTCCTTCCGTAGGCAGTGACCATTGATTGACGCGGTTTAATTCCCTGATAGTAATATTGGCGTCAACCAGATAGCTACCGTCACTTTGGACTCTTACGGCGATATCGTCGGTGATCAGTTCCCCTACGATTTCCTGAAGCAAATCATCCAACGTAACCAGTCCCTGGACATCGCCATATTCATCAACCACCAGACCTATACGGATTTTTTCATGTTTAAAGCGATGCATTTGGTTGTGCACCGGGGTGCTCTCAGGGATAAACGAAGGTTTGTCCAGGCAGTTGATGAGGGTTTGCTTGTCAAAATCATCATGATTAATCAGTATCAGTATTTTTCTTAAATGGATAAAACCGATAATTCTGTCGATACTGGTTTTATAGACGGGCAAACGGGTATGCGGGCTGATTTTTATTTGGGTAATGATGTCTTCAATCGACATCTCAAGATCGATACCAAAAATTTCATTGCGTGGTGTCATGATGTCTTCAACAGTCGCCGACTCGAGATCAAGGATGCCCATCAGCATTTTTTGGTAGCGTGCGGGCATTAGGCTTTCTGATTCGCTAATAATGCTTTTTAATTCGTCTTTATTAAGTGTGTCATGGCGTTTTTTTTGGGCATCGACACCGACTATGCGGAGTAATTGATTAGCAAATAAATTGACGAACCAAACGATAGGGTAAAATAATTTTAATAAAGGGGTGTAAATCCAGGCGGCAGGGAAGGCAAGTAGCTCCGGTTTTATAGCGGCAAATGTTTTTGGGGTTACTTCTGAAAAGATAAGCATTACGATAGTCAAAATTCCGGCGGCGATAGCGATACTGGATTCTTCATTTGCGTAAAGCTTAATGGCAATGACAGTTGCTATTGAGGATGCGAAAATATTAACAAAGTTATTGCCCAGTAGAATCAAGCCGAGCAGGCGATCCGGTCTTTGCAGTAATGTAGTGGCTTTAATAGCGCCAGAATGTTTTAGTTTAACTAGATGTCTTAAACGGTAGCGATTTAGTGACATCAAGGCCGTTTCCGAGCCTGAAAAAAAAGCAGAAAGAATAAGCATAGCTGCAAGTATGCCAAACAGCATACTAAGGGACATATCGTTCAAAGAAAGTGTACTCTGGGTTGTGAAAACAACTCTAGTGTCTATGATGAGAAATTTTTGTCAAGCCCATATCTGAGTTGCGGGTTGACTTAATTGTGTAAGCTACATTAAAAAGATCTTAGAACAGTATGAAATAAAAAGAATTTTGATATGATACTGATTCGATGCTTAACTTTGACAAATCGCTAAATAATTAAAATAGATTATTTTTAAGATGCTGGATAATGAGGCGCAATGATTATTACGGCGGAAAGTGTAAGGTTTAAATCTAAATGGCCTCAATGTGAATAATGAGTGTAAAAATATGGCGTTGCCGCGTATTTTATTAATTGATGATAATAAAACAAGAATTCAACAACTGGAGACGATTTTTCAGTTTATGGGATACAGGATAGAAATCGCAGGTTCAGCGGATTATATATCGCATTTTAGCGAAATCGATCAGTTATGTGGCGTTTTTGCCGGTGATGGTATTGAAAGACAAGCAACTGTGCTCAGTGATATTGTGGGACGGGCGAATAATGTCCCGGTTATTTTGTTAATTAACAAAGGAACTCTGCTCCAGGTTTCTACCGCAATTACGCATAGTGTATTTCAGGTGTTGGAATGGCCGACTACGCATCCTGTGTTGAAGCCGATACTCGATAAACTGTCAGTATTCGGTATGCAAACGACTTTTACGGTACGCGAAAAGTCTGATCGGCGTTCGTCTTCAGTTGAGCGGCTAAAAGGTAAGAGCCAAGCTATTGTCGGTATCCGTAAGTTGATTGACCAAGTTGCGGAATCCGATGCGACGGTGCTAATTCTTGGCGAATCAGGAACAGGAAAAGAGGTGGTTGCCCGCGCTTTGCATGACGCGTCCTTTCGAAAAGAAAAGCCGTTCGTGCCGATCAATTGCGGCGCTATTCCGGGTGAATTACTGGAAAGCGAGCTGTTTGGTCATGAGAAAGGGGCATTTACCGGCGCTTTAAGCGCCCGGCAAGGTCGTTTTGAAATGGCGGAAGGCGGAACTCTTTTTCTGGACGAAATTGGTGATATGCCTCTGGCTATGCAGGTCAAATTATTGCGCATTTTGCAGGAACGCACCTTTGAACGCGTAGGCAGCAACAAAACCCTACATTGCGATGTGCGGATTATTGCCGCAACACACCGATTTCTTGAAGATGAAATAAAAGCAAACCGGTTTCGGGAGGATCTGTTTTATCGTTTAAATGTTTTTCCTATCGAAATACCGGCGTTAAAGCACAGGGCTGAAGATATTCCACTGTTAGTGAATGACCTTATCGCTCGTATGGAAGCGTCCAATCGCGGCTCGGTGCGACTGACCAATGCCGCATTGGCGGTGTTGATGCTGTATGAATGGCCGGGTAATGTCAGAGAATTGGCGAATTTGATTGAACGTTTGGCTATTATTAACCCTAAGGGACTCGTCGAAGCGGCTGATTTACCCGAAAAATTTCAACGATATAATGTTTCTGAGTCATTAGTTGAACAAATAATTGATGATACAGTTGCGGTTAATATAGAGACAGAAGATAACGCTCAGTCCGAGGAGCAACTTGAAGTTGTCGGTGCTTTTGATGGATCATCTACCGCATTAGCGCAGTTACCGGAACAGGGTATGGATTTAAAAGAATATTTGAATGTTTTAGAGGTCAATTTGATACGTCAGGCGTTGAGCGAATGCAATGGGGTGGTGGCTCATGCCGCCAAACGATTAAATATGAGACGTACAACGCTGGTTGAAAAATTACGCAAATATGATTTTCAGCGTTAAGGATAGGCAGTCAATTTCCTGTCATCTTATTCTCAAGGTCTTGAAAACAAGGTGAATATATATTTGGTCTGGTTTTTGCTTAATTTTTATTAATTAATTTACGCTGTAGAAAATCAAAGCAATTAGATATGAATACGCAGAAAAAGCAGAAAACCGAACAGCTTACCGATGCATTCCGTATTTTTAACGAGCTATCCCAGAATTTATCTGTTTCTTTCCAAGGACTGGAAGAACAAGTTGCTAAGCTGCACGGTGAGCTTGCTTTTGCCCATAGTGAGCGACTCAAAACCCTTGAGGAAAAAGAAAAACTTGCCAGCCGTTTAGAAAAAATATTGGCAGCGCTTCCCGCTGGCGTCATTGTGTTGGATGCAGACGGAAAGGTTGTAGATTGCAATGCGGTAGCGATGGATTTTTTAGCTGAGCCGCTGATTGGCCAGGATTGGTTCGATGTTGTTGCTCGTAGTCTGATTCCCGTCGTTGGCAACCATCATGAGCGACAGTTGGGTAATGGTAAGCGGGTAAATATGACCATTAGTAGGGAAGTTGCCTGCAATGCCCCGACTGATTCCGGACAAATTATTTTGTTATCGGATGTCAGTGAAATGCGTAACCTGCAAGATATGCTCAATCAGCAAAAGCAGTTATCGGCCATGGGGGAAATGGTGGCGAGTATGGCGCATCAGGTCAGAACGCCGCTGGCGACAGCAATACTCTATGCATCGCAAATGAGTAGCCCGGCGCTGGATAATGAAAGGCGACTGCGGTTTTCACAAAAAATTCTTGAGCGTCTGCACTATCTGGAAAGGCAGGTTAACGATATGTTGATTTTTGCCAAAGACGGACGCTTGGCGATGGAGACTTTTTCCTTGGCCGAGCTGTTAAATCATCTCAGGGAAGCGGTCAAAGAATATACCGATAGCGGCGGAATTGATTTGCAGATTATTAATGAGGCACAAGATGACGCTATGTTGGGTAATGAAAATGCCTTGCGCGGCGCGCTGCTTAATTTATTGAATAATGCGGTTGATGCGGTAGGCCAGTCTGGATGTATACAAATATCGGTGGTTCAGCTTGATAGTTTTGAGCTGCGGATAGTCATTAAGGATGATGGGCCAGGCATTAATCAAGAGCTGTGTCAGCGGATTTTTGAACCGTTTTTCACCACCAAGACCCGTGGTATCGGCTTGGGTTTGGCTGTCGTAGACAGTGTGGTGCGGGCGCATGGCGGTCATGTGCAGGTTGAATCGGTTCTGGGGCAGGGCGCTGTTTTTTCATTAGTCCTGCCTTGTATACATCAAATATTTAGTTTGTCGCCCGGTGGTTTTTCACATCAGGCTATCCTGCCTGATGCCCTTCGGGTAAATGCAAATCTGTTCCAGACAGATTTGTCCGGTAAAAAATCACCATCAAAGCGACGATCAAAGAGGTCTGAATCATGAAACAGTATGATGTGTTGGTTGTCGAGGATGATCTGTCGCTATGTGAGGCGCTTTGTGACACTCTGGAGATAGCCGGTTATCGTGTGGTTTCTGCTCGTAATGGTACTGAAGCCTTACTCAAACTCGAGCTTGGTAAGTTTAAACTGGTTGTTAGCGATGTGCAGATGCCGGTTATGGACGGCTTTCAGTTGTTAAAAAATATGCAGTATAAATATTCAAAAACACCGGTGCTGTTGATGACGGCTTTCGGAACCATTCCCAAGGCAGTCGAAGCTATACAGGCGGGCGCATCCGATTATCTTATCAAACCATTTGATGCACAGGCGCTAGTCAATAAGGTGGCTGATTATGTGGTAGTCAACTCGGCTGCGGCCAATACAGAGGAAGATCAGCGCGTCGTGCAAGACGAAAGCATGAAAAAACTTTATGCGCTGACAGCTAAAGTCGCTAAAACCGATGTTACCGTATTGTTGCAGGGCGAAAGCGGAACGGGTAAAGAGGTTGTTGCTCATTATATTCATCATAATTCAACGTATCATCGTGGGCCTTTTATCGCAGTGAATTGTGCGGCTATTCCTGAAAATATGCTGGAAGCGATGTTGTTCGGTTATGAAAAAGGCGCCTATACCGGAGCGGTTCAGTCCATGCCGGGAAAATTCGAACAAGCCCAGGGCGGTACCTTATTATTGGATGAAATTGCCGAAATGGATTTAGGCTTGCAGGCAAAATTATTGCGGGTATTGCAAGAAAAGGAAGTCGAACGTCTGGGCAGTCATAAAAAAATCAAACTCAATGTCAGAATTTTGGCGGCCACTAATCAGAAGCTAAAAGAACAGATGGAGCAGGGGCTGTTCCGTGAGGATTTGTATTATCGTCTCAACGTATTTCCTATTAATATTCCGCCGTTACGCAACAGACCAGGCGATATTTTGCCGTTGGCGCAGGAATTTATGCAACGTCATGGGCAAGAAGGCAAAAAATTGCCTGAATTTGACAGTCAGGCTGTTGAGAAAATGCAGGCTTACCGCTGGCCTGGTAATGTCAGAGAGTTGGATAATGTGGTGCAGCGGGCTCTTATTTTGCGGACTGACGATAACATTACCGTTGACGATTTGGTATTTGAGGACTCCGGTTCGATGATGGCGAGAGGGGCCTCGTTTGAGGCCGTACAAACGACTCAGGCAACGCCTATAGATGAAAAGCCTGAAATCGGCGGATTGGGTGTAGGGGTTAGATCTGCCGAAGAGAGCATTATTTTGCAAACCTTACAGATGGAAAACGGCAGCCGTAAGATAACGGCTGAAAAGTTGGGTATTAGTCCCAGAACGCTCCGCTATAAAATGGCGAGGATGAAAGATTCGGGTGTTATTATTTCATGCTAAAATGTGGCATTAAAAATGCTTTAAATTCTGTATTATTAAGAATGTAAGAGGACCTTCCGATGAGTGAGATGAATGTAAATCAAGTTTTGGCTCAGATGCGGGCAATGTCACTTGAGGCTGGTAGCAGTAAAGTACCGGAAACAGGTGGCGGTGGCGCTGATTTTGCCGCAATGCTAAAGCAGACCATCGGTGCGGTTAATGATACCCAGCAAACTTCGGTAAAAATGACGGAGACTTTTGAGGCAGGCGATACTAACGTCAGTTTAGCTGAAGTTATGGTTGCTTCGCAAAAAGCTAGTGTTTCATTTCAGGCTATGCTGCAGGTTAGAAATAAATTAGTTCAAGCCTATGAAGATGTTATGAAAATGCCAATGTAATCGGGCAAACTGTGAATAAAAAATGAGCGAACAGAGTGGTAATAGTTTAATTGAGGCAAAGCGCCGGAATGAGTCAATGGCGCCAGGCAACGGGCACCTTGAGGGTGAAGCGTCTCATATTTTAGCTGCTAAGGTCGATGTGCATCCCGCCATTAAAGGCTTGGCTGGGCTGACTATAGCGCGTCAACTGGGGCTGATGCTAGGTCTGGCCCTTAGTGTTGCTATGGGTGTTGCTATTGTTCTATGGTCACAGGAACCTTCTTATGGACGCTTGTATTCCGACATTGGTGAAAGTGATGTGGCGGAAATTCTTGAAATCCTCAATAAGGAGTCCATCAAGTATAAAGTCGAGAGTGGTTCTGGAGCCATTATGGTGCCGATGGATGACGTGAGTACAGTAAAACTCAAATTAGCGGCTCAGGGATTGCCCAGAAGTACCAGCATGGGATACGAGCTTCTGGATAAAGATCAGGGCTTTGGTAGCAGCAAAAGTGTAGAAATGGTGCGTTTTCAACGAGCACTGGAAGGCGAGATTGCACGGACTATTATGTCCATCCAGAATATAAAGACGGCCAGGGTACTCTTAGCTATTCCTGTTCAGTCGGTGTTTGTCAGGGAACGTAAGAAACCCAGCGCTTCGGTCATGGTTAATTTATATCAAGGCAGGTCGCTGGATAAAGGCCAGGTCGAATCCATTATTCATTTAGTTGCATCCAGTGTGCCGCAACTGGATGCCAATCAAGTCACTGTCGTCGATCAAAAAGGTCAGCTGTTAAACAGCAATGACTCATCAGTGGCAGGTAATTTGACCTCCAAGCAATTCGAATATAAGAAAAATATTGAAGAGCATTTGATGGGAAGGATTCAGAATATTTTGTCACCTTTGGTTGGTGGTGACGGAATGCGTGTACAAATTTCAGCGGATGTGGATTTTACCGAGACTGACAGAACCCAGGAAATGTTCAATCCGGATTTGCCGGCTTTAAGAAGTGAGCAAACATCGGAAGAACAAAGTACCTTATCCGCTACTCAAGGTGTTCCCGGCGCGCTATCAAATCAACCAACTCCTGCAGGTGTCGCTCCTGAAGCAATACCCGGGTCAGCTGCTGCGGGGACAGAGACGACGGGTTCGCCGGGTTCGATAGCAAAAAATGCTACCAAGAATTACGAATTGGATAAAACCATTACTCATACCCGATTAGCGACAGGAGGCTTGCGCCGTTTGTCCGTAGCTGTGGTTGTTGATGATCGGCATTTACTTCAGAGCGATGGTACGTTTAAAGGGCAGGCCTTTTCTCAGGAAGATGTTAATCGTTTTAGTGACCTGATAAAACAGGCGGTAGGTTTTGATAGTAGCCGGGGAGATCAGGTTACCGTCACTAATGTGACGTTTAAAATGGATGAACTTATTGAGGCATTGCCGACAATACCTGTTTGGGAGCAAGGCTGGTTTCTTGATCTTATGAAACAAGCTGCTGCGGTGTTGGCTGTATTATTTCTGTTTTTTGGCGTGTTGCGACCCACGATGCGCAGTCTTGTCGGTCGGGACATAGAAGAGAAAAAAGCCCTGGATTTAGCTGAGGCGCAAGAAAAGGCTGTCGCTATAGGGGGATCTGTTCGCTTTAATGAGCAAGGTACGCCTGTCGCAGTACCGAGCGGTCAACAAAGTGTGAATTTTTCGATGCCTAATGAAATGGAAATGCAGGATCTGCTGCTATTGGATGTGCCTCAGAGTTACGAACATCGCTTGGAATATGTGAAGAGATTGGTCGATGATGATTCGAAAGTAGTCGCACAAGTTATTAAATCATGGATTAAAAAAGATGGCTAAAGCGCCAGTAAAAGAGTTAAGTCAGGTTGATCGCGCCGCTGTATTGTTGCTGGCACTGGGAATGGATAGGGCGGCGATGGTTCTAAAGCATATGTCTCCCAGGGAAGTGCAGGTTTTAGGTATCACCATGGCAAGCGTGGGGGAGATCTCCATCGAGATGATGGATGAAGTGGTTGAGGGCTTTATTGTCGCGGTAAAGAGGCAGACGGCTCTGGGTATGGATACCGATGAGTATATTCGTACTGTGTTAATCAGTGCCTTGGGTGCAGATAAAGCGAACAGTATTCTTGATCGAATTTTACAGGGCGGTAACACTAAGGGAATTGAGCAACTGAAATGGATGGATACCCGGTCGATTGCAGACATGATTCGTTTGGAGCATCCTCAGATTGTCGCGACCATTATGTCTTTAATGGACAGTGAGCAGGCAGCGGATGTGATGATGTTTTTGCCCGAGAGTATGCGTTCTGATTTGATGATGAGAGTTGCAACGATGAAAGGCATACAGCCAGCTGCCTTACGTGAGTTGGATCAAATTATGGAGCAACAATTAACCGGCTCTGATAATGTCAAATCGACAACTATCGGCGGTGTTGATGCGGTGGCTAATATTTTAAATTTCCTGGATGGCGGTGCTGCCGATTTAGTGATGTCGGGAATTGCTGAGCACAGGTCGGAATTGGCTCAGGAAATTCAGGAGAAGATGTTTACCTTTGAAGACCTGACTACGGTTGATGAAAGAGGCATGCAAACCTTGTTGCGTGAAGTTTCAACCGGACAGTTGTTGCTGGCGTTGCGGGGTGTGGGTAGTGAGCTTAAGGAAAAAATATTCAGCAATATGTCTAAACGGGCAGCAGAAATGCTGCGTGATGATTTGGAGGCTTCACCGCCCGCTAAGTTAAGTGAAGTGGAGTTGGCGCAGAAAGATATATTGGCTATCGCTAAAAAACTAGCCGATGCGGGTGAGATACAAATGGGAATCGGTGGTGATGAGCTTATCTAAGACACCAAGATTTACAGTAGCCGAACTGGAATCGTTAAGATTATGGAGTCTGCCGGACGTTTCCGCAGCAGAGGCGTCTAGGGAGTCGGAGACGGTGGAAATAGAGACTGAGCCGACACCGATTTTAACGGTTGATGAAATTGAAACCATGCAAAAACAGGCGTATGACGAAGCCTTTGCGCAAGGTAAGATGCATGGCTTTCAGCAAGGTTTTGATGAGGGTTCAAAAAAAGGCTATGACGATAATTTGCACCTGATGCAAAGCCAAGCGGCGACACTGGTCAGTCTTTTGGAATCTTTAAGCGAGCCGTTTAAATTGCTAGATGAAGAAGTGGAAAAAGAGCTGGTTAAACTGACTATCGGTATCGCAACGCAAATAATACGTAGGGAAATCAAGTTGGATCCAGGACAAATCGTGGCTGTTGTTCGGGAAACCATTAATGTCTTGCCGCTGGCGTCACAAAAGATCAGCTTGAAATTACACCCTGAAGATGCCGAACTAGTGCGCTCTGCATTAGCGCTGGATGAAATGTCACCCAGTTGGAAGATAGTTGAGGACCCGTTAATTACCCGTGGCGGCTGTGCAGTTGACACTGATATTTCACATGTTGATGCAACTGTAGAGCATCGGTTGGCTGCAGTTATCTCAGCTATATTGGGTGGTGAACGGGAGCACGACGGCCGAGGTTCAGGAGCAGTTGCCGACGACTCCAGGGATGGAGGCGGTACGACTCCAGGGATGGAGGAGGTAGAGCAACGCAGGGAGCAGTTGCCGACGACTCCAGGGATGGAGGAGGTAGAGCAACGCAGGGAGCAGTTGCCGAGGATAAAAACGAGTGATTCCGGATGTAGATCGGTCACAGATTTGGCTGGCTAAATTAAAACCCTATTCCGAAAGATTAGCTGAAGTCCCAGAGCTGATTGTCGAAGGCAGGCTTTCCCGCATGGTAGGGTTGACGCTGGAAGCGGTTGGTTGTCGAGCGGCTATTGGTTCCCGCTGTCGAATTGAGGCTAAGAATGGCAGGATGATTGAGGCGGAAGTCGTGGGCTTTGCCGATGCACGTATTTTTTTGATGCCGACCTCGGAAGTTCATGGACTGGAGCCGGATTGTCGGGTCATTCCCATGGGTAAAAATAGCTTGGCTAGAGTGGGTTTCGGTCTATTGGGGCGTGTACTGGATGGGGCCGGCAATGCGCTTGATGACAAAGGCCCGCTTAAAACCGATGCGCTAATTTCGCTCAATGGTGTGCCGATCAACCCGTTGTCGAGAAGGCCGATACGTGAGCCGCTTGACGTTGGAGTTAGAGCGATAAATTCGATACTCAGCGTCGGGCGTGGGCAGCGTATGGGCTTGTTTGCCGGTACCGGCGTGGGCAAAAGTGTATTATTGGGCATGATGACCAAGTTTACCAAGGCTGATGTTGTGGTGGTTGGCCTGATTGGTGAGCGGGGACGAGAAGTTAATGAATTCGTACTGAAAACCTTGGGCGAAGAGGGACTTAAAAGAGCTGTGGTGGTGGTTTCTCCTGCAGATTGTCCGCCTTTGATGCGCGTTCATGCGGCGCTATTGTCAACCAGTATTGCCGAGTATTTTCGTAATCAGGGTCTCGATGTCTTGTTGTTGATGGACTCATTAACGCGATTTGCCCAGGCGCATCGTGAAATTGCCCTGGCTATTGACGAACCTCCTGCTACCAAAGGTTATCCGCCTTCGGTTTTTGCCAAGTTGCCGCATTTGGTAGAGCGCGCCGGTAATGCCGATCACGGCGGGGGATCTATCACCGCTTTCTATACGGTTCTGGCTGAAGGCGACGATACTAATGATCCTATTGCTGATGCAGCCAGAGGGGTGCTGGATGGGCACGTCATATTGTCCAGGAGCTTGGCCGAATCGGGGCATTTCCCGGCCATCGATATAGAGGCGTCAATCAGTCGGGTTATGCCGGACATTATTGATGCCGGTCATTTGCAAATGGCGCGGGATTTAAGGCGAATGTATTCACTTTATCAGCAAAACCGCGATTTAATCAGTGTTGGTGCATATCAGCCAGGATCGGACCCTAGAATCGACAAGGCCATTGAAAGAAATCCGGCGATTTTAGATTTTTTGCAGCAGGACATGGATGAGCCGGTTGATATGGAAAGGAGTCTGCAGGAGTTGGCATTGTTATTGGGTGTAAACAGGCCGGTTTCCGGCTGAGGCTCAAGAAAGGATATAAGTGAAAAAATCGCAACGCATCAAAACCATAGTCGATATTAAGGCGACACAGGAAAAAAACGCTTTGGAAGTGCAGGGTGCTGTGCAGAGAAAACTGCTAGCCATGCAGACTCAAGTCGACGGGTTAAAAAATTATCGGCAAGAATACCAAGATAGATTTGACCTGTTAGGCAGTCAGGGTGTCAATATTGCCCGGCTTCTGGAGTTTAGATCATTTATTGATAAGCTTGATAAGGCAATCATTGGCCAGGAGCAAGTATTGAGCTCAATTGAAGCTGATTTAATGGTCAAAAGAAAGGTCTGGGAAGGGCTGCACCATAAAACCCAAAGTTTGCAGAAGGTATGTGATTCAGCTTTGGTGGCAGAAATGAAGCAGGAAGCTAAGCGTGAGCAACTGGAGCAGGATGAGCGAGCATCCAGAATCGGTCGTAATAACTCAGGTGGCACGGGGAATGCTTAATAATTAATAATAGTCCGAGCGGAGTTGGTTATGAATATAGAAAGTACAAATTTATCATCGTTGGCGCCAAGTAACGGTACAGTTGACAGTGTGGCGCTACCTTTGGCTGATGGTGGCGTTATTTCCAAAGGCTTCTCCAGTGCATTAGTTGCGCAGATTGAGTTGTTGAGCGATATAAAAACCGAGGGTTCGCTGCCTCTACAGACATCGGATATTGCTGTTTTGCAAGGTGTCAGCGATACTGCCGATTTGCCGACCGACAATGTGGGTACGCACGATTTTGCCGCTTTATTGGGCAAGGATTTGCCGTCGTCATACAAAACAAAAGACGATGTTGAGCGTGAGGCTGTTTTCGTCGCGATAACTGACGCATTAAAATATATTGCCGTAGGCACTACTACCGGAGAAAAAGCGGCAGTGGCCGAGCAGAACATCAAAGACGTGATTGCAATGGCTGTTCCGGTTGAGCAAAGTTTGGAAGATGTGATTGCAGCGGCTGTTTCCGCTGAGGCGAACATGAAAGATAGGGTTATTGATGTTGAGCAAAGTCTGAAAGACGTTGTGACGGGTGCTTCGGTGCAAATGGGTTTGACGCCAGCAATTGATAGGCCGGATAAGCAGCAGGTTGAAGGTGAAGATCAAATGACGGGGGTTGAAGATAATCTCGGAAATCAAGGGGGGGCGGCAGTCATCATTCTTCCTGTGAAGATACTGGCTGAACCAGGAAGTCCAGTCAATAATTTGACGCCTGAAGATGCGATTAAAGAGGGTGGGACTTCATCTTTTATAAAGCCATTAATGGGGAATGCTACGCTGAATGAGTCTGCGAAAGTTTCCGATGATGCGCTGCAAAGTGAAACTATTTTTAGTCAGGCGGTTCAGGAAAAACAGGGTCTTAATTTAAAATATGTTGAGAATGTAGGGTTGGCGGAAAAGACTGGGCGGGGGGAGTTGCAGGCCTTAAATTTAGACGGGGAGAAGGGTTTACCCCGAGTTGGCGGGGACATAATGTCGCTTAATAGAGCGGTTGTTGACAATAAAGCAGATATTTCCGCCATAACCAAACCGCTATCGCATCCGGAATGGAATAAGGATTTAGGTGAACGGATTGTGTGGATGAGCAACAGAGCGATACCCTCAGCAGAAATTAGATTGAATCCACTGCATCTTGGCCCTATATCCGTTCGTGTTGATGTAACTGATAATCAGGCAACCGTTGTTTTTACAGCTCAGCATGCGGCTACAAGAGAGGCTCTTGAAGCATCCATTCCTAAATTACGAGAAATGATGGGTGCTCAGCAGGTCGACTTGGTGGAGGTGAATATTTCCCAAGGCACTACGTCAGATCAGGGGCGTCAATCATCGCAAAGATCCGCACAAGCCGCTGATGGTCGGGGCCAAGGTGAGGGCGATGTGGACATTGATGGGGTTGATGATATAGAGCCGGAAATTGAAAACGGACGGGCTGTGGTTAGCAAGGGCTTGTTGAGTATCTATGCGTAGACTGGATAGCCTAAGCCGATAAGCTAATTCATGAGGATTTATTCAAAGCTAGAATAAATCCTTTTTTTGATAGCGATATTAAGTGGCGGATTTGCGCGTTAAGAGCGAACATATATTTCTGTTCACATTGTTTGGCTATTCGGTAGGATTAATGCGGTATCTTTAATGTTACACTTTTCAATAGCTGAAAAAGCATTTATAATGGGCGGTTCTTAGGGGCTACCAGCTCCTCCTTGCTTTACCATCTTTATAAGACAGAGGTGGGAGGCTTAACCGAAAGGAAAAATCATGCGACATTATGAAATTGTCTTTTTAGTCCATCCAGACCAGAGTTCACAGGTTCCTGCGATGATTGAACGTTATAAATCAACCATCGAAGCCGCATCCGGTAAGATTCATCGTTTGGAAGACTGGGGTCGTAGACACCTGGCTTACCCAATTAATAAAATTCATAAAGCGCATTATGTGCTGATGAATGTTGAGTGCGATCAGCCTACTTTGGAAGAGTTAGAAAGCGGCTTCCGCTTTAATGATGCTATTTTGCGTAGTATGACTTTATTGCAAAAAGCAGCTATTACTGAAGCATCTATCATTGCCACATCAACAGCTGAAGAAAATAAAGTGGCTGAATCAAGAGCTAAAGATGCTGCAGCTAGAGAAGCAGTAGCGGCTGTAGCTGACGCCGAAGGCGAAGCTGATGATGTCGACGAAAACCTTGATGCTGACGACACTACTTCTGAATAACACTTTTAACACTTGGATTTACGAGAATTATTATGGCACGTAACATTAGACGCAAAAAATTCTGCCGATTCAGTGCAGAAGGTGGCACTGCAATTGATTATAAGGATCTGGACTTGTTAAGTGATTACATCACTGAAACCGGTAAAATCGTTCCTAGTCGTATTACAGGAACCAGCGCCAAGTACCAAAGACAGCTAGGTGTTGCAATTAAACGGGCTCGTTTTATTGCACTACTGCCTTTCTGTGACGCACACAAATAATACGCTGGACGATCAATGGGCTTTTTAGCGGAATACATTATGCGGGGGAGAATGCAAGCCATGATAGTGGCTTCTACTCTTGCATTAGTGTCGCTGGTTATGCCTCCAGTGAGTATAGTAAGTTCAGCCTCTGTTGCTCTGGTCACGTTAAGGCGAGGCGCTCTTGAGGGCTTTATCGTTTTGGCAAGCTCAATTGCAGTAGCGGGAGTGCTAGGATTTTTCTTATTAGGCAATTACCAATTTGTGTTGCTTTATGGGATGGTGCTATGGGTTCCTGTCTGGTTGATTTCAATTATATTAAGAGAAGGGCGGTATTTATCTCTGACGATTGAAATTGCGGTATTGATTGGTGTTCTGGGGGTTCTTGGTTTTTATCTCTATAATGCCGAGGTGGCAGAGATGTGGAAGCATATACTTTCACAAATGGTGCCTCCGAATGCTCCGGTTGAAGATGTTCAGCATACTCTGGATGTATTGTCCCATTACATGACTGGGGTGGTTGCGGCCGCAGCAGTTTTTGGCCTACTGTTTGGCCTGTTTTTGGGACGGTGGTGGCAGGCTTTGCTCTATAATCCTGGTGGATTTAAGCAAGAATTTTTGTCATTGAATACGCATCCAAGGTTGGCAATAGGCAGTATTGTAATGGTGGTTATCGCATCATTAAGTTCCGGTGTGATTTCAGAGGTATCCTGGAACATCACTATTTTGCTGTTTGTGTTGTATACCTTTATCGGAACCGCAGTATTGCATACCGTATTTGCCTCGATGAAAATGGGTCGGTTTATAGTGCCAATGTTTTATGTGACATTATTTTTGATACCCCATGCCATGCTGCCTGTTGCTTTAGTTGGTCTGAGCGATGCGTGGCTGAACTTACGAAATAAAATTTCGAATCAACAAACGCCTTGATGGCGTAAAAAAATAGCCGGATAAAATCCGAAAAATGAGGTATTAAAAGATGGAAGTCATTCTTCTTGAAAAGATAGCAAACTTGGGTAACCTGGGCGATAAAGTCGTCATTAAATCAGGTTATGGCAGAAACTATCTTGTTCCATACGGTAAAGCTGTTCCTGCAACGGCTACTAAAATTGCTGAATTTGAAGCGCGTCGCGCAGAACTTGAGAAAGCGGCAGCTGAAAAGCTGAGTGCGGCCCAAGCGCGTGCCAATGCATTGAGCAAGCTTCAAGTTGTTATTGCTCACAAGGCTGGCGATGAAGGCAAATTGTTCGGTTCAATAGGTACGCAAAATATTGCTGATGCCATTACCGAAGCGGGCGTTTCAGTTGAAAAGCATGAAATTCGTTTGCCTCAGGGCGTTATTCGTCAAATCGGCGAATATCAGATCGACGTTAATTGCCATACCGATGTTGTCGTAAAAATGCCTATTAAAATTGCTGCTGAAGCATAATAAAGGCTCAAGGGAAAGGGTTGTGGGGCGACTTACAACCCTTTGCTTTTTAACGATGCGAGTTATTTACTCCTGCTTTTTTTATCTGATCATTCCCTTTATACTCATTCGCCTGATTTGGCGAAGTATTAAGGTTCCCGCATATCGGTACAGATGGAACGAGCGTTTTGCTCTCTATCAAAAAAAATTCCCCCAGAATGTCATTTGGTTTCATGCAGTCTCAGTAGGAGAGGCGGAAGCTTTATTTCCGCTAGTCAAGAAAATACAACGACAGTACCCCGATGCAAGGTTATTAATTACGACGACAACAGTTACAGGATCTGCCAGAATCAAGGCAGTGATGCAGGAAAGCGTGGAGCATGTCTATCTGCCCTATGACATTCCCTGTGCGGTTAGTCGATTTATGCGGTGTTTTAAACCCAAAATAGCCGTGATCATGGAGACTGAAATTTGGCCCAATCTTTTTGCCTGTTGCAGCAAAAATAAAATTCCGTTATATGTTGTCAATGCCCGCTTATCGGAAAAATCGGCGATGGGGTATCAAAAATATCCAGCACTTATTTCGCCGACTTTAGCTCACATCAAATTGATTGCTACACAAACTCAGGATGACGCCAAGCGATTTGTCGCTATTGGAGCAAAAGCCGAAGCGGTTAGGACGCTAGGCAATATAAAGTTTGATGTTGAAGTTTCAACCGAAATTATTGAGCGGGGTCAGCAGTTAAAAGCCGATTTGTTTTATGGTCGGTTTGTTTGGTTGATTGCCAGCACCCATAAACATGAAGAAGTCATATTTCTTGAAATCTATAAAAAAATAAAGCGGGAAATCCCTGAATTATTGCTGGTTATTGTGCCAAGACATCCCGAACGTTTTGGCGAAGTAAAAAAACTGTGTGAGCAGTATCAGTTGGCGGTGGTGATGCGTACCTCCGGAGAGCATTGTCTTCAGCATACCGATGTTTATCTGGCTGATACCATGGGTGAGTTAAAGCTGCTTTATGCGACCTCCGATGTCGCGTTTGTCGGCGGCAGCATGGTGCCTGTTGGCGGACATAATATTCTTGAAGCTGCCGCCGTTGAGGCTCCGGTTTTATTTGGTCCTTACATGGTGAATTTTAAGGAAATAGCTGAAGACGTGTTGCGTCAGGATGCGGCAATACAGTGCCAGGATGAAAGCGAGATAATCAGCGCGATTATTGCCTTGCATGCGGATCCCGCATACAGGCAATCGTTAGCTGAAAAGGGTAGGGCGTTTGTTCGGCAGAACCAAGGAGCGACGACCAGGATTTTTGACCTGCTTAGTCAGGATATTTGATTTTTGGTTCATACATCTCCTTGTTTGATCATATGCCATGTCGTCTCGGCATAAGGTTTATATATAGCAGCCCGTTCGACCAATTACTCCGCATAAATGTCATAAAAAACTATAGCCCGATATAAATAACCCCTTATTGGTAATGAAAGTCTATTTGATTAATAAGGTGCTGCAATGCTGTGTCAAGCCGATATGAAATCTGCTTTATCAAAAAAGTGTACTATAACTGACCACATTGAAGAGACGTGACACCATGAGTGAAATAAAAGATAAATCGGTTCAAGCCTTTATTGATGGCTTGGCCAGCAAGGCGCCTACTCCTGGTGGCGGTAGTGCTGCAGCGGTAATGGGTGCGCAAGCCGCCGCTTTAATCAGCATGGTTTGTAACCTGACCATAGGTAAACCTAAGTACGCTGAAGTTGAAATTGAAATGCAGTCATTACTGGAAAAGTCAGAAGCGTTGCGTGAAATGCTGACCGGTATGATCAAAGCCGATGTTGAGGTTTTCGAGCGTTTGATGGCGACGTATGGTTTGCCAAAAGACTCCGATGAAGAAAAGGCCGCGCGTAGTGAAGCTATTCAATCAGCATTAAAGGAAGCCACCGTCGTTCCTTTGAAGTGCGCACACGCTTGTGCGGAAACTATTGCATTGAGCAGAATTGCCGCAGATAAAGGTAATTTAGGTGTGATCAGCGACGCAGGTGTTGCGGTTATGGCAGGTTACGGCGCACTAAAAAGCGCAGCGTTAAATGTTTACATTAATGCAGGCAGTCTTAAAGACAGGGCTTTTGCTGATGCGAAATTAGCTGAACTGGAAGCGATCTTGAATGGTGCGGATTTGGCTGCAGAAGAAGTGTATCAGATCGTTAAAGCTAAGCTGTAAACATATTGTCAGTGCTCACCCAGGCAAACGCATTAAAACGGCTTTAAAAACAGGGAAGAAATATCCGATGAAATCCCCAAGAAATCCCCCGCTACCACAAATAGAAGCTATAACTGATTAGCCGGTAAAACAGCTGCAATTCTTCCGACACAGGTGCAAAACAACCGTTCGGTTGTTTTGCACCTTAAGGTTTTTTGTTATTTCCGGCTAAATAATAAAAATAACAATTAAAATCATATTGTTATGGTAATTAAATAAGGATGGCATACTAATCGCATGTAACTTCGATATGAACTTTTTATCATGACGAGGATTTTTATGACTGAGCCATCCCTGCCTAGGTTACCAAAATCTGGTTTAGCCGGTTTAAAAGAAAACTGGCGTAGCGATTTGTTATCCGGTTTTCTGGTTTTTCTTATTGCGTTGCCGTTGTGCTTGGGTATAGCGATGGCGTCCGGTTTTCCGCCATCGTCCGGTATTATCACGGCTATTATTGGTGGGATGCTGGTTTCGCGTTTCAACGGGTCATTTGTAACGATTAACGGTCCGGCCGCCGGGTTGATTGTGGTGGTTCTTGGTGCGGTACAATCGTTGGGTGAAGGCGATGCGATGGCCGGTTACCGTTATACGCTGGCGGCTATCGTTATTGCCAGTGTGTTACAGATTCTGCTGGGCTTTTTTAAGGCGGGGCGGCTGAGCTCGTTTTTTCCGGCATCGGTGGTGCATGGTATGTTGGCGGCTATTGGCATTATTATCATGGCCAAGCAAATCAACGTGGTATTGGGTACTGCGCCGGAAAAAGGCAGTAGTCTGTTTTCGACTATCGCCCAGATTCCGCACAGCATTGTTAACCTTAATCCTGATATTGCCATTATCGGTGTTTCAGGATTGGTGATACTGATAATCTGGTCGGTTATAAAAAATCCTATCTTAAAGATGATTCCGGCTCCGCTCATCGTGGTGTTGGTGGGTATGGGCTTGGCGCGGTATTTTGACCTGCAACATGAGCACATGTATTTGTTTCTGCCGGATGCCGATTTTTTGCCGCATCATGAAGAAACCGTCGGACCGAGGTTTCTAGTCGCTATTTCTGATAATTTCATGTCCGGTTTTTATTTCCCCGATTTTTCAAAATCACTGAATCTTGAATTCTGGGAAGCGGTGGTGAGCATTTGTTTGGTGGGCAGTCTTGAGAGTTTACTCAGCGCGATGGCGGTAGATAAACTTGATCCCTATAAACGTCATTCCAATCTTGATCGTGATTTAACTGCGGTGGGTGTTGGTAATCTGGTGGCCGGATTAATCGGTGGTTTGCCGATGATAGCGGAGATCGTGCGTAGTTCGGCTAATGTGAACAATGGGGCAAAAACCCAGTGGGCCAACTTTTTCCACGGCGCATTTTTATTGTTATTCGTGGTGCTGTTTCCGCGTTTGATTCACAGCATTCCGTTAGCGGCATTGGCTGCGTTGCTGGTCTTTACCGGTTTTCGGCTGGCTTCACCTAAAGAATTTGCCAAGGTCATGGGTGTTGGCAAAGAACAGTTGTTTATGTTCGTGGTGACGATTATCGGTGTATTGGCGACCGATTTATTAATCGGTGTCGGTATCGGCATTTTAACCAAGTTTGCTATCCACCTGCTACGCGGCGTCAGGCTGAATAACCTGTTCAAGATTCATTTTGTTATTGACCCCAAAGACGATGATTCTGTTGTAGTCTCAATAGTAGGTGCTGCCATTTTCTCCAACTTCATGCCCTTAAAAACCGCTCTGGCCAATCTGGAAAACGGTAAGACGGTTATCTTTCAATTGAACAATGCGTACATGCTTGATCATACCGTGATGGAATTCATTCATGATTTTCAGCATAACTATGAAAGGCAGGGCGGACAATGCAAGTTTTTCGGCATGGAATATCATGATACTTTTTCAGGACATCCTTTGGCGGTGCGCAGAATGAAGCGGAATCACATGAGTCGTCGTAAAAGCGACCATTATGGAATTAATTAGACGCAGATGTTTACTGTTAATAGTATTAAATGTTAATGCTATTAACATTCAATGCTAGTTTTGATAATATGATGATTTAATTAATAACGATAAAGTCTTCTTATGGAAACCTATACTGCCCGTTTGACATTATTGGTCGACCCGGATAAAAAACGGCTGTTCGAGAAAATTTGTGCCGCTCAGGATCTAACATCCTCACAGGTTGTGCGTCGCTTTATCCGCGAATATATCGATCAGCATGCCGCTCTAATTGATCAGGAAGCTTTGGCCGGAGAAACTAGTGAACATTGAGATTCATCTTGCGACCTGAAGATTGTGCGGCGACTAACGCGCAGGGGGTATTGTGTTGCGTGGAAATGATGACCCTGAAAGGTTCAGTCAATTCTGGAGCGAAACCCCGATTGTTGCTCACAGCCTGGCAAGGCCTCAACTTGCTGGCAGGTGTGGTTACTTGTATCGCTTGACGGTTAAACCCTGATGCCGCAAAAGGCATTGGGAGAAAACGGGTCGAACAGTCTATGGTTGCCCTGAATGCATAAAGCATCAGCAAATTCCATGTGTTCGTCAAACGCCATGATACTACCGCCTCAAACTTTTGGGGGAAGTTAGACTGGGAACTACGTAAGGATACCCCAGTGAATTCTTTTTCAGGGAATTGAAGTTTAACAATACGAATGATGAAACTGCGGACTACTTACGTTTCGGAATTCAAAAAACAACTATCCATGATGAGTTTTTGCAGGTCTCTGCAAAGTAAATGGATCAAACGGCAATGCTTGAATCAACGAGGAATGGTATGAATAAGCTTTCTCTGTCAACTTCACCAAAAACCGGCTTGGCCGGATTAAAAGAAAACTGGCGCAGTGATTTACAGTCCGGTTTTCTGGTTTTTCTTATCGCGTTGCCATTGTGCCTGGGTGTCTCTGTGGCTTCCGGCTTTCCACCGTCGGCGGGTATTATCACCGCTATTATCGGGGGGATGCTGGTATCGCGTATTAGCGGTTCATACCTGACTATCAATGGGCCGGCTGCCGGGTTAATTGTGGTGGTTTTGGGGGCGGTGCAAGCGCTGGGTGAAGGCGATGCTTTGGCCGGTTATCGTTATACCTTGGCGGCGATTGTGGTAGCCAGTGTTTTGCAGATTCTGATGGGGAGATTTAAAATGGGACAGCTGAGTTCCTTTTTTCCCACGTCGGTGGTACATGGCATGTTGGCTGCGATTGGCATTATCATCATCGCTACACAAACCCATGTGATGCTGGGGGTAACGCCGCAACCAGGTAGTCTGTTTTCAATCATCGCACAGATTCCGCATAGCTTGCTGAGCATGAATGCTAAAATCGGCCTGATCAGTTTTTTAGGTTTGCTAATACTCATTATTTGGCCGTTAATCGGCAGCAAGATTCCCGCTGCGGTCATTGTGGTGCTGGCAGGTATACTGTTCGCCTGGCATTTTGATCTGGCAAAAGACGCGGTCATCGGCGGGCCGAAGATTATGGTTCCGCTTCCCGATAATTTTCTGGCCGACTTTTATTTTCCCGATTTTTCCAAACTATTCACCGTAGCCTTTTGGGAAGCCGTGATTGCTATCAGTCTAGTGGGCAGTATTGAAAGCATGCTGAGCGCGACAGCGGTCGATAAGCTGGATCCCTATAAACGCACTTCTGATCTTGATCGCGATTTAACGGCTATCGGAATCGGTAACATGGTAGCCGGTTTAATAGGCGGTTTGCCGATGATTTCTGACATTATCCGCAGTTCGGCAAATGTCAGAAATGGGGCCAAAACAGCCTGGGCTAACTTCTTTCATGGCTTGGTATTATTACTGTTTGTGGTCTTGTTTACTGGAGTTATACAAAGTATTCCACTGGCTTCATTGGCGGCATTATTGGTCTATACCGGTTATCGTTTAGCCTCGCCTGCAATCTTCGCCAGTGTATTGGCTATTGGCAAAGATCAGTTATTCATATTTGTTGTTACGATTATCGGTGTGTTAGCGACCGATCTATTGATAGGCGTCGCTTTGGGCATTATTGTTAAATTTGCCATTGATCTGGTACGAGGCGTTTGGCTTGGCAATCTGTTCAAGATTTATTTTACGATTCAACAACAGGATAACGATACACTCGTTGTCAAACTCTTAGGTTCGGCGTTATTTTCAAACTTCTTGCCGTTAAAAAAAGCGCTTGCCAGACTGGAGCCGGGTAAAACCATTATTTTTGATTTCACCGAGGGTTACCTGATTGATCATACCGTGATGGGATTTATCCATGATTTTAGACAAAACTATGAAGCTCAGGGCGGACGCTGTCAGAAAGTAGGTAAAGCCTTGGAAACGTTTTCAGATCATGCGCTCGCTGCACGGTTAATGACAGCTGATGATAGAGGGTGATTATAGAGCTGACTTTAGTGAAACAAGCGTCAGTGACACGGCACCACTAAAGTCACTCCTCCTCCAACATTAACTGAGAATTTCATGATCCTTGTATTAGCTTATTGCGCTGTTCTGTTAAGCTTTGCTTCCGGCTTGTTGGCATTGATGATGCATCAGCGCCACAATTTTCTGGCGCTTAGTCAATATTGGTTGAAAAAATCTCCTGACAGTAATCGAAATTACGAGTTAGTGATCGATAGTAGTCTGGAAGAAAAGCAGTTTTTGATTTTGCTACGGCAAGCGGTGTTTGTTTTGCTGGGTTTGTCCGGCATTTTTGCCGTGCTGGCCGGGTTGAGCGTATTAATCAGTAAAGAGGTTGTCACCGATCAAATCAGTTTGGGCCTGCCTTGGCTGCCTTGGCATGTCCGTTTTGACTGCTTGTCAGGTTTTTTCTTTTTAATCGTGGGTATTGCGGTAAGCGCAGTCAGTCTATATGGGCCGGGCTATGTCAATAGTTATGACGAAAGCCAGCATCCATTTGCCGTTTTGGGCTTGTTTACCGGACTGTTCGTTGCCGGGATGTTACTGGTGCTGTTGGCCGATGACGCCTTCTTTTTCATGATTGCCTGGGAGTTGATGTCGGTTGCCAGTTATTTTCTGGTGGCGTTCCAGCATGAAAATTCAGCCAATCGCCGCGCCGCTTTTCTTTATTTATTGATGGCAGAAGTCGGTGCATTAGCCATTATTCTGGGCTTTGGCGTACTGGCCGGTTTTGCAGACGGCTTTACTTTCGATGCCTTGCGTGAGGCGAAGCTGTCAACTACCTGGGCCAGCATCGCCTTTATGTTGGCACTGCTCGGTTTCGGCATGAAGGCCGGTATAGTCCCCGTGCATGTTTGGTTGCCGGAAGCGCATCCGGTGGCGCCTTCGCATATTTCCGCATTGATGAGCGGGGTGATGCTTAAAGTCGCCCTCTACGGACTGATTCGTTTCTGCTTTGATTTGCTCGGCGATGTGCACTGGCAATGGGGGGTGGTGCTGCTGATACTGGGAACTATTTCGGCGCTGGGCGGTATTTTGTACGCGATGATGCAGACCAATTTAAAACGCTTGTTGGCTTACAGTTCGGTCGAAAACATCGGCATTATCTTTATGGTACTGGGGCTGTCGATGATTTTTATGGCAAACGGTCAGCCGCAACTGGCTGCACTGGGTTTATTGGCGGCGTTGTTTCACGCCTTTAATCATGCCTTGTTCAAAAATTTATTGTTTCTGGGCGCAGGCATCATTCAACATCAAACCCATCAGTTAAATATCGACATGATGGGCGGACTGATTAAAAAAATGCCGAAAACCAGTGTGTTATTTTTGATCGGCTGTATGAGTATCTCGTCATTACCGTTGTTTAACGGCTTTGTTTCGGAATGGCTGGCTTTTCAGACCGCATTACAGGTCGATGTGCTGGACAATGGCGTATTGCGCAGCTTGATACCGGTTGCCGCCGCCGCATTAGCCTTGACAGCGGCATTGGCGGCCGCCTGTTTTGTCAAAGTATTCGGCTTGATCTTTTTGGGACAACCCCGTTCTCATCATTGCGATAAAGCGCATGAAGTCCAGGACAAAGGCATGCTGGCAGGTCCTGCACTACTGGCCGGTTTGTGCTTTTTGTTCGGGATTTTTCCTGGCCCGGTAATCAGTCTGATCAACGGCGTTTCCGGGCAATTATTAGGTGAAACCTTACCGAATGACGCCGCTTTAGGCTGGTTGTGGCTGGCACCGGTTTCTGCTAATCAAGCTTCTTATGCTCCTCCGTTAGTTCTGATCGGAGCGCTGATTGCCGGCGGCATCAGTTTTTGGTATTTGCGGCGCAATCCCACAACGGCGTTACGCAGAGCTGAAACCTGGGATTGCGGTTTTGGCGGGTTAACGCCGAGTATGCAATACAGCAGCAGCGCTTTTACCATGCCTTTCCGGCGGATTTTCGCCAAAGTCTGGATTGTCGACGAGCAGATCGATAAAGACATGCACGGCGCAATGAATCAGGATGTGGCGGCGGTTCATTATCAGTTGCAGATTCAGGATCACAGTTGGCCGCGTTTGTATGAACCGATTGAACACGGGGTAAACGCATTAGCCAAATTAGTGGGGCGCATTCAAACAGGCAATATCCGGCTTTATCTTAGCTATTCGCTTGCAACTTTACTATTACTGTTATGGGTAATCAGCTGATGATCACCAGTGTGGGAGCGACTTCAGTCGCCCAATGTATCAACGGGGGACTAAAGTCGCCTCCACAGTATGGAGAAATGCGATGAATTGGTTAATAGCCGTGTTACAAACCACCTTGTTTGTCATCCTGGCGCCGTTATTGGCCGGCTGGGTCAAATGCTGCAAATGTCGATTACAGAATCGCAAAGCCCCTTCTGTTTTTCAGTCTTACCGGGATTTGCTTAAATTAACCTATAAACAACCCGTAGTCTCGGAACAGGCTTCATGGTTATTTATTAAAGCGCCATACATTATTTTCTCAGCAACAGTGTTGGCGGCAACCGTGGTGCCGTTGATTGCCGTTGATTTGCCGACTTCGGCCAGCGCCGATGTCATTGTGATGGTGGGTTTTTTTGCCTTTGCCCGGTTTTTTCTGGCGTTGGCAGGTCTAGACGTTGGTACCGCGTTCGGTGGCATGGGCTCATCTCGGGAAATGACTATTTCATCGCTGGCGGAACCGGCGATGTTGATGGCTATTTTTACCCTGACCATGGCGGCATCGACGACCAACTTATCCTTTGCTATCGCCCATGTGCTCGGTGAAGGTTTAGTTTTACGGCCTTCGTTTGTATTTGCTTTGGCTGCGTTGATACTGGTTGCCATTGCCGAAACCGGTCGCATTCCGGTGGATAATCCGGCGACGCATCTGGAGTTGACCATGATTCATGAAGCGATGATTCTTGAATACAGCGGTCGTCATCTGGGGCTGATTGAGTGGGCGAGTCAGTTGAAGTTGATGTTGTATGGTGTGTTGATCGCCAATATCTTTTTCCCCTGGGGCATAGCCGAAACTCTTAGTCTTGAAGCGCTGGGCTATGGCTTGTTGGCTATTATGGGCAAACTTGCGGTGCTGGCGATTTTTCTGGCGATAGCGGAAACGCTGGTTGCAAAAATGCGCCTGTTTCGGGTGCAGGAATACCTCAGTTTTGCCTATTTGTTAGGCTTGCTGGGAATGTTAAGCCACATCATTTTAGAGGCGTCGAGGTGATGAGTGATCAAGGTGCAAGGCAAAAACCGCGCATCGTATTCCTCCTTTTGCCTTGCATCTTTAACCTTGAGTCTTAATCATGAACATTGAACAATTAGATTTTTATACGCAGGCGATTTTATCGATGGCGGCATTGGTCGGGCTTACCTCGTTTCTTATGTTAGGGCAGGGACGGTTGCTGCGGCTGATTTTTGTCTTTGCCCTGCAGGGTTTTTTATTAACCTTGACCACGGTATTGGCGGCATACAGTCTGGATAGCCATCATCTGTATATTTCTGCGGTGCTGACTTTGCTGCTGAAAGTTATTTTTATCCCGTGGATGTTGAGGCGGCAGGTTTTAAAAATGGCTATGCATCGCGATATTGAAGCCTTAAAAAATAATACCGTGGTGATGATGGGCGGAGCCAGTCTGATGGTCTTCAGTTATTACGTGCTGCACCCTATTGTGCAATCCTCATCGGTGGTCATGCTGAATGCTTTGGCCGTCAGTCTTTCCGTGATGCTGCTAGGCATGTTGTTAATGATTTCGCATCGGCAGGCTATCGCCCATGTGGTTGGCTTTATGTCGATAGAAAACGGTTTGTTTTTCGCAGCCATTGTTGCCACTAATGGTATGCCGATGGTGGTTGAACTGGGTATTGCCTTCGACGTACTGGTGGCGGCGGTGCTGTTCGGCATCTTTTTCCTGCACATCCGCACCAGTATTGATTCGCTGGATGTCGATCTGCTAAACAAGTTACACGAGGTGGATAAATGATTGCCGTCTATTTGGTCTTATTGATACCGTTAGTCGGCATACTCTATTTTGCGCTGTCTGGACACCGAGAAGACACCGGAAGAATGAATGTCCGCTTCAACGGCATCACGTTGCTGGCCACTGTCTGGCTTGCGATTAATGTACTTAATCAGGGTACGATAATTTCAACAGACAAGGCTTTTTTAATCGATCCGTTTAATGTGTATTTGATTGTGTTAACGGCTTTTGTCGGCTTCACCACGTCGATATTTTCCTCGCCCTATATGGCGCATGAAAAGGAAATCGGCAAGCTCAGTGATAAGCGCTTAAAACTGTATTACTCCATGTTTCAGGGTTTTATGCTGGCCATGTACCTGGTATTGACCACCAATAATATGGGAATCATGTGGGTGGCGATGGAAGGCGCGACGCTGGCAACCGTGATGCTGGTTAGTCTGTACCGTACACCGGAGTCTATCGAGGCGGCGTGGAAATATTTTATTTTGTGCGGTGTGGGTATTGCCCAGGCGCTGTTCGGCACTATTTTGCTGTATTACGCGGCAGTGCAGATAGGCGACGGGGAAAATGCCTTGCTGTGGTCGGTGCTTTACGAAAACGCCGATAAATTAAATCCGGAAATTCTTAATATTGCCTTTGTTTTTTTACTGATTGGTTACGGTACCAAAATCGGTCTGGTACCTTTGCATAACTGGTTGCCGGATGCCCATTCCGAAGGTCCGACGCCGATGTCGGCGGTATTGTCGGGATTGCTGTTAAACGATGCCCTATACGCGGTGGTGCGCAATAAAATGCTGGTGGATGGAGCGACAGACTCCAATATGGCCGGTTATCTGATGATGGGCTTCGGCCTGCTGTCGTTCCTGGTCGCCGCGATACTGCTGCACCGACAGAAAGATATCAAACGACTGTTCAGTTACTCATCCATTGAGCACATGGGACTGATGACCTTTGCCTTCGGCATCGGCGGTCCGTTAGCCACATTTGCCGCCTTGCTGCACATGACCGTGCATTCACTGACCAAGTCGGCCATTTTTGTTACTGTAGGTTATGCGGCGCAGCTTGCCGGAACCCAGCGTATAGACCAGATACGCGGCCTGATTAAAACCCAGCCCAAGATTGGTTGGGGGCTGTTGATCGGCACCATTTCCATTGCCGGATTTCCACCGTTTGGCGTCTTCACCAGTGAATTTCTGGTGCTGCTGGCGACCATGCACAGTTATCCGTGGTTGACGCTACCGCTGCTGCTGGGGATCGGCATCGCCTTTGCCGGACTGTTCCGGCATATCCAGCCGATGGTTTACGGCGACAGACCCGAAGGGCAGAATCCGATTAAAGCCAATTTGTGGCCGGTGACGATACATCTTGCCTTGGTGCTTTGGCTGGGTCTGGCTATCCCCGGCTTCCTGGCGCACTGGTTTTCACAAGCGACACTGTTGATTTCCGGGAGTACGCCGTTATGAGTTCTTCAAACTGGACTACGGATTTTTTAAGCCGGCTGAGTACGGATATTTCGGTTACCCGGATCAAACTACCGTCAATTATGCTATGGCAAATCGAAAGCCACGTATGGCAACGCTTTGCAGAACAGGCCGTACAGCAAAACCTGCGTTGGGCTGCCGGATGGGCGGAACAGGTTGATAGCCAGTTCTTCATCAATGCCTGTTTTGAAAAACACGGCGAGTATGTGCTGTTGCGCACGATCGTGGATGATTCAAGCCCGGAACTTCCCAGTCAGGCCACGGTTTATCCCGCTGCCAACCGCAGTGAACGTCATACGCAAGACCTATTCGGGATCAAATTTATTGGGCATCCCGATAACAGGCGCTGGACGCGGCATCAAGCCTGGATTGAAAAAAACTATCCGTTGCGCAAAGATTTTCCGGTTCAGGGTACGCCGGTAGGTATCACGCCGCCCGATAGGGATTATCCGTTTATTAAAGCCCACGGGCAGGGCGTGTATGAAATTCCTGTTGGACCTGTGCATGCCGGCATTATCGAGCCTGGGCATTTCCGCTTTCAGGCAGTCGGCGAACTGATCCTAAACCTGGAAGAACGTTTGGGTTATACGCATAAAGGCATAGAAAAAATTGCAGAAGGCAGGGAACCCGAATCTTTGGCCAGACTGGCGGGGCGTATTTCCGGCGATACCACGGTCGGACATTGCTGGGCCGCCTGTATGGCAATGGAGCAAGCAGCGGGCATTGAAATTCCAGCTCGCGCTGCGTTGATACGCGGCATTCTGGCCGAACGGGAACGCGTCGCCAACCATCTCGGCGATATAGGTGCGATTTGTAATGATGTCGCTTTTGTATTCGCGCAAATGCAGTTGACCCGCTTGCGCGAACTTTGGCTGCGCACCAATGCAACGGTGTTCGGCCATCGTTTGCTTATGGACACTATTGTACCGGGCGGCGTTGCCTGCGATTTGTCTTCGGCATCCTGCGCCTTGATCAAGAACGACATAGCCGAATTAAGAATGGAACTGGCGGAAGTCATACTCGTGCTGGATCTTAATTCCTCACTGGAAGACCGGCTGTATACGGCCGGTTTTCTGTCTGAAGAAATCGCCGCCGCATTTGGAACCTTAGGCTATGTCGGCCGCGCCAGCGGACAGGATAAGGATGTACGCCGCGATGCGCCCTATGCGCCTTATAATCGGGTAACCGTTAAGGTCGCGCTGGAAACACAAGGCGATATTGCCTCTCGGTTTTGGGTTAGATACAAGGAGATCAGAACTGCTTTGCGGCTGATCGAAAATTTCATCGACCAACTGGCTGCCGGTGACATACGAAGCGAATGGAAAACACCACTTGCAGGTAGTGAAGGTTTGGGTATTGTTGAAGGCTGGCGCGGCGAAATTATCAGCTACATTCGTTTTGATGCCGATAACAAAATCGCCCGTTTTTATCCGCGCGACCCCAGTCAATTGAACTGGCCTGCGTTGGAAAAACTGGTGTTGAATAATATCGTGCCGGATTTTCCTGTGTGCAACAAATCCCTGAATGGCTCTTATTCAGGCAATGATTTATAGGAAGGGAACATGCTGAGCATTTTTAAAAAAATCCTGGCCACGGGTGTCGTTACTGAACAACTTACAATGCCCAAAGATGATGAACTGGAGCAGTTGGGCATCCACATCAAACGATATATCGACAAGAAATTTTCCGGCAGTATTGCAATACGCGCTGTCGATGCGGGTTCCTGTAACGGCTGCGAACTGGAAATTCACGCATTGAACAATCCCTTTTACGATATTGAACGTTTTGGTATTCATTTTGTGGCATCCCCCAGGCACGCCGACGTGCTATTGGTCACAGGACCGGTTTCAAGACACATGCAAACTGCATTACTGCGCACTTATGAAGCGACACCGAATCCGAAATGGGTGATTGCCGTCGGTGATTGCGCAGCCTGCGGTGGCGAATTCGGTGTGTCTTATGCCAGTTGCGGAGCGGTATCCAATGTCATTCCGGTCGATGCGGTGATTCCCGGTTGCCCACCTACACCTTTGATGTTGATGCAGGGCTTGTTGGGTTTAATGGGTGTTAAGAAATGAGAAAACTTAGTTGGTTTTTGTAACTGGAGACTTGCTCTCGTCCTTTGCCTTGTGCTTTTAGCCTTTTTCGTGTTTCCAGGATTAACCGCGTTGTAATGTTTCTTACTTATTTGCAATTGCCCAAATATCAAGTAGATTGTTTTCCTTTGTAAATAATAGTGATGATTGATATGAATAATTTTTTGTCTTTTCAAATTCATGGTGGAGCCGATCACGGCGGTGGTGTTGCCGACAGCGTTTCTAGTCTGCTGGTTTTTTTTGAGGGACTTTCAACGCGTGATTCGGCAGATATTTTTTCGACATTAATGCCGGGTCTTTCCAGTATGGATAATATCCATCCAGTGTTGGTGCATTTTCCTATTGCATTGTTATCGGCTTTTTTTGCTTTGGACATGATGGGTACGCTGGTCAAAAAACAACATTGGCGTAACGTTGCCGGTTGGTTGTTGTACTTGGGCGCCGTCGCCGCCGTCTTTACAGTGATTGCCGGTTTCAGTGCGGCCGGTTCCGTAGCACATGGAGAGGAGGTTCATGGCATTATGGAACGGCATAAGAATTTTGGTGTAGCTGTACTTTGTTTGGCGATTTTATTATCAGCTTGGCGGGCAATCAGTGGCGGTGTCATTGAAGGCCTGGCTAATTGCTTTTTTCTGGCATTAGCGACGTTATTGATTGGGTTAATGGTATTAGGCGCCGATCTAGGCGGATTGATGGTTTATCAATATGGTGTGGCCGTTAAGTCGCTTCAGATTGAAGTTCCTGGCTCTCATGAGCATGAGCATGGACATGAGCATACTCATCAGCATTAATGAAGTCGAGTGGCGCGCGAAGTAAGCTTGGCAGAAATGGGCTTCCCACTTAAGAGCAAGTGGCAGGCTTAGTCGTTCATCTGAGTGTAACCGAAAGACTCACCACGAACGGCTTATAACCTTAGGCTGGCCCCGGCTTAAGTTGGTAGTCTAAGTCGCATTGTTTTATGGTATTCTAGGCGGCTAGCTTTTTTTGGTTAAATTCTCATATCACTTTATGCGAACTCGCGTTAAAATTTGCGGTTTTACCCGTGTTGAAGATGCCGTTTGTGCGGCTCAATTAGGCGTCGATGCAATTGGTTTGGTGTTTTATCCGCCCAGTCCAAGACATGTCGGTATTGAACAAGCGGTTGAAATTGTTAAGGCCTTGCCGGCGTTTGTTACGGTCGTCGCTTTATTTGTCGATGAGCAGGAGTCACGGATACGCGAGGTTTTGGCGCAGGTACCGGTAGATTGCCTGCAATTTCATGGTGATGAGTCGGCCGATGCTTGCAGGTTATATGGCAAACGTTATATGAAAGCGCTGCGGATGCAGGATGGTATCGATATTCCAGGTCTGGCTTTGCACTATCATGATGCGGCAGGATTGCTGTTGGATGCTTATCATCCGGGAGCGAAAGGCGGTACCGGTAGCCGATTTGATTGGAACAGAATTCCTAAGCATTGTCAGTTGCCTATCGTGCTGGCGGGTGGTTTGGATGAGAATAATGCCAGGCAGGCGGTGCAGACAGTCAGGCCCTATGCTGTAGATATCAGCAGTGGTGTAGAAGTAGAAAAAGGTGTTAAGGGTGCGCTAAAAATGGCGGCATTCATACGTGAAGTTAATGAGGGTGACAGAATACTACTATGACAGAAAAATATAATATGCCCGATGAGCGGGGACACTTTGGCCCTTACGGCGGAATGTTTGTTGGAGAAACATTGATGCTGCCGATTCAGGAATTGAATGCTGCATACCAGCAGTATTTAAAAGATCCTGAATTCATAGCGGAACTGGATGCCGATTTAACGCATTACGTAGGCAGGCCTTCGCCTCTATATCACGCTGAACGATGGAGTCGCGAGTTGGGCGGCGCGCAGATTTATCTGAAACGCGAAGACCTTAATCATACCGGCGCACATAAAATAAACAACACGGTTGGACAGGCTTTATTGGCCAAACGTATGGGCAAGACGCGCATTATCGCTGAAACCGGAGCCGGTCAGCATGGTGTGGCGACAGCGACCGTTGCCGCCAGATTGGGTCTGGAGTGCGTGATTTACATGGGCGCTGTCGATGTTGTCAGGCAGTCTTTAAATGTGTATCGGATGAAGTTATTAGGCGCGACCGTGGTGCCCGTTGAATCCGGTTCAAAAACGCTAAAAGATGCGTTGAACGAAGCGCTCAGAGATTGGGTGACCAATGTCGACAATACCTTTTATATTATCGGCACGGTTGCAGGTCCGCATCCCTATCCTGCGATGGTCAGGGATTTTCAGGCCATCATCGGCCGCGAAGCGAAGCAACAATGCCTGGATCAAGTCGGACGCTTGCCGGATGCGCTGGTTGCCTGTGTCGGCGGCGGATCAAACGCCATCGGTTTGTTTTATCCGTTTATAGATGACCGTTCGGTAAAAATGATCGGTGTTGAAGCGGCGGGCGACGGTGTTGAAACCGGGCGTCATTCTGCACCGTTATGCGCAGGTCGTCCCGGTGTATTGCATGGCAATCGCACTTATTTAATGGAAGATGACGATGGTGAAATTATCGAGACGCACTCCATTTCGGCCGGTTTGGATTACCCTGGCGTAGGCCCCGAACATGCTTGGTTGAAAGATACCGGCAGGGCTGAATATGTCAATATTACCGATACCGAGGCGCTGGAAGGTTTCCACGCATTAACCCGAATGGAAGGCATTATTCCTGCATTGGAATCGAGTCATGCGATGGCTTACACGATGAAGCTGGCGCCAACCATGAAAAAAGACGAAATTATCATCGTCTGCTTGTCAGGTCGCGGCGATAAAGATATGCAAACCATGGCGCAACGCGAGGGAATAGAACTGTGAGTCGATTAACTGCAACATTTGAAGCGTTAGCCAAAACAGGCCGCAAGGCGTTAATCCCGTTTATTACTGCAGGCGATCCTAACCCCGAGTTCACCTTACCGCTGATGCATGCGATGGTTGAGGCGGGTGTCGATGTGATTGAGTTGGGTGTACCGTTTTCCGATCCTATGGCGGATGGACCGGTTATTCAGCGAGCCAGTGAGCGCGCTTTAGACTATAAAATGAGCTTAAGACGCGTATTGGCGATTGCAACAGAATTTAGAAAAACCAATCAACAAACCCCAGTTGTGCTAATGGGCTATGTGAATCCTATTGAAGCCATGGGTTATGAAGATTTTGCCAATGCTGCCCAACGCGCCGAGATTGACGGCGTTTTAACGGTTGATTTGCCGCCTGAAGAGGCGGAAGAATGCGTATCCTTGTTAAAGGCGCGCGACATCGATCCGATTTTTTTATTGGCGCCCAATAGCACCGATGAGCGCATTAAAAAGATGGATGCCGCAGGTTCAGGTTATCTTTATTACGTTTCACTGAAAGGCGTGACCGGTGCCGGACATTTAAATGTTGTCGATGTTGAAGCCAAGCTTAAGCAAATCAAGACGAATACCCGTCTGCCTGTGGCTGTTGGTTTTGGCGTCAAGGACGCGCAAACAGCAAAGACGGTTGCCGGTTTGGGTGACGGAGTGGTTGTCGGCAGCGCCCTGATCAGCAAGATTGAGGCGAATCTGGATGATCCGGAGCGTGCCAAAAGAGAGATAGTCGATTTGTTGGTCGCCATGCGCCAGGCAATGGATAACTAAAGGATAGATGGCTAGGATGGGCTGACGTAAGGAGTCCCATCAAACAATAGCAACACTAAAGGGCAGATGAATGAGTTGGTTTGAAAAGTTAATCCCTTCAACAATTAGAACGGAAGGGTCGAATAAAAAAGGCACTGTACCTGAAGGATTGTGGAATAAGTGCCCGAGTTGTAATGCGATTCTTTACAACACGGAGCTGGAAAGAAATTTCAGCGTTTGCCCAAAATGTGAGCATCACATGCGGATTTCGGCCAGAACCCGGTTGACCATGTTTCTGGATGAGGGCGATCATGAAGAAATAGGTAAGCATGTTAAGCCTATCGACCCATTAAAATTCAAAGACAGTAAGAAATATAAAGACAGAATTACCCAGGCGCAAAAACAGACGAAAGAAAATGATGCGCTGGTAGTGATCAAAGGTCAGCTAAAAGGTCAGGATATTGTTGCTGCGGCTTTTGATTTCGGCTTTATGGGCGGATCAATGGGGTCTGTGGTCGGCGAAAAATTTGTTCGTGGTGTCAACAAAAGTCTGGAGTTGCGTGTTCCGTTTATTGTGTTTACCGCCAGCGGCGGTGCACGTATGCAGGAGTCGCTGTTTTCATTGTTTCAGATGGCCAAAACCAGTGCGGTATTGGCTAAATTATCCGATGCCGGTCTTCCGTATATATCGTTCATGACCGACCCGACGATGGGCGGCGTTTCAGCCAGTTTGGCTATGCTGGGCGACATTAATGTTGCCGAACCCAATGCCTTGATCGGTTTTGCAGGTCCCCGGGTAATCGAGCAAACCGTTCGTGAAAAACTGCCGGAAGGCTTTCAGCGTAGCGAGTTTTTACAGGAGCATGGCGCTATCGATATGATTATCGACCGACGTGAAATGCGCGATAAGATTGCCGGTATCTTGGCGCTGCTGATGGCGGGTAGAGACATTGCAGCACCGCAAATCCCCCTGGCAAGCTCTTCTCTTTTGACAACGGGGGAAGCCGAAGGTAAGGGGGGACTTGAAGTTGAAGCGGATGATGCGCTGCATCACTCGACTCAGGAAGACTGATATTATTGTCGGTTAATGAGACGTTTTGATTCGCTAGAGGCTTGGTTGAAGTGGCAGGAAAGCTTGCATCCTTTAGTCATCGATTTGGGTTTGGAGCGGGCGGCGCAGGTTTTTCATGCGCTTAATCCCGATTATGCCAAGCCTCCAACTATTACGGTCGCCGGAACCAATGGCAAAGGCTCGTCTGTTGCTTATCTTGAGGCTATCTACACGGCGCAAGGCTATCGGGTAGGAGCTTATACGTCACCGCATATCCTGAAATATAATGAAAGAATAAAAATTGACGGCAAACCGGTGTCGGATGACAAAATTTGCGAGGCATTTGCAAGAATAGAGTCGGTACGAGGCAATACTTCATTAAGCTACTTTGAATTTGGTACACTGGCCGCATTGGATATATTTTTCCGTGCCGGAGTCGATATTCAATTGCTTGAAGTTGGTTTGGGCGGGCGATTGGATGCCGTTAACATTGTCGATCCCGATGTGGCATTGATCACCAGTATCAGTATTGATCATATTGAATGGCTGGGCGGTACGCGAGAAGCCATAGGACGGGAAAAAGCCGGTATTTTTCGAGCGGGAATTCCCGCTGTCATCGGCGATCCGGAACCCCCGGAATCATTACTACAGAGCGCCCTTGAACAGCGTACTCTGCTGTATTGTCTCGGTAAGGATTTTGGCTTTAAAAAGCAGGCAATAGGATGGGATTGGTTCTCTGCCGACCGGCAAATGTTACAATTGCCTGAACCGGGATTAAAAGGTGAGCATCAGTATCGTAATGCCTCGGCGGTTATTTTGGCGGTGACCAAGATGGCTGAGGTTTTGCCGGTTACTGAAGCATCGATTAAGCAGGGACTGGAAAATGTCCAGTTAGCGGGTCGATTTCAATTGATTGACGGCGAAATTCCGGTATTGCTGGATGTGGGGCATAACCCTCAGGCAGTCCGAACATTGGTTGATTACGTGACGGCTGTTTTTCCCGGAAGACGTATTCATGCTGTTTTTTCAATGATGAAAGACAAGGACATAGCCGGAGTCCTTGAAATTATGAATCTGGTGGTTTACGACTGGTTTTTTGCGCCTTTGGCAAATCCTAGAGCGGTTACGGAACCGGTTATGCGTGAGATTTTTTCACAAAGTTCGGTGTCCAGGGTTTCTTTTGGTTTTTCTGGTTTTACTGAAGCATTTGCTGCGGCAAAAAACCAGTCAAAAGAAGGTGATTTGTTATTGGTTTTTGGATCTTTCTTTTTGGTATCTGATTGCTTGGTTGAATTTGAGAATAAGTGAGTAGACGAAATGGATCATGAATTAAAACAACGTTTGATTGGTGCGGTCGTTGTTACGGCCCTATGTGCAATTTTTATCCCCATGTTGTTCGATGATCCTGTCGATAATAGCGGCAAATTAGTCAGTGAACTGAGTATTCCTACTCCAGGCTCAGATGGCCGGATGGTGCCGAGCAGTGCGGATCAGGTTTTAGGATTGCCGGATCCTGAGCCTTTATCTATCGAAAATGCCAGTGATACTCTTGAGAGTGCCGGTGTAGAAGAAGAACCTGAGAAACAGGATCGTTCCGGGGAGTCTTTGTATGCCGAATCCGAAGGTTATACCGAGGATGCCAATACCAAAGATCTCGTTGAGCAGCCTTTATCGGCAGACGTTTCGGATGATGACGGAGAAAGCACTCAACTTAGTGATTCCCGAATAAAAACAGTGGTTAAAGTGCCCGAAAAGGTTCAGAAGGTTATAGAGACGATAAAGCCAGTAACGGTTAAAAAGCCCGTGCAACCACCAGTGACCGTTAAGCAATCGACGCCTAAACCCTCTAGTGTCACGAAGGATCTTGCTGCCGTTGTAGCGGAAGCAAAAAAGCCTGTAGCTGCAGCGAAAGCGAGTTCAAAATTAGTGCGTTGGTATATTCAACTCGGTAGTTTTAGTAAAAAAGAAAACGCAGTTTCTTATTGGAAAAGCTTGAACGAACAAGGCTTACCCGCTTCGCTGGATACCGTTCAAACAGATAAGGGAATTACCTATCGACTTCGACTAGGTCCCGAACTTGACCAGAAAAAAGCGGCCGCAATGAAGGCGAGACTGGATAAAAAGAACATAAAGGCAGTTTTGATGTCTGAGTGATGGAAAGCGGCGTAGTTAGTATAAAAGCATGATCTGGGTAGATTTTTTATGTATCGAGCTGATTTTTATTTTCTTGGTAATGGGGCTGTTGCGAGGATTTGTTAAGCAAGTTTTCTCGTTGGCATTAATGATTGCGACACTTCCGACCTCCATGGATGGAGGAAGTGCCGACGACTGCCGGGAGCAGTCGCGGCCACCATCCATGGCGGTCGCTGTTTTTATGGAATCGACTATCAGCCTCCGTCAGCCAGAATAGTTGCATTTTTTGTGGTTTTATTTGTTATTACGTTGAGCTTTGGCGGTTTAATGCAGCGTCTCGGTAAAATGGTTTTTGGCGTTGTGCATGGCATGGTCGTCGTTACCGTGGTTATTATATTGGCGGGATTGACACTCTTGCTCAAGGATTTCTGGTGGACAGAATCGGCAACCATTCCACCTTTTCAATTGCTCGCGGTTGGGTTGCGAGATCATTTTTCGTCAGGGTATGGCGGACGACTTGCATGGACAGGAAATGATCCCGTCATTTCTCTGCATTCCCCACATCCCTGTCGGTTATGCAGAAGGTACGACCCCACGGATGGGGGAGGTAGAATCGCGTCTGGAACAGCGATCGAGAGCAATGCAGGAGCAATTGCCGAGGCGACGCAGGAGCCGTTGCCGAATACATGAGTTATCAATAATTTCTTTCGCTAATTCTTACAAACAATTCAGGTTAAAAAATAATGTGTGGTATTGCTGCTATCGTTTCACATCAGGCTGTTAATCAAGAGTTATATGATGCTCTGACAGTGCTGCAACATAGGGGTCAGGATGCTGCAGGCATTGTGACTTGTGAGGCCGGACGGCTACATTTGCGCAAGGAAAACGGCTTAACCCGTGATGTTTTTACTAACGCCCAGATGTTGAGATTAAAAGGCAATATGGGTATTGCTCACGTTCGTTATCCAACGGCGGGTTGTACCAGTTCTGCAGAGGCGCAACCTTTCTATGTAAACTCGCCTTTTGGCTTGACGCTTGCGCATAACGGCAATTTGACCAATACCGAAGAGCTAAAAAAGGTTTTGTTCATCGAAGATCAACGGCACATCAATACCGATTCCGATTCTGAAGTTTTGTTGAATGTTTTTGCTCATGAACTGCAAAGTTTAGGTAAATTGCATTTAACTGTGGATGACGTTTTTCAAGCGGTATCCGGCGTTCATCGCCGCTGTCGTGGCGCCTATGCCGTTGTGGTTATGATTGCTGGGTTCGGTATTTTAGGTTTCAGGGATCCTCATGGCATTCGACCTATCGTGTTTGGTGAAAAAAAATCCGAGCAAGGTTCGGAATTCATGATTGCATCCGAAAGTGTCGCTCTGGATGTCCTGGGTTTTGAGCTGATTAGAGACGTTGAGCCCGGCGAAGCGGTATTTATTGAAGAATCAGGCGTATTGCATACCAAACAGTGTGCTGAGAAAACGGATCATTGTCCGTGTATTTTCGAGTATGTCTATCTTGCCAGGCCGGATTCGATTATTGATCGTATATCGGTGTATAAAGCGCGTCTGCGTATGGGTGAAAAGTTAGCCAAAAAAGTGCTAAGAGACTGGCCTGATCATGACATCGATGTAATTATTCCCATTCCTGACACCAGCCGAACAGCGGCTTTGCAGATGGCTAATATTCTGGGTGTGAAGTACCGTGAAGGCTTTATAAAAAACCGGTATATTGGCCGGACGTTTATCATGCCGGGCCAGAAAATGAGGGAAAAATCGGTCAGGCAAAAGTTAAACGCCATTAGTCTCGAATTTGAAGGCAAGAATGTATTGTTGGTTGATGATTCAATCGTCAGAGGCACAACGTCCGAGCAGATTATTCAAATGGCCAGAGATGCGGGTGCTAAAAAAGTCTATTTTGCCTCGGCTGCGCCGCCGGTACGCTTCCCCAATGTTTACGGTATCGATATGCCGGCCGCTCATGAGTTGATTGCCCATAATCGTACCGAAGACGAGGTGCGAGTCGCCATAGGCGCAGATCGGGTGATTTATCAGGAACTGAACGATTTGATTGATGCGGTTCGTAAAGGTAATCCGGATATCAAGCACTTCGATACCTCCTGCTTTAGTAATGAATACATCACCGGTGATATTGACGACGCCTATCTGGAACGTACCGAAGCGTTGCGCAATGACAACGCACAATTGACCAGAAACTCGGAAAATTTCATTATCGGCATGCAAAATGGGGATTGAGGTGCAAGGCTAAAGGCCAAGGGCTAAGGGCCAAGGGCTAAGGGCTAAGGGCTAAGGGCTAAGGGTGGCCGTATTGAAGCCTGGTTTTTTGCCTGATCTTTTTAACAAACAAATGCGTTTAATTAAGAATGAAAGATATTAACTGGAACGACTATTCACTGGAAACTCAGGCGATCAGAGCCGGGCATAAGCGCACTCATGAAGATGAGCATAGCATACCGATTTTTGTCACCTCCAGTTATGTGTTCAAGAGTGCCGAAGAGGCCGCTTTACGCTTTACCGGACAGAAACCCGGTAACATCTACTCCCGTTTCACCAATCCAACGGTTAGCGCCTTTCAGGAAAGACTGGCGTTAATGGAAAAAGGTGAGCGATGCCTGGCATTTTCATCCGGGATGGCAGCCATTATGGCGGTCGGCATGGGGTTGCTTAAAGCCGGTGATCATGTGCTGTGTTCGCGTGGCGTGTTCGGCAATACCGTATTGATGTTCCAAAATTATTTTAGCAAATTCGGGGTTGAAACCGATTTTGTCGATCTGATCGATACCGCAGCCTGGGAAGCGGCGATTAAACCGAATACCCGGTTTTTGTTTCTGGAAACACCGTCCAATCCGTTGATTGAAATCGCCGATATTTCGGCGCTTGCCGATATCGCCCATAAACACGGTAGCTTATTGATCGTTGACAATTGTTTTTGTACGCCGGTATTGCAAAAACCTTTCGAACTGGGTGCAGATATTGTGATCCATTCGGCAACCAAATATATAGACGGGCAGGGGCGTTGTGTCGGCGGCGCGGTCATTGCCAGCGATGAGATCATCGAAAAGTTTATTTATCCGTATCTGCGCACCGGCGGCGCGACCATGAGTCCTTTCAATGCCTGGGTGTTTTTGTCCGGCTTAGAAACGTTGGCGGTCAGAATGAAAGCGCATTGCGATAACGCCTTTGAACTGGCCCGTTGGCTGGAGCAACAGCCCGGTATCGATAAGGTACATTATCCCGGTTTGGCATCGCATGCTCAGCATGAACTGGCCAAGCGGCAGCAAAGTCATTTCGGCGGCATCGTCAGTTTTGAGCTGATCGGCGGCAAAGAACACGCCTGGAAGCTGATCGACGCAACTGAAATGCTGTCAATTACCGCAAATCTTGGCGATGTTAAAACCACCATCACCCATCCTGCAACCACCACGCATGGTCGATTGGCGCCCGAAGTCAGAGCGGCGGCCGGTATTAAGGACGGCTTGGTCAGGATTTCAGTAGGATTGGAAAGTCTTGAAGATATTAAAAAGGATATTTTAAGAGGGTTGTAGTTCGGGCATGCTGTTTATGCCCGACATATTATTGGGTAACGAAAAGCTGTTACCTAACGCGCCTGCTTTAGGTGCCCGGTCTACGCAGCCGCCAACAAATCATCGAGTTTCTTTTGTTGTTCCAGCGCATGCAGTTCGTCAAAGCCGCCGACATGATAATCGCCGATATAGATTTGTGGCACTGTGCGGCGGTTTGTTTTAAGCATCATTTCTTCCCTTAAACCGGGTTTGGCATCCACATTAATTTCTGTATAGGATAGGCCTTTTTTGTCCAGCAGGCGTTTGGCCATCATGCAGTAGGGGCAAATATTGGTGGTGTAGATCAGTATTTCCGGCATATTTTATTAAGAGTTGCTAATGATAGAGCCGTGTATCTTATCGATTAATGCGTTGTTGTTCAATGCGGATAGCCTTCGATAAATGTTTGATGAGTTCCCACGCCGCTTCCTCCATGTTTCTGCCGAAAGCTATGACTCCATCTTCATGCCCGAGCATGGTAAATAATGAAGTTTGCGTCAGCTTGCCGGATTGAAATAATTGTTCAACAGCCATCGCCATTTCAACTGTGCCGTAGGGAATGTCGGCGCTAGTGTGGGGCAGTCCCAGCGCTACGGTATGTTTCCAGATTTCAGGGCTGTGTGCGTGAATAACGGCTTGAATAGCGGGGTTCTGGGCGTATACGCTGGCGTGGGTCAGGGATTCGGACGAAGGCTTGCACAAACCACGGGATTGAATCCGGTTTTGGTGAGGCTCTGCTTTAACAATCAGGCAATAATGCTCCGGGTTTAGTTGTTTAAGATGCCCGGTTTGAGTGCCGCTGATGATGAACTGAGCGCTGTGAGGGTCGATTCTCTGGCTGATATTGCCAAAACCGATATTCTGGTATCGCCCAAGGCTTTGTCCGATTAGTTCAAGCCGGACGGCAATGGTGCGCCAGGCGTTGATGTCGGTTAATGAGCATGGCTGGCTAATCGGTTGTTGTGTATGATTTAGCTGATATTTTATGACGCCTTCTTGTTGTTTCATTCGGCTATTTCTGGTGCGCTGTGATCGGGTAAGTATAAGCGTGGTTACCGGATAGTCTAGAAAAATAAAATACAGATAACCGGCAGAGTGTTATAAAATTAACGGTTTTCGAGATTGAAGGCCGATTTTCCGGTAGACAAAAAACAGTGGCTTAATTATGCGATGTCCGTTTTGCGGAGCACAAGATACGCGGGTTCTTGATTCCAGATTGGCCAATGACGGGGACCAGGTTCGCCGTCGGCGCGAGTGTAATGCTTGTAAGGAACGATTTACTACGCACGAAGTGGCTGAGTTAACGCTGCCTCGCATTGTTAAGCGTGACGGGGTGCGTGAGCCTTTCGAGGAAAATAAACTACGCGCAGGCATGCTCAGGGCGCTGGAAAAAAGGCCGGTAAGCAGCGATGATATTGAAGCCGCTATCAATCGTATAAAACAGGATTTACGGGCATTGGGCGAGCGTGAAATATCGGCACAGGTATTGGGCGAGCAGGTTATGAAAGAATTGAGTTTGCTGGATCATGTGGCTTTTGTGCGTTTTGCCTCGGTTTATCGGAGTTTTCAGGACGTCAGTGAATTCACCGACATGATTGAAGACTTGCGCCAAAAATAATGTCAACGTCACGCGATGCTTTTTATATGGCGCGAGCCATTCAGTTGGCTAAAAAGGGCCGTTATACGACCGATCCGAATCCCCGTGTAGGCTGTGTTTTAGTCAGGGACGGTGTGGTGATCGGCGAAGGCTGGCATGCTAAAGCGGGCTTAGGTCATGCAGAAGTTGAGGCATTAAAAAACGTGCAGGATGCAACAGGCGCAACCGCCTATGTAACGTTGGAGCCTTGCAGCCACCAGGGCAAAACGCCGCCGTGTTGCGATGCGCTGATAAGCGCCGGAATCGCTCGGGTTGTTGCGGCTATGCAGGATCCCAATCCGCAGGTGTCCGGCAGCGGACTGGAAAAGCTCAAGGCGGCTGGGATTGAGGTGGGCTGTGGCGTATTGCAGGAAGATGCGCGGGCATTGAATCGCGGGTTTATCAAACGAATGACGGAAAATCGCCCGTTTGTGCGCAGCAAGCTGGCGATGAGTCTGGATGGTCGCACTGCGATGGCGTCGGGCGAAAGCAAATGGATTACCGGAGTCGAGGCCAGAGCCGATGTGCAGCGCTTAAGAGCGGAGAGTTCGGCAATTTTAACCGGCATCAATACGGTGTTGGCGGATGATCCGTCGCTGAATGCCCGTGTGGACTGGGTTGTCGAACAACCGCTTCGGGTGGTGCTGGATACTCATCTGAACATGCCGGTTACCGCCAAGATGGCAAAATTGCCGGGACGCAGTCTGATTTTAACCTGTGCAGATGATCCCCAAAAACAACGCGCGTTGCAACAGGCGGGTTTTGAAGTTTATAAACTGGGCGGAAAAAACGGGCGTTTAGACTTGCATGCGGTGATGGATTTTTTAAGCCAACAACAAATCAATGAGCTGCTGGTTGAGTCGGGTTCGGTGCTGAATGGCGAATTACTGACTGAAGGACTGGTTGATGAGTATATTATTTATATGGCTCCGTGTATTTTAGGCGACCAGGGGCGCGGATTGTTTAAGCTGCCGGGACTACAGCAGATGGCCGATAAAAAGCCGTTAAAACTGCGTGATGTCAGGCAGGTCGGAGCGGATTTAAAATTAACTTATACACCATTGTAGGGGCAACTTAAGTCGCCGAGGGCGAATGAATTCGCCCCTACAATTAATTACAGGGCATCCATGTTTACAGGCATAATTTTGGCAGTGGGAAAAATATCGGCAATCGAGCAGAAAGCCGGTGATTGTCGATTGACCGTGGCGACCGGAAGATTACCGCTGCAGGATGTCGCGTTGGGCGACAGTATTGCTGTCAACGGTGTATGCCTGACCGCAGTGGAGTTAGGTAAAAATCATTTTTGCGCCGATGTTTCTAATGAAACCTTGTCCAGAACCATTTTAAATATCGCAACGGTGGGTACGCCGGTTAATCTGGAGCTGGCTTTAACGCCGTCAACCCGATTGGGCGGACATATCGTCAGCGGGCATGTCGATGGTATCGGTACGATAATAGAAAAGCAGGCTGACGGACGCTCGTTTCGTTTTACCTGTAAAGCCCCCGATAATCTGGCTAAATACATTGCCGAAAAAGGCTCTATTTGTATCAACGGCATTAGCCTGACCGTCAATGAAGTTGATGGCGCGGTGTTCAGCGTTAATATTGTGCCGCATACGCTCGAAGAAACGACCTTGGGCGATGCGGTGGTCGGAACCAAAGTCAACCTGGAAGTGGATTTGCTGGCTCGCTACATAGAGCGGTTAATCAAGGGTGATGCGGCGGCTAAAAGTTGCGGCGGTATCACAGAAGAATTATTGCAAAAAAGCGGTTTTTTAGGCTAAGTCCAAAGGCAAAATGAATACAATCGAAGAAATTATAGAAGATTTACGCGTAGGCAAAATGGTCATCATCATGGATGACGAAGATCGTGAGAATGAAGGTGATCTGGTCATGGCGGCTGCTTTTACGCGTCCTGAAGATGTTAATTTTATGGCACGTTATGGTCGCGGCCTGATTTGTTTGACCTTGACCGGCGAACGTTGCCAGCAATTACGGTTGCCGTTGATGGTTAATGACAATCAAACGGCTCATTCAACCAATTTTACCGTGTCTATCGAGGCGGCAACCGGTGTAACCACCGGCATTTCTGCGGCCGACCGGGCGCGTACCATTCAATGTGCCGTCATGGCCGATGCCAAGGCCGATGATCTGGTGCAGCCGGGGCATGTATTCCCGTTAATGGCGCAAGCCGGCGGTGTGTTAAACCGGGCCGGGCATACCGAAGCGGGTTGTGATTTGGCTTGGTTGGCAGGCTTGGAACCGGCGGCAGTGATCGTCGAGATACTCAATGAAGATGGTACGATGGCAAGACGGCCTGATTTGGAAGTATTTGCCAAGCAGCACGATCTTAAAATCGGCACGATCGCCGATTTGATCCATTACCGTATTCAGCACGAAAATACCCTGGAGCGCATCAGCGAGTGCGCTTATCCGACCGAATTCGGCGATTTCAGGCTATATGCTTATCAGGACAGAAACGACAATAACCTGCATCTGGCGCTGGTGATGGGGCAGGTTGCCGGCAACGAACCCGTTTTGGTTAGGGTTCATGCGCGGAATGTGTTGGATGATGTATTTGCCTCCAAGCGTAGCGATTGTAGCGTTCCGTTGCGTACAGCCATGCAAAAAATAGCCGAGGAAGGGCGCGGAGTGTTGGTGCTTATCAGGCAGCAAGAAGACAATAAGTCGCTGGCGGAATTGATACACCATTATCAGCTGGAAGATAACGGTATTGTGAATCCAGTTCAACCTGCCGGTGCTGAAGATTGGCGTAACATCGGCACGGGTGCCAGAATACTGGCCGACCTGGGTGTACATAAGCTTAAGGTTTTAGGCCCCCAGAAAAAGTATGTCGCGTTGTCCGGGTTTGATTTGGAAGTCGCCGAGTATATGGGTTGAAAAAACTATCCAATAATATGTAGGTTGGGTTAGCGTAGCGTAACCCAACATAAACCCTTAATTGTAGGGGTATGCTAATTTACAGTAACACATCACCATAGAGAAATATCATGTCAACACTAAAAACCTTTGAAGGGAATTTACTTGTTCAGGGCGGGAAATTCTGCATCGTAGCCTCCCGGTTTAACAGCTTCATCGTTGAGCAATTGGAAGCCGGTGCGATTGATGCCTTGGTGCGTCACGGCGCCAATAAAGCCGATATTCATCTGGTTAAGGCACCCGGTGCGTTTGAGCTGCCGATGGTGGTGCAACGCGTGGCAGCGGCTAAAAAATATGATGCGATTATCGCCTTAGGCGCAGTGATCCGAGGCGGCACACCGCATTTTGAATATGTCGCCGGTGAATGCGTTAAAGGTTTGGCGCAGGTTTCTTTGCAATATAGTATCCCCGTCAGTTTTGGCGTATTAACCGTTGACAGTATTGAGCAGGCGATAGAGCGTGCAGGCACCAAAGCCGGTAATAAAGGCGCGGAAGCGGCAATGTCAGCCATTGAAATGGTCAATTTATTTAATAACCTGGAAAACTAATGAGTCAAGCTCGAACCAATGCCCGAAAGGCTGCTGTACAGGCATTGTATCAATGGCAAATGGCCGGTCAGAATCTTAGTGAGATTGAACGGCAGTTTCTGGAAGAAGAGCGCTTGAAAGACGCTCAGAAAAGTTATTTCATCGAGTTATTTTATGGCGTGCCTAAAAATCTGATTGTTATTGATCAGGTATTATCTGAGTTTGTGGACCGTCCTGTTGATATGATTGATCCTGTCGAAAGGGCAATTTTAAGAATCGGGGTATACGAATTGTTGCATCGACTGGATATGCCGTACCGGGTTGTGTTGAATGAAGGTATTAATTTAGCCAAGTTTTTTGGTGCCGATGGCAGTCACAAGTATGTTAATGGCATATTGGACAAGGTGGCTCAGCAAAAAAGGGCTGTGGAGATTAAGGCGAAAGGCGCAAGGTGAAAGACACTTTTAGCCTTTAAAAATGCCACTTTCCGAATTTGCCTTAATCCAGCGTTTCTTTACTAAGCAGCGGGTCATAAATCCGTCAACGCTGCTGGGCATAGGCGATGACTGCGCGTTGCTGTCCATTCCTGATGGTTATGAGCTGGCGGTGACCACCGATACCATGGTCGAAAACGTGCATTTTTTTGCAGGAACCGATCCTGACTTGCTGGGCCATAAGCTGTTGGCCGTTAATTTGAGTGATCTTGCTGCCATGGGGGCAAAGCCCGTTTCGGTGACGCTGGCATTAACCCTGCCTAGGGTTGATGAAAACTGGTTGACGGCTTTTGCCCAAGGTTTTTTAAAATTAGCCGAGCGCTATTCGGTGGATTTGATCGGCGGCGATACCACCTCCGGCCCGTTGACCTTGACCGTTCAGGCCATGGGTTTAGTGCCGAAAGACCAAGCGCTTAGGCGTTCATCGGCCCATCCCGGCGATTTTATTTATATGACCGGCTTATTGGGCGATGCCGGCCTGGGATTAAAAATAAAGCAAGGCTATGACTGCGCCGATTCCGAAGCCGCGTTAATGCGCTTTAACCGACCGGAGCCGCAAGTCGAAGCAGGGCAGGCCTTAATCGGCATTGCTAACGCCTGCATCGATTTATCGGACGGCTTGGCGGGCGATTTGGCTCATATACTGGAGCAAAGCCAAGTGGGTGCCTGTCTTGATTGGGATGCGTTGCCGTTGTCTAATGCTGTGCTGTCCTATATAACCGATACCGGCGACTGGTCTATGCCGCTGACTGCCGGTGACGACTACGAGCTGTGTTTTACCGTAAGTCCCGGACAGGCAGATAAGTTGACTATAGCCGCCACCAAAATCGGCATCATTGAATCTCAACCGGGTTTGCGGCTGAGTAGAACGGGTCATATCGAACCACTAGAGGTAAAAGGCTTTGAGCATTTTTCTTAATACCCAGATGGGTAAAAATAAATTGACACCTAAGCAGATACTGTCCGATCCTATCCTGTTTTTGGCTTTCGGTTTCGGTTCCGGCCTGGCAAAAAAAGCCCCAGGCACCATGGGTACCTTGGCGGCGATTCCGGTGTACTGGCTATTTGCGCAATCCAATTTATTTATTTACAGCCTGTTGACATTAATCGTGACCATTATCGGTATCCCGATTTGTGAAATAGCCGCAAAAAAGCTGGACGAACATGATTTTGGCGGCATCGTCTGGGATGAGATTGCCGGTTATCTGATAACCTTATGGTTCGTGCCTTTTAGCTGGCAAGCGGTGATACTGGGCTTTATCTTGTTCAGATTCTTCGACATACTCAAGCCGTGGCCGATTAAGTGGATTGACAGGCAGATACACGGCGGTCTGGGTATCATGCTGGATGATGTGCTGGCGGGGATATTTGCAGGTGCTTTGTTGCTATGGGCTTCAGCCTATTTCTAGCTTAATTCCGCTTAAAAATCATTAAAGTAATATCATCATTAAAAGATTCGCTACGGCAAAATTGTTTGAGTTGTTCCAGCAGCACTTCAATGATGACTTGTGGGGATTGCTGCGCATATTGAACAAGAATATCACTGACGCGTTGTAAACCGAAAAAATCGCCATTGGCGTTTTCCGCTTCGGTTAAACCGTCGGTATACAGCAGGATTATGTCGCCTTGGGATAGTGCGGTGGTTTTTTCTTCAAACATCACATTTTTGTGTACCCCCAATATTAATCCCTCCGCATCGAGTTGTTGGCATTCGGATTGAAACCGGCTATGTAACAAGGGGGGCGGGTGACCGGCATTGGCAAAGCTCAATTGCTGGTTGGTGATGTTATATTGCAAATAGAACAAAGTGATAAAGTAGTCGGATTTATCCAAATCCTCAAAAAGGAAATTATTGAGTATGGTCAGCGTTTCTGCGGGCGTACCCGAGCCGTTTGCCTGGCTTCGAATGGCGCTGCGGGTTTCCACCATAAACAGGGCAGGGCCGATTGAATGTCCCGAAACATCGGCAATAATCATGTCCAGACAGTTTTCATTACGGTAAAAATAATCAAAATAGTCGCCGCCAACCTGGTCGGCCGGCAGACAGTAACCGGTGACTTCAAAATGACTGGATTTAATCGGTGCCGAGGGCGAAAGAGATGCCTGAATGCGTTCGGCAATCTTGATTTCGCTTTGAGCAATAGCCAGATTGATTTGTGCCTGGCGAATTGCCGCTTCCGTCGCTTTTCGCGTGGTAATATCTACGATGGTGCTCAGTATCAGTGTTTCTTCATGGCTATCGATCAGGCTGAGGCCTATTTCAACGGGAAATTCAGTTCCGTCTTTGCGTAAGCCGTAGAGTTCTTGGCCCACTCCCATAGGTCTGGACACAGGGGCGGCGAGGTACGCCTGACGGAAACCCCTATGTGCGCTACGAAAGCGCTCCGGCACTAATATTTCAATCGGTTGTCCAATGAGTTCAGTGCGTAAGTAACCGAAAGACGCCTCTGTTTGCGCATTGATCATCACAATCGTTCCTGATTCGTTTACCATAATAATCGCGTTGGGCGATGATTCCACCGCTTGTCGAAATCGATGCTCCAGGCGCTTACGCTTGGTAATATCGTGGATAAAACCGCTGAATATATAGGCATTGCCAAGTTTTAACGGGGAAAAACTAAGTTCAACAGGAAATTCAGTGCCGTCGCGACGAATGGCGGTCTGCTCAAGCAATTGATTGAAAAGCGGACCTTGTCCTGTGCGCAGAAAGTGTTCCAATCCTTGTCGGTGCGCGTTGCGCAATTGTGGCGGTATGATTAACTCTTCAAGACGCTGGCCGATGGCTTCTTCCTTTGTCCAGCCGAATATTTTTTCTGCCGGGTGATTCCAATCGGTAACGATACCGTATGAATCCATAATCACGATGGCGCTCAAGGAGCTCTCAATAATCATTCGGGTACGTTTTTCGCTTTCGATAAGTGCATCCTGAAAATGCATTCTGGCGGTAATATCCCGGTCGACGCCCCGCCATTTAAGCAGTTTTCCGGCTGCATCGATTATCGGCAATCCGGTTGATTCGGTCAGTATTGAGCGGCCGTCTTTATGCTGATAGTGAGCTAACAACGCATAAAAAGGTCGATGGCTGGCTGCGTATTGTTGCTGCTCAGCTTTATCCTGGGGCGTTAAAAACTCGGTATAGTGTTTGCCCAGCACTTCATCCGGACTATAGCCCAGTATTTGACTCACTGCGGCGCTGCTATAGCTATAGTAACCATCGGGATCCTGTTCCCATAACCATTCGCCGGCCATTTCCGCCATCTGTCGAAAACGTTCCTCACTTTCGGTAAGCGCCGATTCGGCGCTGAAGTCTTCGGCAGACTTGTCCTGAATCAATAAAACAATCTCGGTTTTGTTGGGTATTCGACTGGATAAGGCAAACAGCGAGATGAATACCCGGATTTTGTTATGTTCCTTGGTAACAATTTCGCCAACAAAGCCTGTCCTGAGCGAAGTTGAAGGCGCTGTTTTGAGCGGAACCACGCCAATTACATTGGCAAGGGCGGCCTGCCATACGGCCTTGTCGTTTCCGGAAGCGTAGATAAGGTCAACAGGCTTACCGATGAGTTCTTCTTCGGTATAGCCTAAGAAAATAGCGGCAGAGGGGCTAAGCTGGGTAATACGCAATACGGTATCTTCTGAACGAATCAGCTCAAGGACAATGATATGGGGTGTGAGCTGATGCATGCTATTCAGCTTGTAGGATGTGCCGACGAAGAACGTATATCGTTTACGATGGATATGGCATGCTCAGGGAAAATTTTATGACGTTCAGTACATTCTATGAATTCATGTGGGGTTGCGGTATCTGGTTCTGCAAATATCAATAAGTTCATCATCCGCTCACCTGAAGCCCACTGGAAAATAAATGCGGAATACTTACACGGGATAAGTTCAGCGTTATATCGATAATAAAAAACTCAATACCATTTAGCAATCTATATTTAGTGCGGTTGTGATACGGTACGGGCTATTTTTCCGGTTTATGATGGTGCTTTGATGCAGGTGGATGTTGAGGTTAGAGCGAACTCGTCCTAGCCGGTCATAAGAGTCTTAACATGAATGGCAACACTGGCAGCCAATGCCTTGAGATGATAACCGCCTTCTAATGCTGAAATAATTCGGCCTTTACAGCAGCTGTCAGCGATAGTCATTAATTCTTCAGTAATCCATTTAAAATCATCTTCAACCAGCATGATGGAAGCCAAGGGATCATCTTTATGTGCATCAAAGCCGGCTGAAATCAGCAATAAATCAGGCTTGAAGTTTTTTAGCGCCGGTAAAATAATACGGCTGTATTTTTGCCTGAACTCAACGCCTGAGTCACCCGCAGTCAGCGGCACATTGATTATATTGCCGACACCGGTTTCTGCCGGATGACCGGTGCCGGGATAATGCGGCATTTCATGACTGGATGCATAGAGTACCTTGGGCTGATGGTAAAAAGCCGCCTGCGTACCGTTGCCGTGATGGACATCAAAGTCAACAATTGCGATGCGTCCGAGTTGATAATGGTGAAGCGCATAACTCGCCGCAATCGCTATATTATTAAATAGGCAAAAGCCCATGGCTTGCTCGGGTTCTGCATGATGTCCAGGTGGGCGTATCGCACAAAAGGCATTGTCGGCTTTGTCGGCCAGGACTTTATCGACGGCATCGCAAACCGCGCCAACCGCACGAAAAGCGGCTAGTCTCGATCCGGGCGACAGCACCGTGTCCTGGTCCAAATAGTGCTCACCTTGTACGGGTATGGCTTTTAGAATGGTATCGATGTGGAATTGGGAGTGGATTAGCCTGATTTGCCGCTCTGTGCCGAGTGGCGGCGATTGCCGGGTTAAACCTGAGAATTCCGGTGCCGCCAATGCTTGTTCTATGCTCCTGAGTCGGTCGGCGCATTCAGGATGTCCAGTTCCTGTTTGATGAAAAAGAAAATCAGGATGACTGTAATAAAGTGTCTTCACAAGGTCTCGCTTTAAAATCTGCTAGTAAAAAAACGGATATTATCCGTAAATTGTAATTGCTTGAAGAGATGCATGACTATCTTCATTTTCTAAAATACCCGGCGGATTCACTTTAGCAGACGCTGGTACGTTCAGTTTGTAGCCAAAACCTTTCACCGTCAAAATCCATTGCGGATTGTTCGGGTCGTGTTCAATCTTTTTTCTTAATAAGTGCATGTATTGATAAAGATCTGACTTGGTTACCCGGTTATTTTCAGGCCAGATATGATTGATGATTTCATCAGTCATAAATACGCGATCAACATCTTTTGCCAATAATTCAAAAAGATCAAATTCTTTACGGGTTAAATTCAGCGATTTACCGTTAAAAAATACACATTTAGATCGTTGATCAATCTGAAAAGGTTCGACGATGAGATAATCGGTATGCCCATTTTTGGGTGTGTTATTAGACAACTGGTTATTGCCGGTAACCTCAAGCATTAACAGCCTTCGGTCATTAGTCACCCGTCTCGAACGACTCCTTTTTTCTTGAATAAAGTGATGATGTTGCTTGAATTTATTGAGTAGATAGTTATCCAATTGATTAACATCAAGAGGGGAATCTAAAACAGTGTCAACCCAGCAAGCGATACCCTCTTCTAAACGGGAATCGTTATTAATGTCACGTAAGTAGCATACGGGGATTTGATGGTTAAGGCTGATTTCACGAATCAACTTAACGATAATTTTTTGGGTCTGACTTTGTACCGGATCGACAGCAAGAATAATGATATTCGGCTGCATCTGAGTTATTGCATTAAGTGATTCTATATCGGCAGCGGTTTCAACAATTTTATAGCGATGTGCATGACAATATCCTTTTAATAAGCCCAGAAGATAAGGGTCATCACTAATCAGTGCAATCCGGAAATCTGTATTCATAGGAGTCCTTGAAAAATCCTTAAAGTAAACAGACACAGGGTCTGAGGGGACAACAAAAATAATTTACTGGCAACTAATAAAATAAAAGTAACTACTCAGCAGAGACTGGCTTTAATAATAGAGCATCGGTAACGCTGATTAAATAGGCTGAAATGGTTTTTTATCAAAAATTACTCCTGACGCCGGACGAGGTATTCATGCCGCCCAAAACGTTTGATAATTCGCAAGTTCAGATCGTTTGCGACGAACATATTAGTCGATAAACATACCGAACGGAGTTGAAAAAATCTCGTTCTGCTCAGTGAATAACGATCTACAGTTGAGTACTTTTTGAATATTGTCGTATTTTTTATGTTGCCTAGAGGCAGCTGTTTTTAGTTTTCGTGGAGCAATTGATTTTTATAGGTTTATCAGTCAAATCCATGATTTATTTTTGTAACTGCTGAGTAGTTACACATTAAATAGCGTTAGCGATTAAAAAAGTCACAATAAATTAGCGAGTTATATTGAACATTATCACATTCATAGCGTAATACGAATTAGTAGTACTGCGTATTCTAAGAATATACTTATTCCAGACACGGCAGTTGTTCTCGTTAATGATGGAATAGGCTAAAAGACCGGGTTGTTTTTCCCCCTTATTACCTTCTTAAAAATTATGCTGTCGTATAGCCAGTGTTTTGTTGATAGGTAAGTATTACCACGTATTTTATTTATGTTTTTGCTTTGTTAAGGTAATCAACATTAATTTAATCTTAAAAAATGCTTAAATCTTAAATTGATGAGTGGTTCGTTTACGGTGCTAACCTTTTTTCAACTTATTACAAAATAGATAACTGATGATACGGTTCTTACTAAAAATCAGATGTCTTTGAAGGTAGATTGCCAAGAAATGTTTTACCCGGGGTATTCCATAAACGTGTAAAGGTGCCGTATGATAAATGAAGTAATTAAACAAAACTCGTTACCAGTAGAGCGTTACCATCCTCTAATGACCGAAGCAGATGACCTCCCTATCGTAGAATGGCTACATAAACTACGGTTACATCAAATCGAACTGGATAAGAAAAACGATGAGCTGAGGTGTGCTCATGTTGTTCAGGACGAACCCCGTGACTGTTATGTGGGACTCTATGATTTTGCTCCGGTCGGTTATCTTACGCTCACGCGTGAGGGTAAGATTGCAGAAATCAACCCTACTGCTGCCAGATTGCTTGGAGTGGATCGCAGAAAACTGCCATCCGATCATTTTTCTGCCTTTGTGACGCCTAAAGATATTGAATGTTGCCAACTTTTTTTCTCAGGCATAAAAAAGCATAACCAGAGGAACAATACCGAGATGACGCTAAAACGCAGTGATGGTGCGGTATTCCCTGTTCAGATGGAATGTCTGTCTGTACCATCTGCCGGCAAAGGTTCGATGTTGCGAATTACACTTACCGAAAGCAAAAAACAAGCAAAGAGGGTTTTGCATGAGGATCAGACGCACACGCTGGATATAGAGCAGGCTAGTGCCGAGATGGGTTCATGGGATTGGGATATTACAACCGGACGCGTCATTTTTAATGAACGCTGGGCTAAGATACGCGGTTACCGGTTAGGCGATATAGAATCTCACATCGATACCTGGGAAAACAGTATCTACCCCAATGATTTCCCTGCTTATGATGCTGCTTTAACGGCGCATTTAGAAAATAGCACGCCGTTTTTTCAAGCTGAATATCGCGTCCGCACCCGGTCGGGATCCTTAATTTGGCTATTGAATCGCGGCACAGTAATTCAGCGCGATGCTGAAGGCAATCCCCTGCATATGGCCGGTATCGAGATGGACATCACCGAACGCAGGAATAGCGATAAAATTAAGACTCTGAAAATAAAAGAGTTGCACTAAATTAGGCTATTGCAGTGGGTGACGTCATTGTCACGTAACTATTCAGCATGAAACATTATTTATGAAAATTGCGATCATCGGAACCGGTCGCGTCGGTTCTACGCTCGCTTATGCCCTGGTGTTAAAACAGATTTGCGACCACTTGGTGATTGCCGGTCGTATCTATGAAAAAGCCAGAGGCGATGCTCTGGATCTGCAACATACGCTGGCTTTTTGCTTACGGCCCATGCACATAGAGGGTTGTACTAATGAGCAGGTCAAGGATGCCGATATTGTGGTTATTACGGCATCGGTTGCAATGGATGGTCAGGTTTTAACCTCGCGTCTCCAATTGGGCGAGAAAAACACCTTATTATTCAAGGAATTGATCCCTGTGTTGGCGGCCAATAATCCCAATGCCATATTCGTTATCGTGACTAACCCGGTTGACGTGATGACTTATGCCGCGTGTAAATTATCCGGTTTTGCGGCCAATCGGGTGCTGGGGGTCGGAACGCTGGTGGACTCTGCCCGTTTTCGTGCCTTATTGTCACAGGAAGAGCATATTCACCCCGATGATCTTCGGGCTTATATTTTGGGTGAGCACGGTTCTAATCAAGTGCCTATAATGAGTAGCGCAGAAGCGGGAGGTGAACCCATTGGTGACACTCCCATTCATCGACAGTTATTTACGCAGGTTACCGAAGCCGGTTTTGAGGTTTATCGACTCAAGGGTTATACCAATCACGCTATTGCCACGGCGACATGTATGGTTATTGAAGCCATCGTTTTCGACGAATACCGCACCATGCCTCTCGCAACCTGGTTTGACAACTGGATGGGCATTCGAGATAACTGCTTTAGTATTCCTGTGGTAGTTGGACGTAGCGGCATTATTCGCCATTTGCATCCCGAGTTGAACGACAGCGAACAACAAGCCCTGCGAACTGCGGCGGTCGCTATCAAGCACACTGTTGTTTCATTGATACCTGACTTGGTGGACAGTAGTCACATCGATATTTGATTGATGCATCGTTTATTGCAAGTGGCTCGATAGGCTTGATTCCAAGTTCATGCTTGATGAAACAATGCCTGTAATCATCATTCTCATACCGTAAATTTAACGGCAACTTCCCAACTGTCTGTTTATTTGTCTATCTGTACCACTCGGCCTTCACAGCGCAGCATTACATGAGGTTTAATGGCCTGTCCCGTAGAGCAAACCCCGCAGTACTCAAGTTGCGTGTTTCGTCCGTATCTGAATAGAGTAGGGGCGACCGGTTGGTCGCCCATTGCACAAAGACATGAGTTATTTAATTCTCATACGATAGCGTTAACCGGATTTTGCACCGGGAAGCCTATACAGGACGAGACTTATACAATGTAGTCAAGCTTACCTTGAATTGGAACGGCGGCACATTACACCGATGTGCATGGTCGGCACCCGTTCAGTAGCTTTCGTGTGTATAACCAGGTCGGAGGCAAAGCCAAAAATGATTATTCCAGGGACACGGAATACGGTTGGTATTCTAATAGATACTGCCTCATTCTGTATTGGAAGAGGCTGAGGCTTACTTATTTTGTATGAATTAGGTAAAATTACTTAATTGAGGCTACTTCGGTATTTTTTAAAAAACCTGGCTTGCTGTTTGTTTAAAGGAGGGTTTTAGGTTTGCCGGTAATGCTTACATTTTTGGTAAGGAAAGTCATCAATCATCCATTCGTCCCCCATTAACCGATGGGCGCTCTTTTTGTTGTGTACCGTGTGTGTACCTATTTTTTCATAAAACATGTCGATTACTGAAATAAGTTCCGAAACCAAACGTCGTAGAACCTTTGCCATCATCTCCCATCCTGACGCGGGAAAAACCACCATCACCGAAAAACTGCTGCTGTTCGGCGGCGCGATTCAGCTTGCAGGCTCGGTAAAAGGCCGTAAAGCGGCACGTCATGCGACCTCTGACTGGATGGAAATGGAAAAGGAGCGGGGCATTTCGGTGACCACCTCGGTGATGCAGTTCGAACATAAAGACTGCATTATTAATCTGCTCGATACACCGGGTCATGAAGATTTTTCCGAAGATACCTACCGCACCTTGACGGCGGTCGATTCAGCACTGATGGTGATAGACGTCGCCAAAGGCGTCGAACAAAGGACCATCAACCTGATGGAAGTCTGTCGTCTGCGTACTACGCCGATCCTGACCTTCATTAACAAGCTGGACAGGGAAGGGCGGGAACCGATTGAATTGATGGACGAGGTTGAAGATGTGCTGAATATCAAATGCGCACCGATGACCTGGCCTATCGGCATGGGTAAACGATTTAAAGGGGTTTATCATCTGTATAAAGATGAAATTCACCTGTTTAGCGCTCAACATGGCGGCAAGATTGCACAGGCTGAAATCATCAAAGGCTTGCATAACCCAAAGCTGGACGAGTTGCTGGACGATCAGGCCGAAGAACTCAGGGATGAAATTGATTTGGTCAAAGGCGCCAGTCATGAATTCAATCTTGAAGACTATCTGGCGGGCAACTTGACACCGGTTTTTTTCGGTTCGGCCATCAACAACTTCGGGATTATTGAGTTACTCGATGCATTCGCCGAATATGCGCCGTCACCCCGACCCAGACAGGCAGAGCAGCGTCAGGTTTTACCGGAAGAACCGGCATTTAGCGGTTTTGTGTTTAAGGTTCAGGCCAACATGGATCCGTCGCATCGGGATCGGATTGCCTTTTTAAGAATCTGTTCCGGAAAATTCGACAAAGGCATGAAGATTCATCATGTGCGTATCGGTAAAAGTATTCAGGTTGCCAATGCGATCACCTTTCAGGCCGACAGCCGGAAAAGCGTAGAAGAAGCCTACCCCGGCGACATTATCGGTCTGCATAATCACGGCACTATTCAGGTCGGCGATACCTTTACCCAAGGCGAAACGCTTAAATATGGCGGCATACCTTATTTTGCGCCGGAATTATTCCGCCGCGTAGTGTTAAAAGACCCGTTAAGAGCCAAAGCCCTGCAAAAAGGACTGGTACAGTTGACCGAAGAAGGCGCGACCCAGTTATTCAAGCCGCTAAAAAATAACGACCTTATTTTAGGCGCGGTCGGTATTTTACAGTTTGACGTCACCGCGTTCAGGCTTAAAAGCGAATACAATGTCGAATGCGTTTATGACGCGATACCCATCTCCGCAGTACGCTGGGTAAGTTCCGATAAACCGGCCAAGTTGGAGGAATTCAGGAACAAAGCCTTTGATAACCTGGCTGAAGACGGCGGCGGTTATTTGGTTTATGTCGCCAACAGCCGGGTTAACCTGCAACTGACCGAAGAACGCTGGCCGGATATTAAATTCAGCGCAACGCGGGAATTGTAAGTTTTTTTCGACGTTAAGGCATGAACATAAAATAACCTGAACGTGTACTAAATTGTGGGGGTGACGGAAGGCGTCCAGTTAATATGAGCGGGTTCCTAAGCGCCTACTTTCCTATTTAATGCACAAGTACCTCCCGATGGGGTTTGTAACTTTAACCGTCTGTATGTTAACGATTTGGTCTCTTTGTGGGCGCGAATGAATTCGCGCCCACAAAGAGACGGCCAGCAGAATAGGCAGCAGCGATCCTGGAACTTATGTATAACGATGAGAGCCTCCTGCGTGGAAGCCAGCGTAAAAATTTTAAACTTGATCGCGCAATAACCGGGCAAATTCTTCGGCCGGCAGCGGTTTGCTTTTGATAAAACCCTGGTAAGCGTCGCAGCCTTTTTCCCGCAGGAATGCTAATTGCTCAAGCGTTTCTACGCCTTCGGCTAATACCTTGAAGCCTAAAATATGCCCCATCGCAATTATCGTCGCGGTAATTTCCATATCGTCTTGTGCCGAGGGAATATCATCAATAAAGCTCTTGTCAATTTTTAGCACATCCAGCGGAAAGCGCTTCAGGTAGGCCAGCGACGAATAACCGGTGCCGAAATCGTCAATGGCCAGTCGAATGCCTTGAGCGCGCAAATTATTGAGTACCTCGACGGCTTTTTCTTCGTTTTCCATTAAGCCGCTTTCGGTTAGTTCCAGTTCTAATCGTTCAGCCGGAAAGCCGGTTTCGTGCAACACCTCTGCTACCAGAGCATTGATGTCGCTACGGCGGAACTGGTGCGGCGATACGTTGACCGCTAAAGTTATCGATGGCAAATCCATATCTATCCAGCGCTGGCCTTGCAGGCAAGTTTCACGCAGCACCCAGGCGCCAATTTCCAAAATTAGGCCTGTTTCTTCGGCAATAGGAATGAAGTAGGCTGGTGAAATCAGTCCTTCGTTGGGGTCTTGCCAGCGTACCAACGCTTCGGCACCGACGATCAGGCCGCTGACGATGTCGATTTGTGCCTGATAATAGACACACAATTCCTGTCGTTCAGTGGCGCGACGCAGGCGAGTTTCCAAGGCAATGCGTTCACGGGCGATAACGGTAAATTCTTCGGAAAAATAGGCAAAACAACTGCGTCCTTCATCTTTGGCACGGTAAAGTGCAATGTCGGCATTATCCATCAGCTTTTCAGGGCTGTCGCCGTGCTGTGGAAACAAGCTAATGCCGATGCTGGCGCCGATTATGACCTTTCGGCTTAGCTCAGGATGGTTTTTTTTGCTTTTAAGTAATTGAAAAGGTTTGTTTAAATCGTCTATGATATTTTTGGCGATCCGCGCCGCATCTTCCGGGTGAGTAATATCTTCCAGCAGCACGACAAACTCATCACCACCCAAACGAGCAACCATATCGACATCGCGCAATCTGGCTTTGATACGGGTAGCGACTTGTTGCAGTAATTCGTCACCGGCCAAATGTCCCATGCTGTCATTGACCGCTTTGAAACGATCCAGATCAAGCATCAGCAATGCCAGTTGTTTGCCGTCACGTCGCTTCATTTCGATGGCATGCGTCAGTCGCTCCGATAGCAGGCGGCGATTTGGCAGTGCCGTAAGCGGATCGTAATAAGCCAGATTGTGAATAGTTTCTTCAGCTTCTTTGTTTTTGGTGATGTCGGTGAAAGCGGAAACGTAGTTAATGATCTGGTTATTCGTATCGCTAACTGTGGTAATACTGAGCCATTCGGGGTAGATGTCGCCGTTTTTACGTTTGTTCCATATTTCGCCCTCCCAGTAGCCATCCTGTTTTAAGCTATGTTGTAACGCTTGGTAAAAGTCGACATCCTGACGGCCCGAATTAAGCAAAGCGTGGGTTTGTCCAATAACTTCTTCCGGGCTATAGCCGGTGATGCGGGTAAACGCCTTGTTGACTTTCAGGATAATCTGATTGGCATCGGTGATGGACATGCCTTCTTGCGATTCAAAAGCGGTTGCCGCGATACGGAGTTCCGTCTCAGCCTGTTTCTGCTCGGTAACATCGCGAAAACTCCACACCCTGCCGACCACTTTATGGTTAATTATTTGGGGGATGGAATAGCGCTCGACAACTTTTCCATCCTTAAATTCAATAATATCGAAGGAATGAGCTTCCGGGGTTGCATACAGTTCGGTTGTTTTTCTTGAGAAAGTCTCTGCGTCCTTGATTTGATTAGGGCCGTACAATAGTTCTGGACTGCCGTCTTTAGCGTTCATTTTGGCGGCGATGACTTCATCGGGAATTTGCCACAAATCAGAGAATTTTTGGTTATGCAACAGCCAATTGTTGTTCAGATCTACAGCCAGAATGGCCTCACCGGTGGATTCCAAAGTGGCTCTTAGTATGGATAGCGATTCCGCTATTTGTAACATTGACCGGCTTCGTTCAATGGCTAATTGGGCTAGGCCGACATAGTGGTTTATCAGGTTAATTTCGGTATCGGTTGGTTGCGCCGGTAGTCGATGATAGACGGCGAAAGTCCCGATAACCCCCCCCAGGTTATTTTTAATCGGCTGTGACCAGCAGGATTGCAGGTTGGCTTGCTTGGCGAGATCGCGATACGCTTCCCAATAAGGATGCTGTTGCACATCTTCCACGATAACGCGTTCGCCGAGATACGCCGCCGTACCGCAAGAACCGACGCCGTTGCCAATCGCCAGGCCATTAATAGCTTGATTGTAAAAGTCGGGTAAGCTGGGTGCTGCACCATAGCGTAGATGTTTGTTGTCTTCATCCAACAGTAAAATTGAGCACAACATATTAGGATGTAGCGCTTCAATTTGAAGGGCTAATGTATTCAATACTTCGGGTAGGTCGACTCCCCGGTTAATCAGTTGAAGAACTCGATTTTGTAAAGCCAGTTCATTGGTACGGGTATGTAAATCATTTTCGATGACCTTGCGCTTGGTGATGTCGCGCCAACAGGCATGGACAATAAGCTTGCCATGCACTGTCATAGGCGTTAACGACACCTCGACAGGAAGGAGTGATCCATCGGCTCGCAGATACTGCCATTCGAACCGGTGATAACCCACCTGCACAGCAATGGCTATCATTTCAGGCGCCTTTTCCTTTGAAGTTCGGTTGTCGGTTTGATAGTCTGGAGATATTTCACTGGGTCTGCAATTGATCAGTTCAGATTTTGAATGATACCCGAGTTGCATCAAAGCAGCGGCGTTGCAGTCGATGAATCGACCTTCTTGGATAAGCAAAATGGGGTCTCTGGAATCTTCAAACAGGTGCCGAAATGCCTCTTCGCTTTCGCGTAGGGCGGCTTCCGCTTGTTTGCGTTTGGTAATATCCTGGATGGTACCAACCAGTTTTACGGGTTTTTTGACGTTGTCGCACTCGATGTCGCCATGATCAATGACCCAGCGTGTTTTGTTATCGCTAGGGCGGACGATGATATATTCCATCGAAAACTGTTCGTGATTACGGATTATTGTCTGATGCTGGTCAATTACCTGTTGACGGTGTTTCGGATCAATCAACTCCGCCCAATTCGGGGTATTCTGTTCGAAGTGTGTGTCGATGCCGAAAATCTGATCCAGCATAGGCGAGCTTTCCCAGCGATCACTTGCAAGGTCAATCACGTAGTAGCCGATGCCCGCAGTATCGTGCGCCAAACGTAACAGTTTTTCGTTACGGTCGGCTATTTTATTTTTGCGTTTTTGCGCTCTATAGGACGTTAACAGGATTAAGGTAACAACACCGGTCAATAGGCTAATGACGACGGCAATTTTGACATATTGAAGCAGCTTTTTTTGATCGGCTTTGGGATTGGGATCATAACTAAAACCTTGCAGAAATTGATCGTTTTTAACCATGCCCGCTTCGATGAATGTTTCCGTCATGTGTCGCCAGCGCCAGGGATTCATGTGTCCCAGATCAATTATATCAGGCACTATCAATGAGCGTATTGCCTCGGCTTCAAATTCAAGATGGTCCCTGGATTTGGTCACTTTATATTTGTTGAGCAACAGATCAATAATTTCTTGCGTGTGATTCATGGCGTAATACCAGCCTTCGAGACTGGCTTTACGGAAGGCTTTGACGCGTTCGGGATGCTGTTTAAGCTCGTCTTCCGTGGTGAACAGGATGTCGCTGTAGAAGTCGATGCCGTAGCTGCGCGGGTTCAGCACGGTGAATTCAATGCCTTGCTGCTTTAGAAAATAAGGCTCGTTGCTTAGGTACGAATTAAATGCGTCTACTTTGCCAGTGACTAGATCGCTAATGTCATAACTGCTGGGGATGACGTGAAGAAGATTTACATCTATGCCTTCATTATTGAACATCGCGACAAAATCAGCGTCCATGGTTTGATCCATTAGCATGATTTTTTTTCCGACTAAATCGTCAGGTGAAAAAATGCCGGCATCTTTGCGTGCCAGTAACACCGAAGGAGAATGCTGGTATATCGCAGCCAAGGCGACTAGCGGTGCGCCGCGCAACCGTTCCAGTAGTAATTCGCTATTGGCCTCGCCATACTGGGCATGACCTTGAAGGACTTCCCGTACCGGTTTTTTTTCCGGGGTACCTTCGTGAATAATGACGTCGAGTCCGGCTTTTTGGTAATAACCTTTTTCTAACGCCGCATAATAGCCGGCGAATTGAAACTGGTGATGCCAACGTAGCTGTAGATGAATGGGTTCTGCTGATGCCGAAAAGCAACCGCAGACCAGCGCTACAGCAAGTATAGAACGGGGTCGCATCATATTGAGGTCATCGGTTTTCTCTGTTTAATAGTCGTTTTTATGGTACAAACGCATAAAAAGCGACAGTCTTTTATCGAGAGGTATTATCCGTAGTTGAAGATTGGCTTAGGTAGAAGGAGGCGGCATTTGGCATCCTTGTGCCTAGTCTTAAGAATAGGCTGCCTTTAAGTAATGAAGTCGACTAGGGTGGGCAGAAAAGCGCTGCCCACCCCGCGTGCCTTATTTATTAATCAGTTTACGAACACGGTCGTAAATCATCTTCCGGTTAATTATCAGCACATAGCTTAATAAACCCAGTATTAAACCGAATACCAATTTTCCAAAAGCAGAACTTTCCGGTTCGGCTTGCGGAGTTGCAGGCGCCCATTGTTCTTTTACGGTTTGTACCGCAACTTTAGAGGGTTGGTAGTCTGCTTTCAGATCAGGTAGACCTAAGCTGTGCCATGCATCGTAATCCTGCCATATCGGATACTTGCCTTTCCATAATCCCTTAGTGAAATAAGGCGCAAGACTCATGCCGTGCGATTTGGGAATGCCTTTTTCATCCAGGAAATCTTTATAGACGACCAAGCTGATATCACCGCCTTCACCGATACCATTCGTGGTAAAGGCTTTTTCAACATGGTCATGGAACATCCAGATGCCTTGGCCAAAGCTGTTTAAGCCGTCATCGGTACCGTTCAATTCCAGATCAATACGCTGTGCCGGCACCATGCCGTGTACATCGCGCTGAATATAGGAACCGGGGCCATTATCGACGCCGTCATAATGAGTTATGGTAGGCTTATGACCGTGAATGTGTACCGCCATGGCTTCGGTGTGACCATTCAAAATCCGCAGTTTAACTTTTTCATCCTTTTGCATTTCAATCAACGATTCCCTTAAGGTATAAGGGAAAGACCGACCGTTGAGCATGAAATAATCGTCGGTGGCATCGGTGCTGTCGTATTCCATGTTCATGTGCTTAGCAATCAGACGCGGATCGTTGGCTGACCGGGCAACAAGCTCATGTAATTCTTTATCTGCCGATTGATAATGCAAGTCGTACTCGCGGGCATATTTTTCCAGCACTGCTACCGAAGGGTGACGTACTTGACCGGCGCCGACATTCAGCGTTTGCGGCCAGTTATTGGGACGGTTTTCCTCAACAATAAAAATACCCTGTAAACCCATTGGAATATGAGTGTGCGGTTGGACATGGCAGTGGTAATACATGGTGCCCGGTTGGCGTGGTTTGATCACGTAGGTTTTACTTTCGCCCGGCATAATGTCCATGTTGCTGCTTTGCGCAACACCATCATTGCCGACGCCGGCATGATCCATAAATGGATGATCGATACCGTGCAAATGTAAGGAATGCGGCAAATAATGGGTATTTTCGACAATCAGCCAAATCACATCATCCTGTTCAACACGAATGACCGGAGACGGTACGCGCAGCAATGGATTAGCAATCGGCTCGTAAATGCTCAGTGTAGACATATCGCGGGTTTTTGGAGCAAAAACCCAAAAAGTAGGTTGTATGCCCGGCGCTATATCGAAGGTGGTGGTGGGGTCTTTCATATCCGGCGAATGGCCGTTGAGTTCGGCAATTTCGAGCCGGATAATGATTTTATCAGGGTCGCCGTCGCCATCGATATCGTCCGACATGGTGATGGCGTCGGCAGCGAGTTGGGTTTCCATCAGTGTTTTCATGGAAATGCCGTTGGTACCTTTGACAAAGGCGGCGATGTCGGACGGATTGTCGGGATTACATAGCCGTGAAGCCTGTATTTCTACGCCATCAATGACTTGTGCTTTACGCCATTCGGGAGAAATAAAGTCGGAACAGACTTCTTCTACCGGCCCCATATCTACCTTGGCCGTAGGGGGTAAATCGCTGGCCGCTTGACTCCATGAGTGTGTAAGGAGCATTGTTGCGCCCCAAATGAAGGTAAGAAGATTTTTATGCATACGACGGCCTCAGATTGATTCATTAAATAAAATGATACACCGCCAACTCAAAGCGGAGGTTTTTAACGCACTCATTTTAACTGAATATTAAGGGGAATTCATGTTTAACGCTAGAATAAACATGAATTATCAATTTAACGGTTCACCGAATATGGACTCAGCTTTATACATAAATGTCTACGAGACACGATCATACTGGCAGGGATGCCTGACCCGATAGAGCGGGAAGCAACTTCAGACATAGGAATGCGAATGTTCGTAGGCACTCAGTGCGTTCTAAATAACGCGAGAGCTTCGAATGTGATCCTCGCTATGGCGATATGATGATTCCGATTTAGAGCCGTATAGACTAATGAGAGATTTTTATGATTATGATGGATTACCCAAAAAAAATATCACGACTCGATGACTTGATTTTCGATAATCGTTTTACACGAGAGTTACCCGCCGATCCCGAAACCGTCAACAATCGACGTCAGGTATTTGGCGCCTGCTATTCTCGGGTGTTGCCGACTCAAGTTGCCGAGCCGCAAACAGTCGCTTATTCCCGGGAGGTTGCAGAGTTGTTGGATTTGAGCGAGGAGGTCTGTAAATCTGCCGATTTTACCCAAGTGTTTGTCGGCAATCGTCTGTTACCCGGCATGGATCCTTATGCGCTTTGTTACGGCGGGCACCAGTTCGGCAACTGGGCGGGACAGCTTGGTGACGGTCGTGCGATTAATCTGGGCGAGGTGGTCAATTGTCATGGCGAGCATTTAACCTTGCAGCTGAAAGGTGCAGGTTCCACACCGTACTCAAGGACTGCGGATGGCTTGGCGGTATTGCGTTCATCGGTGCGCGAGTTTTTATGCAGCGAAGCCATGCATCATCTGGGTGTGCCGACCACGCGGGCATTGAGTTTGATATTGACCGGCGAGCAGGTGGTTCGCGATATGTTTTACAGCGGCGACCCCAAGCCGGAACCGGGTGCCGTGGTTTGCCGGGTTGCGCCATCGTTTACCCGTTTTGGCAGTTTTCAGATTTTCGCCGCCAGAGGTGAGATCGATCTGATGAAAAAATTGCTGGATTACACTATCCGCACCGATTTTCCGCATTTAGGTGAGCCGTCGCTGGACGTTTATCTTAAATGGTTTGCAGAGGTCTGCCGCAGAACGGCGGAAATGATTGTGCACTGGCAGCGTGTCGGCTTTGTTCATGGCGTGATGAATACCGATAATATGTCGATACTCGGTCTCACCATAGACTACGGTCCCTACGGCTGGCTGGAAAATTACGACTCCAACTGGACGCCCAATACCACCGATGCGGCGGATCGGCGCTATCGTTTTGGCAACCAGCCGCAAATCGCTTTCTGGAATCTGGGGCAACTGGCCAACGCCATTTATCCACTGATAGAGCAAGTTGAGCCCCTGCAACAGGCGATCAATGTCTATACCAAAACCTTTGAGCAGGGCTGGCAAGCCATGGTCGCCGCCAAGTTGGGCTTGAATACGTTTGATTCGGCAACCGATGACGAGCTAAATACCGAGTTGTTGATGCTGTTGCAATCGGTAGAAACGGATATGACCATTTTTTACCGCAAGCTTGCGCTGCTGGTCATGGATGTTGAACTCAGTGACGAGGCTTTGATGGCGCCGCTGATGGAAGCCTATTATGTGCCGGAGCAGATAACCGATGCTTACCAAGCAGGTCTTGGCAACTGGCTCAGATCTTATATAAAGCGGGTTCAAGCTTCCGGGATAACCAATACTGAGCGACGCAATATCATGAACGCTGCCAATCCCAAATACGTTTTACGCAATTATCTGGCGCAACTGGCGATAGACAAGGCAGAGCAGGGTGATTTTTCGATGGTTAATGAGCTATTGGAGTTGTTGCGCTATCCCTACGACGAACAACCCGGCAAAGAAGAATTCGCGTTAAAACGGCCTGACTGGGCAAGGCAACGGGCGGGCTGTTCGATGTTGTCGTGTAGTTCTTAGTTTTGTGTGGAGTTAAAGAAAAATGACGAGCAGGTAAAGCAAGAAAATATAGCTAAGTGGTTGAAAGATTAATTTTTTTTGTTCTTCCTGCATATTATTTAACGCGCTTCCATCTACCGTGAATATAATCTAAGGCTTCCCGAATATTCAAGTCACGAGTTCCGCCACCGGTTCTAACAAAAAATTTTGGTGTATTGCCTTGATCTAAAAATACAGGTCTGGGGGCAGGGGAAACAATAAGACGACAAACCTCATTATTATCAACTACATGAAATAATACATGGACAAATTGGCAGAGATCAGTGCCCAAATTGTTTGAAATAGCGGCCATTAGATTTTGTTCAAAACCATCCTGATTCGGTTTTTTTAGGGTTTGATAATCCTTATCCAGGCCGATAATCTGGCCATCGTCCGACACACCAATCAGTAATGTTCCACTTAGATGACTATTCAAAAATCCTGCGAGTGTTTTTAGAACAACGCCTTCCAATGAGCGATTGACGCGTGATTCAACCATATCCCAACGCAACGAAGATTTAAATTCCAAATAAGAGCCTTCACCTTTCTGAATAATCGAAAGTAAATCTTTATCTAATTCGGTTTTTAAGTGATCAATGTTGACTAGGCGTTGATGAATAAATTTGTATAGCACCAGCGATAATAGCCCAAGCATCGCGCCGATTTCGGCATAGAATATAAGCAATGCAGCGCTTTCATCGGATAGATTTCCGGTAAAAAGAGACGCGATTTGTTTTAAAACATACTCGATTGATGACAGCGGATCAATGGTCTGTTCACGTGCATAGATGTAGTCGTAACTTGGAGCCAATACAAAAATGCCAATTATTGCGCCAGTCAGGGCGACGGTAAGATAAACCTTTAATTGTTGGCGCCAAATTGACAGCATCAGTAAGAAAAATCTTTTCATGATTTTGTTTAGTCCTCTCGTTTTTGTCCATAGCTATAATTAACTTAACTAGAACTTCTTGGCAACTCTTGGTGACACACGTTAACTTGCGCCCTTCCATTTCTGTTTCCGGGCTTTTTTCTTGGCTTCTTTCTCCGCCCGAATAATCACCAGTTCCGTCAGTTCTTTTTCCATCATGCCTGGGGTTTCCAGGCTGATTCTGCCGATGGTTCCGGCGCGGAATTCAGACAGCAGGATTTTGGACACTTTATCCATCTCGATGTGTCCGCCTGAGCGCAGGCAGCCGCGTTTTTTGCCGATGGCTTCCATCAGCTGTTGTTCGCTTTCCGGGGCTTTTTCCAGCTGAAAACGGGTTTGCAGTAAATCCGGGTAATGCTGTAATAGGTACTCGGCCGCGAAGAAGGCGACATGCTCATGAGTGATGGCGGTGTCCTTGATCGCGCCGGTGGTCGCCAGTCGGTAGCCGCTGTTTTTATTTTCGACGTTGGGCCACAGCATGCCGGGCGTGTCCCAAAGAATAATGCCGTTACCGATGTCAATACGTTGCTGGTTTTTGGTGATGGCCGGTTCATTACCGGTTTTGGCAATTATCCTTCCAGCCAGTATATTGATCAGCGTGGATTTGCCGACATTGGGTATGCCCATGATTAGCGTGTGGATGAGTCTGCCGCTGCTTTGTTTGGTCGGCAGCATCTTATGGCACAGTTCGGTCAACTGGCGCATTTTTTCGGGCTGTTCGGTGGTTAACGCCAGGGTTTTTACGCCTTGTTCCTGCTCCAGATAGGTTTGCCATTGTTGCGTAATCTCAGGGTCGGCGAGGTCGCTTTTGCTGAGTACTTTGATGCAGGGTTTGTCGCCGCGCAGGTCAGTCAGCATTGGATTTTGGCTGCTGAACGGGATGCGTGCATCCAGAATTTCGATGATTAGGTCAACCTTGGGCAGGATTTCTTTGACGGCTTTACTGGCCTTGTGCATATGGCCGGGATACCACTGAATAAGCATGATGTTTATAGTCGGGTAAAATGATATATTTAAGCATCATAGACGTTGAAGCAACAGCTATAAATAATAAAAAGTGGGTAACTCATAAACATTATCTGCAGACTCCGATAGCAAAGCCTCTTTTTTTTGAACAAATAGATCAAAATATGAACCCAATAACAAGCAGTTTTTACGCCTATTTATCGCGACTAAGATGGATTAAACGTTGGGGACTCAAGCGCAATGCGCATGATGAAAATGTGATGGAGCATAGTTGGGAAGTGTCGGTTATTGCGCACACGCTAGCCTTGATTAAAAACCGCTATTATGATGGTAATGTCGATGCCAATGCGGTTGCTACGGCAGCGTTGTATCACGATATTACCGAAGTCATTACCGGCGATTTGCCGACGCCGATCAAATATCATTCCCAGGAAATCAGTGCCGCTTACAAGCGGATTGAGCATCAGGCTGAGCTGGAGTTGCTGGCGCTTTTGCCGGTTGAGTTACAGGCGGATTTTCAGGTACTGATTCAGCACGATAAAATGCCGATAGAGCATGTGCAGATTATCAAGGCGGCGGATAAAATATCGGCTTATCTCAAATGTCAGGCTGAATTAAAAGCCGGGAATTTGGAATTTGAAACCGCCGCCGCCCAATTAGCTTTAACTATCGGTGCATCAGAGCAACCGGAAGTTATTTTTTTTATGAAAGCGTTTGTGCCAAGTTGCGGGTTGACGCTGGATGGGTTGATGAAAACTTATTGATTTGGTTAAAGGTTAAAGGTTAAAGAATCTACGTCCTAACACCAGTCGACCTGAACTTGAGCTTTAATTATCTAAATTTAGGCAAAAAAATTAAACAGACTAATCAATCAGAAAATTGGATTCTATAAAGCATGAGTGGACACTTGGATAAATTTACACGGTGCAGTACCCACGGAGACGTTGTGAAACATCGGTACAGCATTGAGCAAGCCAGAATATTATTGGATATTTTGAAGTACCATAACGCATCAACCATGCTGCCTTCGTTTCATCAGGTCAAGCATGAATCGCTTGATGAGGCGCTGGATAAGCTGCGGTTGGAGTTGTCCGAATTTATAGCAACGGATGACGGGCTTGGCTTTATCGTCCCGATTAGGGATGAGAAGGGCTTAATTTAGTTTGGCTATTGGCTTTTAAAACGACATCACATAGCGCCGGAAGTGCGAGCGGTTCCTGTTTTTTGGCTGCTGGAATCGGCATTTTGGCTTCCTCTGAAAACCACCAGGCCAATGAAGCATCGCAGCCATCGCTTTCAGAAGGGGATTCTTGCCCAGTGCAATTTTGATTATCCAGTGGACATTTGAGACGTACGTGAAAGTGATCGTCATGTCCCCACCACGGACGGATTTTTCTTAGCCAGTCATGGCTTGTCTTACGTGTGCACAATAGCCGTTTGATGCTGGGGTTGACGAAGATGCGCTCGACTTCGGGTCTGCGTGCCGCAGTCTTGAGAATTTTCTCGTGAGCCATCGACCATTGATCGTCATTGATAGCATCCGATTTAGCGACAAGAACTGAGGGAGCTCCCCAGGTTTCACGCTCATTAAATTCCAGATTTCGGCTGGCGGCTTGTTGTGAAAGCAAATACCAGATATCGACATCGAGTCCGGTTTGATGGCTGCGATGGCCGCTTAACGTCGGTCCGCCGCGCGGTTGTCCCAAGTCGCCAATAAGCAAGACTCCCCAGTGCCGTGAATTCGTCGTCTGCGCTATGTTTTCGATAAATCTTATCAAGTCGGGATGCCCGTAAGATCGACTTCGTGTGGGGCGCATCACTTGATAACCGGTGCCATTTTGAGGTAACGAGACCGCACCGCTCAAACAACCGGCCGTATAAGAACCAATACTCTGGGCGCTATCGCCGATTTGTACTGTTTGCTTGACCATTGCCCAATTATTTGCAATAGGAGATGAAGAGCATTCGGAAAAAACAGCTAACAATAAGAAAAATACTGAAAGGTTCATTTTAAAAACAGCATTGCCAATGACATTAAGGGCGACCGGTCAGTCGCCCTGTTTTCGGCTTATTTATTAACAGGTTCTGACAAGTCCAGAAAGTGCTTGGAATTATCAGTTACGGGGGCAAGGCTTGAGTTATTGTTGTTAGTTGCCGGTACGACACTGTTTGTTTTTATAATCTCTGCAGCCGGTACAGCGCTGTTTGCAGCTTCAGTATCCGCATCGGCTTCATCTTCGAGCTGGAGTTCGTCTTCTTCAGGAACATTGCCGTCATGGATTAGGTATTCACGACGCTGCTGGTAAGCATTTTTGATAAAGGAATAACGGTCGATAGAAGCTTCATCAACAATCTTCTCTGTCGGTATCAAATCGGCGCGGGTATCGGTGACATCAATAGCTTTTGCTCCGCTATTGATTGCGCTGACAGCAGCGCCGCCACCGGCAAAGACAAAAGTATAGGTCAATGGATTTAATAAAGCGTCGCCAACAGCCCCGGCGACGCCTCTAGGTGAGCTGGGTCCCATAAACGGAATTACTAGGTAATTACCTGACGGAACACCCCAGAAACCTAAGGTTTGCCCGAAGTCTTCGTGATGTTTAGGTAGGTCAATCATGGTTGCTACATCAACAAAACCGGCAACGCCAGCAGTGGTGTTAATCAGGAATCGACCGGCATCCATACCGCCTTGTGCCATCTTAAGTTGCAGAAGGTCATTAACGGTTACGCCGATATCGTTAAGATTGCTGAAGAAATTAGTGATGCCGTTATCAACGAACTTTGGTGTTATTGACAAATAGCCTTTTGCTACGGGCTTTAAAATGGCCTTGTCCAGATCATCATTAAATTCTTGCGTGCCGCGATTCCAGCCTTCCCAGGAGTCTGTTTCGTTGACTTTTGACGGGGTCGCACAACCTCCAAGCACACTTGATATAACCAAACTATTCACTAATAAACGAGTGTTGATGATAGATTTTTTCATACGCATGGTTTATCTCTATTTACAGGGTGTTGAGGTAATGTGAAGTCTGTCTCGGACAGTTATTATATTTTGGACCGATTATATCAGACACAAGTCATAAAAAACTCATTGATTTTGCATTTGCAGGAGGATCCAATGTTGTCGTTTGAGTAAGTATCTTGATGGCTGCTCTGCCCTCAGGAGTATAGGATTAGGTAAGGTTGCTGCCAATAATGCCGCTTGAGATCGACTGATTTGGCTTGCATGGACACCAAAATAGTGTTGGCTTGCTGCCTCTATGCCAAATAGATGATCGCCGAATTCGGCGATATTTAAGTAAACTATCAAGATGCGATCCTTACTCCACAGCAACTCGATCAGCAGCGTAAACCAGACCTCCAGGCCCTTGCGAACAAAACTTTTTGACGGGGTTAAAAATAAATTCTTGGCGACTTGTTGAGAAATAGTACTTGCCCCCCTAAGCTTACCGCCGTCGATATAATTATCAATAGAAGATTGTATGGAATGCAAATCAAAACCCGAGTGTTGAAAAAACCGCTGATCTTCGGAGGCAATAACCGCCGAAGAGGCATGGGCCGAGATTTTCCTTGCGCCGACCCATGAGTATTTAATAGTCTGGAACGAGCCGTCGACCATTAAATCTTCAATATGCCGATACATCATAAACGCCGACGTTGGTGCGGGCACCCAGCGCAACAATACACACAAGCCTACCGAAGTAGCCAGGAAAGTGAGCAGCAAATAAAGCGCTGCTTTACGCAAGAGTCTCTTGATGGACAATGAGCGGCTATTGCTGGTTTTGGGGTTACGGGATTGTCTTGCCAAAGTGTAATGATGGTTAATGGTGATGTTAACTGGTTAAGGTCCTGTGCTGCATTTGTGCATATGATAAGGCCTTAATCCAGGTTTGGATAGCGACAACGCTTAAGCGGTACTTAATGTTTTGCCTGTTAGTTCGTAGGCGCGGATTTATCGTCGTTACAATGGTTATAATAAAAAACTTCTCGCACAGATTCGACTCAACGTATGAAATTCAGATACCTATCAATTGCACTGCTGACGCTAAGCGGCTGTATGCCGATGACTTATCCACCCGGCGCACAAAACAATATGGCGCAACTTGGCGCGAACATTTTTCTGACCGAAGACGGGGCAAGTTTACCGTTACGTCATTGGCTGCCAAAAACTGAACCGCATGCGGTCATTATTGCACTGCATGGCTTTAACGATTACAGCCGTTTTTTTGATTCACCTGGTGAGTATTTCAGTCAACAAGGTATTGCCAGTTTTGCTTATGATCAACGCGGTTTCGGCATGGCACCGCAACGTGGTTTGTGGGCGGGGTGCGAGGCCTATATCAAGGATTTGCAGGTTTTGGTGCGACTGGTCAAACAACGCTATCCGAAACGTCCGGTTTATCTGCTCGGAGAAAGCATGGGTGGCGCGATAGTTATTACGACTATGAGCCAGATGGAGATGCCGGAAGTCGAGGGTATTATTCTCGCTGCTCCGGCGTTATGGGCCAGGTCAACCATGCCCTGGTATCAAACCGGTTTGCTTTGGACGCTGGCGCACAGCCTGCCTTGGCTGACTTTAACCGGAAAGGGCGTACACGTCCTGGCATCGGATAATATCGACATGCTCAGAGCCATGGGGCGTGATCCGTGGGTTATCAAAGCGACTCGCGTGGAAACGGTGTATGGCTTGACTGATCTGATGGATGAGGCTTTTAACAGCGCCGCGTCGCTACGCGGACATACCCTGATGCTATACGGTGAGAAAGACGAAATCATCCCCAAGGAGCCGACTTATGCATTTTTGCGGCAATTTCTTGCAGCGGATGCGGCCAATAAAACGGTGGCCATATACCCGCACGGCTATCACATGCTGTTACGCGATTTGCAAGCACCCACCGCGTGGAAGGACATAGCGGCATGGATTAACGCGAGCCCTGATAAACTTCCGTCGGGTGCGGATGATAGGGCGCAGCAATTGTTAAGTAGTCGGTTGACGGCGTTTTGATGCTGTTAGGCGGAGCGCGGACATGGTGCTTGCAGCTATCCAGGAGTATGAAAGTCCTTACATAGCTTTGCCATTGGACCATTTTTCATGCAATTGTTCATATTCGTCAGTCGTTGTCACCAGTACAACTTCATCGCCTTGTTTAAGTTTAGTCTCCTCGTCGGTTGGCTGAAAAACGTTATCCCGATAAAGAAATATCACTCGGGAGTGTTTCGGTAAATCCAGGTCACCGACCGGTTCTTCGCAGGTTTCGTCGGCGATAAAGCTGAACAAGCGGACATTGCCTCGGATGATCGCCGACAGCTCCAGAATATTTCTTCCGGCAGCGATATTCGCTAAATAGCGGGCATTGTTAAGCGTAGGAATAATGGTATCGTTCAGTCCCAGTTCTATGCAGATGTGCTCGAACTCAACATCTTCGATCCGGGTGATGACCCGCTGAATCCCCAGCGAACGCGCCACCAGGCTGGCGATAATATTGGCTTCATCGCTCTTGGTCAGGCAAAACACGACGTCGATAGAATCGGGATCGGTCTCTTTTAGAATGGCCGGTTTACTGCCATTGCCATGCATGAACACGCAATCGATTTTTTCTATCAGTTCATCGATTACCGCCTTGTCTTTTTCAATAATGATGATTTCATGGTCTCCTTGTAGCAGCAATTCTGCGGTCGCTATCGCCAGCGAAGAGGCGCCAATAAATACAATTTTCAAGATTAACTCCCCACCTTGATCCAGGTGCGCGGATAAAGAAATATCAAAAAAGCCAAAAATTCGACCCGTCCCAGTAGCATGTCGACAATCAACACGATTTTCAGTTCAGGTTCCAGTCCGGTTCGGGTAATTCCGGTCGACAAACCGGTGGTCGAACAAGCCGAAACAACCTCAAACAGGGCATTCAGCGGCTCGTAACCGGCTATCAGGAAGAGCAGCCAGGAACATAGCACGGTGCCCATGAAGATTAAGATCAGCATTAACGCTTTTTCTATTTCATGGGAGTCCAGTTTGTCATTGCTCAAATGTCGTTCCAGAACGGCATGAGCGGGCAGCGCTGTACGCTGAATAAAAAACTGTAACAATCGCAGTACAATCAGTAAGCGCAGGATTTTTATACCGCCCGCAGTGGAACCAATAGACCCGCCGACCAGCATCGAAAAAATCAGGCTCAGTTTGGAGGCATTATCCAAAGCGACCACATCGACATTGGCAAATCCTGTCGTGGTTTGAGCCGACAGTCCCAGAATCACGGCGTGTTTAAGTCTCAATAAGGTATTTTCGTCGTTTTCTCCAGAACAAAAAAACAGCAAGCCGATCACCAATATCGATAGCCCCAACAAGGCCCGAATCTCCAGATTGAATGACAATTCCTGGATACCGTTCTGGACAAACCGGTAATAGAACGGCAAGGAAACGGCTCCCAGTACGCTGCATAACACGATCATAAACTGGATAGACCATTGATCGATAGCCGCAAGACTTGAATCGTAAATGGAAAATCCGCCGGTCGATATGCCGCTCAATGCGTGGGTCACCGCGCTCAATGGCGCGGCGCCGGCCATTAATAACAGGCTAATGGCAAACACGGTCAGTGCGCAATAGATAGTGAGCAATTTAACCGAATGCGCACGCGTATTACCTAAAATATCCCGACTATCACCGATGTCGCCCATCGCCAGACGCCGGGCGGCAAGGCCCTTATCCTGAAATAGCAAACCGATTGAAAAAACAACGATGCCCAAACCGCCGTACCATTGCATCCAGGAACGGGCGAATAGAAACCCCGCTGAATGTTGCTGTATTTGACTCAGCGTACTCAAGCCGGTTGTGGTCACTGCCGAGACGGCTTCAAAAAAAGCATCGATGTCGCTCAAGCCTTCACCGATAAAAGGAATACAGCCGGATGCAGCAGACAGGAAAAAAGACAGTGCGAAAATGACTAGCACTTCATTATCCTTGATGTCTTCAGGCGCCTGAATCCGGGATAACGGCAGGCAGATGGCGCTGAGCACCGCTAAAGTACTTAGCTGGTTAATCATAAACGCCCGGTCGCCGTTCAGCCAAGAGACTGAAACAGGAACTAATCTCAAGACAATGACGGCAAGACCGATGCGAGCAAGATAACGGGTTAAGACCCGATAGCGCACCGGCTGAGCCAAAGCATGGGAAACATTAGAAAAACTCATGTCAAGCGTGCTCCTGGATAAATGATAATCTTAATTTAGCACTATTTAGGTGTTCATCTATAAGAAATGAAAGCAACAAGGCCGATTCGTCGAGAGAAGGAGAGCTGTTAACTATTTTAGTTTTAGCATAAATCCAAGAAATAACCACGAAGAACGGTGGCGTTAAATTAAGCGGTTATTTTTTTGCCTACTTGGGAACCGGCAAAAACAGTTTACAATGTCCGAGTATATTCATTACCTGTTGAACCCTGTATTACCTATGAAAATCATTAATTTCTCTATTACTCGATCAAAGATTCATTCCTTGCTGTTTTTCCTATTTATCATCACTGTATCTTTAACCGGGGCGTGGACTAAAGCCACTGCGGCGGATGCCGGGCAAAAAAGCGCAACGTTTGAAATCAATAAAGACACGCTAAAGGCCAGAATCGATGCTATCAATTCCCGGGAAGGTATTGATGAGGCGACAAAATCCAAGTTATTGTTTATTTATCAGACAGCCGAAGATAATTTGGCCAATATCGAAAAGTTTACAGAGCAGGCCATGGAATTTAAAACGGCTATCAAACAAGCGCCCGAGCAAACTAAAAAGCTGCAAAAAGAAATCGAGCATGTTCTGCTAAAAGTTTCCAAGCAAAAACCAGAAGATTTTAGTCGGATACCGGTTGAGGAACTTGAGCAGCGGCTTATTATTGAGAAAGGGAAAATCAGTAATCTGGACGAGCAGTTAAAGAAATTTGAAAATGAGCTGACGATGCAAAATAACCGTCCACAGTTGATCCGAGAAGAAATACTGGCCGCCCAGCAAAGTTTGGCCGCAGCACAGAAAAAGTTGGGAATTCCTGCCAACAAAGCCGATGCAAAATTGGAGGTTGAAGCCAGACAGGTGGAGCTAAAAACCTTGGTTGATGCGCGTACTACTGAGTTAAAAATGCTTGATGTTGAAGCTATCAGTAATCCGGTCAGGGTCGAATTACTGAAAACCCAATCTCAATTACTGGATATGCAAAAGACGGCGCTAGCTCCGATTGTTGCTGCAATCGAAAGCCTTACTTTCGAACTGCGCCAGCAAGAGGCGAAACAGATACAGGACGCACTCAGTCAAGCAGAAAAAGCCGTTTCCGACAAGCATGTTCTGATCCAGGAAAGTACCCGAGATAATATTCAGTACAGCCGTGATTTGCAGGATATTACCGCCAAAATTGAACAATACAGCGAACAAAAAACCAAAGTTGAGGCTCAAGCCAGTGAAATTGAAGTCGACTTTAAAAGTGCCGAAAAGAAAATCAGTCTGGCAGGATTAAGTCCGGCGTTAGGCAAGATTTTACGCGAGCAGCGGCGTAATTTACCCGTTCAGGATGAATTTGAGCAGCAGTCCCAGACCATTCAAAGCGAAACTGCCTTGACCAGTCTGGCGGAGTTCAAAGTCGAAGATAAACTGAAACGGCTGATAGATATTGACGCAGATCTGAAGGACATGATGAGCCTACAGGTTGATCAAACTTTGCCTGTCGAGCAACGTATGATGATACAGGCTGAATTACGGGTGCTGCTGAACAATCAGAAAGAGTTACTCAATAAGCTGTCCGTTGCCTACGGCACGTATTTGCGCACCTTGGGCGATTTTGATTTTGCCCGGCAACAAATGATCACTCAGGCCGGTAAGTTTGCGATTTATCTGGACGAGCGTTTGTTGTGGGTGCCAAGTTCTGAGCCAATTAGCCTAGGATATATAACCGATTTGTATCATTCGACGCAATGGCTGTTGTCGCCGTTTAACTGGATGGCGGTGATTAAAGATTCGTTTAAGCTGACTTTTCAGCATCTATTTTTGATCTTTGTTGCGGTCGTGTTTTTTATTGGTTTGCTGTTGTCTAAAAATTGGGCGAAGTTAAAATTAGCGGCTATATCCGGTAAGGTCGAGAAAATTTATACCGATAATTTTTATTACACCTTAAAGGCCTTGTTTTACAACTTAATACTGGTATTGCCGCTGCCGTTACTTTTTAACTATGTAGGCTGGTTTTTAAGTAGAGATGTTCAAGTTGACGATTTCACTAAATCCGTCGGTGACGGATTGCAGGGCGCGGCATTGACGATGTTTTTTCTGCAATTTTTCTATCGCCTGTTTGCAGTCGATGGCATAGCGCGCAAACATTTTCAATGGCAAGAAGCATCAGTGAGTCTGTTGCGCATGCAGATTGCCTGGATCCGTTTTATTGCCGTGCCGGGGATGTTTATTATCAGCGGCACCAGTGCCTCAAAATTTTCGGTACACAGCGACAGTATCGGCCGCCTGGCGCTGATCATTATCATGATTGCCATGGCGATTTTTGCGGGTCGGGTGTTAAAACCTTCGACCGGGTTGATAAAAGATTATATCAATAATAACCCTGAAGGATGGACAGCTAAGCTGCGCTATGCGTGGTATTTTGCAGTCATCAGCATACCGTTGGTTATTATCGGTTTTGCGGTCGCCGGCTATTATTTAAGTGCATTGGAATTGCAACAAAAACTCATTATTACCCTACGGCTGATTTTTCTGAGTATCATCATTCATGCGATGGTGGTTCGCTGGTTAACTCTGGTTAACCGGCAATTGGCCATTGCTAATGCCAGACAGAAACGTAAGACGGCAGTGATTGTCGAAAAGCAATTGGCTGGATCGGAAGACCCGGTGTTGCCGGTTGACGAACAACAAATCGATATTCCTAAAATAAACGCCCAAACCATAAAGCTGTTGAATGTTTTTATCGGTTTTACGCTGGTGATCGGTTTTGGCATGATCTGGAAAAATATTCTGCCCGCCTTCTCATTTTTGGAACAAATTGTGCTATGGCAGCATCTGGTTAATGTCGATAATCAGGAGAGTTATCAGCCGATAACCTTGATCAATCTGTTGCTGGCCGGTTTATATATTTTTATTATTGTGGTCTCGATACGGAATTTTCCCGGTGTAATGGAATTATTGGTATTTAGACGCTTGTCGATAGAGGCGGGCGGTCGTTATGCAGTTAATCAGCTGGCTAAATATGTGCTGTTTTCCATAGGTTTTATTAGTGTGGCAAACGAGTTGGGCGGTAGTTGGTCGCAGGTGCAGTGGCTGGTTGCCGCGCTCAGTCTCGGTTTGGGTTTTGGCTTACAGGAAATTTTCGCCAATATGGTGTCGGGTATTATCCTGCTGTTTGAACGTCCGATACGGGTCGGCGATACCGTTACCATCGGTGATGTCAGCGGTAAAGTCAGTCGTATCCGAATGCGGGCGACAACATTGATTGACTGGGATCAAAAAGAATTGATTGTGCCGAATAAAACCTTTATTACCAGTCAATTGGTAAACTGGACCTTAAGTGATGCCACTACTCGCCTGGTAATTCCTATCGGCATTGCCTACGGTTCCGATGTCGAGCTGGCGCATAAAGTCATGATCGATACGGTAAAAGCGATGCCGCTGGTGCTTGCCGAACCTGAGCCGAGTGTATTGTTCGTCGGTTTTGGCGATAGCTCGTTGAATTTTTCTATCCGTCTTTTTGTCAGTGAATTGGCAAATCGACTACCGACCACGCATGACTTGCACTTCCGCCTTGAAAAAGCCTTCCGTGAGCATAAAATAGTCATTCCATTTCCGCAACGGGACATTCATATTCGTTCTGTCATGCATGAAAACGGTGAGATAAATCATGATGTGCAGCAAATTGTCGGAGGATAGCCAAGGAGTTACATTCCCGACATGTAATGCGTGTTAACCGGTTCGGAAACCGATATTCAAAAGCATTGCTTAGTTGAACCGGTGTTGTTCGCCAGACGTAAGCGAGTTCATTGGTGCACATTCTGGTTGTTTAGGACGAAAAGAAAACGGCTGCCTATTTGCAAAAAAAGCCTCAGTGAGCAAGGCCTTGTCGTCTATGTTGGCTTGTAAAGATGACGCTCTACTTCTACACTTTTTTTGCTTTTTCTCGACAGGGCGTTCTTTTGTCTGGCGATCTCGCCAACCTAAAGGAAGTGTACTGAAGTTTGGCATAAGGGATTGGTTACGAAATAACTATTTTTTTGTCACTACGCAGGTTTTAAAGAGCAGCGCCGATATTCATCCTTTGATGTTGGCAGGCAGCAAGGTCCAGTGATGTGGCCCATCAGAATCTATTGAGTGCAAAGAAAGCAAGTAGAAATTCTGTTGCTTAAAATAGGATGGTGATGCGCAATAATTAACGCGATCTGGCTTAATTTGAATAGGTTGTCTATGCCCTAACAAATTAAAAGGGTGTACACAGCAAGTTCATGCAGTTTGTGCATGATGCTGTAATTTAAGAGGGCTGCTCAAATAAAACGAATTTCTCGTCCGAAGAGTTTTTTAAAGCTCATCAATATTTAGTCTTGGCTTGCTATGTTTACAAAAGCCATAAGTGGGTGACTAAATATGAGCTTGGCCCAAAAGTCGAGAGACCTTTGGGCCAAGTATATGAGTTTGTTACGCTGGGGTTACATTCTCGGCTTGTGGACCTTTTTGACCTTGAGTTACTTCCATAGTAACTTTTTGGCCTTCTCTCAAGGTCTTGCGGCCTGCGCCGTTAATTGCACTGTGGTGAACAAAAACATCTTTGCCACCTTCCTGCTCAATAAATCCAAAACCTTTTTCATCATTGAACCACTTAACGGTACCTACAACTTGCTCTGACATATCACACTCTTACTTAAAAAATCGCCAATTTTTGTTGGCTTACAAATCCCAGCTTCATAAATAAAGCCGGCTCAAACTCTAACTGGGGCAAATAATAGCACTAAAGATATGAGCAGAGCAAAATATTTTAACTAGGCTTAAAGATAATTCTATTAGGGCCGTAATGCCGGTATTAAAAAAACCTTAAGGGCCGTGATTTTTTGCGAAATTTACCTTGCTGGATAGGGTTTAAAGGGTATTTGTTGGGTTATGGTTGGGACATAAGTTGCTGGTAATTACCTCGATAATACAAAAGAGGTTCTCCCTCGCGGCACACGCAGTCTTGTACTTCGCCGATTATAATCCAGTGAGTGCCCGCGCGAACTTCTTCTATGACTTTGCATTCCAGAGACATGAGACTGTTATTCAGAATGGGTGCGCCGGTAATGCCCGCTGTCCATGGGGTGTTTTCAAACCGTTGCTGTTGGCTGCTGCCTCCGGCAAATTGATTGGAAACGTCTTGTTGAGTTGAGTTTAAAATATTGACAGCAAAGTGCTGGCTTTGTTTAATTCCCGTGCCGGTATCAGCGGATTCATTTAGGCAAACCAATATTTGAGGTGGATTAATTGAAACGCTTGAAAAGGCGGTCACTGTCATGCCCTGAATGCCGAATTTTTCAGAGTGTGTCGTAACAACGGTGACGCCGCTGGCCCATAGTTGCATCGCTTTTTTAAAATCATCAACACCAACAGTCATTAATTCCCCCGGTTATTTGTTATAAAGATACTGCCTTCTTTTTGGTTTAAAAAAATAAAAAGTAGGCGTTTTTTTAAAATTGTACGGGCTTTATGATACAGCACCCGCGTCGGCATGTTAAATAATCGGGGGATTGGTTGTTCGATTATTTAACGAAGTCCTTGGGTTTATTGTTCTGAAAATTTGATTAAAATATTGACGCGTCGGTTTTTCTCTCTGCCTTCCGGTGTTGCATTGTCGGTAACGGGCATGGTGTCTGCGTAACTGATGGCTCGCAAACGGCTGCTGTCTAATTGTTGCGAGACCAAGAGATGTAGAACGCTGGTGGCTCTGGCAGAACCCAGTTCCCAGTTTGAAGGGAATTTAGCGGTTTTAATCGGGATATTGTCTGTGTGTCCTTCAATCAGGATCAGGCCAACCGCTTGTTTTAATAATGGGGTAAGACGTTTTATTAAGGCTTCTCCCGGAACCGTTAGATCTGCTTCTGAAGATTTAAACAATACTTTGTCTTGAATCTCAAGCTGCGCATAGCCATGGGTAACTTTTATGTTGACGGTTTTATTAAGACCGAATTCATTAATGGCTTTTGTTAGCTGTTGCTGCAATTTGTTTTCGTCTGTTGGCTTGACAGTTGCCGGTTGAGTGTTAATCGGCAGGGGCATGGGCTTTGTTGTGATGTTATCGGCGCTTTTAATTTCCGGCGTATTGACAGGCGCGGGAGCAATGCTGTTGCTTTCTTTGGCTTCGGTTTTGATTTCGACGTTATTTTCGATGGGTACGATGGCTTGAACGGGTTTGTTTTCCGCAACAACGAGGGGAGGGCAGGTTACGATAGCTGCTGCAACAACGGGAGGACATATTACCGCAGGTACTGTCCTAGGCTTAATCGCTCGCGGTTTAGTGGCGGCTGCTTGTTGCTGTTCCGTGTTTAAGTCGCTTAATGTAATCAGAGTGATAACGAGCATGACAATCAGCACAAATACATCCAGATAACTTAATAGCCAGTTTTGTGAGTTGTGCGTGTCCGGTTGGTTAAGCAGATCCTCTAGGGATAGTGAGGACTGTAATTTCGATAATGGATATTTACTCATTTTGCAGGACTTAGTCGGTTTGTGAGATTCAAGGCTGGGATTTATAGCCCCGGCGAACGGCTTCAGTCTTTTAATTCATCGTCATAGTGCTTGATGAATGATTTGAGTGTTTCTCGGACAAATGATGGGCTGCGACGAGCTGCTATCAGTGTAATGCCTTCCATGATCATGCTCATAATCATAATGCGCTGTTCAGTGCGTCGTTCGAGTTTTATGGCAATAGGATTAAAGATAAGGTTGGCCATAATGAGGCCGTAAAAGGTGGTAATCAGCGCAATGCCCATGTTGTAGCTTATGCCAGCTATGTCTTTAAGTTCAATGATTTGCAGCATATTTATCATGCCTATCAGGGTGCCTAGCATGCCAAATGCGGGAGAATAGGCGGCTAGACTATAAAATATATTAGCTTCGGCTTTCTCTTTGGCTCTCAGGCGGGCAATGCGCCATTTAAGTAACGACAAGATGTCTTCTACCGGGGTGTTGTCTACGATAAGCTGGAAACCGGTTTTTAAATAGGGGTTGTTGATGCTGTCGATGATATTTTCTATTGCAAGCGTGTCTCTGTTAAACCACATTTGAGCAACAGCGGCAATTTCGTTTGCTTCCCTTTGGGGATTTAGGTCTTCATAAAAGAAAATAAGTTTTGCCGATTTCAATCCATGTCTAATGTCTCTTAAAGGATAACTTAACAAGATAGCAGCAATCGTGCCGCCTATGACAATCACCAGTCCGGTCAAATTGATAAAAGAAAGCGGATCATTGGCAGCAACTATAATAATAAACAGGATGAGAATAATGCTTAGAAAAATACCTGCAGCTGTTGAAGGGTTAACTTTTTTTGGAAATGCTTTTATTGATGATTTGTCGAATTTCATTTTGAAATAATATTAAAACATGTTGATAGCTTAAAACATTATAAAATCATATTACATCAATGCAGGTAAATCTACTTATGCATAAATACGTACATATAATGTATATTATTTTTTTTAAAAATGTATGTAGCTAGTTGTTTTACTATTGTCGTTCATGTTGACGTTGACATAAGGCCAGCGGCAGGCGGTCAAATAGGCATTGATCTTGGGCTAAAGACAACGGCAACCTGTTCCAATGGCGATACCTTGGCAAGACAGGATTGCTACCGTAACAGCGAAGCCAAGCTGGGCCTAGCGCAACGGGCTAGGGATAAAAAACGGGTTAAAGCGATTCATGCCAAGATTAAGAACACCCGTAAGGATGCGATCCACAAATTCACCCAAAATAGTTAAAGAAAACCGTTTAATTGTCGTTGGCAACGTCAGCGCCTCCGGTCTTGCGAAAACTAAAATGGCAAAGTCCGTTTTAGATGCAGGCTGGGCGATGCTGA
>JAQSDX010000080.1 GCA_029946125.1 Candidatus Methylobacter titanis
GTTCATTTCTGCATTTTCAACAGGCAAGAATTGTTTAAATCCACAATTCAATCCTGTCGTCAATGCGTAACTTCTATTCTTTATCAGATATTCCATGATGAATAGAAACACTTAAAACTGGATACTGCAATTCAACATCACTGAACGCTCTTACGCTGCTTTCAGTGAAAAGCAAGCCAATGCGTTTAACTTCCCAATGCTCCGGCACCTCACCCAACCACTCAACACCGGAGTCGCGCATGGGGGCATTGGGATTTAAACCTTTGGTCACGGCATGGCTAATCACTGCCTGACGTTTTTCTTTCAGCAGCTTGATGAGCTGTTGTTGTTTTTCGATCAGGGTGTCAATTTTGGCGGTTTCATGATCGAGGAAGTTGGCGATGGTTCTTGATTCATTATCTAAAGGAACCGGAATGTCCTTTAAACTTATAAAATCCCAACTAGCCCTAGGCATTTTTGATCCATACGTCGATGAATCCACTTGATTAATAAACTCATCAGTTAGCGTGTAATAATTAAGGAACTGCGGGCAAACCTTTTTGCTTCTTAAAACAAGAAATTCTGAGGAACAAATACCTGAAAAATCAGCCAACCATGACTTGGCTAGATATGGCCTTAACTTTCCAAAAAGCACGTCTCCTTTTGAAAAGGATGTAGATATGCCTTCAGGGCTTATGCCGTCTTTAACGAGGTACTTTCCATTTCCAGATTCAATATTTTCCATTCCTACATATTTATATCCTGATCCTATTTCAATCTTTCCACTTTCTAAGTTTACAACATATTTAAGCCTAACACTTTCCCAATGGCTAGGAACTTCACCCAACCACTCAACCCCAGAATCCTTATATTCTGGATATGCCTGATATTTCATAGCTCACCGCCCAATTCGTTTTCTATATCTTCAATACTGGGTAACTTGGATTGCCGATGTTGGGAGAGTAATTTGCCATAATTGCGCAACAGGCTGTTTCGCAATTGCTTTTTATATTTCATAGCTGTTCTCCAGCGCCACTATTCAGCGCGTAAAACTCTTGTAAAGAGTAGATGGGCAAAGCAATCCTTACCCATCCTGCTTTAAAAAAGCCATCTGCTTTGGGTTGTATTTCTCTCAACAATGTTGAGAGTTTTTGATCAGGGTAATAAAGCCTCATAAAACTACCGCATACGTAAGATATTTCATAACTCACCGCCCAATTCATTTTCTATGTCTTCAATACTGGGCAGCTTAGATTGCAGGTTTTTCGGGAGTGATTGCGTTAATTGATATTCCGAGACACCGATGGGTTTTTGAATATCACTCAAGGCATACTCGGCAACCAGTTTGTCTTTGTTTTTACAGAGCAGAATACCAATGGTGGGATGATCGGCCTCCTTGCGTAACTGTTCATCAATGGCTTTGATGTAAAAATTAAGCTTGCCTGCATGTTCCGGCTCAAAATCGCCTATTTTCAGCTCTATCACCACATGGCAATGCAACTGGGTGTGATAAAAAAGTAAGTCGATAAAAAATTCACGCTCACCGACTCGAACCGGATATTGTTTGCCCATATAGGCAAAACCGGCACCCAGTTCTAATAAAAAATGCGTGATATGCTCAATTAAGCCTTGTTCCAATTCACGTTCACTGTGTTTTTTACTCAAGGTCAGAAAATCAAAAATATACGGATCTTTTAAGGTTTGTTGAGCAAGATCGGATTGTGGAGCAGGCAAGGTTTGAGTAAAGTTAGTAATTGCTTTGCCCTCGCGCAGCCACAGACCGCTTTCAATTTGATGCGTTAATACGCTACGACTCCAGCCGTTTTCTAAGGTGTTTTGTACATAATAAAGCGCTTCTTCAAGCCCTTGGCAATGGGCTATAATTTTTAGATTATGTCCCTAAGGGATTTGGGTTAATTGGCCAACAAGCTGTTGGCCAATTAGTTTTTCTTGGCTATAAAATACAACCCATTGGCGTATATACTTGATATTACTAAAAGAAAAGCCTTTAATATCAGGAAATTCGGCCATTAAATCTTGGCTTAACTGCTTTAAGAAGCCATCGCCCCAACTCGATTGCGCTTGCCTAAGAACGATCTCTTCCCCTAACTCCCAATAGAATTGCAACAGCGTGGTATTAACCTTAACCGCCGCCTTAAGTTGAGTTTGTAAAACCTTTTTCTTGAGGTCTTTTAGCCAATTTTTGTATTCACTATTTTGAACTAAGCTAACGTTAGGCAGCATCACGAATGCACCTCTTGCAACAACTTCATAATTTCGCCGCTGACGGCATCCAAATCGGCATCAATATCCACCAAATCTCTGGGCGGCTGATACTGATAGAAATGCCGGTTAAACGGGATTTCATAACCGACGAGGCCTATCTCCTGATCCTTGTGGTCTTTTTTGCTGGCATCTATCCAGGCATCCCGCACATGGGGTTGCACTTCTTTGATAAAGTAGGCTTCGTTAATGGCGTTAACGGTTTTTGAAGGATCAAGGGCGACGTTTTCATTATCGCGCAGGTCGGTATCGGCCTGGTATTCCAGCACTTGGCCGTTGACGGCAAACCAGCCGTAAAGTGGATTAGTTTTATGTTCAGGATGAACGGGCAGAAAATTGCTCCCTGCATTTTCTGCACTTCCACCATCCTTGGTAGTCGTATGCCGTGGCGGCATGGATGCCGAGGAGCGGCTGTGGATTTTCTTGATGACTTTTTCGGCAACCGGGTTTTTCCAGCTTACCGCTGCTTTAAGCTGTTTTTTCTCTTTGGCATCCAAGGCAAGTGCTGATTTTTTACAGGCGGCGTTAAGGGCATCGTCAAACCCGTTCATGTCATCGTGTTGCGCTGTGCCTATCGCTTGTTGCAGTTGCCGGGCTTTGAGCAGCAGGTTTTTTTGATCCAGCCAGGTTTTGCGCTCAAGCAGGTCTTTGAGCTGTTTTTCTTTGAGTTCGCTAAAGTGAATTTTAAGATGTTTGCGAATAGCATCGCCGTGTTCGGTTAAGTCACCGTAGTTTTTACAATCCGGTGCATCCGACCAGCCGTTTGTGTTGCTGTGTGTTCCGTATTCTGCACCATATTCTAGGTATAGCCATTGCATGGGGGCATTTAACGGGCAGCGGCAAAACGTAAAGAGTTAATCCGTTCATCACTGAATTGGTAGGATTCGCGCAAGGGGCGTTCAATGCTGATGCGGCGGTAGCCAAATTCGTAAGTGTTGAAAATTTTACTGGCAAAGGTCTTGGGCGCTTCGGTTTTTGGGTTGGCTGACTGGCGACCACGGTTGCTTTTTTGTTCGGTGGGTTTGTCCAGCTCACGGGCATCGACCACGGCAAAACTGCCAAAGGTGCGGGTGATGGTGGCAATATCGTTGTCATCCATCACATTGCGCTTGGAGCCTAAAGACTTGCGCATTTTTCCGCACAGATTAACGCCGTTAATCAACTGAACTTTGCCTTTACGTTCGATCGCTTTTTTGTTGGACAGCACCCACACATAAGTCGAAATGCCGGTGTTGTAGAACATATCGGTAGGCAGTGCAACGATGGCTTCCAGCAAATCGGCTTCCAGAACGTAACGGCGAATCTCGGACTCACCGGAACCGGCACCGCCGGTGAACAACGGCGAGCCGTTAAGAATAATACCGATACGTGCGCCGCCATCCGCTGAGTCGCGTAATTTGCTGATCAGGTGCAACAGAAATAACAACGAGCCGTCCGAGACCCGTGGCAAGCCGGGGCCAAAGCGGCCATCAAAACCTTTTAGGGTGTTTTCGTTTTTAATGTCAGATTCAATTTTTTTCCAATCGACGCCAAAGGGTGGATTGGAGAGCATGTAATCAAATTTATCGGCATAGAGCTGATCATTCGATAAGGTATTGCCGAGTTTAATGTTTTTGACTTCTTGCCCTTTAATCAGCATATCGGCTTTGCAAATGGCGTAACTCTCGGGGTTCAGTTCTTGCCCGAAGCCGCGCATGACTGCTTGCGGGTTGAGTTCATGTACGTATTCCATGCCCGACGACAAAAAGCCGCCGGTACCTGCGGTCGGGTCATAGATGGTGCGAATAATACCCGGCTTGGTCAGCGCGTCATCATCTTCCATGAACACCAGTGCGGTAGTAAGACGCACAATATCGCGCGGGGTAAAATGTTCGCCGGCGGTTTCATTTGAGCCTTCAGCAAAACGGCGGATCAGTTCTTCAAACACCAAACCCATATCGTGATTGGAAATAGCCTTGGGGCTTAAATCGGTTTGCCGAACCTTTTGGACAATTTTGTAAAGCAGGTTGGCATCGTTGAGCTGACCAATAAACTCGTTAAATTTAAAGTGCTCAAAAATCTCACGGGCATCTTTGGAAAAGCCCTGAATATAAGCTTCCAGATTGGCGGCAATACCGGCTTCACCCAGCTTGGAAAGATCCATTTTCGAGATATTAAAAAACGACAAACCTCCGGTGGCGCGTAACAGCAGCTTTTCCTGGGCTTCTTCCGGCAGGTTCATGGCTTGTACTTTTTCAACCTGAGCCAATACCGCGTCTTTGCTGTCTTCCAATACGCCTTCAAGGCGGCGTAACAGGGTGAATGGCAGAATGATGCGTCCGTACTGGCTTTACTTAAAATCGCCACGCAGTAAGTCGGCTAACGACCAGATGTAGGCGGCCAGGTTGTTGGTGTTTTGTGTCATAGTTATGCTGCTTATTTTGTTTATAATCAAAGGGTAAAATGGCGGATGATAGGAAAAACCATACCATATTACCATGCCGTGGCTGTGCAAAATGGGGCGTATACGCCGTGGACAGTCAGGGTTAAAAAGTCATTTATGATGGAGTACTACCGGGGGACACGCGCTTGCAGACCAACAGTACCTCGCCGACCTCATCGGTATTGATCAGGCCTTTATGAAGCTGGAGCGATTTCTGTAAACGCATCGTATAGGGCATGACCCGGTTGTACCACTTCATGGCTCGCTCTCGTCGATGTTGCAAAAACCACATGCCGAGATCCAGTAGCAATGAGGAACGGGGTTTCATACCGAAGACGGCGCTACGCTCTATGATAAAGCCATGGTGGTGCAACAGCGCCTGGATCTGCTTCGGTTCATAGCGCCGTCGATGGCCGACGAAATCGTCAAAAGGTGTCCACATTTCAGGATGCAGTGGCGTTGACAACAGTAGGGTCGCACCTATTGTGGCGACACGAGCCAATTCCGCCATGGCCCTCTGATCATCATCGACGTGTTCGATAATATCGAGAGCACACAGCAAATCAAAGGTTTCGTCGGCAAAGGGCAATCTGCCAATGGAGGCCATTACCGGCCTCCCACTGCCGACGGCCAGTTTTGTCAGCGCATGCATGCTGATGTCGACAAAAGCCGTGCCGTCGACGGGCAATCGTGGCCGTAATCCGGGGGCGACTTCCAGGTGACAAGTCGCCTTGGTCAATAGTTGGCTGACCAATGGCCAAGTGTTGAAACGCTCCGGTTCAACCAGTCGGGCATCACGCCAGAGGGGCTCATAGAAATTCCGGTTCGCTACCATTAGTTCGTGGTCATTGAGCGTATTCACAGTTAACCTGACTCCAGAGGAAAATGAGAGGATACACACGGAACCCCCTGTGTTTATCTGTTTTTGATGATTCCGGGTGATGGGGCAGGGCAGCTGATTATCATCGACTTCTCACAGCAAACATTGCCCGCCAATGAGAAGATTCAGCCGCCGATTGTTAATAATTATACTTGTATTGGTTTGTCGAAAGGGTGTATAAATAATATCGAATCAATACTATTATTTTATTATATTGGAGATTTATTTATGAAACGCATCAACAAAACATCCCTAATCGCTTCTGCAATCAGTTTAACTTTGGCAAGCGCTTTGGCTTTAGCCGGAACGCCCGGATATTTATCGATTAACGATGTTCAATCGGAGGTAGAAGGAAAAGGCGTCAATAAAACAGTGGAAGTAGAAATAAAAACGAATGGAGCAATACCTGTCGATGGCAAATCCGGCGCCTTCGGTTATGCGGTATTAACTGATAACAGCAATAATGTGCTGGTTTTGGTTACTCATCTGCCTATTGATGACAGCTCCTATGAACACCCGACTAGCGGTTTTCATGCTCATGTTTTAGACTTGAAAGAACCCACTGATGCCTGTAAAAGTGCCAATTTCGAAGTGGATTTAGTCAATTCGGCCAAAAATACGGCATTCGACGCCAATTACCCCTGGAAAGTCAAAGGTCAGGAAATTGCTGTCAAAAAAGTACCCGTTACCGATTTAGGCGATGCCGGTGTGGAAACTGTGGTTTCCTTTACGCTGCAACCCGTTTTAGATGCCAACAAAAAACCGACAAATCTTTGTATTACCGTTGTAGATAAAATCTGAGTTTCCCTCGTTCCTACGCAGCGCGTGGGAACGAGAATCTAATATAGGTGGTAAGTCCATTGAGGAAAACACCTTCAGTTATCTGGGATAGTCTCAGTCAAACTAAAAAACTTGAACATCGGGTTTTACCGCTTAGCTATCGAAACAATCGAGTCAACTCCTAGCCTGTCGTACAAAAACAATGGGTGGCAAGTCTTGTTGCGGCACCGCTTTTTGTAAAGATTAGCGAGCACGCCTGGAAAGAAAAGAGGCCTTCGGTATGCTGCGGACGATCGCCAGCTGGCAGGTGTTTTTTTTAGGTATCTGTAAAAATTAAAATTATAATCAATTGAGTTTTACTCCATTCCGGGTAAAACCAACTATAGATAACCAAGGCAGGGAGAGGTCAGTGGAAAGAAAAGAAGCGATGGACTTTATGATTAAGTTATTAAAACTTATGTTACATAAAGAAGGGTCTGATTTATTTATTACCGCCGGTTTTCCACCTGCAATAAAAGTCAAAGGCAAAATGTCACCGGTTGCGCAGCAGGCATTATCGGCTAATGATTCCAAGGCTCTGACGCAGTGCATCATGAATGACAAGCAGCTTAAGGAGTTTGAAGAAACGCAAGAATGTAATTTTGCGATTGCGCCTGCCGGGTTATCCCGGTTCCGGGTTAATGCCTATGTTCAGCAAGGCTGCCAGGGCTTGGTTATCCGGGTAATTGCCGCAGAAATACCCAATTTCGATCAATTGGGATTGCCGCCTGTTTTAAAAGACGTCATGATGAATAAAAACGGCTTGGTTATCATGGTCGGCGGTACCGGCTCAGGTAAATCAACGTCTATGGCAGCCATGATCGATCATCGTAATGCGAACAGTTACGGTCATATTATCACCCTGGAAGATCCCATTGAATATGTACATACCCATAAAAACTGTATCATCATGCAACGAGAAGTCGGCGTCGATACCAAGAGCTGGGAAGCCGGATTGCACAATACCTTACGCCAGGCTCCCGATGTTATTGTGTTGGGCGAAATTCGCAGCGCCGAGATTATGAATTACGGCTTGGAGTTCTCTCAAACCGGTCATTTAGCCTTGGCTACCTTGCATGCGAACAATGCCAATCAAGCTATCGACCGGATTTTGGGTTTTTTCCCCATTGAGAGCCAGGCCAAATTGATGCAGGATATTTCGGTCAATTTACGCGCCATTATTTCTCAGCGACTGGTTAAAACCGTTGACGGTGGGCGTTGTGCAGCCATTGAAGTTTTACTCAATACACCGTTGATTGCCGATTATATTGCCAAAGGTGAGGCTTCCAGCATCAAGCCGTTGATGGCTAAATCGCGTGAGCTGGGTATGCAAACTTTTGATCAGGCTTTGTTGGATCTTTATCAGGCGGGGAAAATAGGTTATGACGAGGCTTTAAGAAATGCCGACTCCCAAAATGAGTTGCGCTTGCAAATCAAGCTAGCATCAGGTGAAGACCGGTCGCTAGGCAGGTTTTCGTTACAATCGAAAGATGATGGCGGTGATGAGGATAACGATAATCTTCCATCAGAAAATATAACCAAGGAAATTGTTAGAAACTAAGGAATTACCGCTTAAGCGGGACGGGGTTTGTAAACCATAGTGCCAACTTAAGAAAAAATCATTCCCGCGTTCCCACGTGGGAGTGTCGCTGCCATTAAGTTAGGCTGAAAAAGTGATGATTGAATACTGTGGGCGCGAATTTATTCGCGCCCACACAACGCCAAATCCTCAACTTAGTGGCAGTGCTGCAGGCAGTTTATAACCCCCTTTTACCACACAAAACCAGATACCCACATGACCCTAACGCCTTATTTAAAATTAATGCTGGAAAAAAAAGCGGATAGTTTGTCTTTAAAAGCCGGCTCTCCGGCACTCCTGGGATTAGCCGGGGAGGCATATCCCTTGGGTAAAAACGAGCTGAACGCCACTATAATAAAAGAAATTGCCTTTGGTCTCCTTAATGACGCCCAGAAACAGGAATTAATCCAAAATAAAGCGTTAAATTTTAGTTGCGCCGCACCGGATGGCGAGAAATTTACGGTTAGCGCAACGGTCGAGGATAACGGCCTGGTGTTGTTGGTCGTTCCGGACTCAGGGGCAGAAAAAGTCGAACTTGATGAGTCCGAAGCTGGCATTTATAAAGGGCCTGATCGCAGGCAGAAACAGGTCAGTTATCAGATTCTGGGTGCAATGCCGGAAGATGGTTGTTTAAACATTCTGCCTTATCTGACTGAAATGGCTAAATTGAATGCCTCTGATCTGTTTTTAACAGTCGATTCGCCGGTTAAAGCCAAAATTTATGGTCGGGCCGTGGCTCTGGATGATTTTTTGCTGACACCCGAGTTAACGCAATCGGGCGCTTTCGGGATTATGACCCAGGAACAACAAAACGAGTTTCTTGTCACCAAAGACCTGGATTTTGCGATCAGTCTGCCGGATGGCAGTGCGCGTTTTCGCGCCAATGTCTTTTATCAGCGCAGAACCGTAGGTTTGGTTATGAGGCTCATTCCCTCAGTCATTCCTACCGGTAAGGATTTAGGCACGCCGGATATTTTAATGGAACTCATCATGGCCAAACGAGGGCTGTTATTAGTGGTAGGAGGCACCGGATCGGGGAAATCGACCACGCTGGCCGCCATGATTAATCACCGTAATGCCAATTCGGCAGGCCATATTTTAACTATTGAAGATCCGGTCGAATTCTCGCACCCGAACCTGAAATCAATCGTCAATCAGCGCGAAGTCGGCGTAGATACCGACTCGTATGCCCGAGCGTTAAAAGCCTGTTTGCGGGAAGCGCCAGATGTTATTTTTATTGGCGAGATTCGGGATCGGGAAACTATGTCGGCGGCCTTGGAGTTGGCTAATACCGGTCACTTATGCATATCGACCATGCACGCCAACAATGCCAATCAGGCCATGGAACGGGTCATCAATATGTTCCCTCATGAATATCATGCGCAATTATTTATGGATCTTGCCGTTAATTTAAATGGCGTTATTTCCCAGCGCTTGGTTTTCGATATGACCGGGAAGCGCTGTGCCGCTATTGAAGTAATGATCAACACCCCTCATATAGCGAGCTTGATTTTAAAGGGGGAGTTGAATGAAATTAAAACGGCAATGACATCAAGCGGCAGCAAAGGCATGAGAACATTTGATGACGCCTTGTTTGAACTGTACACATCAGGAAAAATCAGTTTGGAACAAGCGCTGAAAAATGCCGATTCCAGTAACGATCTGGAAGCCAGGATTAATTTTGGCTGAGATAAGGGCTATAAGGTGGTTTCGCGCCAGCAAACCGCCAATTGATGCACAATATCCAAAATAAGCGATTAAAAAACCGCTAGCAAAATTAGTGCTGAGGGTCAGACAAGATCACCCCGATCACGGCGGAGGTATGTCCGAGTTGAACGTTTTTGTTATGTTCAATTTTCATTCGTAGTGCGTCCACAAACGAATGACTTTTATTACGTGCTCTTCTTCATAGATTTGATAGACAAGCCTATGTTGAATATTGATTCGTCTTGAATATGCACCGGATAAATCACCCACCAACTTTTCATATGGAGGTGGGTTTTGATACGGGTCTTCTTTTATCACTTCGAGAAGTGCTTGCGCTTTTTTCTTTAACCCAGATGCTGACAGTTTCTTAGCATCTTTTTGTGCTTGTTTGGTATACAACAGCTCCCAACTCACCAATCGAGCTTCTTAGAAGATTCTGATAGGTCTTCCTTCATCCCCTCTTTTATTGACTCTCTCATTCCAGGTACAGAGAGTAGATGGAGAGTTTCAGCAATGGAGTTCCAGTCTTCTTCAGAGACAAGAACCGCATTACCCCTTTTCCCCGTGATTACAATAGGTTGGTGGGTTTCCATGGTCTCGTCGATTAGGGTGTATAGCTTAGAACGAGCTTCTGTAGCATTCAAAATAGTCATGATAAATACCTCCTTAATTAAGCGTACGACTATACGTACGGAATATCAAGAACTTTTTTGAACATAACGTAAAGCTAAGGGGCGCGCCGCTAAAGAAAGCCAAGCGAAGCCACTGAACTCGATAAAAAAACCAACCTTCAAAACCGCCTTAGGGCGGCGCGTCCCTTTGACCGCTATGTTGGACGAAGCCGCTATCGCGGAGAAAAACCCCGCCGAACAGCCACCCGATAAA
>JAQSDX010000081.1 GCA_029946125.1 Candidatus Methylobacter titanis
TTTTACTCAGATCTTAATGGTAACTGGTTTGCTGGGTTTTGCGTAACATCAGTTAGACAGTTTAACAGCTATTTGAGTTTCGCTGTTTTGTTGGGATCAACTTGGATAGATTTCCCCATGACCACGATCACCTTTGACAAAAGCAGGCTGGGGTGATGCTGTTCCAACTCAACACTTGCCTTATCCGAACAAAATATTTGTAGGCTCTACTCGAAGATCACGGCCAACCGTGCCAGCACTTCATCCATAATGGATTCCGGCACACTTTCCAGCTTCTTGGCGTGACGGGCGCCTAGGTCGATAGCTCGCGGCTGATCGCACCGGATAACGCCTGTCGTATTCGTGCCAGTCCCCATCAACGTCACCGCAAAGCCGCTGGTACGGGCATGATTTCCGCCCCCGGTAATAGGCAGAACTACCGGCGTATGGGTTGCGCGATTGAAAGCAACGGGCGAAACAACCAACACCGGGCGGGGTCCTTGCTGCTCGCGTCCTGAACTCAGATCGAGTGAAACCAGGTATATGTCGCCCCGCTCCATTTACAGCAGCTCGTTACCGACCGGGCCGGAATCCAACCAGACCTGATCCTCATCGCTGATCGGTGCGGAAGCGTCGCACTGCGCCAACAACTCGTCAAGGGTGTAGCGCGGACGCAACTGAGGTTCGACTACCAACCTGCCATGATCAATCTCAACAGCGACCGTAGTACCGGCCCCTATATGCAACATATCGAGAAATGCAGGTGGAACGGCCATCATAATTGAGCCGCCAACTTTGCGAAGACTTGTTGTGTACATGACTATGCCTCCTAGTAGTTATACATAAATATAATGCGACTGTAGCATCTGATACTTTGCTTAACAACAAGCAGTTTAGTTAGGTGGTCTTCCTATCCAATTCCTTCAAGTGCTTTAATTTTTCCTTAATCTTTATTTCCAACCCTCTTTCCACCGGCTGATAATATTGCCTGCCTGCCAACTCTTCGGGAAAATAATTCTCCCCGGCGGCATAGGCTTCCGGTTCGTTGTGGGCATAGCGGTATTCCTTGCCGTAATCCAGCGATTTCATCAACTTGGTCGGCGCATTTCTTAAATGTACCGGCACACCCAAACTGCCGCTTTGTCTGGCATCGGCCATTGCTGCGTTGTAAGCCATGTAAACCGCATTGCTTTTCGGCGCACAGGCCAGATAAACGACGGCTTGCGCCAAGGCCAGTTCGCCTTCCGGACTGCCTAAGCGCTCCTGGGCTTCCCAGGCGTTGATGCAAATCTGCAAGGCTCTCGGATCGGCATTGCCTATGTCCTCGGAGGCCATCCTGACGACGCGCCGGGCCAGATAAGACAAATCGCAGCCGCCATCCATCATCCGGCACAACCAGTACAGCGAGGCGTCGGGCGAACTGCCGCGCACCGATTTATGCAGCGCCGAAATCTGGTTGTAAAATTCTTCGCCCTGATTATCGAAACGCCGCACGCCGCCCGACAGCACTTCCTTGGCAATGGCTTCGTTAATCACTTGCCCACCCTTGGCGGCGGCAAGTTCTACGGCAAGTTCAAGCAAGTTGAGCAGTCTTCGGGCATCGCCGTCAGCCGCCTGGGCGAACTGCTGTTTTATCTCATCGGCCATTTCGATAGCCAATCCGCCAAAACCGTGCACCTTATCGGTTAACGCTTTGTCGATCACCGCCAATAAATCCTCCGCCGTTAAGGCGTTCAGCACATAAACCCGGGCCCGCGACAATAACGCATTATTGAGCGCGAAAGACGGGTTTTCGGTGGTCGCGCCGACAAAATAAACCGTGCCGTCTTCCACATGCGGCAGAAAGGCATCCTGCTGCGACTTATTGAAGCGATGCACCTCATCGACGAATAAAATGGTGCGCCGATGTTGTTCCAGCTGAATTTTTTTGGCCTCGGCGACCGCCGCCCTGATTTCCTTAACGCCGGATAACACCGCCGAAATCGGCATGAATTCGGCATCGGAATGCTGGGCAATGAGCCGGGCTAACGTGGTTTTACCGGTGCCCGGCGGCCCCCAAAAAATCATCGAGTGCAAGCGTCCCGAGGCGATGGCTTCATAGAGCGGCTTGCCGGGTTTCAGGATATGTTGTTGGCCGACGTAATCGGCTAACTCGGTTGGCCGCATCCGGTCGGCCAAGGGTTTGGTCAAATCATCGAAAAGCATAAAAATCAGGCGAAGGGCAAAAGGCTAAGAACGAAGGTTGATGCTGCTTTAGCCTTTTGCCTATCTTTAATCGGAAAAAACATCGACACCCTTGGGCGCTGTAAACTCGAACAAGGTCTGTTTTAACGGCGGATTCAAGACAACATTGGAAAAATAAATGCGTGTCAGCTGGCCAAAATTATCGCTCAATTCCATGCCGCCCAGAGAGTCGTTGTCCAAACCGATCAGCACGTATTTAAAACCGCTTTCCTGATTTTTAGGAATCAATTTTACCCACATCAAATCGCCATCGACACCCTGCTGTTCCATGGTGTAGTTGTCCTCCAGGGATACTTGACCACTTAACAATAATGCCGGTGTTGACCCCATGGACTCATCGAGTTTTTTAACGGTGACCTGTTCGAGGTCGGTATCGTAAAACCAGACCTTCCCGGTCGTGGAGACTATTTGTTGTTGAAAAGGTTTTAGATAATCCCAACGAAATTTCCCGGGTCGTTGCAGGTAAAAAACGCCGTAACTGGTTTGAGTCGGATTACCGGCTTCGTTAATCAATACTTGCTTAAAATCGGCAGTGAGCGATTTTGTATTTTTTAAAAAAGCTTTTAACTGCCGGACGGGTTTATCTTCTGCGTAGCTCAAGCCGGCAAACAGCAACATGACAGTCAAGCCGACGAAAATGGTCATTTTTTTCATAAATACCCTTATTAATTATTCGGTAACAAATCGTCAATCAAACTTTCAAATTGATTAACGGGCGAATCCACACACGAGGAATACTCCTCCGGTGTTGAACCGGCAATGAATGGATACACCTTAGCCCCCGGGCAATTTTGATTCGCCAGCAAGCCGTTAGCAGGGTCGACCCAAGCCGTCTTAATATTGTCCGGCGGAATCAGACTTACAGGCTGGTTGGAAATCTGCTTCATTAACGACGTCCAAACTTGTAATGCACCGGTTGCCCCGGTTAACCCGGCCGGTTTGTTATCGTCCCGGCCAATCCAGACCACAGCCAAATAATCACCGGTGTAACCGGCAAACCAGCTGTCTTTTGAATCGTTAGTCGTACCGGTTTTGCCGATCAAACCATAGTTTGCCGGAAAAGCTGAATAGGCCGAACGTCCGGTACCTTCACGCATCACCTCCTGCAACATGGTATTGACGATATACGTTACCGATGGATCAAGCACTTGCCGCACCGTAAACGGATAACTTTGTAAGCGTCTACCGTCGGCTGCAACCACCGCTCTGATGCCTTTTATCGGCGTTGAAAAACCGTCACCAGCCAGCGTTTGATAAATTTGAGTAACTTCCATCGGCGTTAAACTCGCAGCTCCCAGCAGGAATGACGGGAACAAATCAATCGCCCGGGTAATACCCATGCTGCGTAATGTCTTAACGACTCTGGCTACCCCAATATCCATCCCTATCCGAACCGTAGCCAGGTTGTATGAATGCGCCAGTGCCGAATGAAAGCTCACGGTGCCATGCTCCCTGTGATCATAGTTTTTAGGACTCCAATCATTGCCGCCCGAACCCTTAACCAAGATGGCTGTATCGCTGACCGGTGTAGTAATAGTGTACTTGTCCGGATATTCCAGCGCAGTCAAATAGACCACCGGCTTGATTAACGAGCCTATCGGCCTGACCGCATCCAGGGCACGATTAAATCCCGCGCTGGACACTTCGCGACCGCTCATCAACGCAGCTATTTCACCGCCGTCTCTATGAGTGACTACAGCCGCGGCTTCAAGGTCGTTAGCTTTAGGCAGTTTTTCAAGCTGATTTAGCTTTTTAGACAGCGTATCCTCCAGCGCATCCTGAACCCGGGTATCCAATGTAGTAAAAATCCTTAGCCCTTCGGAGGTTAAATCTTCCTCTTTGTATTCCTGTCTTAATTGCCGCTTAACCAAATCGAGAAAACCGGGATAACGATTGCTTGAACGGTGGGTATTGGCGATCACATTTAAAGCCTTGGCTTTCGCCTTGACTGCCTGCTCTTTAGTGACATAGCCTTCCGCTTCCATCTCTCCCAACACTAAATTGCGCCGTAGTACAGCACGATCGGGATAACGCCTCGGGTCGTACTCAGACGGCCCACGAACCAAGGCAATCAACGAAGCCACATGTTCCAGAGGCAAGTCCTTTAAAGAACTGCCGAAATAAAACTCACTGGCTAAGCCAAAGCCATGCACAGCGCTACCACCATCCTGCCCCAGATAGATTTCATTTAAATAAGCCTCCAGGATCTCATCTTTACTGTAGCGATATTCCAAGATCAGCGCCATAAGCGCTTCTTTTACTTTCCGCGTCAAACTGCGTTCAGAGGTCAAATAAAAGTTTTTAACCAACTGTTGGGTAATAGTACTCCCGCCTTGCACGGTATGACCGGCAAGCACATTCATCCAAATCGCCCGGGCAATGCCTTTAAATGAGATACCGATATGCTGGTAAAAATCCCGGTCTTCTGAAGCCAGCAAGCCTTTAATAAGCGTATCAGGGGCTTCTTCCAATTTAATTAAAATCCGGTCTTCTTTAATCCTTGGGTATAAGCTTCCGATTTGTACGGGATCCAAACGCACAATGGCGAGATCTTGGTTCTGCTCAGCATCAACGATGTTGGCGATGCCAGATGCGTTAAAATTGACCCGTATCACGCTGCTGGATTGAACTTGATCCCAGAAGGTAAACTTCCTGGTTTTTACACTGACTTGTGAGCCGCTTTTAAAATACGTGCCTTCCGAAGACAAATGGACATCCAGCCGATAATGCAGCGCCTGCAATAACGCTTCAAGCTCTGCACTCGTCAGCTTATAACCGGCATAAAGCTCTACCGGACTGGCATAAACTCGTGCCGGAATAGCCCAGCGTTTACCTTCAAATTGGGTACGCACGTTGTGATCCAGGTAACCCAGATAACTCGCCAAAATAAACGTAAATCCGGCCATAAAAACCAGAACTGAATTTCTAATCCAATGAGAACCTGACTTTTTGGGAGCCGTTTTTTTCTTATCGTATCTACTCGAGCTACGTTTTTTGGTTTTTTCTGCCATAACCTCTTACAACATTATTTAATTAATATTCGCTATTATACATAAACCAAGAAAAATCATTTGATCCACGAAAACCAAAAGTAGGCGCCTCTACGACGGTAAGGACAGATATATTGCGCCGTAACCTAATAAGCACAAATGAAAGCCTATACAGTCAATACAATCTTCCCGGTGCTATGCCCGGCTTCTATCAATTGATGCGCTATTGCGGCCTCTTTCAGCGACATCTGCTTGCTGATATGCGCCTTTAAAAACCCTTTATCAATCCATTGCGCACATTGTTTTAAAATTTCAACGTGCTTGTCTCTTGCCTCAGCCAAATCTCTGAGCATCGGCGTCAGCATCAACTCAAAGCCTATCGATAAATTACGCATTCGGGCTTCGGCCAGACTCAATTCGCCCGGATCGAGCAAGGTCACCAGATGACCGAAATGCGCTGTCACAGTGATGCTTTGTTTAAATACCTCAGCGCCCACGGTATCGAAAACCAAGTCCGCACCTTTGCCGTCAGTCAGTTTATTGACCGCATCGGCAAAACCGTTTTGGGTATAAATAACGGCTTCATCAGCGCCCATCGCTTTGACAAACTCGGCCTTTTGCCCGGAACTCACCGTGGTAATGACTCGGGCACCTTTTAATTTCGCCAATTGTATCGCCACATGCCCTACGCCGCCTGCTCCGGCATGAATCAGTACGGTTTGTCCGGATTGTAATCCGCCGCGATCGAACAAAGCACCCCACGCAGTAATCAACACTAGCGGCAAGGCTGCGGCTTCGCTAAATGAACTGGTTTCCGGCATTAAACTCGCCCAGCGCTGATCTATTACCGTAACTTCGGCGTAATTACCCTGTTCGCGGCCTAGTCCACCGTGACAAAACCAGACCTTATCGCCCGGTTTAAATTGACTGACCGCACTGCCGATTTCGATAACCTCTCCAGCTCCGTCACAACCCAATACCGCAGGCAGTGGATTATCATAAAACAAGCCATGGCTCCTGATTTTAGTATCGACCGGATTGACCCCAGCCGCTTTAAGCCGGACCTTGAGCTGGGTTGCCGTGGAGATTTCCGGTTCGTCAATGTCGTGTAATTCCAGGACATCGGGATTACCGGTTGCCGTCATCATGATTGCTTTCATATTTTTAACCTTTGTATAAATAAAAATGTACAGGTATATGCCTTAATGAGCGCTGAATCACTAAAGTTGCTCCTCGCCCCGAACCTCAACCACCCATTGCCGACGATAATCCTGATAATCGTAATGTTTCAATTTTTTTACTCGTAAGGAGTTGCTCAGGTAAATATCCGGCAGGTTGTAACCATTAAAACGGTTCGCCTTAATCAGGGTGTAAGCGCCGACATGCTTAAAAACCACCTTATCCCCTACCTCCAACGGTTTTTTAAATCGATATTGCCCGAATACATCACCGGCCAAACAGGTACAGCCCGCTAAAATAGCAGTATATTGCCCATCAGGATCATGTTCGTGCAGTTCAGGCTGACGCTGATATTCGAATACTTCGGGATTATGATTGACCGAGGTGTCCAGTATGATTACGGTGACACCGTCACTGACAAAGCTATCCAGCACCGTTGCCACTAAATGCCCTGCTTGGCCTACGACCGCTTTGCCCGGCTCGATATAAACCTCAATGGCATAATCCTGCTTCAGCTTATTGACCAACTCGACAAATGGGCGATGATCTTCAATTTGACCCAACAAATAGCCGCCGCCGATATTCAACCATTCAAGCTCAGCTAATCCTATCCCCAAATACTGTTGAAGCATGTCGATCGTTTCAATTAACGGAGTGAAATCGGTTGCTGAAAAAACGTTATGAATATGCAGCCCCTGAATTTGATCGAGACAAATCGACCGACTCAATTCATCAATAGCTACACCCAGCTTTGAATGCTGCCGACACGGATCGAAGCGCTGATCATGCAGAAAAGACAATTTTGGATTAACTCGCAAGCCGATTGAGGTCTGAGCCCCGGCCGTTTCAGAATACCGCCGATATTGCGGCAGCGAATTAAAGCTGATGTGGGAGCACAGCAAGCTGAGTTCATCCAGCTCCTCCGGTCTTATGCCGGGCGTGGTCAAATGAATACTGCCCTGCCCGGATAAAACCTCATCGGCCAGCCGCGCTTCGAATAAGGAACTGACCGAGAAACCATCAACACGGGGCTTCGCCATCTCCATGACTGCGGAAAAAGGCAAGGCTTTAATCGAATATAAAACCTTGCAGCCGCACTGATTTTTCAGCTCGGTTAAAACCGCCAACGCCCGGGTCACTTCCATTTCATCGACAACAAAAGCCGGCGTGGAATAAATACTGTCTTTCAATAGTTGAAAATCCATCAGCTTAAAAACTGCCGTCCTTTACCGGCATAAACTGCTTTTTCCGTTATGACAATATCCATGGCCACATCATGAGCCTCCATAACGACTTGCTCAACTAGCTGGGACTCAAAACAAACCCCGATTAATACCGTATCGGCTCTGACACACTTCAATAAGCGATCGTAATAACCTCCGCCATTACCCAAGCGCCCGCCATTTCGATCAAAAGCCACGCCCGGCACCAATACGCAATCGAGCTGTTTAGCGGCGATTGCTTTCCCCGCCTCGCCCCATCGTTGCTGAGGTGGCTCTAAAATGCCCCACATGCCCGGCACCAGTTCGGCAACATCTTCCAGCCACCATAAACCCAACTTATTGTGCCCCTGCTGATCTTTAGTGCAGTAAGGGACGACTATGCGCTTAGCGGTTGTCAGTTCACACAATAATGCCGCTTGAGTCCTGGCTTCTGAGCGGCAGTGGCTATACCACATCACCGTTTTGGCCTGCTGGTAAACAGGATGCGCTATAAAGCGGTCGCAAATAATCCGGCTAACGGACTCTTTATCGGTTTGCTCATTACGTGCAGCGTTAGCTTTGCTACGTTGCCGTTTTTTCAGATCACTCATCTGCCCACGCCTTTAATATTCCAACCTGGAAAACATAAAATCACTCGGATAATACACAGGTTCATCACCGGTTCAAAACTCAAATAGACAAGCGCATTTTTATTCTGCGGCTTTTTCTTTTATACTTGTCGAATAAAAACATAAGGAGAGATCATGGAAAAGCCATTTATTTTACACATGCTAACCACCGCTAAAAACCTCAGTCCGTTTGATGTCAATATGGCATTGGATGCAGGTTGGGTTTCCGCATTACCCTATATCAATGTTGAACCCAGTGAAGTTCAAGGCTTAGTGCAGGATGCTATTTTTTCCCGCAGCCCCAAGAACTTGAAACGCACCGGCATATTCATTGGCGGGCGTGATACCAAACAAGCGATGGATATGTTAAAGACGGCGAAGCGTTCTATGTTCCCTCCTTTTCAAGTTTCCGTCTTCGCTGATCCCAGCGGCGCATTTACCACAGCTGCAGGCATGGTTGCGGCAGTCGAACGCGAATTAAAACTTAAATTCGACACCACTCTGGAAGGAAAAAATATTCTCGTTCTGGGCGGAACCGGCCCTGTAGGCCAAGTGGTCGCAGTGATTGCCGCTCAATGCGGAGCGCAGGTGAAGCTCATTGGTCGTCAACTGGACAAAGCTCAAGCCATTGCCGATATGTGCAACAATGAATTCGGCGAAGGTAAAATCACTATTGAAGCCGGTGCAGACACTGATAAAGCCGAATACATGAAAACCGCTGATGTGGTCTTTGCAACCGGTGCCGCAGGCATCGAATTATTAAGTGCAGAACTTGTCGCTTCAGCCCCACAACTCAAAGTTGCTGCCGATGTTAATGCGGTACCACCATCAGGTATCGCAGGCGTTGATGCCTTCCATAACGGTAACCCCATCGAGGGCTCAAACAGTGGCGCAGTCGGCTTGGGCGCTATGGCAATCGGTAATATTAAATATCAGACCCAAATCATGATGTTGAAAAAAATGATCAGTACCGATAAGCCCGTTTACCTGCATTTTGAACATGCTTTTGAAACCGCCAGAGAATATATTAAATCAAGTTCTTGAGTTTACACTTTCGGATTAACCTGCATAATAACAAGGAACCCTAATGGCGAAGCGTAGCATTCTTCATATGTTTGACCCCATGCCGAACAATAGCCCATTCGACATTAACATGGCTCTGGATGCGGGGTTTGATGTCCTTATGCCGTATAACAATGTCAAACTGGATAACGTGCATGGACTGACTCAAGATGCCGTTTTCTCCCGCAGTCCATCGGGTGTTAAACGCACCGGAATTTTTATCGGCGGCCGCGATTTAGGCTTGGCTATGGACATGCTAAACACCAGCAAACAAGCCATGGTTTCGCCTTTTGAAGTCTCGGTTTTTGCCGACCCCAGCGGCGCTTTTACCACCGCTGCGGCCTTAGTGACTTGCGCGGAAAAAGAACTCAAAGCAAAGCACAACAAAGAACTGAAAGAATGCTCAGTGGTGATTTTTGGCGGAACAGGTCCGGTAGGTATAGCTACCGGTATTATTGCCTCATTAGCCGGTGCCGATGTGACATTAACCGACCATTTGTCAAGTGATACGGCTGTGGATGTTGCTAACGCATACAACCGCCGCTTTAACTGTACGCTTAAAGGAGTCTTGGCCAAATCTGAAGCCGATAAAATCAAGTTGGTAAAGGATGCTGACATTATCTTTTGTACCGCTAAAGCGGGTATTCAAGTTTTAAATGCAAATGTACTTAAAGAAGCGACCCAACTAAAAGTCGCCGCTGATGTTAATGCTGTTCCACCTTCCGGAATAGAGGGCATCAACAACAATGATTCCGGCGCACCACTCATCCATGCAATCAATGCGCCAGGCGCAGTAGGTATTGGTGCTTTAGCTATTGGGAATGTTAAGTTTAAACTGCAACATGAATTATTAAAAGCAATGCTGGGAGCCGAACAGCCTTTATTTATAGACTTCAGATATGCATTTAATAAAGCCAGAGAAATTTGACATCCTCCCCGACCTAAAGGACGGGGATTCCTACTGCTAGACGCTTATGCC
>JAQSDX010000082.1 GCA_029946125.1 Candidatus Methylobacter titanis
TTTTAAAGCCATACATTTAAATAATAACTTTATTGCCCAACCGCATGATGCGGCTATCGATTAGAACCGCTGTTGAGCATCGAATAAAGAACGGTGAAAAATACTGTGTTAATGCAGTGTTTTAAAAGCTGTAATGAGGTGTGTCATGTTAAAGAAAATAATCAAGGTCACGAACGTCAGCCAACGCGAGAAGACCGTCGCTCGCTATATGCAGGAAGTTAACGACATTCAAAGGGCCGGCATCACCCGGCGCGAATTATTCAAAATGGGTTTGACTGCAGGTATTGGCGGTCTGACCGCGATGGGTGGTCGTCACTTTCTGCCCAATTTGGCTGAAGCGGCTAGCGTCAGTTTGATCAGTCCGCCCTGCAACAAGCCCTGGACGGAGCCGCTGCCGATCCCGAAAGCCTGCCTGTCGGTCGGGTCAAATGTCGGTCCCACGCCGGAAAAAGGCAAATGCGACGAAAAACAGACGCTTTGGAATCCGGGATTGAATGATTTCGACGATTTCGAGGAAGCGCGCAACGAGGAGCATCAGCGCTGGGACGAGCTGGGCGGCCTGGACGCCTGTACGAAATACGAGCTGATGACCCAGGAAATCGACTGGAATTTTTATTCGGCGGCGGAATATCCTGCATTCAACTCCAAGGTCTGGACCTATGTCGATATGAATTCGGATGCCATCGGCGTACTGCGTATCAATGCCCATTACGGCGAACCGGTACTCATGCGCATGTACAACGGCCTGCCCAAGGACAACAACGACAACCAGGGGTTCGGCATCAACCAGTGCACGCCGCACCTGCATAATGCCCATAACCCGCCGGAATCGGATGGCGGGCCGACCCGGTTCTACGACTCCGGCAAGTGGTGGGACTACTGGTATCCCAATGTTCGGGCAGGCTTTGCCAGCACCCATAAGAACGGCACTTACTACAATGGAGCATGGTGTCCGGGCGACTGGAAAGAAACGCAAAGCACGCTGTGGTTCCACGATCACCGTTTCGACTTCACCGCCGCCAATGTCTATAAAGGCATGGCCTCGTTCTACACGCTGTTCAGCAACGATATCAACCTCGATACGGGGGATGAAACGACCGGTCTCAAACTGCCCAGCGATGAATACGACATCCCGCTGCTATTCACCGACAAGGTGTTCGATCAGACCGGGCAGATGTTCTTCGACACTTTCAACCTTGAGGGTATCGTCGGCGATCAGCAAACGGTCAACTTCAAGATTAAGCCCTATCTGAATGTCAAACACCGCAAATACCGTTTCCGCTTTCTGGATGTCGGTCCCTCGCGTTTTATCGAATTGTTTCTGAGCAATGGCGCCAAATTCACGCGCATCGCCAATTGCGGCAATCTACTGCCAAAGGCGCAAATTGTTTCCAGCATACGGCTGGGCGTGGCCGAAAGGGCGGACGTGATCGTCGATTTCAGCCAATATGCGCCCGGCACGGTGATTTACCTGGAAAACCGGCTGGAGCAGCTCAACGGCAAGGGAACCTCCGGCAAGATTCTGTCTTCCAGCAGCAAAACTCAATTACTCAAGTTCGTCGTATCCGGCGATCCGGTGATCGATGAAAGCGCGCCGCTGAGCGTGCTCCAGTCTCAGGTCATGGTGCCCATGCCGGCCAGAACCAATCCGGTCAAGGTCCAGCGCCGGTTCAAGTTTGATACCAGCAACGGCGCCTGGACGGTCAATGGCCAGTTATTCGATCCCTCCAAAATCAGCGCTTATCCGGCAGAGGGGTCGGCGGAACAATGGACGCTGGAGTCGGGCGGCGGCTGGTCGCATCCGGTGCATACGCATCACGAGGAATTTCAACTGCTCAGCCGCAACGGCAAAGCCGAAAATCTGGCGATCGATGATAAGTCCCGCAAGGACGTAGTAAGAATTGGCGATGGCGCCGTTGGCACGTCGGGGTCGGGCCAGGTCAGCTACTACATGCAATACCGTGACTGGTACGGGGATTATCCCTTGCACTGCCACAATGTCGTGCATGAAGACCACGCCATGATGATCCGCTTCCGCATCGTGCCGCCCGATGACTCCAAAGCCGGCAAGTAATCAACCGAACGAGGATACAGCCATGAACAAAAGAGAGTTTATCAAAAACGTAACCATTGCTTCTCTTGGCGCTGCGGGATTGGGTGCAATACCCTCGATATCAACTGCAGGGGAGCGTTCCCTTTTAATCAAGCCGAGCAATCGGGACGAGCGCCGCAAAAAATCCTTCCCGAATGTCCCGCTGGTAACGCACGAGGGCGAGACAGTGCGGTTCTATGATGACCTGATCAAAGACAAGACCGTACTCATCAATTTTATGTATGCGCGTTGCGCCGATATTTGCCCTGGGATGACGGCGAATCTAAAGCTGGTACAGAAAGAGCTGGGGGAGCGGGTGGGCCGCGATATATTTATGTATTCGATTACGCTTGAGCCGGAACACGACACGCCGGCGGCGCTGAAAGCTTATGCCGAGCTCTTTAGAGTCAGGCCGGGCTGGAAATTTCTGACCGGCCGAAAAAGCGACATTGAGCTGCTGCGCAGACATCTGGGTTTTACTTTCTCGGATCCGGTGCTGGATCAGGACAAGACCCAGCACATTGGCGTGGTCAAATACGGCATCGAGCCGTTGGAGCGGTGGGGGACATGTCCCGCTTTGGGCAATCCCAAATATATCGCCGAATATGTTTATTGGATGGAACCTGGCGGGCTAAGACCGAAGCAGTCGGAGATGATGGGGTGAATCCGCATCAACAGGGAAGACGTCGGTTTAGCGCCATGGATGGCCCAAGCCTATCCATATATGTTTTAAGTCAGAAATCCCGAAAAAGTGCGCATCAAAAAGGCCGTCCAGTTATCATTTTTTATCACTTTCTTACGCTCCGCTTTCGGCGGAGGCATACACGGCAAATTGCCATGCGTAACGTCAGTTATATAAACCTATGAAGCAGATTTATCGACAAATTTAAGAGCGTGTTGGAGATACTCTAAAGGAGACAAGCCCATTGGACTGGTTCGGAAGCATTTTCGGGCCGGTCTTTTTTTTGCCTGAACAAAACCCGAAAAATCAACCGGCTATCATTCCATATTTTGGCGAAACCTAGTACTGGTACTTATTTATTGGTCAAGCAATTAAGCATACCATCAAGCGCTCTAGGTAAATGTAGCGATGGTTTTCGTAACCGGCACACGAACTTCATTATATACAGTGATGATGTAGACGAATTTTAGTCCGCACTGCTTAAATAGTACTTAAATTTAAATTTGGGTTATCCGCGTAAGGATGGCCTCTTTTAAAGACATCGAGGTATGCTGTGAGGGGATGGACATGTACAAGATTGCAATAATTGAGAGTGAACCCATTATCAGGGAAGGATTGTGCGTTCTTTTAGCCAATGGACCCGGTTTTACTGTCGATTTTCAGGCTTCCGCCCCTGTAGCGCTTTTTCGACAGGCTTGGCTTACCCCTCCTGACCTGATTTTATTAGACATGATGATGCCAAAAAACTACGGCACAGAAGTGATAAAAGAAATAAAAAAACGCTGGCCAGCTACCAAAATTTTGATTTTCACTCTTAAAGATACCGAAGAAGATATTTGCGCTGCATTCCGCGCCGGTGCCGATGGCTATATACTGAAAAACACAACAGTACCTCAATTAATTGAAGCTATAAAAATTGTTTTGTCAGGCCAGTATTACCTTTGCGCCGACATCTTGCCAAAGATTATCAATAGCTATCTTAAGGTAGAAAAACCCCTCCAAGATAATCAGTTAAACTGGAACCTAACCAGCAGGGAGGCGCAGGTGCTGAAACTGATCGCCGCAGGGTACAAGAATAAAGATATCGCCGATAGTCTTTGCATCAGTGTAAAAACTGTAGAGACACATCGCGCCACGTTAATGAGGAAATTTAATGCTCATAATGTAGCCACATTGTTATCGGTTGCAAACCAGACAAATCCCAGTTCTTCTCCGTAGCCCTGGTAAGGCCTTTATCTTTATCTTTATCTTTATCTTTTTCTTTACCCTACTGCTGTCAATAAATGCGCTAGTTCCTGATCGGTGCCAACTTCTATTTTTCGGCATTCCATTTAAACCGGGACAATCCTTTAAAATTTGATAGCACTGATGTTATCTCAATGTGGAAGCGATGCCATCATCGGGACGAAGGCGTCGCTCCGACAAGGATCTCAACTGTCCTGGTTTACGTTAGAAACCTATCTTTCTACCCGGAATACTCCCCACAAACCATTATCAAACTGGAACGATGCTTGATCCCGATACAGATAATCACCGGGGGTACCGTAATAGCCGCCCGCTCCGTTGGTTATCAGCAGATTAAGATGACTACCGGCGCCTATGCCGGGCTCAGAACCTTTCCATTCAGACCAGTTATTTTTACCCATCACCGTTGATCCGTTGGTATAAGGTTCTTCCTGCCAACCGTGCCCATGCAACTGGAATACGTGGTTGCGCGCGTGACCGCCCGGCTGCAAAACACGCAACCGAACGCTATCGCCGACTTTGGACTTGAATACCGGAGTTTCTGCGGGGCCTTGCAGTACGTTGGTGAAGTCTTCGTTGTGGGTTAACCCCAGTGCTGTTTCCGGAGCAAATCCCATCCGCGTCCACAGCGGTTCGGTCTTGTAATTGAAGGCTTTCTGACCGGAGTCTTCGGGATCTTCAGACTGGGCGGTGTTTGGCACCGGCATTCCATTCTGCTGTAGATTCAGGTCGTCCTGAAAAATCAGCACATGTTCCCTGAATTTACCCTTTCCATCAGCCAGCGTAACCGTTGCCGAGGCACGCGAGTCGACGTCCTCGACCCAGGTCGAACCCAAGGGTTCGATGATCATCGCGGCGATAGCACCCTTGCTGGTTTGCTTGATACGATCCGACGGCATCAGATTGATTGCGCCGTATTCTACCGGCTCGGCAAAAAGGCGCTCTGAATTTACTTTGGCATTAGCATCGGTTTTAACCGTCATCCTGCCCGCATACCATTTATAGCTGACCGATTTACCAGGTGCTGCGATTATTAAATCGCCTTTCCATAAAGTCCAATTCAAGCCCACGCTCAAACCGCCGCCGGTCAGCGCATCAAACTCCAGCAATTGCGGGGTTAATCCTACATAACTGGAAGGCAGTATATCGTTATTGTTGAAGCCTTCAATAATCATCGGCAATGCGCTATAGCCGTCAGCTTGGGTGTCGTTTAGATCTGCAGGAAGATGGTTGACCAAATCCAGCTTAATACAGTCCCCTGCTTTGGCGCGAAGAATCAGAGGCTCTATGGGAACACCGGGTTTCAGCCGGTTTGTTTTAATGTTCAAATCCTGATCACGTACATACAGCATAGCGCCTCGATCTTCGATTCCGGCACTGTAGTTATAGACCAACGGGCCGCCCAGCACATCCTGAGCCAGGAAAGCATGAACCTTGAAGCTAACCACAGGCGCATTAGTCGGGCAGACGCCGTTCATACCCGCGCAATTCGGATTATCGGCTTTACCTCCGGCACAGGTCATCAGCCGCAGCGCTGTCCCATTCGGATTGCTCGATAATTTCGCCAAGGTCGGCGCCGGGTATTGATTGGAGAAGGTTCCATTACCGTTATAAGCCCGCAGGATTCCCCACAGGCCGTTCCAAACGTCGTCGGTCGCTGTACCGGGGAAATAGGCCAGATCGGCCCACGGCGTTCCCGGCTTGACCGCGTCTACTGCCGGTATCTCAAACTCAAAGTGCTCGGAAATGCCCAGCATCTGCGAGTTTTTGTAACCGGAGTCTTTCAGGGATGGCTCGAACAACCATTTGACGCCGTGTGCGCTGAAGTTATGCCCTTCTTCATGGGCTCCCATTAAAATCCTGATCTGAACTTTATCGCCGGAATAGGCTTTCAATAACGGGGTAAACGGATCGCCGGGCATGACATTCTTGGTTAATGGCCAGGAAAAAAACGCTGGTTGACTGTTCAATGCGGTAATGGCGCGATCTGTCCGCGACTCGAAAGCGAACGAAAGATCGCCCGGCTTACCGCTTGCCTGACCATTTACGCCATTATGTATGCGTTGGGCTATCGGTTCGTTTCGATAGTTTACGGTCATGGTGCCGGGATCTTCGGCGGAAATAGCTTCAGGACAAGGCCTGGGAGCGCCGCCTGGACAGATTGGCGCCACTGCCAGCAAATTATGCAGCCCGTCTTCCCTTTTTCCGGGTGGGTTAACCGGGGTACCGTCAGGCCGGTAGGCGAGTGAAAAATCGCCCATTTCCAGCATAAACTCGCGGTAAGGTTTTTCGCCATTACCCGGTTCGATGATGGCCTGCCAACTGGTCGGCCCGCCGTCGCCTCGACCGCCCAGAACTGCACCGGTTTCATTATGTTTCCATATTGAACCCACCGGTTCAATAACCAGTCCGGCATAAAGTCCGGGATGTTGATGAGTTGAGGGCCCGAAGTGGTCATGGGTGAATACGGTGCGTAACGTCCGATCTTCCCCTACATTGTTGACGACATCATCTGCGTACCAGCGCTGTATTGTGGTTTGCACACAGGTTCCATTGCCTTTTTCAAATCCTGTCAAGGTACATACGCCAGGTTTGTCTATCTCCGTGTTGTCAGTATCCAACCAATGACCTGCCGGAGCGTTGAGCGCAACCTGCCGTTCGTGGGTTTCTTCAGGGCTGAAAGTGCCGTCCTCGTAGTTCCACCCGTTGCCGGAGCCGTCGGACGAGGTCACATCGAATTTAACCAGATGGATATGCTGGCCGACAATATCGGTCGGCGTCTCGACCTGAAAATCATCTTTTTTATAAACATTGGGCACCAAGTTGGTGTGCTCAAAGGTAATGCATTCGCCGCTGTTGGCTCTAAAAAACATCGGTTCAGGAGGCCTGATGCCATCAATCGTAGCCGCCACATCATCCCATAAGGCCAGAATGCGCTGTTGCGGAAAATGCCAGCCAGTCTTGTTCATTTTAACGTCCAGCTGAATAGCTGCCGCATGGTAAAAACGGTTCCTGCCGGTAACGAGTTGCTGGGCATCGTTAATGCACGGGTCGGCATAGGGCGCACCGGCAACAGCAGGCAGGCCATTGACCTTGAATGAACCAGTGCCGCCATCCGGTTTCGGCGTGGTGTAATGATTCGGCCCCGCCGTAATGCCGTCGCCGCCATGAAATATCATGGCCTGCCTTTCCCACGGAGTTCCTGTCTCCGGCAGTTTTTTAGCCGCCAGCGTGTTCAGTATTTTATTGAAATTATCCCGCTGTTGATAGCTGGTTGCGGTGCCGCCAGTGACGATATGCCGGGGCAGTCCGCCATCGACAAGGGTATCCATCGGCGGATGCGGCGGACGATGTCCGGCAATGCCGGGAATAAAAAACGGATAACCCGGGTTGCCTGCTGCCACCTCCGGCAATTGGACCTGACCGGTCGGTACACCCGCATTGTATTCAATCTCCACCTTGGCACCGGGCATTGGTGCCATAGCCATCATCGGCAGAGGCACCAATGCCGGAATCGGCGTTCCCGCCTTGATTTCATAATCCGGCAGTGCCCTGGAACCTTGCGCAGGCCGGCCATCCTTGGCTAATACGGTGCCGGTCTCCAGCACGTCATGAACCCGCCATAATTCCCACATGCCTTGGGCAAAATGGGTGTAAAAATGGCAATGAAATATCGAATCACCGACCGTCCGGTTACGGTTACCGCTGCCGTGATGGGCAATTTCATAGGTATAACCGCCGCCCGGCCCAATGCTTTGGCTGTCTAAATACGCGGAGTTGTCGCTATCGGGGCTATGCAGCCATTGGTGGGCGTGCAGATGGAAGATATGATGTTCCTTGGGGCCTGCGTGCAGATTCCTGAATTTGACCCGATCATTGAGATAGCTGTGATGCACATTGGACGGATCGTCAGGAAAATAGGCTTTGGTCGCGAACTGGGGATTGTCGACTACGCCCAACCCTCTGGCATTAACGCCCGCCGGTATATCGACCACCATCGCCGGATCGCCCAGCACCCAAGAGGTTAAAAAGAATTCTTCATATTTACACTCGACGCAGTCTTTCATTGGGCCGAGTTTTAGCCGGTTAGCGATGATTTCCGAGCCGATGCCACCGGAGCCGTAATTGATTGCAAATCCATCTCTGACGCCATGCAAGGTGTGAATAAAGACTGGATCGTTATACCAGGCAGGAAATGCCTGTACGGCTTTGATTTCGTCATGAAAAATCACGGTAAATTCGCGGAACGGGTCGCTACGTCCCGGATAGACGGCGTTATTAGGTTCCTGATTCAGGTCAAATTCACCTAAACCGCCTCCGGTGATGATCGCATTAAGGTCGGAATGAGCGATTTTGCCACCATCCAACATATTCAATATCGGCGTTCCGGCAAAAGGATGGGGCGCAATGCCTTCGATCTTCCAGGTGTAAGGCGTTATTTCACTGTTAAAGGCTTCTGTTATCGTCACCCTGGCCGAGCCATCGCTAAACACCTGTTCAATATGCGCCTTGCCTTGCTCTCCGCTCAAGGTTTTACCGACATCATCGCCAATAAAACCGGTATTGCTGGTCAGGGTGGTCATGGTTGCCTGAGTGATGCCATCCGGGTTGGTGGCTAAGATCAATTGCTCGGACGGTTTTCGGGTTTCAACGGTAGGATAAACGGCATCGTAATTGATGACCGGGTAGTATTTTCCATTCGACTGGGTAGACCCCGTTGCTGCTAATGCCATATCCTGTTCGGTAACTTGACTGCGAAGCCATTGAGAGCCCTTGTTTTCTACATTAACCGCTCCAAACAAGCCATGGGCCAGTGATCCGCCATTGCCTTCACCACCTGTAGACGCGGCCGTACTGTAAGCAAAATAGGTGCCCTCTTTTTGGGCATAAAAAGTGTAGGTTTTGGTTTCTCCGAGATTTGCCAGGCTGCTGGTATTATTCGCTACGTTGGAGCCATCCGATTCGATGCCTTGCGCCTGCATGCCGATAACATGGAAAGATGCGGTACGTGTGCTTGGGCCATCGTCATTTTTAGCCGCCGTCGCGTTGGGATTGGGAGTGCTGGGCGCGATAGGGTTCACTAAAGAGCCTGTTAGGCTAGGGCTTAGCCAGTTGGTGAAGTTGACGGCTATACAATCGCCTTCGTTAACGCGCAGCACCAGAGGCCTGGGCCGCTTGTCAGATCGCAACATCGCATTGCCAGGGGATGGAGTCGTTCCGGTTATCGCAACGACATCACGCTTCAACGCATAAATCATTCCCGAAGGGTTCATCGCGCCGAGCCGGTTGTAATAGAGAACTTGGTCTAACGCAACCACATCGGCGGTTATGCAAGCCTGAGCCAAGTTGGTTAGCACTAGCATCAGCATGAATAAACACGACTTAGCGGGCAATCCGGTCTGAACGTCTGCTGGTAATTTCATAACCCCCCCTCCTTGATCCGTTTAAGCAAGTTGCGGCAACTTCCTTCTTGGATCATGCATGGTTGAAAAACTCTCAGTTTTAGCATGATTAAACATGCATTTTTCCTGAGGAATCAACTCTACAACGTAGAACGGCAATAAAAAATCGGGTAAAACCCTGATCCTAATTACCGTAATACCTAGGGAAATAAAGCACTGCCATTAAGCTGTCGTAGCGGGCTTGTCGAACAGTTGAAGTTAAATATGAGTTCACATGCGTCACCTGATTTTTTAGGCTGAAAAAACGACCCAACTTCTGCGACACTCTGACACGCGGCAATTTGCCACATTCCATTGTTTAGCCTTTATCGCTAAGTGCGTGTTTTAAAAGTCAGTCGCAAAGTCGCCCTAACATTAAATTTATCA
>JAQSDX010000083.1 GCA_029946125.1 Candidatus Methylobacter titanis
ATTCCAGCCAAAATGGTGAATTCTACATGACTGGTGAAACGTCAACAGAACCTAGTGAATCAAGCTGCATACAAATTACCGGTTGAATATTGGGCGGCTATTGTTAAAATATTTTTTCTAATGTATATTTAAAATATTCATTTGAAATATACATTAGATTTTACCCATGCCCACTAAAATGATTCTGCCGCTAAAAACTCGCCAGCGCTTGCTCGTCACTGCTAGCCGAATTTTTGCCGAAAAAGGTTATCAGGATGCCACTATTGCGGAAATTTGTGAGCAAGCCGAAACCAATATCGCCTCGGTCAATTATCATTTCGGCGACAAGGAAAACCTGTACCTGGAAGCTTGGCGCTATGCTTTTCAGGAAGACTTGCGCAACCATCCCTCTGACGGCGGCATTGATCCAGAAACCTCCGCTGAAGTGCGTCTGGCCGGACGAATCAAATCATTGATAGCCCGAATTGCCGACCCCAACTCCAGTTTTTTTGCGATCGTTCATAAGGAAATGGCGCAACAAACCAGCCTGTTGCAAAAAATCATGGAGCAGGAAATCAACCCGGAACGCCAAGCCTTAATGGCGCTAATCAAGGAAGTGCTGGGAGAAAAAGCGACCGACAAACAACTCCAGTTTTGTCACGCCAGCATCATCGGGCAATGCTTTCACTTGCTGAAAGTTAAAAACATGAAATTGAGCGATGAAACCCGTCGCTATGTCATGGACTTAAACGACGCGGAAGCTTTTGCCGAGCATGTGGTGAAATTCTCACTGGCCGGTATGGCCGCGATTAGACATGACAACCGACATTAACTATAGTGACCTATACAAAATCAGCCCTATTATTGTTACTGTCGGTAACGACTGCCTGTTCCGTCGATAGTAAAGACGTTCCGACGCCGGTTAATTTACCGGAAAAATTTTCCGTCACCGGACAGACCAAAGCCCCCAATCAATGGTGGCTGGCGTTTAATGATGCCGCGCTTAATCGCTTAATTGATCAGGCGCTGAATGAAAATTTCACCCTGCTTGCAGCATTTAACCGATTGGAACAAGCTCAGGCCGTTGCCAAAAAAAGCGGCGCCGAACTGATCCCCGAGATCAACGGCAGTTTTGGCGCCGCACAAAAAAATACCAACACCCCGACACTTAATAGCTTTACGTTAGGACTGGCTGCCAGCTATGAATTGGATTTATGGGGCCGTATTCGCGCCAATATTCATGCAACCGAATTAGACACCCAAGCCGCCGAGGAAGACGTTGCCAGTGCCGCCATTTCGGTGTCGGCGGAAATAGCCAGTAGCTGGTATAAGCTGATCGAACAACGCCAGCAATTAAAGCTGCTTGACAGCCAGATAAAGGTTAACCGCGATAACGTTTCGATGGTAACCACCCGCTTCCGGCTCGGACAAGCTACCGCTGCCGATATTTTCCAACAAAGCCAGTTACTGGAATTTGTGATCGGCAACCGGCTAAGCGTTATCGCCAACATTAGGGTTTTGGAAAACCAACTGGCTATTTTAATCGGCAAATCGCCCGGTATCGTTGCTATACCTGAACAGGATAACTTCCCGGTATTGCCGCCTATTCCCGAAACCGGTTTAAGCGCCGACTTGATACAACGCAGACCTGATCTTCGTAAGGCCTATTTTCGCATTCAGGCGGCCGACCAACGGATAGCCTCGGCGATTGCCGACCGGTTTCCAAAGCTCAGTTTATCCGCAGGAATCGACACCAATTCCCCTGACTTGCAATCGCTGTTCAATAACTGGATGGCGACGATTGCCGGTAATCTGGTCATGCCGTTAATAGACGGCGGCCGCCGTATCGCGGAAGTTGAACGCAATCAAGCCGTTGCGGCCGAAGCGGTAAATAACTATGCAAACGCCCTGCTCAATGCGGTCAAAGAAGTTGAAAACGCGCTGATCCAGGAACACCAGCAATACCAGTTAGCGCTTAATCTCGACAAACAGGTGCACTTATCGCAACAGGCCAGCGCCCAGATTCGCTCGCGTTATATTTACGGCGCTATGGATTTTCTACGGGTACTATCGGCTTTGCTCAGCCAGCAAAGCCTTGAACGCAACAGCTTGCTGGCACAACAACAGCTCATCGACTATCGTATTAATCTTTACCGGGCCCTGGCGAGCGGCAGGAACTGAACCTTGATCCTTCATTTTTTTATCTTATCCCTTCCCCATGCTTAAAAAACTGATAAAACTGCTACCTGCGCTGCTGATTATTATTGTGCTAAGCGGATTGTCTTATTATTGGATGACCAACAAACCGCGAGCCGACCGCGTCCCGCCCGAGGTTAGTGCGCCGCTGGTAGAGACCATCCAACCGACAGCCATCAACCACCAAACGGCTATTTACGCAATGGGAACAGTGATTCCTTCACAAAGCGTCAATTTGACCCCGCGTATCAGCGGCTTAGTCGTCAGTATCAGCCCCAACTTTATTGAAGGCGGTATGCTGAAAAAAGGCGAGCAACTGGTTCAGCTCGATCCTACCGATTATCTGCTGACCATCAAGCAAAGCGAAAACGAGCTTGCCAAAGCACAATTCAACCTGAAACTGGAACAAGGGCAACAAGCTATCGTCAAACGAGAGTTTCAATTATTGGGCACGGAACTGACCGCTCAGGAACAGGAACTGGTGCTGCGAAAACCGCATCTGAATGCAGCTAAAGCTGCACTGGCGGCAGCCGAGGCCTCGCTAATACAAGCACAGCTGAATTTGGAACGCACCCGCCCGTTCGCGCCGTTTAACGCAATTATCACCACACGAAATGCCAATATCGGTGCGTGGATGCCGGCCTTCTCAACCGGGACACCGCTGGCAAAACTGGTCGGAACCGACAGTTTCTGGATTAACGCTTCCATCTCCGTGGATAAATTACACTGGCTTAAAATCCCCGGCATTAATAGCGACAAAGGTTCACCAGTCAAAATCACTTACGAATCCGCTTGGGGTAAAAATGCTTACCGATCCGGAATTATTAAACGCCTGCAAGCGGAAATTGAACCGGAAGGCCGTATGGCAAAGGTGATTATTGAAGTTGACGACCCGCTCCGCCAAAAAGCGTCCAACAAAAATTCGCCAACCTTAATGCTGGGTAGTTATGTGCACGTCGAACTGGCTGGAAACAGTCTTACCGATGTGATCGAACTCCCGGAAACCATCATCCATGACGGGCATCAAATCTGGCTGATGACCGATAAAAAAACACTGGATATTAGCGAAATCAGCCCGCTCTGGTCAGAGCAAGGTCATATCTATCTGAGCAAAGACCAGTTACCCGATAATGCCGAAATTATCACCAGCGACTTACCGGCACCGGTGCAAGGTATGCGTATTAAGACGAAGGACAAAAAAGTTAGCCCTTAGTTATTAGCCCTTAGCCTTTCGTCTTTCGCCCTGAACCTTATTATTTATGCAACCGACAGAAAACCAAGAAAACCAAGGACCGATAAGCTGGATGGCTGGCCACGGCGTGGCAGCCAACCTATTGATGGGTGCTTTTATTTTAGGTGGCATCCTGTTTATGTTTTCAATCAAGCAGGAGGTTTTCCCTGAATTTGAAACCGAGACCGTCACCGTCAGCGTTGTTTATCCGGGAGCCAGTCCCGAAGAAGTCGAAAACGGCATTTTGCTGGTTATTGAAGACGCTATCAGCGGAATTGACGGCATCGACGAGGTCAATGCTAACGCTAAAGAGGGTGTGGGACTGGTCATTATTGAGGCTCAGAGCGATGCGGATATACAGCAACTGGTTCAGGATGTGCAACAGGAAATCGATCGCATTACCACCTTTCCGGCGGATGCAGAAGAACCCAACGTAAAAATGCTGTCCAGGAAACGTCGGAATATGTCGCTGGTGCTGTACGGTAATGCCAAAGAACAAGTTTTACATGAATTGGCTGAACAATTTCGCGATAAGCTGTTGCAGGACCCCAATATTACCCAGATCGAACTGGAAGGCATTAGACCTCTGGAAATCAGCGTTGAAGTTTCCCAGGAAAACTTGCGCCGTTATCGCTTGTCGTTAGCGGACATCACCCAACGCATTCAAAATGCCAGCGTTGATTTGCCCGGCGGCAGTGTAAAAACCAGTACCGGTGAAATATTGATCCGCATGAAAGAACGCAAGGATTACGGCCGACAATTCGCCAATATCCCCATTATTACCGCCGCCAACGGCAGTGTCATTTTGCTGGGCGACATAGCCACCATTGATGACGGTTATGCAGATACCGATTATTCCGCCACCTTTGATGGGCAACCTGCGGTCATGCTGCAAATTTACCGTGTCGGCAAACAAATACCGACACAGATTTCCGATGCGGTGAAGCGCCAGTTAGAACGCGTTAACGCAGAATTGCCGCAAGGCATAAAAGCCGAAATTCGTTATGATGCTTCCGAACAATATCAACAACGTATCGACCTGCTGATGCGTAACAGCGCCCAAGGACTGGTACTGGTGTTTATTGTCCTGGCTCTGTTTCTGGAATTACGCCTGGCATTTTGGGTAATGATGGGCATCCCTACCGCATTTCTCGGTTCATTTCTATTGCTGCCGCTGCTGGGTGTCTCGCTCAATATGATTTCCCTGTTCGCGTTCATTATTGCGTTGGGGATCGTGGTCGATGACGCGATCGTAGTTGGGGAACATTTCTACCACTATCGCCAACAAGGTATGTCGCCAATGCAGGCGGCTATCAAGGGTGCCCGAGAAATGGCTGGGCCGGTTACCTTTAGTATTCTGAGCAATATTGCCGCTTTTATTCCGCTGTTTTTTATTCCGGGAGAAATCGGCAAAATATTTTTTATGATTCCTGTGGTGATCATCACCGTTTTCCTGCTTTCACTGATAGAAAGTCTATTCATACTACCCAATCACCTGAGCAAGTTACCTCCTTTCAGTACCCAGGAAAAACAGGGTTGGATTTATCAAAAACAACAGCAATTCAGTTACTTTTTTAAACACTGGGTGGAGTCCGGTTACGGATCGTTTCTTGAGCTGATTTTACGACAACGTTATTTGACTATTTTACTCTCCTTTGCTTTATTGGTCGGCACTCTCGCCTATGCCTTAAGCGGGCGAATGGGCATGTCCGCCTTTCCAAAAACAGAATCGGATTTTGCCAAGGTCACGGTCACCATGCCTTATGGAACACCGATAGCAAAAACCCAGGCCGTTGCACTTAATATAGTAGCGAGTGCCCGGAAAACCGTTAAAAACATTAAAAACGGCGACCAGCTCATACTGGGAATATTTACAGAAATCGGCAAAAACAGCAGCAACAAAGCAGAAATAAGAGCCTATCTGGCCGCCCCCGAAATACGCGAAAAAATCATCAGCACCGAACAGTTTAACCAGCAATGGAGACAGCAAACCGGCGATATTTTGGGCATCAAATCGATATTATTCGAATCCGACTCAGGAGGGCCGGGAGGCGGCACTGCGATTTCCATTGAATTAAACCATCCCAATCTTGCCATTCTGGAACAGGCCAGCAAGGAATTGGCCGAAGCATTACGCGCCTACCCTATAGTAAAAGATGTTGATGATGGCTTCAGTCCCGGCAAACAGCAACTGGATTTCACCCTACTTCCGGAAGGAAAAAGTCTGGGACTGACCGCGCAAAATGTTGCCAGGCAAGTACGCAACGCCTTTTACGGCGCGGAAGTTTTACGTCAGCAACGTGGTCGTAACGAAATCAAAATCATGGTCAGATTGCCGGAAGACGAGCGTATTTTAGAAACCCATATCGAAGACCTGCTGGTCTGGACTACCGGCTCGGCATCGATACCGGCACGGGAAATACCCCTACGCGAAGTCGTCCACATCAAGCGGGGGCGCGCCTACATGGAAATTGACCGGCATAATGGTCAGCGCAATGTTCAGGTAAAAGCCGATGTGACGCCACGAAGTAAAGCCGGTGATATTCTCAACGACCTAAACGTTGCAGAAATACCCCGTTTATTGGAAAAATACCCGGGCTTGCAATACAGTTTTGAAGGCCAGCAAGCCGACGTGGCTGAAAGTATCGGCAGCCTTAAATTAAGTTTTGTCTTTGCCATACTGGGAATTTACACTTTGCTGGCGATCCCGTTTCAAAGCTATATAATGCCTCTGATCGTCATCGTCAGTATTCCGTTTGGCGTAATCGGTGCTATTTTTGGTCATTTGCTGATGGGCTACGACTTAAGCATTATCAGCCTATTGGGTATCGTGGCGCTATCAGGCATCGTCATCAACGATTCACTCATATTAATTGATCATGCCAGCCATCTTAAAAGGCATACCAGTCACTTGGCCGAAGAAATCATTAAAATGGCCGCCATCCAGCGTTTCAGACCTATTGTTCTAACCACATTAACGACTTTCGGCGGTTTAATGCCGATGATTTTAGAAACCTCCCGGCAAGCCCGCATATTGATACCGATGGTTATTTCTATCGGCTTCGGTATCTTGTTCGCCACCGTAATCACCCTGATTTTGATTCCGTGTTTATATGTAGCGGCTGATGATTTAACCCAGTTCCTAATCAAGAAAAAAACCAAGCAGTGAAAGATTAACCCCTGAGATTCAAATTCAAGCTAAAATAAGCACCCAGGATTATTAAAGTAAAAACTCAATTTGAGTCCCCTTATTCATAATCATGCAGCCCGTAGGTTGGGTTAACGACAGCGTAACCCAACACAGAGCGCATAATGTGTGGGTGCGATACCGCCTAGGCAAGTTCCTGTATGGATCTACGTCCAACCTATATACTTATTTCTCCACAAAACCAAACACCTAAAGAGAGCACATGCTAGTTATTGCTGGATATTTAATCCTTTCTATATCAATCATGGGCGGATTTATGGGAGGCGGTGGACACCCAGGCGTTCTTTTTCAACCCTTTGAGTTTATCATCATCATTGGCGCTGCTGTCGGTGCTTTTGTCTGCGGCAATTCCATGCCCGTTATAAAAGCAGCCATCAGTCAAGCCACTGCCACTTTAAAAGGTACCCCATACAATAAAGACTATTATCTTGAACTGCTGCTGTGTTTTTATGCCATCACCAACAAAACACGCAAAGAAGGCTTGTTGTCGCTGGAAAGCATTATCGACGATCCGAAAAACAGCTCAGTATTTACGCCAAAAATTCTCCAAGACCATCATTTATTGGAGTTTATCTGCGACAATCTTCGTTTGATTGTTACCGGTGTTGAAGTCTACGTATTGGAAGAACTGATGGATCAGGAACTCGAAACCCATCATGAAGAAGCCCATGCGCCGGTCAAAGCCATCCAGAATCTCGCTGATGGTTTGCCCGCTTTTGGGATTGTCGCGGCGGTAATGGGCGTTGTGCATACCATGGAATCGGTCGGCATTCCGCCCTCAGAACTGGGTAAATTAATCGCAGCAGCTCTGGTAGGAACATTTCTGGGTATTTTACTGGCCTATGGCTTTATCGGTCCGGTCTCAGCGGTGATGGCAGAACGTACTGAAGCGGCAGGTAACGTCTATAAATGTGCTCAAAAAGGCTTGTTGTGCTGCGCCAAAGGCGTATCGCCGGCCATGACTGCGGAATATATGCGCACCATGATTGCCTCCACCATGCGACCCGGCTTTCTGGAATTGGAAGAGCAGTTAAGGGCAAATAAAGGTTAATTCAAAATGGCCGATCAACAACCAATCATCATAAAAAAAATAAAAAAAGGCGGCCATGTTCATCATGGAGGCGCTTGGAAACTGGCTTACGCCGATTTCGTTACCGCCATGATGGCATTTTTTTTACTGATGTGGCTATTGGGTACAACCACCGAGCCAGAACGTAAAGGCATAGCCGAATACTTTCATGATCCTTTTGCGTCCTCCACAGAAAATCGAGGAGCGGATGTCGGCGATCGAACCAGCATTATTCAAGCAGGTGGTTCAGATATTACCTCGCAAGATCAAGGACAGGTCGACAAAGGCATGACACCGGAAGAAAAAGAGATTACGCCTGAGGACATTGAACACCAAGCCGAAGCCATTGAGATGGAAAAACTCGAAGATTTAAAGGAAAAAATTCAGCATAAAATAGAGTTAACGCCTGAATTAACCGAGTACAAAGATCAGATTAAACTGGAAATAACCTCCGAAGGCTTGCGAATTCTCATTGTCGACGCCAAAAACAGACCCATGTATAAACTGGCCAGCGCCGAAACCGAGCCGCAAATTAAATTAATTTTGAGAGCGCTGGCACCGGCTATTAACGAATTACCCAATAGAATCAGCCTTAATGGACATACCGATGCCCTGCCTTTCCCGCCCAACCAGAAAAAATATACCAATTGGGAGCTTTCCAGTGATCGGGCCAATGCCGCTCGATACGAATTAACCCAGGGCGGACTTGCCGAAAAAAAAATCTTAAGAGTTATCGGCTTATCGTCCAGCGTTGCCTACAATGCCGACACCGAACCACTCGATCCGATTAACCGACGAATTTCCATTATCGTTATGAACAAAAAAACCGAGCAGGAAATTGTGCACAGCGTCGGGGACGATACAAATTAAGATACCTATGAGATAGGCCCAAGCCGCTGCTGCACTGTTAACGAGTCCGTAAGGTAAAGGTAACCGGCCCGTTATTGACCAGCGAAACCTGCATATCCGCGCCAAACTGACCGAATTCAACTGTTGGGTAAAGTTGTTTTGCCAACTGTTGCAAATAGTCGAACAACTCTTTGCCTTTTTCCGGCGGCGCAGCGGAAATAAAACTGGGTCGATTGCCCGTTTGAGTATCCGCCGCCAACGTGAATTGAGGAACCAGCAACAAACCGCCGTTAATATCCCTCAAACTCAGATTCATGCGGTCATCACTATCGGCAAAAATCCGATAGTTGAGGATACGTTCCAGCAGCCGTTGCGCATCTTTTTGCGTATCCTCTTTTTCTACCGCAACCAATGCCATAATGCCGGTATCGATTTTACCGATCTGTTGATTATTGACGGTGACTGTAGCGGTAGTGACGCGTTGGATAAGAGTGATCATAGGGATAGTTAATAGAGAACTTTAGTTACGCATTGCCGGTGTGGCGGCGACTTTAGTCGCCGATTGAATATACTGACCGGGCTACTA
>JAQSDX010000084.1 GCA_029946125.1 Candidatus Methylobacter titanis
GCCTTGATTTATCTGGGTTCGTCTCAGTCAAGCTAAAAAAACTTGAACATCGAGTTTTAGGTAATTCTCGTATAGGATTTTGGCGAATAAAACCGGTCGTCCCCTGCCAATTATCTTCCGGCTGAGGGTCTGAGAGTCCGATCGTCCATACAAAATTTTCATGCTCCTGGGCTAGCCGTTACAGCTAATCGACAAAAGGAGTTTGATGGCAGGCGGCAGCGAACAAAATACTTCGTTGCCCATATTTTAGATGCTCTGAATGCCTAGAGCCGAGTTAATTCGTTTAATATTCACAAAAGTTATGATAAAGTTCAAATTGTCATGTAACTAATTAAATATGCCTAATATCTAGGTAGTTGCAGACCTAATAATAATAACTACAACGAGGTTTACATTACATGAAATTATTAAAAAGCGCTGTCGTGGCGACTACATTGGCACTTTCTTTAGGATCTTTTCCGACTACTGCCGACGTCTGTTTGGGTATGGCATGTATGTACAATAAAATGACTCCGCTTGAAGGAATTGATGCCACTTTGGGTCAAGTTGCTGAAGCATTGAGAGCTATTCAGATAAGAAACAGCGGCGGCGCAGCAGACAGTGGCAAAGCCGGTGACGATATCATTATAAACAATATCAAAGACGCCTTAAAGTTGAGTAAAGAGATCAATGCTAATGATAAACTTGACCGTAATCGTAACCGCGCTAATGATTATTTGAAAAAAGCTCGAGTGGCGATAAAAGACGGTGATTTGATTAAAGCAACAGAAAACCTAAAAGAAGCTGAGAAACGTTTTTCAGAACTTAAAGGTATGATCGACTTAACTCAAGCCGATAGAGTATCACAACAGACCAACCTGCTAAACCGTATTATGGACACGCCCGATAACGCGGCTGGCGCCCGTAAATAAGGCAGCTATCAACTTCACAGCAATGAAATCAATAGGGATAATTAACCATACAAGCCCACCCGCTTTAGCTAGTGATTCAGTTTATTAAGGACATTGTATGGACTACGTTTGTCTCCGATACGGTTGCAACCACACAGCTAATGTCCCTGGCGACTGCAATTTTGAACATGGTGCCCTAGCTCCAGTCAAGGAGTGATCGAACTACTCGGGAAATCAGGGAATGATCTCGGTAATGAATTTCAGCCCATCGACTCGATGTGTGCCTTTCGATGTACACATCGACGAAGCCAACTTGGCCATATATATTGTCGCTTGAGTAAACCTGGAGTTCATTGAAGGTGGCGACGGCGCCATCACATGGAATGGTGCTTTCAAGACCGAATTCAAAAAATATTTACCATGATCACCGATTTCACCCACTACCAGTTTGGCGTCGATATTCATGCCAAGTTACAGGTTTTACCCACTACCCTCGTTTTCATCCGTCCAGGTCTTCTCCTGAATGGTGTCGTCAAAAGATCAGGCAACCGTCTTCCTATTCTATTTGGCGTATCGTCATTTTAACTTCCCCACAGGTTTTTTGAGGTGTATGTCCTTGCTGACAAATAACGGGTTAGTTGGTCATGGCCTATATCTCCTGCCAACATCGCCGATAAACCGGTCGCCGTCGCAAACCCGCTATGGCAGATCAGGTAGCCTGTGTATAACGCTAATTTTTCTTTGTCCATTTCATAACGATACCTTTCTTTGGAGGCAAGTGCGTAACATCAGTTAACCATCTATTTTAGTTATGCGTCGGGCCATATGACTTCAAAACCGGAACAAGAAGTCCGGTCTAGCTGATGATAGACATCTCGGTCAATCAACTACTGCCATCAATAAATCCTCCTGACAATACGCGAAATTGACAATCAAACGTTTGATTGATATTCTCAAATTCAATCGTTTGATTTATTTTTTTGCAAGAAATCCCCAGAGGCGGCATGGTCAATAACTTAAGTACCGAAACAGAAATTCATGATGCGCGTAGCAGGCTCGTCATCTCGGCATTACGGCTGTTTGCCGAAAAAGGTTTTGAGGCGGCCACCACCAGAGAAATTTGTGAAGCGGCGGGGGCGAATATTTCGGCCATTCGCTATTACTTCGGCGATAAGGCCAGTCTCTATCGTGCTGTGTTCACCGAGCCTGTGGGCGAAACAAAACGCCATACCAATATTGAAGCATACTTGAGATTGCCTTTAGCCGAAGCACTTGACAGTTTTTTCACGGAATTTCTTGAACCTTTGAAAAAAGGCGAGGAAATCAGGCTGGTGATGAAGTTGCACTTCCGGGAAATGATCGAGCCTACCGGGATCCGGCAACAGGAAACAGGTGCTAACCTCAAACTGCAGCATGAAATTCTCGTTGCGATTCTTAAAGAACATTTGGACCTGCAACGCATTGATGCCGATGTACATCGGCTGGCTTTTGCGATCATCGGTATGGCCGTACATTTTTATGTCGCGCAAGAAGTTGTTGCGGCCATTTCGCCTCAAGTCCTGAACACTCTCAAAGCAATTGATTCTCTGGCAGAACGGTTGGCCGGTTACGCCGTTTCGATGATCGAAGGTGAGACCCGTCGTCGCGCACAATAGGTAAATCATGAGCAATAAAAATCTGCGCCGACTAAGCCGGAATCTTATGCCTTTGCTACTTTCAGCATGCGGCTCCGGCGGCTTGCTGACTACAGTGGGGCCCGATTACCAAACTGCACCGTTACCAACAGAGGCGAACTGGCAAGCTCACCAGTCGGTAGGGAATAACTTACCGGTTGCTCATCAGGGAGATAGAGTGGATTTAAATCGGTGGTGGGATCGTTTTCAGGACCCGGTTCTGAACCGCTTTTTAGCAGCAGCCCAGCAGGAAAGCGCATCCGTCGCCGATGCCAGGGCGCGTATCGAGCAAGCCAGAGCCAACCTGGTCGGCGCCGATGCTGCCTTATTACCCAATATAGACTCCAGCATAGGAGCCAAACGCTCATCTTCTTCCTTTGGCGGCACTCCGTTCGTATGGAACCAGTTTCCGGCCGGACTGCAATCCAGCTGGGAAATCGACCTGTTCGGCGGCTTGGCCCGCCAGGAAGAGGCGGCCCGCAGTCAGCTGGAATCAAAAAATGCAGCCTGGCATGATGCCCGCGTAGCGGTGGCAGTCGAAGTCGCTAATGCTTATCTGGCTTACCGTTATTGCGAAGGTCAAGTACAAATAGTACAGGCCGACACCGAATCGCGCCGGGAATCGGCGCGGCTCTCGGAAATCGCAGGTCAGGCCGGATTCCGTGCGCCGGGGGACGTCGCACTGGCCAATGCCAGTGCCTCCGAAGGCAATAGAATGTTGCTGCAACAACAAGCGCAATGCGAACGTTCGATAAAAGGGCTGGTTGCAATGACGGCCCTTAACGAAGCGGAGGTTCGAAAATTGTTAACCGCAGTACCGGAACGGGTGGGAAAGCTGCCCAGCCCGCCGGCGTTCCGAATTGATTCCCTGCCGGCTCGGGTGTTGCTGCAACGGCCCGACGTGGCCGCTGCCGAGCGCGATGTTGCGGAAGCTAGCGCCAAAATCGGCGTCGAGCAGGCCAAACGCTTTCCGAAACTGAGTCTGTCTGGAAACATCACGCCAACTTTGCAAAACATGAACGGGGCGGCATTTTTGCTCGCGCAAACCTGGGCAATCGGCCCGACACTCGGCTTGCCGCTGTTTGATGCGGGTAAGCGGGCGGCTGATGTGGAAGCGGCACGAGCCCAATATAAAGCGACTGCAAGCAACTTTCGCAGCAAGGCGCGCACGGCGGTAAAAGAAGTAGAGGATGCCTTGGTGCGCTTGGATAGTGCGGGCCAGCGCCTGCCTCAGGCCCGCAACGCCGTCTCCGGTTATCGAACAAACTTCCTGGCTGTCCAGCAACTTTACCAAATCGGTTTAGGCAGCTTGATCGATGTCGAAACGGCCCGGCGTAACGTTTTGACCTCTGAAATAGCACTTAAAGAAATAGAGCAGGAGCAGGTAAGCGCCTGGATTGCTCTCTACCGCGCAGCCGGCGGCAGTTGGGAAGAGCATGAAGATGCCCAGAAAGTTGGCGCCGCAACCTCTCCCGCTCCGAGCAAAAGCGAACCCGAAAAACCGGATCAATTTTTAAATCATCAAGTCGATTTCACCGGAGGAAAATTATGACAAAAGGAAAAATAGGCGCACTCCTGACAGCCTTAATCGTACTGATCGGCTTTGGCATTATTGCCGGACGCAGTAACAAACCTGCAGCCACCGACACTACTTCCGCACCTAAGCCTGCGCTCAACGTTACGGTAATTCAGCCGGTCATGCGCGATATTTCTACGACACTGACTGCCAACGGTTCGATAGCAGCATGGCAGGAGGCCATTATTGGCGCTGAAATAAGCGACCTGCGTTTGATTGAGGTCAATGTGCAGGTGGGAGAAACAGTAAAAAAAGGGCAGGCGCTGGCGGTTTTTTCTGACGAGAGCGTTTTAACCGATGTCGCCCAAAGCCGGGCAGCGCTGGCCGAGGCCGAGGCAAATTTGGCCGATGCGCGAGTTAACGCCGAACGGGCGGAACAGATCTCGGCTTCCGGGGCACTCAGTAGTCAGCAAGTGAACCAATATCTTACCGGCGAAAAAACGGCTAAGGCTAAGGTGCAGTCAGCCAAAGCGCAGTTGGATTCGCAATTGTTGCGGCTGAAATATACCAGGATTCTAGCCAGCGATGATGGCGTTATTTCTTCCCGTAGCGCCACCTTGGGAGCCGTCGCTGCAAGGGGCCAGGAATTATTTCGCATGATTCGGCAAAACCGGCTGGAATGGCGGGGCGAAGTCACCGCCGCCGAAATGGCGCAACTCAAGCCCGGCATGACTGTTAGCGTCGTGGTGCCCAACGTTGGCAGCATCAAGGGCAAGATTCGCTCACTGGCGCCGACTTTGGATGTCCAGAGCCGCAATGGCCTGGTTTACGTGGACTTACCCGAAGCTGCTGTGCATGGCTTACGGGCGGGGATGTTTGCCCAGGGCGAATTCCAACTGGGCATCAACGCCGGGCTCACCGTTCCTCAGACGGCACTCTCTCTGCGGGAAGGCTTCAGCTATGTCTTCAAACTGGGCGAGCAAAACGGCGAACTAGCCAAGGTCTCTCAGGTCAAAGTGCAACTGGGTCAAAGAAGCGGCGACAGTTTTGAGATTATCGCAGGACTCAAGCCTGATGATCGTCTGGTCGCTAACGGCGCTTCGTTCCTGGCCGATGGCGATACTGTACGGGTGGTGCAGCCATGAACGTCTCTTCCTGGTGTATCCGCAACCCCATTCCGGCGCTGATGTTGTTTGTGCTGCTGAGCTTCGGCGGGATCTCGAGTTTTCAGTCGATGAAGGTTCAGAATATGCCGGACCTGGACTTGCCCACGGTGACGGTCTCGGCATCCTTGCCCGGTGCCTCGCCGTCCCAACTGGAAACCGAGGTGGCGCGTAAAATAGAAAACGCTATCGCCACCCTGCAAGGCCTAAAGCACATCACCACTAAAGTGCAGGACGGCAGCGCCACCATTACTGCCGAATTCCAGCTGGAAAAGCCGGCACAGGAAGCCCTGGATGACATGCGCTCCGCTGTTTCTAAAGTGCGCTCAGATTTGCCTGCCGATTTGCCTGATCCTATCGTCACCAAGCTGGATTTGGCCGGTTCGCCGATCCTGGCGTTTACCGTCACCTCCACTCAGCGCGATGACGAAGCGCTCTCGTGGTTCGTAGAAGACATGATCGCCAAAAAATTGCTCAGTGTACCTGGTGTGGGCCAGGTTAGCCGGGTGGGCGGCGTTAGCCGAGAAGTGACCATTGCGCTGGACCCGGTCAAATTACAATCGCTGGGAGCTACGGCTGCCGATATTTCCCGCCAGTTGCGCGCGATACAAAGAGAAAGCGCCGGCGGCCGTACCAATTTGGGTAGCGGCGAACAGCCGGTACGCACTTTAGCCAACGTTGCTTCGGTTGAAGAACTTAGGCCGCTGCAACTCTCTTTGGCGGACGGTCGCCGGATTCGGCTGGACCAGGTCGCTACGATTGACGATACCGTTGCTGAAGCTCGGTCGCTGGCCCTGCTCAACGGTAAACAGGTGGTAGGATTTGAAGTGACCCGCAGCCGGGGTGCCGGCGATGTGGAGGTAGGCGCAGGCGTGCAAAAAGCCTTGGACGAATTACGACTTGCCAACCCGGATATAGAATTTACCGAAGCGTTCAATTTTGTCACGCGGATACAGGAAAATTTCCAAAGTTCAATGACCATGCTTTACGAAGGCGCCTTGCTGGCGGTGTTGGTCGTATGGTTGTTTTTAAAAGATTGGCGGGCGACTCTCATTTCTGCCGTAGCCCTGCCGCTGTCGATAATCCCGGCCTTTTGGGGCATGGAGTATTTGGGCTTTTCCCTGAGCGGCATCACCTTGTTGGCCTTATCTTTGGTGATTGGTATTCTGGTCGATGATGCTATCGTCGAAGTGGAAAACATCGTGCGCCATTTGCATATGGGTAAAACGCCCTATCAGGCGGCGATGGAGGCGGCCGATGAAATCGGCCTCGCGGTGGTCGCTACCACGTTTGCCCTGGTTGCGGTATTTCTTCCCACGGCCTTCATGAGCGGGGTTGCCGGGCTTTTTTTCAAGCAATTCGGCTGGACGGTGGCACTGGCCGTGGTGGCCTCGCTGGTAGTGGCACGGATGTTGACGCCGATGATGGCCGCTTATCTGTTGAAAGATAGCGGCCACTCCGACCCACAGGAAGGACCCATCATGCAAAGCTATATGAAACTGGCCGCCTGGTGTCTGAAACATCGCCGAACCACGATAGCTGCTGCGGCAGCGTTTTTCATCGGCTCTTTGCTGCTGATTCCGTTGCTGCCCAAGGGCTTCATACCGCCGGATGACAATCCGCAGACTCAGGTTTTCGTCGAATTATCTCCCGGCGCCAGCTTGGCCCAAACCAGGGATTCGGCCGAAGCGGCCCGCCAACTGGTGGCAAACGTGCCTTATGTGAAATCGGTTTACACCACTATCGGCGGCGGTTCAACAGGTAAAGCAAGTGGAAAACCTTCGGTCGGAACTCAAGGCAGCGAAGTGCGTAACGCCACGTTGACGATTCTGCTGGCTAATCGACAAGACCGGCCTGTGCACAAGCAAGTTATCGAACAAAGCATCCGGCAGGCGCTGCAAAGTCTGCCCGGCGTGCGCACCAAGGTGGGCCTCGGCGGATCGGGCGAGAAATACATTCTGGTGCTGAGCGGTGACGACCCGCAGGCGTTAAGCACCGCAGCCCGTAACGTCGAACACGATCTTCGAACCATCCCCGGCCTCGGCAACATAGTCTCCAGCGCCGCGCTGGTGAGGCCGGAAATTGCGGTAAGAACCGATTTTGCCCGTGCAGCCGATCTGGGTGTTACCACTGCGGCTATCGCAGAAACTCTACGCATTGCCACTGTGGGGGATTACGACTGGTCTTTGCCCAAGCTTAATCTCGCTCAACGCCAGATACCCATAGTAGTGAAACTGGCCGAGGGTGGACGCAGCGATCTTTCGGTGCTGGAACGGCTCGCTGTGCCATCAGGCAAAGCAGGTTCCGGGTCGGTGATGGTGAGTCAAGTGGCCGCTCTGGAGCTTTCCAGTGGGCCTGCGGTTATTGATCGTTATGACCGCTCACGCAACATCAACTTTGAAGTTGAACTCTCCGGCCTGCCGTTAGGAGATGTCGCCGGCGCAGTGCAAAAATTGCCCAGCGTTCGCAATTTGCCGGCCGGGGTAAAACGGATCAATATTGGTGATGCCGAAATGATGGCTGAACTTTTCGCCAGTTTTGGTGCCGCCATGCTTACTGGCGTGCTATGCATATTTATCGTGCTGGTGTTGCTGTTCAAGGAGTTTTTACAACCGATCACCATTTTGGCTGCGTTGCCGCTTTCTTTTGGCGGCGGTTTTGTGGCGCTGTTATTGACCGGTAAAGCCTTTTCCATGCCGTCGCTGATCGGGCTGATCATGCTGATGGGCGTTGCCACCAAGAACTCCATATTGCTGGTCGAGTATGTCATTGTTGCCCGACGGGATCATGGCATGCCCAGAATAGAGGCACTGTTGGATGCTTGCCGGAAACGGGCCCGCGCTATCGTTATGACCACCATCGCGATGGGTGCCGGTATGTTGCCGATTGCGATTGGCATGGGAGAAGCGGATTCTTCTTTCCGCAGCCCGATGGCGGTCGCCGTGATCGGTGGCTTGATAACGTCCACCTTCCTGAGTCTGTTGGTGATTCCAGTGGTGTATACCTATCTGGATGATTTCAATAATTGGATCAAGGTGTTTTGGCGGCGCTATGCCACCGCCAAAACAGGGCGTTGTTGAATAAATCAAAATTTGGTTAAAGCTCCCCATTACTAACGTTAGTTAGATTTTTACGGACACAGGCATGCCCAGAATTGTCATTCTGTTGAGTGCAGACGTACTGATCCATGCTTCCGTTTTTTGCTGCCATGCGATTCGCCGTTGTTGCGCAATGGTTTGAATATGCTGGTTTCGCTGTGTGTCGCCAGCGTTTGAAACAACGGCTGTCGTGTGTGGCGGCATGATTACTTACGTATCAACTTGCTTGTCTAAAACAGCTTGAGAAACGGGTTCGCCATCATAGGGGCCATCACCCATGAAGGTATCGAAAGTGGTGGTAATTTGCGCGAGCAGATCTGGAACTGCAGTGGCATCGCCCACTTCTGGCGTAGTAAGTTCGCACGCCGGCACTTGATGATTTTCATCGATCGCAAGATGCAATTTGCGCCAGGTGCGTCGA
>JAQSDX010000085.1 GCA_029946125.1 Candidatus Methylobacter titanis
TGTTCAGCATAGTAGGGCGTGTCATGCGCGCCTTAGCTACAAAAAGGCGCGCATGCCACGCCCTACGTCGAAAAAATGTAATATCATTTAATACACCCACGCACCGTAAGCGCCAGGTTTTCCGCCGATAATTCTTCCAGCGTCAGGCATTCGGCACCCAAGGCTTGCGCCAATTGCCGGGCTTTCCCCAAGCGTAAATAGCCGGTTTCGGTATCGAGCACCAGTGCAGCTACGCCGCGCTCGGCAAGCAATGCAGCAAACCGTAGCGACTCCTGCCAGGGATCGTTGCCGTCGTTCAGCGCAACATTGGCCTTGCCGTCTGTAAGCAATACCAGCAACGGCGGCATGCCGGTTTTTGCCAGCGTTTCCAGTGCGACAGACAGCGCATGAGGTAACGGCGTGCGCCCGCCGGTAGGCAGTTCGCGCAGATTCTGTTCGGCAAGATCGACGCTGCGGGTAGGCGACAGCAATAACTGGGCGGATTCGCCGCGAAAGCTGATCACCGCGACTTCATCGCGCTGCTGGTAGGCATCGGTCAGCAGCGATAGCACCGCGCCTTTGACCGCTTCCATGCGTCGCTGTGCAGCCATGGAGCCGGAGGCATCGACGACGAACAAGATCAGGTTGGCGTTTTTGCCGGTGCGGATTTGCTGATGCAGATCGCTTTTCGTCACCTGAAAATCGACTGCCAGGGATGGTGGCCGAGACTGCTCCCGGCAGTTCTCGGCATTTCCTCCATCCATGGAGGTCAGAAGTGTCGCAATCGGTAGGGAACCGATGCGACCGCCTGCACCTCGAAGCGCCGCGCTACGCAAGGTCGCACCGACGGCGAGGCTGCTTGGATTCTGGTCCGGCACAACTCGCACGACACGGCCGCGCGGCGCGTCTTGCACGGTGCTGCGCTTGCCGGAAGCGTAGCGGTTTGCAACTGCATCGACTTCTATTTTGCGGACATTACCGGCAGATGCGGCGGCGAATACCTGTTGTTGGCCTTCCGACTCGCCGTTGTCTTGATCATTTTCCTGCTCGGAATCTTCAGCGCCCGATTCGCTTTGATCCGGTGGCTGTAACGCCTGTTGCATCAACTCGTCGAGCTGTTCCTGATCCAGTCCCGGTTGTTCGAACGGTTTGCGCCTGCGCCGGTGCGGCAACACCAGTTCCGCCGCACCGCGCACGTCTTGCGGCGTGACCTGCGAGCGGCCTTCGAGCGCGGCCAGTGCGCGCGCGGCTTTGTGCATGACGATGTCGGCGCGAAGGCTGGCTACCTCGAATTCGCAGCATAAATGGCTGATCAGGTCGAGCAATGCATCATCCAGCGTTACTTCGGCTAATAATTGCTGAGCTGTGGCTAACTGTTGGCGCAATGTCTGTTGTTCCTGCATCCAGGCTGCGGCGTAAGCCGTAGGATTGGCTTCGAAGGCGATGCGGCGGCGCACGACTTCGGAGCGAATGGACTTGTCGCGCGGCGCGGTCACTTCAACCATCAGGCCGAAGCGATCCAGCAATTGCGGGCGCAAATCGCCTTCTTCCAGGTTCATCGTGCCGATCAGCGTGAAGCGGGCAGGGTGGCTGACCGACAGGCCTTCGCGCTGTACCGCGTTGACGCCCATCGCCGCCGCATCCAGCAGCACGTCGACCAGATGATCGGGCAGCAGGTTGACTTCGTCGATATAGAGTATGCCCCGGTGCGCCGCAGCCAGCAGGCCGGGCTTGAAAACCCGCGATCCGCCTTTGAGCGCCTGTTCCAAATCCAGGGTGCCGATAACCCGGTCTTCGGTGGCTCCCAGCGGCAAGGTAATGAAAGGCACGCTGTCCGCTTGCGCCGTTGCATGCTCGGTATTGCAGGTTTCGCAGTGCTGATAGGGAGCATGGGGAGCGCAGTTAAACGCGCAACCGGCAACCCGCTCGATCAGTGGCAGAATGTCGGTCAGTGCCCGCGCCGCCGTGCTTTTTGCAGTGCCTTTATCGCCGCGTATCAATACGCCGCCCAGCGACGGATCGACGGCGCACAGCAGCAAGGCAGTCTTGAGCTGGGTTTGTTCGACGATGGCGGAAAAAGGGAAAGTCGCGTGGTGCATTATGCGCCGCGCGGCGTTTCGCCGCGCGCCTCCAGCAAGGTTTCGCTATGCAGGTATAAAGCCTGCAATGCATCCAGCGTCTGTTGCTGAGGTTCGGGCCACATGCCGCGGCTGGCGGCTTCCAGCAGGCGCTCGGCAATCGCGTTTTGCGCCCACGGATTGGCTTCCTCCAAAAAGCGTTGCATTTCCGGGTCCATCGCGTAGGTTTCGGCGACTTGCTCGTACATCCAATCGTCCATCACCTGTGCGGTGGCGTCGTAGCCGAACAAATAATCGACGGTCGCGGTCAGTTCCAGTCCGCCTTTGTAGCCATGGCGGCGGATGCTGTCCAACCATTTGGGGTTGACCACGCGCGAGCGGAACACCCGCAAGGTCTCTTCCTTCAGGTCGCGCACTTGCGCCCGTGACGGATCGTGGCTGTCGCCGAAATACTTGCGCGGCTGCTGTCCGGTCAAGGCTCTGATCGTGGCGATCATGCCGCCGTGAAATTGCAGGTAATCGTCGCTGTCGAAAATGTCGTGTTCGCGGTTATCCTGGTTGTGCAGCGCCACCTGGACGCCGGACAGCCGGGTGCGGAATGCATCGCGCTGATCGTCGCCTTGCTGGCTGCGACTATAGGCATAGCCGCCCCAGTTGACGTAGGCTTCGGCAAAATCGGCATCGGCCTGCCAGTTTTTTTCCTGGATCAGCGGCAAGATGCCCGCGCCGTAACTGCCGGGTTTGGCGCCGAAGATGCGGAAAGCGGCACGTTGAGAAGCTTCATCTTCGGTCAGGCCTTTGCTTATCCATTCGCCCAGTTCGGCAAGATAATGCTTGCGCACAAAATTCTGCGATAGTGGCTCGTCCAGCGCAATGACGGCATTGACCGCGTCGTCAATCAGATCGATCAGTTGAGGGAAAGCATCGCGGAAAAAACCGCTGATACGGGTCGTCACATCAATGCGAGGACGTTTTAATTCGGCTAGCGGGATGACTTCGACGCCGGTCAAGCGGCGGTTTTCAGTCTGCCATACCGGGCGCACGCCGAGCAGCGCCAGAATCTGCGCGACGTCGTCGCCGTGGGTGCGCATCGCGCTGGTGCCCCAGATGCTGATCGCGACGCTCTCTGGATAATCGCCGGTTTCGCGGACATAGCGCGACAGCACTTCATGAGCCAGTTGCTGGCCGACGCGCCAGGCGGATTGCGATGGTACGCTGCGCGGGTCGACCGAGTAGAAATTGCGCCCGGTCGGCAGGATATGCGCCATGCCGCGTGTCGGTGAGCCGCTGGGGCCAGCGGGAACATAGCCGCCGGACAGGCCGCTCAATAAATTATCGATTTCGTCGGTGGCGCGGGTGAGATTGGGCACCAGTTCTTGGCAGGCAAAGCTCAGCACCCGTTTTAATGCGTTGCAATCGGCCGTGCTGTTGCCGAAGGTTTTGCTGATAGCTTGGTCTATGGCTGACTCGGCGTAAGCATGTGCCTGCAATTCATTGAATAAGCGTTTGCATAGCGCTTCGATGGTTTCCAAAACGTCGGCATGGGTGGGCAAAGATCGCCCGGCCAGATTTTCAAGTTCGGGAATTGCTTGATCCAATCGGCGGCCTTGACGCTCCAGCAGCGAGTCCATGCTCAGGCCGAACAACTTCGCAATTTCTATCGGCAGTCCGGGAATGTCCTGATTCGGCAAGCGGGTCAGCGAGACCAGCATATCTACCCGTTGTTCGTTTTCGGGTGCCAGTCCTAATATATGCAAGCCGTCGCGGATTTGCGCCGCTCCCAGTTCGCACAGGTAGCCGTCCAGATCCTCGATTAAATGCGCGACATCGGCTCCGGCCATTTTGGTCAGCAGTTCGGGCAGCCCATCTTTGTCATGGTGATGATCGTCATCATCGTGGTCATGGTGTTCTTCGTCGTGATCGTGGTTATGCCCGTGATGATGTTCGTCATGATCATGGTGACTGTGATGATCACGGTGTCCTTCGCCGTGGTCATGATGGTGATCATCATCATCGTGTTCATGCTCATGATGGGCATGACCGTGATGCTCGTGATCATGAGAATCATCGGCATCGTGATGATGTCCATGATGGTGTTCTTCATGTTCGTGAGCATGGTGATGATGGTCATGTTCCTGATGCTCATGGTGATGGTCGTCATCGTGATCATGGTCGTGATGCAACAGCCGGGCCTGCAAGTCGGCATCCAGGTTGGTTTCCTTTACCAGATCCCAGATTTGCTGTTGCAGCAGCGGCAGTTTGGCCGGATCGAGCACTTCCACCTGATAATATTCGTCGACCAGTTGGGTCAGTTGGGCCAATGCGCCGTAAGTGTCGGCGGTGGTCATCGGCGGCGTCAGGTGATCGACGACGACCGCATGAGCGCGGCGCTTGGCCTGTGCGCCTTCGCCGGGATCGTTGATAATGAACGGGTAAAACAACGGCATATCCGCCAACAGCGCATCGGGGAAACAGTTTTCCGACAAGCCCACGCCTTTGCCCGGCAGCCATTCGAGCGTGCCGTGCTTGCCGACATGCACGATCGCATCGGCCTTCCATTCGTCGCGCAGCCAGCGATACAGCGCATAGTAATGGTGGGTGGGCGGCAAGTCGGGCTGGTGGTAAATTGCGTCGGGGTCCATGCCGTAACCGCGCGGCGGCTGCAACGCGACGAAGCTGTTGCCCAGTTCCAGGCCTGCCAACGCGATATGATCGTCATGCACATAGGCTTCGCCCGGCGCGGCTCCCCATTGCGCGGTCATTTTCTGCTGCATCTCAAGCGGCAGGTCGTCAAACCATGTCTGATATTGCGCGGCCGGTACGCGGCCAACGGCATGGGCTAGTTGTTCGGTTGTGAGATAAGTATTGTCGTAAGCACAACGGTCGATCAGTTGATGTATCAGCGCGGTGCCGCTTTCCGGCAGCTTGCCGATGTTGTAACCGGCAGCTTGCATGGCTTGAAGTATTCGAATCAATGACGCTGGCGCATCCAGTCCGACCGCGTTGCCGATTTGCGAGGCCTTGCTGTTGGAGTTGGTGAACACAAAGGCGATGCGCTTGTCGGCATTGTTCAGATGTTTAAGCCGTGCAAAGCGCGAAGCGATGCCGGCAATACGCGCGACCCGGTCCGGCAGCGGTTGGTATTCGACCAGTTCGTTCGACAGGCCGGAGGCTTTTGCCTTGAACGACAGCGGCACGGTGATGATGCGTCCGTCGAATTCCGGCAACACCACGTTCATTGCCGCATCCAAAGGATTGAGGCCGCGCGCCGATTGCTCCCACGGCTGCTGCATCATGCCGCTGGTGATGGCTTGCAGTACCGGTACATTGAGGCGTTCCAGCACCGACACCGACCAGCCTGCGGGCGTAGCGCCGCCGGGGGTGATTTCGCCCATCGCAAACGCGGTGGTGTTGATCAGTACATCGATATGCGCGCCTTGATGGCCGCTGAAATAACTCAAGGCTTTAGGTAAGGTATTCTCACTATGACCTGCGCGTAATGACGAGGTAAACACGGGCAATACGTTCAGACCAAGCTTTTCCAGTTGCTGAACTAATGCATCGATAAATCGCGTGTTGCCGCTCATCCAGTGGGCGCGGTAAAACACGATGCCGACGCTGGCCTTATCCGGCGCTCGCAAGGCAAGCCAGTCGTTTATAGTGGCGCCTTGGGATAAATCGGGATGATAAATGCCGTGTTCGGGTAAATCGATTGCCGGTTCGAAACCAAAGCCGGTCAGCAAAAAATGATCGGAAAGGTAGCGCAGCAGTTGCGCCATATTGACGCTGCCGCCGGCCTGAAAATAGGTCTGTACCTGATGCAGTACGTCCGATGATACGGTGGAGGCTGCCGCCAATTCAGGGTCAGGCTCACCGGTGCCGCTAATTGCGATCAGGTGCTGCCCCTGCTTTTTAGTCTGACGCAGTAGATCGGTAAAGCCGGGCACGCTGCCGAGACGACCCAGTATGCGCAGCACGACGATACGGGCTGGAGCAAGCTGATGTTTCAACAGCTCGGCCATTTGCGCATCGCTTTCCAGTGCCTGCAAGTTAATACCTGTGCATTGCGGGAAACTTTCCGGCATTTGCGCCAGGGCGCTTTGCAGCACCATCAGATCGTTGGGTGCGTGGGTCAGTAATGCAATAGGTCGGTTCATATCGGCAATTGCTCCCTGCATTGCTCTACCTCCTGCATCCATGCAGTCGTCAGACATCGCCGGTACCCAGGCGGTGAACAACGTGCTCGCTGACTTCGATGTTATTTTCCAGATGTTCGCTGACGATGCGTTCCAGCACGGCTTCGTCGGTACATGAATACCAGACGCCTTCAGGGTAGACAACCAGGATAGGGCCGTTTTTGCAGACCGCAAAACAGTTGGAGCGGGTGCGTTTTATTTTAAGATGGGGGCGGGCATCGATTTTTTGACCCAGCTGTTGGAACAGTTGGGTGTTGTCATCAGAGCAGCGCGAGCCGGTGCACATCAAAACATGTTTGTCGTGGGTTCTCATGATTTTTTTTGGTAAAACTGTCCCATCAAACCGCCTAGTGCCAGCCAAAAAACAGCGTTGGCAAAAACGGTGGCGGTGATAAAGGATTGTGCTAATTCGGCAGGTGCAGCGCTGCTGTGAACTTCCGGCTGCGGAGCACTGATTAAATGAGGTGCTGCGAGTAACACCGCACCGAAAAACCGGTACGTTTTGGTTTTGGCAAAAGCCAGTAATGACAGCCCGAAGCCGGTATCGAGCACAGTGATCAGCCACCAACTCTGTCGATCTGTCAGTTCGGCAGCTGTTGTGCCGGGAACTTCGGGCGGCAATCCTAAAGACGGTGCAACGAAAAAGGTTGTGTAGCCTGCCAGTCCCCACAACAGTCCCATGCGCCAACTGCCGGGGCGGCCGCGCAAACACATGACCGCGCCAATCAGCAAGGCAAAACCAACGCCCAAGGCGATATTGGCTACCGCAGTAAAAAATGTCCGCTCCCAGCCGTTTTCAGGCTGCCATTCATGCTGTTCGTGGCTATTGTCGGCATTGGCAACGACTGCGGCCTGTTCTTCGTACACTTCGGCCTGAAGCAAGGTCGGGATGACTTGAATTTGCTGAACGGCAGTCAGCAACAAACCCGCCAGCAAGCCGGTCCAGAGAGCCGCAGTAAGCAGCTCTCTGAAGGTAGTCAGATTAAACATTAATGGCACGGAAAGCTGGCGGAATGTCGTCCATCATGTGCAGTATTATGTAAGGGTGCAATGTCAGCGAAACCGGCGGTGTACAACAGTGCCAAGCCCAACATGCCGGCCAGCATGGCAGGCAGTATTTTGTCTTTTAAAACTTCGGAACGGGTCCTTCGGCGATGCTCAGGACAGGCTTGAGTTTGAGCGTTATCAAGCAAAACAGGTGTTGATGACATGAGGTTTCTCCTGGATAAAGAGACAGCAAAGCCGCTAACGCAAGCGCGTTAGCGACAGGAATAATCTGTACGAGGGAGAAAGTGCAGGACGGACGCGCCGAGAGCAATCCATCTGAGCGCCCTCCGCGCACAAATTCGATTATCACTTCAGGCCGGTCTCCGGGCTCACGAGTTGAAAGCCATGTTAGCGCTTCCAAGGTTAGCGCCTTCCCATGCATCACACAGTGGCGTTTACCAACCTTTTACTTGTTTACCGTTGCGGGGGCAGCGTGGGTTTTGTTTGCATCTTGAGCAAACTCACCGACTTCCCGTTTCAATTCTGCGGACGATAGTCCATGAATACCTAAAGCAAATTTTACCGGCCTAGTATATTCACTCGATAAAAAACTAGCAAGCGTTGAGGCATTGCTAATGAAGGCTTAATTCAACAGCAATGGGAGATTATCTGACGAATGAGCAACTTTTTACAGGGTTAGGTAGTACGCTGTAAATTTGCTTTATCAAAACAAAATCTTATAATCATTTCTGCTTTCAGGTTCCGGAGGGTTTTTCAGACCCAATGGTTAAACGGGAAGTCGGTAAGGTTTTGACCGAATCCGACGCTGCCCCCGCAACGGTATATAAGTAAAGTTTCATCGAGATGCCACTGTGTTCACGCATGGGAAGGTGATGATTCAGGCTAACGCCACTTATAAGCCCGGAGACCGGCCC
>JAQSDX010000086.1 GCA_029946125.1 Candidatus Methylobacter titanis
ATCCAACAGAAAAAATTATAAATGATGAACAACCAAAGTCAAGAGCATCCTTACAATCCCCACCTAAAGGAAGGGGCTTTACGGACTCTTTGGTAAAATTTTTAGTGAGGAATGTACACGCTTAAACAGCCGTTTCTGTTAAAATGTTTATCATTTTCGGGGGAAATATATGGATAAAAATACGAAAACAGGATTAGAGGCTGCTGCATTCAGACACTTAGTCAAGCATCTGCAAAAAAACACCGACGTTCAAAATATCGATTTAATGATATTGGCTGATTTTTGCCGAAACTGCCTAGCTAAATGGTATATGGCAGAGGCGGTAGAGCAGGGCATAGCGATGGATTACGAGCAAGCCAGAGAAATCGTCTACGGTATGCCGTATAGCGAGTGGAAAGATAAGTTTCAAACCGAGGCCACAACTGAACAATTAAGCGCCTTCGAGCGTAAACAACAAATCAAACAATGATGATCGACAAAACGCAATATGATGATATATTTTCCGGCGTTATCGGGCAGGATTATGAATTACTCAATTTAATCTGCCCGTTAGCAACTAAAATGAGCCGCTTGGTAGGCGATAAGGCCGCTGAATATGCGGCGCAAACAACCGATAATCTCAATGTCGTGGAACTGGGCGGCGGCACCGGTATTACCACTTTATCATTGTTAGCTGCGTCAGATAATTTCAATATCATTAGTATTGATAACGAGCCGGTTATGCAGGAACAAGCCAAAAAGCATCTGCACAAATGGGCGGCAACTGGCAAACTGGTTTTTTGCGGCGATGACGCATTAACGGCGCTAAAAAACATTGCGACTGACAGCGTCGATATAGTGGCCTCGGCCTATACCCTGCACAACTTTCTCGATACTTATCGTAAGGAAGTCATGCAGCAGATCTTCAGAATCTTAAAGCCCGGAGGTCAATTTATTAACGGCGACCGTTACGCTTTAGATGATGTCTCCATTCATATGCGAACCATTCAGCAGGAAGTCAGCGGTTATTTCAAAGTATTAACCCAGATCAATAAACTGGATGTGCTGGAGCAGTGGATAGTGCATTTGTTTAGCGATGAATCAGAAAATCACGTGATGCGTGAATCGGTAGCGCTAACTCAGCTACAAAATGTCGGCTTTTCAGATATTAATCTTTCCAATAGACTTGAAGTCAACGCGCTGGTGACAGCCACAAAGCCCGATTAATAAATTGTCCATGAAGCACATTCTTAGTTCTTTTTTGTTACTGCTTACCACTGCCCAACTAAGCGGCTGTGCCAGTTTAGGCAGAGGTATGGCTGAAGCCTTTCTGGAAAAACAACAATCGGTCGATATCCGTGTTTGTGACATATGGGGAAAGCCCTTCGATGGACTTGCGCCGTTTCTGGGCAATAAGCAAGGCAAAATGAAGGTGCTCATGGTACATGGAGTGGGTAATCATTGGCCGGGATATTCAACTCAATTTGTAGAAAAACTGGCCGAAGAACTGGATTTACCGGTAATGTCAGCGCAGTATAAAAACATCTCGCTGACAAGTCGGCTTGATTCAAGGAAAAATCTGGGCAACTTAAGAATCAACCGCTTGCTAAGTAAAGACAAAAGCAGAGAGTTAATGTTTTATGAGTTAACGTGGTCTGCCATAACTGCCAAGCAAAAAGAAGTACTGGCCTATGATAATTCTGGAGAATATGGGTTTCGCAGAGCCGAAGTCAATGATTTGATGAAAAAGTTCTCCAATGACACCAGTCCTGACCCGATTATCTATCTGGGAGAGAGTAGGGAAGACATACTGATTTCATTCGGCCAATCTTTATGTTGGATGACAAAAAGCAATTGGGCTGACTTGCCTGATGATGTAAAGCAGGCCTGTTCATTTAATGATGACACCACAGCAACGAATATGCGGGTAGATCAATACGCCTTTATTTCGCATAGCTTAGGCAGTCGTATCATTATTGACGGCATGCAGCGCATTGCTTCTTTTCTGGATAAACGCGATGCCGATTTTGCTGAAGCCTTAAAAAACAAAGAAATTCCCATTTATATGATGTCTAACCAACTGCCTATGTTGCAGTTAGGGCGCAAATTACCCGATGTAAGTAATCAAAAAGCAGCCTATTGTCAGCCGAATGGTGAAAAGTATAATCAACGCATGCTGTCTAAAACCCCCATCATTGCTTTTAGTGATCCCAACGATTTGTTAAGTTATGCGATTCCTCACGGTTTTGTAGAAAAATATCTGGATTCAAGATTATGCGTTGATGTCACTAATATTAACATCAACGTAGCGACCATCTTTGACGCATTCGGTCTGGGTAAACTTGCCAATCCGATTGATGCGCACGTAGGCTATGATACCGATAATCGAGTGATTGCACTCATTGCCAAGGGCATTGGCAACCAGAACACCGCCAAAATTGTGAATGACCGTTGCCGATGGGTTGAAACAGTAGATTAACATGGTAAAACTCGCACATAAAGTCGAGAGGGAGAAGATGTTTTCAGGCATATAATACAAATTTAACATAATATACATTATGCGAAGTATTTTATATGGCGTTCTGGTTCTTGATTTGTGTGGTTTTTCACTGCACGGTGCTAAAACTAAAATCTTTTGGGCAGATAGCCCGACGCGAATCCCTGTCTGAATAACGGAGCTATGACTAGCATTGTTACTTATTGCCCCTAGCTCTAATTCATGATATTTTCATCGAACTTAAATGCTTTTAATATTTAATATCTCCAACTCAAATCCATTTTTAAATCAGGAGAGCTGCTATGGATGCACTTGAAATTATCGCCGTACTTGTTGCTTTGTTAATAACAATTAACATTGTTTTAAAAAGGCGCAAAAAATATTCCTCATACTCACCACAAGAAACTCACATTAGCAAACCTGAATTTTCAGAACTGAAAGAGCAACCACCGGAAATTAAGTTAGCCGACAAACCTGTAGTTAATGCTGAGCCTACTACGGTAAATTCACAAACAGCTGATACAACGGTTGTTATTCCGGAACCTAAGCCTACCATAGTCAATATAGAGCCGTCTGCAAAGCCACAAGTAAAAAAAACGATAGAAAACGATAGTAGTCTTCCTCAGGATTCGATACTGAGACGGCATTATCTGTCCCATTTATGCACCATGATAGAAACGCTTGCTCCCCTGCGGCCTACGGAATCGGTTTTATGCCGTCATTACGATACGACGATAGTCGCCAAACTAGAGCAGTGCTTGAGCAATAAAAAAGCAATGGCGCAACTGATTTATGATTATGAAAAAAATAAGCCTATCGTCAATATTGAGCCTTCTGCAAAGCAACAAGAAAATGGGACAATGGTTTCCACCGCAGAAAATAGCAACAATCTTCCTCAGGATTCGATACTGAGACGGCATTATCTGGCTCATTTATGCACCATGATAGAAACGCTTGCTCCCCTGCGGCCTACGGAATCGATTTTATGCCGTCATTACGATACGACGATAATCGCCAAACTAGAGCAGTGCTTGAGCAATAAAAAAGCAATGGCGCAACTGATTTATGATTATGAACAACTAAAGTAACTCCTCTGCCCTGCCCTGTAATCCATGACCTAGCAAAAACTTTTGGCTTGTTAGAAATGACAAGCTTTGCTTGTCGCATAGAGTTTAAATATTCGTTTTGTAATACAATCTTATATACATTTCGGCTGCCAACTTAAGACGAATACCTATGAGTTGATAGCCATGTACTATTCAGCAGACATCAAACTTCAATAACTACTTTCAGTATTTTTCCAGGAATAAGAGAGTTGCTTATTCCTGGCGGATTCCATTTACGCAGATCGGCGACAGAAACATTAAATTTACGAGAAATTTGTGCCAATGAATCGCCTTTTTTCACTGTATACTTAATCGTACGAATTCCTGCTGATGATGCTTGAACATATTGATTAGCGGCTTTAATAGTTAATTTCTGACCTGAAATCAGTGTCATTTTTACAGTTATTTTGTTCCAGGTCGCTATATCGTTAGTACTAACTGAAAATTTTTGCGCTATATTCCAAAAAGTGTCGCCTTTTTGTACAACATAAATTTGGGTAGAGCCTGATTTACTTTTAGCTATTTTGGCAGAGTACTGCTGCTTGGTATCAGCTGTTTTTTGTAAACGTGGTAGCTTTAAAAGCATACCGGAGTTAATAGAATTACTAGTTAAATGGTTGGTCTGACGGATTGATTGAATAGTTGTATTATTGCTACTAGCAATAGATGAGAGAGTTTCCCCGGATTTAACTCTATGTTGGTTTGAGACATTCTGGGATTCATTATGTGTTTTATTATGTCGAGTTTGAGCCATCGTCTCGTAGTGATAGCGCTTCATATCGACCCGTTCTTCGTAGGGTAGTTGCGCCAATTTTTGCTTAAAAGATTGTACTTGGGCGACGGGAATTAACAAGTGATGCGGACCTTGAGGCGCTGTACTTGAATAATTGAAAGCTGGATTTAATTTTAAAAATTCATTAAGTGGTATGTTAGCCAATTCTGCGGCCTTGTTTAAATCCAACTGGGATCTAACATCAACAAGTTCACAATAAGGTTTATTGGGAATATGTTGTAAATTAATATTGTATTTTTCAACATTGGCAAATATTTTGGCTATTGCCAGCAATCGTGGCACATAGTCTGCCGTTTCCTTGGGAATATCTAATGACCAATAATCGGTTGCCAAATTAAGACTTTCATTTTTTTCGATAGCTTTTCTGATATTGCCTTTGCCAAAATTATAGGAAGCCAGCGCAAGATACCAATCACCATCAAAAGTCTCACCCAGTTGTTTAAGAAAAGTGGTTGCGGCTTTGGTTGAGGCATAAACATCACGACGCCCATCATACCAATCGTTTTGTTGAAGGCCGAAAAAACGACCTGTTGCCGGTATAAATTGCCAAAGACCTGATGCATCGCTCCTTGAATAAGCTTCCGGCAAAAAGGCACTTTCAACCACAGGTAACAAAGCCAGTTCTCCGGGAATATTTTTTGCCTCGATTTCATTAAGTATAAGATGCAGATAAGGTTCCGCCCGTTGCTGAATTCTGGCAAGATAACCAGGATGTCTTAAGTACCAGTTTAACTCGCGATCAATCCGTTCATTTTGAATATCGGGTAGCGAATATAACGATAGTAACCGTTCCCAAACCGTATTTTTGTACCTTGTCGGTACAGTGTGTTTTTGTTTGCCGAACGGATGGAGAGCATGCCTCACATAACCGTCATTCATTTCGGAGGTGGCAGGCGGCTTATCATTAAAAGATCTTTTTGATGTTGTAGAGCAACCTGTTGCCATTAAAAAGGTCAATAGTAGTAAAAATCTAACTAACCAGTTAAAGTTAATGCGCATTACCTAAGCCTTTAAGAATGAAGTTTTTTATTAGAATGTTATTATTATAGCTTGTTTTTATTGAAAATCATCAACATCAGATAGTGTGGATTTAGCACATGAAACGCAATTTCTTATTTGCCTGGTATCAAACTCCAAGAGGCAAGCTGCTACAACAGCTTGAAGCCGACTATATACAGCGATCTATTACCGTCAGCTGTCAACAGACTATTTTGCAGATCGGTGGTTTGGGCTGGGAAAATGACTTCATCGACTGCTCTTTATACAAAAGTTTTACGATACTCGATGCCAAAAACCTAGGCTGCGATAAAGCGAGAAAAATTTGTGCAAAATCATACAGTCTACCCTTGCAAAGCAATTGTATCGACATGATTATAGTACCGCACTTGTTGGAGTTTGACGCCTTCAGGTTTCAGACTATGCGGGAAATAGAACGTGTTTTGAAACCTGAAGGCATATTAATTGTGCTGAATTTCAATCCTTGGAGTCTATGGGTTAGATACCAGTATTTGTGGGATAAAAAAATGGCTAATTCATGGGGAGGACACTTTATTTCTCGAGCAAGGATTTTAGACTGGCTAAAATTATTAAATTTTGAAGTAATCGTATCCTCGGAATTTAATTTGGATACGGTAAAATCAGCTCATGGAAAATTCATAACACGAGGATACTCGCTCACATCAACCGCCTATGCGATTAAAGCTATCAAGCGCCGTTACAACCTAATTCCCTTAACACCAGTAAAAGTGCTAACCCCCCGTTCAATCTTGGTAAACTCACTTAATTCATCCACAACACAGAAAAATAGACATGACTAATTCCGTCATTATTTATACCGATGGTGCCTGTAAAGGCAACCCTGGGCCAGGCGGCTGGGGAGTTATACTCAGCTATAAGGGTACTGTTAAAGAACTTTTTGGCGGCGACCCCGATACCACTAACAATCGTATGGAGTTGATGGCGGCAATCCAAGCATTGGAAACCCTAACCCAGACATGTTCCGTACGCATTAATACCGACTCAAAATATGTACTGCAAGGCATTACCGAATGGATGATCAACTGGAAAAAACGCGACTGGAAAACCGCCTCCAGAGCCCCAGTTAAGAATGAAGATCTTTGGCGCAGGTTGGATGCAGCCATTCAACGACACAATATTGAGTGGACATGGGTAAAAGGTCATTCAGGCGATAAAGATAACGACAGAGCAGATGAACTGGCTAATTTTGGTATTGATTCTTTAAGATAATCAGGACCGATACTTTAAATTGCCTGATGTCTGCGATTAATATACAAAGCGAGCGATCATCCTTACAAATTCACGCTTCGTACCGCATCAAGGTAGAGCAACGCATAAAATTCTGGGGTTAAATATCGCCCTTTAAAAACAGCCTCTTCCAGGAACACATAACAAACCGCTGTTTATCCAACTTTTTCCGGCGCATACTGGGCTTCGATACCGAGGTATCGAACAGCGCTTTAAAGTTTAGCGCGTTCCCGTAGTGACTGGATCGTTTTCAAGATTCTGTTACGCGATACAAAAACACTTGGATTCTCTAAAGTATACGAACAAAATAATTCACTATTATTTAAATTAAGATTAGGAAAATAAACATGAAAAAAACAAATCTAGCGACTGGGCTATTAATTTTATCTGTCTTTACAAGCGCTGTTTATGCTGATATCACCCTACAATCTACCAAAGAAGTAGAAGGTACTTGGAAACTGGATCACAGCAAAAATTTTATAACCGATAAAGATTCGGTCAAAAGAGAAGATACTTGGGTATTTAAAAACGATAAAGTAACGATTTTGCATATTCCACGTGATGGCACATACTATGATCAACCGCCTGTAAATTATGAAATAGACGAGGGTAAGTTAAAAGTTTATCTTGTCGGAAATAGCAGATTCGATCTATTTACTTTAGTAGACAAAGACGACAAAAATATGACCCTAAAAGGAAAATTCGGTGGATATTATTACTTTGTTAAAAAGTAAAGTTTTAAAATTTAACGTGTAATACCCTTCTATTACCCCAACCAATTTATTAAAAAGTTAAGCTAATTATTTTCATTTCAGTAAATTGTTGTTATCGCGCCGCAAATATTTTGATGTTCCATAATGTTTGCGGTAGCGGTGAAACGGTCAAATTCAATTTTAGTTTTGGAGTTAATTACACAAAATCCAAAAACCCTTTATACCATCATACATATTCAAATCTGCCTGCTCAGCCCCGTTTGATCATTCAACAAGCTCACGACTACTCAGGGCGAACTGTTTACCTACTCTTTAATACTCTAACCTACCAACTCGTAAATTTGCTTTATCCTCCCTACTCCTTATAATCATTTCTGCTTTCAGGTTCCGGAGGGTTTTTCAGACCCAATGGTTAAACGGGAAGTCGGTAAGGTTTTGACTGAATCCGACGCTGCCCCCGCAACGGTATATAAGTAAAGTTTCATCGAGATGCCACTGTGTTCATGCATGGGAAGGTGATGATTCAGGCTAACGCCACTTATAAGCCCGGAGACCGGCCC
>JAQSDX010000087.1 GCA_029946125.1 Candidatus Methylobacter titanis
CGGCTTTAAATAACGCCATGCTCCATCACTCAAATTGCTCGGGTAACGTTTTTTTTGCTCATACTACGATTCCATTATAAAAATTTATAGTTTATGGGCGGAAAGGCGAATTTCCAAACAGCTTCTTAGTCAACTTAGAAATGACGGGTTCCTGTAACTGTGGGGGCGGCTTTAGCCGCTCAGTGGCGACTGAAGTCGTCCCCACATCCAGTTGCTTAACCGTCAGAATAAAGTTGACTGAGTACTAGAGTAAATTCTTATCTTAATGGCAGTGCTATAGCAGGTAGGTAGAGCCAAGCGCAATAGCGGCGGCTCTAGTCGTTATAGCTTGTTTTTAAGGGTAAGCGCCGCACCATGCAGGGCTTTGGCAAGGGTAGGGTGGGCGTGTATGGTTCTGGCCAGGTCTTCGCTGCTGGCGGAAAACTCCATAGCCAGCACGGCTTCGGCAATCATTTCGGAGGCTTGCATGCCAATGATATGAACGCCGAGTATCGCGTCGGTATCGGCGTGAGCGATGATTTTAACTATACCCTCAGTTTGGCTCATCGCGTGAGCACGGGCAGTGGCGTTTAGCGGGAAGGTACCGATTTTAATGGATTCGCCCATGGCTCTTAAACCTTGTTCGGTTTGACCTACCCAGGCAATTTCAGGATCGGTAAAAACAACGCTGGGCAGGAGATCGTAGTTGATAGGGTTGCGAATACCGGCGATTTGTTCGGCAACAAACAAGCCTTCTTCTATGCCTTTATGGGCAATCATCGGGCCGAGCAAGGTCAGGTCGCCGATGGCATAAACGCCGGGCAGGTTGGTGCGACAGTTTTCATCGACATGGACATAGCCGTTTTCGTCGAGCAGTAAATTGGCTTCAGCGGCAGCCAGATTTTCGGTATTGGGTTTCCGGCCGGATGCAACAATCAGTTTATCGACACGCAGGGTATGAGTGCCGTCGCTATCCTGATATTCTACGGTGACTTTTTTATTGCCTTTTTTGGCTGAAATAACCCGCGCACCCAGACGCAGTTCCAGTCCCTGTTCGGTGTAGATACGATAGGCTTCCAGCGCAATTTGCTGGTCGGCCATGCTTAAAAATGTTTCCTGAGCTTCCAGCAAAATGGTTTCCGCACCGAATCTGTTCCAGATGCTGGCTAATTCCAGGCCGATAACCCCCGCACCGATAATAGCTAAGCGCTTGGGTATTGCGCCGAGATTTAAAGCCATCGTCGAATTTATAATGAATTCATTGTCTATCGGCGCACACGACAAATCGATTGGGGAGGAGCCGGAGGCCAGAATAATATGCTTGGCTTCGAGCATTGAAACACCCGATTGATCAAGCGGTGTAATTTCCACCTGTCGATCATTGAGTAATCTGGCCTCTGCCTTCATGTAGGTGATTTTGTGATCCACAAACGAGTCGGCAATTTGTTGGCTGAGTGCGTCAATAATGTTGTTTTTGCGCTGCATCATTAGCGCAATATCCACAGAAATCGCCTCTGCCTGGATGCCGTGTTCTTTTAGGTTATGGTTCAGCGAGTGATAAATTTTGGCCGATTCGAGCAACGCGATAGAGGCAACGCAACCCGCGTTAAGATAAGTCCCGCCCAGACTGACTAGGCCTTTCTTGTCGCACCAGTTGTCGATACAGGCGGTTTTTAAGCCGAGCTGGGCGCATCGGATAGCGCTGGAATAGCCTGCCGGTCCGGCGCCAATGACGATGACATCAAATGATGTTTGCATGTGTTTTTTTGACATGGCTTTATATATTTAGCAATAAGTGGGCGGGTGCTTCCAGGCATTCTTTGATGGTGACTAGAAATTGCACGGCCTCTCGACCGTCAACCAGTCGATGATCGTACGATAAAGCCAGATACATGATCGGCCTGATAACAATTTGGCCATTTTCAACAACGGCTCGTTCTTTAATCGCATGCATGCCCAAGATAGCGCATTGCGGCGGATTGAGTATCGGTGTGGACAGCATCGAGCCGAAAATGCCGCCATTGGTAATGGTGAAGGTGCCGCCTTTCAAGTCGTCGTAGGTCAGGGTGCCTGCCCTGGTCTTGGCGCCGAAATCGACGATGCTTTGTTCGATGCCGGCAAAATCGAGTTGATCCGCATCGCGCAGTACCGGCACAATCAGGCCGCGCTCGGTGCTGACTGCAATGCCTATGTCATAGTAACCGTGATAGATAATGTCGTTGTCGTCAATGGAGGCATTGATGGCCGGAAAGCGCTTTAATGCTTCGATAGAGGCTTTGACAAAGAAAGACATAAAGCCCAGTTTGACATGATGTTTTTGTTCAAATCGTTCTTTGTACTGGTTGCGAAGATCAATCACGTTTTGCATGTTGACTTCATTAAATGTGGTCAGCATGGCCGCATTTTGCTGTGCCTGCAACAGGCGTTCGGCTACCTTGGCTCTTAACCGGGTCATGGGGACGCGCTGTTCCGGGCGCAGGTTTGAAATTCTCTTGCCTGCTTCCTCCTTAGGCAGCGGGTGACTGCTGGCGGTAACGGCTTCTCCTTTTGTCAAAGGGGAGCTGGAAGGCGTTTCGGCTTTGGCCGTTGGGACTATAAGTTGAGCTTCTTGCAGGGTTTTTTTATGCAGATAATCCAACACATCGGTTTTAGTCAGACGGCCGTCTTTTCCTGAGCCTTTGATGACGGAAGGATCTAGCGTATTTTCAGCAATTAGCCGACGTACCGAAGGGCTTAGCGGGATGTCCGATTCCTCATCATGGTCAGGTTCGGTTGCCGTTGTTGGGTTTGCTTCTACGGTTTGAGGTTCGAGCAAGGCCAGTACATCGCCGCTGACAACAATGGCTCCATCTTGCTGTAGTATTTTGCTAAGGATGCCGGATTCCGGCGCAGGCACTTCAAGCACCACTTTGTCCGTTTCAAGGTCGACGAGGTTTTCGTTCTTAATCACGGTGTCGCCGGGTTGCTTATGCCAGGTGATCAGCGTTGCATCGGAAACGGATTCGGGTAGGTTGGGAACTAGGACTTCAATGCTCATTGTTATTTTCCTGAAGGATTGCCGTAAAGAGCCGAGTGAACGACAGCTTTTTGTTGTTCGATATGGACGCGGAAATTGCCGACCGCCGGTGCCGCCGAGGCATCTCTACCGGCATAAGTCATACTGATTTTTGGCCCTAAGTTGTCGGTAAAATGGTGTCTGGATTGATACCATGCGCCTTGATTCTGAGGTTCTTCCTGACACCAGATAAATTCTTTAAGCTGTGAATATTTGCCGACTTCCGCTCTAAACAATTCATCGGGGAAAGGGTAGAGTTGCTCTATGCGGGCAATGGCGACGTGCTTGAGATCGTCCTGACGCCGGGTTTCGATCAGGTCGTAATAGACTTTGCCTGAACACATGACCAGGCGGGTCACTTTTTTGGGATTGATGTTGTCCTGCTCGCCGATAAGGGGCTGGAACTGACCGTCGGTTAAATCTTCCAGCGTGGAGATTGCGAGTTTATGGCGTAGTAAGCTCTTGGGGCTCATGACTATCAATGGCTTACGGTAGGGTCGTAGCATCTGGCGACGCAATAAGTGAAATATTTGTGCAGGCGTAGTCGGGCTGCAAACCTGAATATTGTGTTCAGCGCACAGTTGCAGATAGCGTTCCAGTCGAGCGGAGGAGTGTTCCGGTCCCTGGCCTTCAAAGCCGTGTGGCAGCAGCATGACCAGGTTGCATAAGCGCCCCCATTTGGTTTCGCCGGAACTGATAAATTGATCGATAACGACTTGTGCGCCGTTGGCAAAATCGCCGAATTGCGCTTCCCATATAACCAGGGTATTCGGCATTGTGGTGCTGTAGCCATATTCAAAACCTAACACACCTGCTTCGGAAAGCAGTGAGTCGAAAATCTGCGCGTTGCCCTGATCTTTGTCTAAATGTTTGATCGGTGTATAGGTTTTATTATTGAGTTGATTATGCAAAACAGCATGACGATGCACAAAGGTGCCGCGACCAACATCCTGGCCGGTTAAACGAACGTTATATTTATCCAGCAGCAGTGTTGCATAGGCCATATTTTCGGCAAAACCCCAGTCCAGCGGCATGGCTCCAGCCGCCATTTTACGCCGGTTATCCATGACTTTTGCGACTCGTGCGTGTAATTCGAAACCGGTTGGCAGGCGTTGCATTCTGTCGTTACAAAAGCGCAGATGATCCATGGAAACTGCGGTATTGCAGACTGGATTCCAGTCGATGTTCGGGAATTTATTCCATTGATTAGTGTACGGGTAGGGGCCGTCGGCTAGGATAGGTCTGGAAACAATTTCACCGGCTTCTAGCTGTTTTTGGTAATTTTGTTCCAACTCTGCAGCTTGTTCAACAGTGATAAACCCGGCTTTGATGAGTTTTTCGGCATAAAGTTTCCGCGTCGTCTTGAGTTTGCGGATTTTTTTATACATCAAGGGTTGGGTAGTAGAAGGCTCGTCGGCTTCATTATGGCCCAGTCTGCGATAGCAAATAAGGTCGATGACCACATCTTTATTAAAGGTCATCCGGTAATCCATTGCCAGATTGGTGACAAAGATGACGGCATCGGGATCGTCACCGTTGACATGGAAAACTGGCGCCTGAATCATGCTGGCCACATCGGTGCAATAAAGTGTGGAGCGCGCATCCCGCGAGTTGCTGGTAGTAAAGCCGATTTGGTTGTTAATAACAATATGCACGGTTCCGCCTGTGGAAAAAGCGCGGGTTTGCGACATATTCAGGGTTTCCATGACGATGCCTTGTCCGGAAAAGGCCGCGTCTCCGTGGATTAAAATGGGGATTACTGTATTTTTGCCGTTTTCCCCCGCTCTGTCCTGACGGGCCTTAACCGAACCTTCGACCACCGGATTGATGATCTCTAAATGTGAAGGGTTGAATGCCATCGTAATATGAAGAGGGCCGCCGGGCGTACTGATGTCTGATGAAAACCCCAGGTGATATTTCACATCGCCGGTACTGACACCCGGAGAAAGCGGCGAAGTGCCGGCAAATTCATTAAACAGGCTGGCAGGACTTTTTCCCAGGATATTGACCAGCACATTCAAGCGACCTCGGTGAGCCATGCCGATCACAACTTCATTAACGCCATTTGTGCCAAATCCTTGCGTTAATTCATCCAGAATGAGAATCAGCGATTCTCCGCCTTCCAGAGAAAAACGTTTTTGGCCGACAAATCGATTGTGCAAATGGCTTTCTATGCCTTCGGCGGCAGTCAATAATTTTAACAGCCAGTGTTTTTTTTCAAGGGTTAGTTCTAAGTTGGTTTTAGAGCTTTCCAGACGGTTTATGATCCAGCGCCTGATATGGGTGTCGACGACATGCATGTATTCAGAGCCGATACTGTCGCAGTAAATCTCTTTCAGGTTGGCAATAATGTCTCGTAAAGGTAGTCGGTCAACGCCATAAAGTGAACCGGTATCGAATAAAGTATCCATATCAGGTTCGGAAAGACCGTAATAAGCGGGATCCATATCGGGAGGAGGGGGCATTGTTTTCCCCAATGGATTATTGGCGGCAATCTGATGCCCGCGAACCCGGTAATGATTAATAAGCCTGGCAACAGCCGATTGTTTTTTAACGCTTTCTTCGGTAAATCCTTGTAGCTTTGCCAATCTGCCTTGAGATTTAACGGCAAGTTGCGCAAAGCGCTCTACGACAGGGCTGTGAGGCGTTTCAAAATCAGTGCCGTTGTGGATTTTATTGAATTCTTTTTTCCAGCTTAGCTCAACTGAGTCCGGGTCTTCGAGGAAGCGTTCATATAAATTTTCAACAAAGCTGGCGTTGCTGCCGTACAGAGAAGAAGAATCTTGAAAAAGTTTAAGCAGTTTACTCATTTTTGAATATCCAAATTTATTCTGCAAGGATTTTGTCTTTGTTTGAACTCTTAAGTAGTATATTACCAAGGTTTAGCGTATTCGCTGACTAAAATATGCGGTGTTAAGCTAAGAAAAGCAACCGAGTGTTTTCACCTAAAGCAGAGTCGATATGATTTTATGACAGACAAACGAAATATTGTAATTCAAGTTAAATATCCTATATCTGGAAAAGCGGCGTTGGACTTGGCACCCAAGATGATAACGGAGTGGAATATCAAAAGGATATTGCTCGCTGCCAGTATGCTGGTTCTGATTTTAGTATCGTTGTTTTATATTATTAATAAGGATACGCAAAATATCGATCCGGATAATATTGCGATGATAGTTAATGCTACAGAAAAACAGCTAGCGCCACAGGTTGGGTTTAATGAAGCTGAGACAAAAAACCTGGACATATCAACGCAGGGAATTGCGAAAAACAACCTGTTGGCTAAGTCAAGTAAAGAGCCAAATAAGAGCAGTCAACAAGCTGCGGAAATTCCAGTTAAGAAAATTATAAAAGAACAACCGAACAAAAAAGTTATTAAAGAATTAGAGTCTTCAAAAGTTAATACTAATGAAGTAAGGGCCGTGTTAACTTACGAGATTAATAATAAAGAGCCGGTAGGTGAAATAGTCAAGACTATTAACATTAGCAAGAAGAAGCCGATATGGGTTTATTATTTTACTGAATTGAAAGAAATGAAGGGTAGCAAGGTTTACCATGAATGGTTGAAAGATGGTGTTGTTGATACTAGGAGGGCATTAATTATATCGGGTAATAGATGGCGCACTTCAAGTCGCAAGTTATTTTCTGATGCTGAAAAAGGTAACTGGACTGTAAGGCTATTTGATAAAAACGACCGATTATTAAATGAAAAAAACTTTAAGGTTGAATAACTATTTCCTGTTGTGTAATAAATCACCTGAGTCTGTAAAACTTAACTTGGAGTGATTGATAAATAATTATATTGCTTTTAAAGTAAGATGGGCAGATGCATATCTGTTGTTTAATAATTTAATATATTTATATTAAGATTAATGATAAAGTTAATATATCTTTTTTATTTATTTTAAGGGCTAAAAATGACCGAGTATAAAGATCTTTCTGAACATGAATTACAATCTGTTATTGTAAACGCAGAAAAAGCATTAAAAAATATGCAAGCTAACAAGCGCAAAGACGTTATGGCTCAAATTAAAGAATTGGCAGCCTCTATTAATGTTATTGTAGAAATCCACGAACCTGAGAAGAAGTCAGTTCGCAAGGGTACAAAAGTTGCGATTAAATATCGTCACCCTGATGATTTTAACAAAACATGGACGGGACGCGGGGTGGCACCAAAATGGATGCAAGAGTTGCTGAATACTGGACATCAACGCGCTGAATTTGAAGTATAAAGCTTAGGATATTAAGCTTTTTTATATAAACGAGTGTATTCAAACCTTTTTTCCTGTACTGCAACGGGCTAGGTTCTGTTGACGTTTCATCTTAACCATAAAAGTACCGAGGCAAATGACAG
>JAQSDX010000088.1 GCA_029946125.1 Candidatus Methylobacter titanis
GCGGGGGGCGCTAATTCCTGCGCGAACCCGGCACAGCGCGAATGAATTCGCCCCCACATTGGGTTCACAACTTACCCCGCATAAGCTTTACCAAAAATCAGCGCATCCCTTATCTCGGAAATAGTCTCTTCCTGCTCCAGCAATTGCTGGTACCAGCTGCCGTCTGCGGTGTCGCCATAGAGCACCGCGCCAATCAGCTTGTCGGCCTTAATGACCAGTTTTTTATAAATACCTATCGCAGGATCGGTAAAACAGAGGCTTTCAGAATGTTCATCCCCTTGAAAATCGCCGACCGAAAACAGGTTGATGCCGGTGACTTTAAGCTTGGTCGCGGTCGGCAAGGTAATATATTCGGCCACGCCATGCGCACTAAGATGATTGGCGCAGACTTTGGCTTGCTCAAACAGCGGAGCGACCAGGCCGAAGGTAGCGCCGCGATGCTGAATGCATTCGCCTACCGCGTAAATGCTGGGATCGTAACTTTGCAAGGTATCGTTAACGACGATGCCGCGCTCGCAATAAATCCCCGCTTCCTGAGCCAGCGCCATGTTGGGGCGTACGCCGATGGCCATAATGAACAGGTCGCATTCGAGTTGGCTGCCATCATCAAAACAAACAGAGGTGATATGACCATTTTCATCACCCAGTAATTGCTTAAGTTTGGCGGCCATCTTAAATTTCAGGCCGCGTTGCTCCAGTTCCGTTTGCAGCATTTTTGCTGCGGGTCTGTCCATTTGCCGGTTCAGCAAGATTTCATGATTATGGATCACGGTCACATCCATGCCTCTTAAAACCAGACCGTTGGCGGCTTCCAACCCCAGCAGCCCGCCGCCCAAGACCACCGCTTTTTTATAGCTACGACTGTAGCTAAGCATTTTGTTGACATCGACAATGTCCCGAAAGCTGATCACGCCCTCCAGATCATTGCCGGCAATCTCCGGTATAACGGCTTTGGAACCGGTAGCGATTAACAGCCGGTCATAGCCGGCAAATGTGCCGTCTTGCGCATAGACTTTTTTGTTTTTCCGGTCTATCCGCGTCACGGCTTTGGCTTCGCCCGCATAGAGCGTTATGCCGTTGTCGAGGTACCACTGACGGTTATTGATCACAATATCCTCAATGGTTTTTTCGCCGCACAGCACCGAGGACAGCATGATGCGGTTGTAGTTGCCGTAAGGCTCGGCACCGAACACGGTGATGGCGTATTTATCCGGCGCGGCGGTCAGCAGTTCCTCTACGGTACGCATACCCGCCATGCCGTTGCCGATCACGACCAAACGTTGTTTCATCGGGTGTTCCTTATAATTGAATGCTATTTTCAATTCACAAGCAATCCGTATGCCGTACACCGACTTGGGTGGTTTCCTGAATCTAAATCCTAAAAATACAAATTTAATGCGCTAAAATGGTGCGAAACTAAATTGCTGGCGCACTTAATTGGACAGTCAGGTAAAAAGACAGACGAAAGACAAAAGGCGAAAGACGAAAATGGAAAAAATCTTTTGCCCTTAGCCCTTGGCCTTTAGCCTTTCGCCTTTTCTCTGCCTTTGTCGGCCCACAAATTGCTTTAAAAAACGATAACACTCTTTCTTTAAACAACTTTAAGCAAGCCATGCATAAACGTATACTTGATCACCTTAATACCGCCATCCTGTTATTTGATCGCGCCCTAACGCTCACTTACATCAATTCTGCCGGTGAGATTTTGCTTGCCGACAGCTCGCGCCACTTGTTAGGCCTCGGCGCTTATGAGTTATTCAAGTCTTCCGATCCCGCGTTGCTGGTGAATTTGCAGCAATGCCTGACCATGGCGGAACCGCTGATGGACCGTGAGCTTATTCTGGATCGTATGACCCACAGCCTCACCATTAATTTGAGCTTAACGCCGTTATTGAAAAATGAGCGGGTCAACGAGATTCTGGTCGAATTGCAACAAGTCGATAATCATCTGCGCATATCCAAGGAAGAACACTTATTAACCCAGCAGAACACCGCCAGATTGCTGGTCAGGGGCTTGGCGCATGAGATCAAAAACCCGTTGGGCGGTTTGCGCGGCGCGGCACAATTGCTGGATCTGGAGTTGCACGACCCGGAACTCAAGGAATACACCCAAATTATCATCGCCGAATCCGACCGTCTGCAAGGCTTGATGGATAAAATGCTCGGCCCCAACAAACTACCCAATAAAAAGACCATCAATATTCACGAAGTGCTGGAGCGGGTCAGACAGTTAGTTCAAGCAGAAGGAAGCTCCAGTCTCACCGTTAAATCCGACTATGATCCCAGTATTCCCGAGATCCTGGCCGATAAAGACCAACTGATCCAGGCTATTTTAAATATCGCCAAAAATGCCGTTCAGGCGCTGAATGGCGAAGGCGACATTAGCATCAGAACCCGGATTCACCGGCAAGTGAACATCGGTCGCAAGCGCTACAAATTGGCGGTCAAATGCGACATTATCGATAACGGGCCGGGCATCGACGCCGACATGATGAACCAGATATTTTACCCGATGATTACCGGACGCGCCGACGGCACAGGACTGGGATTATCCATAGCCCAAGCCTTGATCAATCAGCATAACGGTTTAATTGAATGCAATAGCGAACCCGGAAACACGGTGTTTTCAATCTTCTTACCGATTATTACCCAAGGGGAATCAGAAAATGACTAAAGCCGAAACTGTCTGGATCATCGATGACGACAAATCGATACGCTGGGTTGTCGAAAAAGCCCTGCAAAAAGCGGACATCATCACCCGCAGTTTTTCCGGTGCGGCCGAGTTGCTGAGTGCCTTACAGGACTACCTGCCCGATGCGCTGATTACCGATATTCGTATGCCCGGCATGGATGGACTGGAACTTTTGGACAAGATCCAACTGAGCCACCCGAATCTGCCGGTTATTGTGATGACCGCACATTCCGATCTGGAAAGCGCGGTCTCGGCATTCCATGGCGGTGCGTTTGAATACCTGCCCAAGCCCTTCGATATTAAGGAAGTCGTTGATCTCGCCCATAGAGCCTGTATTCATAGTCGGCAACAGCAAATCTCGGATTCCCCGACGTATGCGGCAGAAGAAACCACGCCGGAAATCATCGGCGAAGCGCCGTCGATGCAGGAGGTATTCCGCGCTATCGGCAGACTGGCCAGATCGCATATCACCGTACTGATCAACGGCGAATCGGGAACCGGCAAGGAACTGGTCGCCAAAGCCCTGCATCGCCACAGTCCCAGAGCGGGAAATCCGTTCATTGCGCTGAACATGGCCGCCATCCCCAAAGACCTGATGGAGTCGGAACTGTTCGGCCATGAAAAAGGGGCTTTCACCGGCGCGCAATCACGCCGCGCCGGCCGCTTTGAGCAGGCCGATCGCGGTACCTTGTTTCTTGATGAAATCGGCGACATGCCCGCCGAACTGCAAACCCGTTTATTGCGGGTGTTGGCCGATGGCGAATTCTACCCGGTCGGCTCATACGCCTCCGTTAAAGTCGATGTGCGTATTATTGCTGCCACCCATCAGGACCTTGAAACGCTGGTGGAGCAAGGGCGCTTTCGGGAAGACTTGTTCCATCGCTTAAACGTGATCCGCATCCACATCCCGCCGCTGCGTGAACGCAAACAGGACATCCCCTTGCTGCTGCGCCACTTTTTAAATCAGGCGGCGCTCGAACTGAATACCGAAATTAAAGTGTTAAAACCTGATGCGGAGGCTTTTTTAAGCACGTTGGACTGGCCGGGCAATGTCAGGCAATTGGAGAACAGTTGTCGCTGGCTGACGGTGATGGCCTCGGGCCGGGAAATTCATCTGCACGACCTGCCGCCCGAATTGCTAGCCACGCCAGCAGAAAAAAATGCTGCCGAAAACGGCTGGGAAACCTTACTCAGAAACTGGATAGACCAGCAGCTATTGCGCGGGAACGAGGCCGAAATCGCCAAACAAATCATCCCCGCTGTTGAGACTATTTTGATTGAAGCGGCGTTACACTTTACCCACGGCAAGCGCCACGAAGCGGCTATTTTATTAGGCTATGGCAGGAATACCCTGACCCGGAAGATTCAGGAACTGGGAATATGATTGTCGATCTATACACTTTCAGATAAAGAGAAATGATAACTTGTTAAGATACTGCGACAATATGTCACATTCCAATGTTCATCATTTATCGCTAATATACGTACAACTCTTGAGATGTAAATTTCCTCCTCGGAATTCAGAGTTTTATATCCTTCTCTAATGCGGCCTCATAGGCCGCATTTTTTTTGCCTGCAAGAACAGAATTTGCTCCTCGGTAATTGCTCCTGCATGACTCTACTACACGCCATCCATGGCGTTATGCAATATCTGCATTGCCTGCATGGATGTAGGCAGTAGGCGTGAGCAGGCGCGGAAGCTTTCACCACATCCCCGTGCTTGGGGCAGGAGCCGGGAGCTTTGCCTACCATTCCTGTAATCCAGCCTGCACCCCTTTAAATAACTCGTTGTATTTTTCGGGGATACCAAAATCGGCTCATCATGTCATCTCTATATCCATAGGAACTTATATAAATACCTACGCTCTATATCAGGTATTAACCTGAGTCCAAATCAGGGTTCCACCCGAGTTCATTTTCTTTGCTTTTCTTATACATTAATCCCAACGGAGTAAACCCTCAGACTGGTCGTCGGTGTTATTGATAACAAAAATTCAGTCGGGGAATGGATACAATAAAAAGCACAAGGTATCTGGATGTTGTCGTCAATACCCAAGTGCACCTATTTGACTCTCTACTAAGAATGACAACGAGGTAAATTCAAATGAAAACCAAACATACATTAGCTGCGATAGCGCTTACTGCGTTGAGCCTATCCGCATATGCCGACCTGGCACGGGTCGGCCCGACTAACTTACCGTCACCGGCAGGACACGGTTTTCCAAACTGGTATCAGGACTTAAATGGCATGGTCCTCGACATTTGCTTGCCTAACGCCAGCGATCCCGGAGCGACGCAACAGAACGCCTGTTTGCTGGTCGGGCCCGGCTTGCCCGATCCGCCTTACAGCTTCCCGACCAACTTCCCCGATGAAGCCTTTTACTTTAACGCCTCGTCCGTGATGGACATGCCGGCAGGCAAGCGCGCCACACTGGTTCTGGCGCTGGAAGCGGCCTTCTCTGTAGGGCCTGTAGTTGTGGGTGATCAAATCACATTCACGCGCATTCGATTATTTGCTGGTGTTCCTGAACCCGGCATTTATACCGTGAAACATCCTTACGGCGTCGAGACATTTCCGGTTGACGCAGTTTCTGACGGCAATCGCGACATCGTGTTCAGCGAAGACGTCGGCGTGGCAAATGGCGTGTTTAACGGCGCGCTCAAGAGCCGTGTCGGCCCCTTCCTGCAACGATCCGCCAGCAGCGGGGAAGCCCCGCTCGCACCGGTCACCCTTAATGGCGCTCAATTCCTGTCGGACGGGGTCGCTACGGAATTCGTCACCGGCAGTCCCTTCGGTACCAACTATTTCGAGATCTGCGGCGAAACAGCCGCCGGCGCTCCTATTGTACTGGGAGACCAAGGAGCCGACGGTATCTGCATTCGCTCCGATCAGTTCAGCCTGATGGGCCGGCTGCATAATTTTGTGGCAAGCCCAATCCCCAGTCCGCTGGATATCTACAATGGCTTCTACAAACGCGATGCTGCCGGCACTCAGGTTGATGTGTATGCCCGCGACATCAAGGTTTTGGCCTCTCAGCCTAATCCTTCATTGACGGCGGCTGCAACAAACATTGCGCCTGTCAAGATGATCCCGTTCGGCCCCGCCGCGCTCGGGCAGTACTATACCCAGGGCATGGTGGATCCTCTCGGCAATTTGCCCGGCCCCGTATCGGTCATCAACAGCGCCGACACGCCGCCCAGCCTATTCACCAAGCATGTGGTCGATGTCGTGACGGCCGCTTCGGCGAATTATGATTACCCTACTGATACGCTGACCGTAGTTGCGACCAGCAGCGACAAAGGCTTTGCCCCCGACCAGCTACCGCCTGCACTGATGCTGGAGGGTTACAGTGAAACAGCCGTGCCAACCGATAATGCCAACGATCCCGCCGAAGTGACCCTGACGGTGAGCGGTGTCGTTACTCCTCCGGATAGCGTTACCGTAAAATCGGCTGCCGGCGGCAGCGGAACATTCATCGTGACACGCAATCAGGCAGCAACAGGAACCGGTGGTGCGCCTGCAGCTGGCGTACCGCTTGCCTTGGATGACGCCGCAGTGGCGGAAGCGGGAGGTCCGGCTGTTGATATTCCGGTTACCGCTAACGATGTCGCGAATCCGGATCCGGTAGCATTGATCACGTCTGTGCAATTGATCGGAGCGGCGATCCCGGCCGGTTCCGGTTCGGCATCCGTTAGCGGCACAAACATCATCTACACGCCGGGGTCTGTAAACGGCGATGTGACTTTCCAATATACGGCAGCCAACAGCGTTGGGCAGTCCAATGTGGCGACAGTGATCGTCTCGGTCGCCCCATCCGCAACAGGGCCTGCGCCGATTGCCAGCCCCGATGGACCGGTCAATGTGGCCATCAACCAGTCGACAGTCATCGACGTGCTGGCCAACGACTCGGGCAACGGCGGTACGCTGGATCCGGCGTCGGTAACGGTATCCAACGTCACCGGCGGCACGGCGAGTGTCAATGCAGCAAACGGTCAAGTGACTTTTGCAGCCGGTGCCACGGCAGCCGCTTCCGGCTTCGATTACACCGTAGCCAATGCTGTCATAGGCGATGCAGTTCCTCAGACATCATCGGCACATGTCACGGTGACGGTCGTTAATGCTGAAAATATCCAGGTAACTGCATTTCAGTGCAAACGCATCAACGCCACTTCGGGCGAATGGCGCGTGGCTGGAACCAGCTCAGTGCAGACGAACAACACTATCCAGTTGTACTCGACAGCATCTGTGCCGGCCAATCTGAATACCAATAAACTGGGCGGGGCACTTCCCGTAATCGCAGCCATACCCGACGGCACGTGGGAATACAGAGCAAAACCAGGACCTGCCTGTGTCTCACCGATCAGCTTGCGGTCATCAGCAACGGGCGCCACGAGGACAAATGTCGGCGTTACCATCAGGTAAACGCAAGGAACCAGAAGCCGGCTCCGCAAGGGGCCGGTTTTTAAAGCCATACATTTAAATAATAACTTTATTGCCCAACCGCATGATGCGG
>JAQSDX010000089.1:0-5000 GCA_029946125.1 Candidatus Methylobacter titanis
TGCCAAGCTCTTAAATTAAAAACCCAAGTCTCTGCACTTGGGTTTTTTTTTGCCTAAATTGGGTACTAATCTGGGTAATGGGTCAAACCTATAACTTGGCATGAATATTGACGCCAAACTCTACTTTATTGACTGATGTTACTCACTGAGCCGATGCAGTTCGGCAAAATTGGCTTGTAAGGCTTTGAGGTAAAGCTTACTTCTAAGCGCGAAATGGTTGAGCTGATGTTTAAGCTTGAGATGTTCGAGCTTGAAAAAAGCACAGATAGATGCAAAAAAGTGGTTGCTTTGGGTCCGGATGGTGCGGGTTGGTGAGTGTGTCAAGCTAGTGTTGGATTTAATGGATTTGTGGAAGACTTCGACGTTCCACCGTTTTTAATAGAGAGTTGTGATCCGGTCGTAAGTATGCTGGAGATCGCTGGACGCCAAATAAAGCACGCCGCGGCTTCTGTCTTTGTTTTTAAAGACTTGCTTGGCCAACATCACCGGGAAGAAAGTCCCGTGGTGAAAACCAGTCGTGCCGTATTGTCTTCTAGCGGCGGCGCGTCCATGCGCACAACATGACCTTGATGCTTGTCTTCCAAACTGAGGGCGACGGTCCGGTTACTTTTGAGGGTCATGACAAAATCCTTGTTCAGCTCTTTAATAAAAACCATATTTTCTTTGGAAGAAAACCAGTTATCGGTTAACGCGGTGCGATAACGCAGTTGATTTTACCGGCATATCCGCAGTATTTGGCGCAACTGCTCGTTTTTGGTAAGAGAGCTGTGGCGCTTAACCTGCCGGGTTTTCGTATCGCAAAACAGCAGATCCTTGTGAACGATCTCGAACGCGACAGGCACATTGATGCCATTGGCATGATACAGACAATTGAGGATGTTGACGCCTTTGACGGTGCGGTTTTGGCCATGATCGAAGTGCCAGGCGATGATCTCGTTTTCATCGGTATAGGGTTTTTCTCAATGTTATCATCGAAGATCAGCACGCCCTCGTCCACCTCAATGGTGCGGACGGTTGGCTTCACCAGCGACCACAAGTCCCGGGACGTGTAATCAGTGCCCGCTAAAAATTGGGTGATTTGATCATGGCGGACCTCATGATCTAGAAGTTGGGATCAAATCGGTTGCGGTAATCTGGGCAAACGAACTCATTACTCCCATTTGATTAAAAAATCGTCTATCTTTAAGTTGGTGAAACAGCAAACTTTAAGGGGGAGGCATGATTCGCAGAATACGCCTTCAGCGCCTAGCGCCTCAAGACCGGAAAGCTTGGCAAAAGCAGTATTATGAGCATCAAAAGCAATGGCAGCGCAGACGGCTTTTGGCACTGAAAGCCATTTGGGATGGACAGAACCTGTCCGAAGTTTGCTGCGAACAAAAGGTACGTTGGCAGACGCTGGTTTATTGGCTTGACAGCTATTTACACGGTGGCTTTGATAAATTGCTTAAAAAAGCATCCGTGCATCGGAAGCAGCTTTTGTCTGAACAGCGGCAACGTATCGTGCGCTATATGATGTTACATAAAACACCGGCTGATTATGGCATTGACAGCTATCAGTGGACTGCTGATCGAATGCGTACAGTGATTGAGCAAAAGTGGCAGATCAAGATTAGCAGTGCTCGCCTGTATCAATTGTTCGATCACTGGGACCTGTCGTTACAAAAAGCACATCGCGACTATGGCCCTACTGATGCACATGAACAGGCTCAATTCATCACTGACTTAAAAAAAACGGCACTGCTCAGTGAAGATAGTGCGTTGATTGCTTTGGATGAATTTGCTTTGCAGAGCTTGCCTTACACACATTACGCTTGGGCTAAGAAAAATACCAAGCCCAGAATACCGAGCGATGAGCGCCACCGGCAAAAACTCAACGGTTTCCTGACCGTTGATGTACAACGAGGAACCACGCGTGTTGACTTTAACGGGCAAAGCACAACTGAAGAAGCCGTAAGGGTCGTTGTACTCACTGTGTTGGTTTACCTGCAAAAAGGATTCAGCCAGTTAACTTTTTTGCTTGATAATGCCAGAACCCACGGCAAGCGAATGGAAACCAGAGCGCATGAGTTGCTTAACGAAATCGCACAGCATGTGCTGCTGCCAGCGTTTAGTCTTAGCTTTTGGCATACTCCCAGCTATTCGCCTCAACTCAATCCGGCTGAATACCTTATTCACGAAATACGGCGAAAGGGTTTATATAACGTGCCCTGTACATTATCAGTACAGGAAAAGGCCGTGCGTATTCAGAATCAACTAGCACGAGGTTCGCCCATGGCCGATTTACAAATGCGCAGGCTACTTGACTTCATAGCTTGCTCTAAAGTTAAACGGTTTTAGAGTAAAAAGGGAGTAGATAATCGCTATATAACTCTAACAGTGAATGTTTCATGACATATACCTCACATAAATCTAGTCAACAGGCAATATTCTATGCCTTTCAACTTCAGTGCGTAACATTAGTTATTGATAAGCAGTCCAATGACGGTATCATCTATCAAAGCTGACTTGGAAAAACAGATGGTTTTCCTTGTCAACCGTTTGATCCAAGTTCGTAGATTCAATTTTCTGGGTGTTCCGCTTGCGAACTTGATGATTGGCAGTATCTAAATGGCGCTCGTAGGCACCCCAATCATCGGTGTAATAACAGGTAATGTTGAACGGTTGAAGCAATGCCTTCAGTTGCTTGAAGACCTCATCTTTACGCCTACCAAAGACATACGCCAGTATGGTGCGGTTACATGATCAATTGCGTACCACAAGCCAACGCCGCTCAGATTTCTTGTCCACATAAGACCATTGTTCGTCCATTTCGGCTTCACAGACGGCTTCCAACCTAACTTCCATACCGTCTGACGCAGCCAACGTATTAACTATAGGGTTTACCTGTGTAAGCAGGGCTTGCTTTTTTAGCGTGCTGATGACAGTGTTTTTGTTAATCCCCAACACTCGCCCCGTATCACGAATGCCGCTGCCATTGATCGTTATCTCCACCACTTGGCGTTTGACTCCAGGCACATAGGCCTTATAGCGATAATCAAGAAGGAATGTCTTGGTGAAACAATCTTCATTCTGGTATCGATAACGTTGTGCCGTGTCCGTATTGCCATTGATGATTTTGGCACCTGTGATTCATCTTTAGCCTACCTTAAGCATTTTCCGCCGGATGTTTTGAAAATTGATAAAAGCTTTATTGACGATATTTCTTTTCATGAACATAACATGGAAATTGCTGCAACCATTGTCGCTATGGGACCTATTTTAGGCTTTAAAATTTTAGTCGAAGGTGTGGAAACACCAGAACAACTGGCATTTTTGCAGGAAAAAGGCTGTGATCTGTATTAGAGTTATATTAAAAGTAAACCGGTGCCTGCACATGAGTTTGCCGAGTTATTGCGAGCTCAACAGCGTGGATAGTATGTCATCGTCAATATTATGACGTTTGGCTGAAGTGTCGTAATTTTAAGTCTATTGAAGGTTACTGCCTTCATCCGCTGTCCCCTGTCAAGCAATCATTTCCTGAAATTGAGTTGGTATACCGAAGCTAGTTAAGTGATAATTTGCTGGAAAATTCACCTTGAAGAAAGTTATCGAGTAACCGCATATCCAAAAGACATTGAGCTAAAAATGCAACGGTTTTTTGCTAGGCTTTCAGAGAAAAATAAGAGAAGTTATGAGGCGATTGAGTCAGCTAAATTAGGGCGTGGTGGAATGGAATATGTGTCCGGGCTGTTTGAAAAGAACGGCTTGTCTTGCGCCACCTCTTAAACCCTTGGTATCAGCGGTTTACAGACGAAATATTGATTTCAAAAGCAGTAATAATATTCTTGATAACCTATTGAATATTAAGTGTATCTGCCTTGTTGTAAAATTCATGCTTGGTGTTGCTGAATAAAACACCAAATTTCATGCAGTCATGATTAATTTTTTTAACTTCTTCAAAGTAGATATTCTGAGGATTCCTGCTGTTTGCGTGTCGTATGCTGGCGAAATTTTCACACATCAGCTTTTTTTGTGGCTGCCAAGATTCGATATACAATAGCCTTACTGATTGATTTTTAGTTGGCGGGCAATATTAACTTTTGCCATACCTTCGGTAGCGAGACAAACATTACTTCTTGGCGCAAATTGTCCGCTAGTGGCTTACGACCTTTATACTTACCCGCTATTTTGGTTTTGGCGACGCCTTCCGGCTCGAATTGGGCGGCACAGCGAAAGACGGTCAACATGAGCTTGCCGGTTGAGGTCTGCGCGTCCATACCTAGATTAACAGTACGTAGGCCTACCGCCTTTTCTCCAATGCCTGAATAATTGCCATGAGATCCTCTAGCCAGTCAATCTAGCTTTGTGGTTACTAGCACGTCACCCTCCAGTGCAAATTCTATCGCCGCATCAAGTTGAACACGGACAGCAACCGATGACACCTGCCCCTGAAATTTTTTTTTGCAATGAGCGGCTTCGAGTTTTTTTAGCTGCGATTCGAGACCAGCCATTTGCTCGACAATGGAGGTACTGGCGCAACCGTCACTTTTCTAAGTGTCATAATCGATCATATGTAATTGTTATTACATTGTTTTTTTAATGTTTGCTTTGTGCGTAGACTGGCATAGCTTTCGTTCACTACAGATTACCTTTGTCAGTAATGAACTACATGTTGACAAACTGAATTGGCTCTGTATAATTGTCCAGCTCAACCGGGGATTACTCCGACGCTCTTTAAAAATCTGATCAAAATAATTTGTGTGGGTGCTTGTGACGAGCTATTTACGTTTGTAATAAATAGTCGACACGAGAACTTACGTAGATAAGAAATTATAAGCGTTTGAATCTGTAGTCGAGCCAAGATTGGCTACTCATCTTATTGAGTGGCAAAATGATATAAACTGAAGAGTTTGATCATGGCTCAGATTGAACGCTGGCGGTATGCTTAACACATGCAAGTCGAACGGTAACAGGCCTTCGGGCGCTGACGAGTGGCGGACGGGTGAGTAACGCGTAGGAAT
>JAQSDX010000008.1 GCA_029946125.1 Candidatus Methylobacter titanis
CTGTGTATAATTCTAATTTTATTTTTTCCATCCCGAAATAATACGCTTTTTGAAGGGTGGGTGCGTAACATCAGTTAAATAGTGGAAATGTGGTTGGGCGCTATTTTAACCTTCAGCTTATTGGTTAACCAGGCGTTTTCGGATTGATTGTTGACATCCTCCCCACCTAAAGCATAGCTATCTACACAACTTGAAGTCCAAAAAACAGTAACATAGGTCATGAATATAAAAAAAGTTATTAGACCTCGATCCGCGCTTGGCAAAGCGTCACCAACAGTTGGTGACTGAGCATTTGAACTCCACTGACACCTTGAGTGCCGGCTTACGGGCATTGCCTAATAAAAGCACGAGTTTTGCCAGTACCCAAGCGGCATAGCGTTTTTATAAAAACGCCCGTGTCACCTTAACGAAACTGCACAAGCCTTGCGTACTTTTTTAATCAAGTTGAGCGGCAGGCAAATGGCCTGGGGCAAGCCATTTACTGATCCCACGTAATGCCAAGCCCTTAATTTAATAGCGGTGACGTCACCCACGAGGGAATGTTTTTTCTTAAAGTTAGTGCATGGGCAGCATGCCCAGTTTGGATGTAGCGACTTGTGTACATAGCTGTGCCTAAAGGAAGGGGGTTTACGTGCAAACTGATAAATCTCGATAAGAATGCTGATAAGGGCTGTTCGGCGGCTTGGACAAAAGCAACACGACAGAATCCCGTATGGGATAATGACTGTTTTTTTTCTGATACCAACGTCATGCAATTGCCTATTCAACGCCTGCTTAGCCGGGCAACCTGGCTTAAAATTCATCTTTATCTGGCCTTAAGCGCCGGATTCTTTTTTGCGCTGATGGGGTTAACCGGCAGTATCAGCATTTACCGCGAAGAACTGGATGAGCTGTTGAATCCAAAGTTGGTTATCGAGCAACCACTGGGCAAGCGGCAATCGCTGGATAAAATCATCAGCGCCGTGCGAACGGCACATCCCAACCGTTACGGCTCCTGGACTATGGAAATGCCCAGGTCTCCGCAAGGCATGATTACCGTCTGGTACGAGAAACCCAGAGAAACCTTCTTCGAGCTGTACGCGCCGCTGATGGTGTCGGTAAACCCGTATACCGCCGAGGTCGTTGCCAGTCGGTTCTGGGGGCAAACAGTCACCACTTGGCTGCTTGATTTGCATACCCAATTACAGCTAAATCGCTTCGGCTGGAATGCAGTGGGTATTTTGGGCTTATTGCTGATGGTTTCTATCGGTACCGGCATTTATTTGTGGTGGCCGGGACTGCGAGGTATTCGGGCAGCGTTCGCCGCGCCTGCTGCCAACAGGCTGGCGGCATACAAACCTTCCCTGGCATTAAGGATTCGTCATCATGTCGGCATGATCCAGCTTGCCTTCGACCTGCACCGTCTGATCGGACTGCTGAGTGCATCGATCTTATTGTTGCTGGCGTTCACCGGTTTTCATCTGAGTTATCCGTCGATATTGGCAGCGCTGGTTGGCACATCGGGCATGGAGCACGGCGGAACCGGGAAAAACATCATCAGCTCGGCGATTCCGAATAATCACCCGGTCGCCTTGGAATCGGCGGAATTTATCGCACGCGGCCCGTTTCCACGAGCCGAACTCAGACGTGTGACCACGCCCGCCGGTGACAGCGGAATTTATCGGATTAACTTGCGGCAAGGCAATGAAATCAATCTTCGGCATCCCTACACCACGGTCTGGGTGGATCGCTGGAGCGGACAGATTAAAGAAGTGCGCGACCCGTCGGGATTTAATCAGGGTGAAGTTTTTACCACCTGGATATGGCCGCTGCACACCGGCGAGGCTTTTGGCGCGACCGGCCGGTTGCTCTGGTTTCTTGCCGGTATCGGCTTGTTCGTTCTGTATGTCAGCGGCTTGCTACGCTGGCTGCATCGGCGCGGCAACATCAGGGATAGAGAGCTGAATGTTGCGGCGCTGCGACCCTTATTTTATCGAGTGCAACAAGCGCTGTATCGACTAGGGATGATGCTTTTTCGGCTGCTGGTATTACTGCTGCAAAGGGCAAAAACCTATGCGCCGTATGTTATTAAGCACGGCGTAGTCTTATTGCAATGGCTGCGTTCGAGGATAAATCAACAAAAACGCTTAGGGAAAAAGTAATGTCGGCTGGGCAAGCATCTTGTTGCCTGCAAGCTCGGTCCGGCTTGGACGGGACAACCATTTAAAATTTGCCGGCACTGATAGCCTATCAATGTGGGAGCGATGCCCTCATCGCTCCCACATTGATCTCAACTATTTTGGTTTACGATTATTCATGTCCGTCCGGCCATAGCAGGTTCGGAGTACAGGCTTTGCCTGTTTGCAAGCGAAGCTTGCACTCCGTATGCCTATTAACACGGCACCTTAAGTTGGCAGCCAAAACCTGGAAGCTACAGCGAATCGCCAATATACTTTTTATAAAAAGGCCAGGTTTTAACGTGCAGGTGCTTTCTGATCGGGGATTTAATGACCGATACGCATAAAGCGATGGAAAACAAGCACCAAACCGCCGCATATTCGTTGGGATCGGTGGTGGTAAGGTCGGAAATAAACGGGCCGATTAAATAATGGAAACCCACGAAACGCCACGAGCCGTACATCAGCGGCAGGTAAAAAGCGACGGCGATATAAGTAAAGGCATGCAAACCCCAGTTAAAGCCTAACAGCCAAGCGACCGGATCTGACATCAAACCGTTCAACGGCATTTGCCAGGCGATATGCCAGGAACCGGAGGTGGAACAGATACTCGGTCCGCAAAAACCTTCTATGCCGATGTTGCAAGTTCCTGCCCAGGCAAAAGGGTACATCTTGATCAGCATGAACAGCGTACCGATGCCGCAGAGGGTATAAACCGTGGTTTGTATTTTCAGTTTGACGCTTTCCGGGATGAAATACATCGCGACCATGTTGACAAAAAACGGTTGGAACGCGACGTGCAGATAGCCCAAAAGTGTGAGTATCTGATTATTGGGATTGTCACATAAATCGATATAGACGTAGGTTATCGCCTGTAATAACTCCATTAAGGCAAAATAAGTTAACGGGACCCAGAGTTCTTTTGATTCCCCCTGTTTAAGCGCAACATAAGCTGCGGTACTAAGACCTGCGACGGCTAAAACACCGGACGCTTCACCACTCCAACACATAAAACTGACCTTTTTTAAATTATTAAATACTGTCTACTCTGGAATATAGCTGAGGTAGCAGTAATGTTTTATGGGCTATGCGAGTTGTTAGAAAGTATGTTGCTATTGAAAATCAACAGGTAATATCGTCAGCCAACGCAGCTATAGCCTTGTTTTTATAATCCGCCGGCAGCAACATGACTCGATTGAAACAAACGGTGTAAACCGGCCCATTGTATTACAAATAGACCTGAATTGAGAAAGGGTATTGCCTTCTTAATCATCGCCTGGGCGACCGGCCAGTCGCCCAGGGTATTTAATTTTGCTTAAATTCCCTTATAACCGGAAGTGATCGGGTAGCGTCGGTCGCGACCGAACGCTCTGGAGGTAATCCTGATGCCGGGCGGAGATTGTCTGCGTTTATATTCGTTGCGGTCTACCAGGCTGATGGCTCGGGCTACGTCTTCACGACTGAATCCGGCAGCAATGATTTGATCGGCAGATTGATCCTGCCCAATGTAGCGCTCCAGTATCGGGTCTAATACGTCATAAGGCGGCAATGAATCCGCGTCGACCTGATCCGGTGCCAGTTCGGCCGAAGGCGGACGGATAATGACCCGTTCCGGTATCACGCGAGATAAGGTGTTGCGATAACGAGCCAATTGATAAACCAGCAGCTTGGGCACGTCCTTGATCGGCGCAAAACCGCCGGACATGTCGCCGTACAAGGTCGCGTAACCGACGCTCATTTCACTCTTATTGCCGGTGGTTAATAACAGCTTGCCTTGCTTGTTCGACAATGCCATTAACACCACGCCACGGCAACGCGCCTGAATGTTTTCTTCGGTCGCGTCTTTGGCCGTGCCGACAAAAATATCGGCCAACATGCCGGTAAAGGCATTAACGGCGGGTTCTATCGGAATGGTATGGTGGTGTACGCCCAAGGCTTCCGCTTCCAGCACCGCATCTTCGTTGCTCATGTCCTGTGTATAGCGCGACGGCAGCAATACCGCTTCAACCTTATCCGCGCCTAAGGCATCAACGGCCAGAGCCAACACCAGAGCCGAATCGATGCCGCCGGATAAGCCTAAAATCGCGCCCTGAAAACCATTTTTGCGCACATAGTCCTTAATGCCCAATACCAGCGCCTGATACTCGCTGGAAACCTCAGCATAAAGCGGCGCACAAGTATTTTTTAGCGGATGACTGCCATCAAACTCGACCACGCTGATCTGCTCTTTAAACTCCTCGGCACGGAAAACAATGCCGCCGTCGGCAGCAACAACAAAAGACGCGCCGTCGAAAATCAATTCATCCTGACCGCCGACCTGATTGACATATACCAACGGAATCTGTGCGGCTTTAACCTGGCTGCAAACAATGGTTTCGCGCTGATGGATTTTTCCCGAATTAAACGGCGAGGCGTTAAGGGTCAGCAGCAACTCGGCTCCCGCTTGTTTGTTGTCTTCAATAATGCCGGGTCGCCAGACATCTTCGCAAATGGTCAGGCCGATAAAGGTGCCATTGAACTCGAATACACACGGCTGATTGCCCGCCGTAAAATAACGCTGCTCATCAAACACACCGTAATTGGGCAGCGCCCGTTTGCGATAACAGGCGGTTATCGCGCCCTGATGCAATACCGCCGCGCTGTTGTACAGCTTGTCGCCGTCACGTTCGGGAAAACCGACGATCAGCGCAATATCGGTAACGCGGTCGGCCAGTTGATAAAGCGCATTATTGGCGGCGGTAATAAAATCGGTGCGCAATAACAAGTCTTCCGCCGGATAGCCGGTAATCGTCAGCTCAGGAAAGACGATCATATCGGCGCCCAATTGATCGCGGGCATGAATGGCGGCTTTGACTATGTTATCAACATTGGCGTTTATATCGCCGACCAGGAAATTGGTTTGGGCCAGGGCTATTTTTAAGGTCATTCGTAAAAGGAGGATTAGTTAGTCTATCAGGCAGGTTGTCGGCAAGTTGGGCTATTAGCTAAGACGGTACAGTGTTAATAGGCTACGGCATGCGGAGTACAAGCTTCGCTTGCAAACAGGCGAAGCCTGTACTCCGAACTTGCCCCGGCTTAGTGGGTAGCCGCCATTTAAAAGCACCCCTTCATCGCCACGCCAATATCGGTCGGCGAACTCACCACTTCAATCCCCGCCGCTTTAAGCGCCGCGACCTTGCCTTCCGCCGTACCTTTGCCGCCGGTCACAATCGCGCCGGCATGACCCATGCGCTTGCCGGGAGGCGCGGTAAGTCCTGCGATATAAGCAACCACCGGCTTGGTGACGTGGGCTTTAATGTATTCTGCGGCTTCTTCTTCTTCGCCGCCGCCGATTTCGCCGACCATCACGATGCCTTTAGTTTGGTCATCAGCCTGAAAACGGCTGAGCACGTCGACGAAGTTCATGCCGTGTATCGGATCGCCGCCGATGCCGACGCAGGTACTTTGTCCCAGGCCTTGCGCGGTGGTTTGATGCACCGATTCATAGGTTAAGGTGCCGGAGCGCGACACGATGCCGATGGATCCCGGTAGATGGATGTTAGCCGGCATGATGCCGATTTTGCAGGCGCCGGGGGTGATGATGCCGGGGCAGTTGGGACCGATCAGCAATGCGTCGGTATCTGCCATCGCTGCTTTAACGCGCAGCATTTGCAGTATCGGTATACCCTCGGTGATGCAGACAATCAGTTGAATACCGGCATCGACGGCTTCCAGAATGGCGTCAGCCGCGTAAAAAGGCGGCACGTAAATGACGCTGGCGGTGGCGCCGGTAGCGTTCACTGCGTCTTGTACGGTGTTGAACACCGGCAAACCCAAATGGGTTTCGCCGCCGCGTTCGGGCGTTACGCCGCCGACCAATCGGGTGCCGTAATCCAGCGCCTGTTGGGAGTGAAAACTGCCTTGTTTGCCGGTAAAACCCTGGCAAATCACTTTGGTGTCTTTGTCGATTAAAATACTCATGCGGCCTCCGCAAATGCTACAACTTGTTCTGCCGCGTGCGCCAAATCATCCGCCGCATAAAGATTCAATCCGGTGTTGCTTAACAAGGCCCGGCCCTGCTCGGCGTTGGTGCCTTCCAGACGCACTACCACCGGTACGGTGACATGAACTTGTTCGACAGCGGCTAAAATGCCCGCCGCGATAATATCGCATTGGACGATGCCGCCGAAAATATTCACCAACACGGCTTTGACGCTATGATCCGACAAGATCAGCTTGAACGCCTCGCAAACTTTTTCAACGCTGGTGCCGCCGCCGACATCAAGAAAATTGGCGGGTTGTCCGCCTTTGAGTTTGACCAGATCCATGGTCGCCATCGCCAGTCCGGCACCGTTGACCATGCAGCCGATATTGCCTTCCAGGGTAATGTAATTGAGCCCGAATTGCTGGGCTTTGTTTTCTTTTTCATCTTCCTGTTCGGCATCCTTCATCGCCCTTATATCGGGATGCGCTTCAACCGCGTTATCATCGAAATTGATCTTGGCATCCAGAGCTATCAGCTCGCCGCTGTCGGTTTCTATCAGCGGGTTGATTTCAATCTGGCTGGCGTCTTTGGCTAAAAACAGGTCGTACAAGCCTTGCATGATTTTTCCTAAGGCTTTGATCTGCGCGCCCTTAAGTCCCAAAGCATAAGCAACCTTCCGGCATTGATAGCCTTGCAAGCCGGCGGCCGGATGCACGGGAACCGAGATAATCTGTTCAGGCGTTTCGTGGGCGACGGTTTCGATATCCATGCCGCCTGCTGCGGAAGCAATAAAAATAATACGTTCGCTGCTCCGGTCGACCAGAATACTCAAATATAATTCGCGCTTGATCGGGTAAGTTTTTTCTATCAGCAGCGAGTTAATCGGCAGTCCTTCCGCGCCGGTCTGCTTGGTCACCAGGCGCTTGCCGAGCATGCCCCGGCTAAACTCGACCACCTCATTAAGATTTTTAGCCAGCTTTACCCCGCCGACCTTACCCCGACCACCGGCATGAACCTGAGCTTTAACCACCCAACCGTCACCGCCCAGTTCCTTAGCAGCCTGTTCGGCAGCTTCGGGGGTTGTCGCCTGTTTGCCATCAGGCACCGGTATCGCGTAATGCAAAAACAACTGTTTAGCCTGATACTCATGAATATTCATTGATTGCTCCTGGTTTGACCGGTAAGGTCCGGCGGGTATTCTTCACGCAGATGATAACTAAATGTTACGATTAAGGGTGTTACTGAGCATTTTAACCAAGTCCCTGCAAAACGCTATTCTAAAAACAACTATGCCGTCAAATTCCAATGAGACCATCTTTCCCTGCCCATTCTCTAAAGGCTACGGAATTCCTGCCCAACAAGCCTGGTTATTGCTGAAAGTTTTTTTAGGCTATCGATTAATCCTGGCCGGCCTGTTTGTCAGTTTGTTTTACAGTGACACCAACGCTTCATTACTTGGTGCGTACGACAGCAAATTATTCACTTACAGCAGCCAAAGCTACCTGATACTCTCAATCATCTCCGGTGTCTGCATAGTCTGGCGACTCACCAGCTACACCGCACAAGCGCAGCTGCTTATTGTTACCGACATACTGATACTTACCTTGATCATGCATGCCTCCGGCGGCGTTAACAGCGGCATGGGCGTATTGCTTGCGGTCTCCATCGCCGCAGGCGGATTATTGATCGGCGGCCGTTGCGCGATGTTTTTTGCTGCCTTGGCCAGTTTGGCGGTGTTGGCCGAACAAATCCTTGCCGATTATATGCACAGCTTCAATTCGACCTCTTATACCAATTCCGGCATGCTGGGTGCTGCATTTTTTACCATTGCGTTGCTGTCCTATATTCTGGCAAAGCGTAGCGAACAAATATTACAGCTTACCGATCAGCAGAAACGAACTATCACCAAACTGGAAGATCTCAACAAGTACATTATCCAGCACCTGCAATCAGGCATCATCATCACCAACAAAGAGCAAAGCATTCAAATGGCCAATGAGTCGGCCTTGCGGCTGATAAATTTAACGGTACTACCGGTTAATTTAAGCGATATTTCAAGCCATTTGTCGCTGGCATTTCAGACGTGGTTAGCTGATTCTGAACAGAATCTGGTGCTGCTCGAATTGCCGGATCAGTCCCAAGTTCATAGCCGGTTCATGCCTTTGCCGACAGGAAATGAGTTTTTTTACATGATTATTCTTGAGGATATTGCGCTTTATAACCAGCAGGTACAGCAAAGCAAACTGGCCTCGCTGGGTCAACTCACCGCCAGTATTGCCCACGAAATACGCAACCCCTTAGGCGCCATCAGCCATGCCGGACAATTACTGGCGGAAAATCCGCTGTTATCCGTTCAGGATAAGCGTTTGACCCAAATCATCCAGACCCATTCAGTTCGCGTCAACCATATCATTGAAGATATTTTACAGCTGTCCAGACGAACCGATTCAAGACGGGAGCAACTTTATTTAAAGCCGTGGCTGGATAATTACCTGGAGAATTTCACGCTCGAACATGCTGTGAATAGGGACGCCTTCGCTCTTTCATATCCTGTTGAATCGGTCTGTGTGCTGATAGATCCCGATCATTTAAGACAGATTATGGACAACTTATGCCGCAACGCACTGAGATACGGCAAGCCTGAGGCCGGGCCGATAATTTTACAGGTGTTGTCCGTACAACAGGTGCCCTGCATAGCCATCATCGATAATGGTGCCGGCATTAGCAGTGAACAGCAACTTCACCTGTTTGAACCCTTTTTTACCACATCGTCCAGCGGCACAGGCTTAGGGCTTTATATCTCCAAAGAATTAGCCGAATTAAATCAGGCAAAATTGAACTATTATTTAACCGACGATAAGCGAAGCTGTTTTAGACTGTGCTTGTTGAACGCGGAACAGACATTACGATGAAAAAACCACTGGCCTTGATTGTAGATGATGAACCCGATATTCGGGAGCTGCTGGCAATCACCCTGAATAGAATGAATATCCAAACTTGCGGCGCCGAAAATATAGGTGATGCCAAAGCATTATTGCAACAAAAGTCCTTCGATCTTTGTCTGACCGACATGAAGCTGCCTGACGGCAACGGCCTGGAGTTGGTCGGCTTTATACAAACGCTGTCCGTTCCGATACCGGTTGCCGTTATTACCGCACACGGCAACATGGAGTCGGCTATTCTGGCGATGAAAAAAGGCGCGTTCGATTTTGTTTCCAAACCGGTTGATTTGCCCGCACTTAGGTTGCTGGTAAACAATGCGTTAAAACTTTCCGCTGCCAGTCCCACTAAAGAAAGACGATCCCGGCACACCTTGCTGGGCGACTCATTCATCATGCGGGAGATCAGGGCAAAAATAAATAAACTCGCCCGCAGTCAGGCTCCGGTCTATATCAGCGGCGAATCAGGCTCGGGTAAAGAGTTGGTTGCCAGGCTGATTCATCAGCACAGTTCCCGTAGCGACCATGCTTTTGTAGCGATTAACTGCGGCGCTATCCCGCAGGAACTGATGGAAAGCGAGTTTTTCGGGCATAAAAAAGGCAGTTTTACCGGAGCTGTCAGCGACAAAAAAGGCTTGTTCCAGGCTGCAGAAGGCGGCACTTTATTTCTCGATGAAATTGCTGATTTGCCGCTGTCTTTGCAAGTCAAACTGTTGCGCGCCATCCAGGAAAAAAAGATTCGCCCGGTTGGCGAGCAACAGGAAATCCCGGTCGATATTCGTTTGCTCAGCGCCACCCATAAAAACCTTAACGACATGGTTCGGGACGGCAGTTTCAGGCAGGATTTATATTACCGTATCAATGTCATCGATCTTCATGTTCCCCCCTTACGTGAGCGACTTGGCGATATACCGCTTCTTACCGAGCACATATTGGCCAAGCTGACCGCTGCCGACAAACAGGATCAGCCCGCCTTATCGGCAGCCGCAGCAGCGGCATTACAACGGTATCATTTTCCGGGCAATGTGCGTGAACTTGAAAATATCCTGGAAAGAGCTTTGGCGCTGTATGACGGCAACCGCATAGAGAGCGATGATTTGAGCCTGCCGGTAGGTACGCATGATCTTACTAAGTCGCAGGATTTTGATCTAGCCTTAGGCTCTCTGGAAGAGCATTTGGAAAAAATCGAAAGAAAAGCGCTCTCTGTTGCGCTGGAAGAAAATCAAGGGAATAAAACAGCCGCCGCCAAGCAGCTGGGGCTATCTTTCAGATCGTTATGCTACCGCTTGAACAAACTGGATATTGGGTAGAGCCGGTGAAAGGCGTTTTAAAACTCAATAAAAAGGGGAGACTAACGTAGCCTCCCCTTCAATATTCCCTGAACCCTGAACCTTAAAAATCTAAACTTTATATTTATCCATGGCTTCGAGCTTTCCTATCGCCTCTTTTATTGTCGCTTCAGTCTCAGTATTCAGTTCATTATTTTTATAGACTTTTTCCAGTAATCCTTCTGCAACCAATGCGTCTTTTATCCAGCGCTTGGTGAATCGGTAATTACTATAGGTCGTAGCAATTTCGGCTGTTTGTGGATTTTTTAATCCTGCGCTCTTTGCCGTGACTTGTGCGGGGGCTTTTTTAACGGCTGCCGGTTTGACTGTCGTTGCTTTGGCTGCCGCAGCTTTAGTCGCTACCTCAGGCGCAGCCGTTTTGGTGGCTACAGGCTTAGGTGTTGCGGCTTTAGGTGCTACCGATTTAGTCGCAGCCGGTTTAATTGCGACTGGTTTTTCTGTTGCAACAGCAACCTGGGGTCTTGGCAGTTCCACGGCGGCTGCTTGAGCTTCAGGTTTTTCCTGTGGCGCTTTGGATTTAGCCGTTGCTTTCTGTTCGCCTATCATCACATAAACAACATAGGCAACAAAAATAGTCGTTAATATAAACAACCCTTCAATCATAATGGCTCTCCACCTTTTTAGGTTAATTTTTTTGTAACTACGTAGTCATCAACATAATAGAACGCGGATGCCAAAAGTAGGCGCCTCTAGGCGACGCAGATGACTATGATAAACGCTGAGTCGTTACATTTTTTTGTTCTTTAGTGCTTTATAGTTAAGCGCCATCGGTCAGCAGGCCAAGCAGGTAAACCGTATCGCTAGTGCTGGAATATACCAGAAGCCGGTGTGCAGGCAAAACTCTAATTCGAAAAACGGTAATCCTCGCCGGTACTTAGTACTAAAAACTGGCGATTACCAGCATATTTGCCTTTTTGCCAGTTTAGGTAAATCATCACGCAAGCCCATGGCGTAGTTGTTAAAGTAAGTCTTGGCCAGTACCGAGCTATTAACCAGGTTCATCCCTGCGGAGCGCAAGCCGACTAAAGGCTCAGCAGTTATGCGATAGGTCTTGTTGAGCGCATCCATAGTCGACATCATCATCAGGTTATCGCCTTTACGCCAGCGCTCATAACGACGCAAGAAGCGTGAGCTGGATAGCGGCCTTTTTTCCCGCTTGGTTTGGATGACCAGCTCGGCAATAGCGGCGGCATCTAACAGTCCGGCATTGACACCTTGACCGGCGAGTGGATGCATCGCATGAGCGGCATCGCCGCACAAGGCAAGACCTTGATCAATATAGCGGTTTGCGTATTGAAAGCGTAAAGGGAATGCAGCGCGTGGACCAACGTCCAGCATCTTTCCAAGAATGCCGCCGGAGGCTTGCTCAAGAACCTGTAGGAAGTCTTTGTCGGCAAGCGCCAGGTATTTTTTTGCCGTTGCTGAACTGAGGGTCCAAACAATTGAACATTGCCCATTTTTTAGCGGTAAAAAAGCCAATGGCCCTTCAGCCAAAAAACGTTGCCATGCGGTGAACTGATGGCTCATTTCAGTGCTTACTGTAGCGACCAGGCCATCCTGGTGATAGTCCCAGCCGGTTACCGCTATACCTGCCATGGCTCTTAATGTTGAATCACGGCCGTCGGCGGCAATAATCAAATCAGCCTCAAGGGTTCGACCATCTTCCAAGCGCAGTTGCCTGCTGTTTTCGTTAAGCTGCATATCGATAACTTTTGCCGGGGCAATGCAAGTGGCCGAGGGCAGGGTGTCCAGCTGATCCCAAAGGGCGGCAACGGTGACCCTGTTTTCGACTAAATGGCCCAGCTCAGAAAAAGGAGTGTCCGCGCAATCAAAATGCAATTCACCGTCGGCACCGGCATCCCACACGCGCATGTCCCGATACGCGCAAACGCCGCGCTGCAGCATGCCCGGCCATGCACCCAACATTTCCAGGATGTTTTGGGAGGCTTTGGTTAGTGCGGAGACGCGAATATCAATCGGTTCCGGCGGCCATTGTCTTTCCGGGTTAAACCGCTCCAGTAACGCCACCTTGATGCCGCCATGCGCCAAGGCGCAAGCTGTTGCTGCACCCACCATGCCGCCGCCGCAAACAATGACTTCATAATGCTCGGTCATTGTCCTATCTCCTGCTGCCTAGCCTGGGCAAGCGTCCGGCTAGTCCCATCGCGTGACGGGTCAGTAAGGTTTTTGCGGTAGGAATATGATCCAGTATCGCTAAGCCGACATTTCGAACGGCTGCCAATGCGAGCCAGTCGTTCGAAAAAATCCGCACTAGCGTATCGGTAAAGCCGATGGTTCGGTCGTGATCTTTCTGTCTGGATTGTGCATAGGCCGTTAAGAACTCGGCGTCGCCAATATCTTGATTTGCCTGATGCCGGTTGATGATCATTTCGGCCAGCTGCACAACATCGCGCAGGCCGAGGTTAAATCCCTGTCCTGCAACCGGATGCAGCTGATGTACGGCATTGCCGATAATCACGGTTCGATTCGCTAACATTTTTTCGGCCCGTATCAACGACAAGGGGAATGCTCTTGGAGGAGCGGCCAAGCTAAATTTGCCCAGTTTATAACCGAAACACTGCTGAAGCTCGGCTAAAAAATCGCTCTCACTACCCGACATCAGCGCATCGGCATCTTCACTGCTACGCGTCCAGACCACCGCGCAATGATCGGTCTTAACGGGCAACAAGGCCAGCGGCCCGGAAGCGGTAAAACGCTCGAATGCGGTATTGTTATGGGGCAGGGATGATTGGACTGTAGTGACTAATGCGGTCTGTCCGTATTCGGTTATATGTTGCGCTATTTCCAGCAACTTGCGCACTGAAGAATTGCCGCCGTCGGCACCGACCAGCAACCGAGAGGATAAGTTTAATGAAACATCGCCACGTTTTAAGCTGACATTGACGGCACTATTGCCGGCCATCAAACCGACCAGACGGGCAGGGCAAACCAGTTCTATATTGGCCGCATTAACCAGTTTGGCGACATGCGTCTCAATATCCCGTGCGCTAATAACATAGCCTAGCGCCGCCACGTTTTCTTGTTGCGCCGAAAGCCGGACTTTGCCGAAATGACCTTGGTCGGAAATGTGGATGTTTTTAATAGCGGTAGCGGCCTGACTAATACCCTGCCAGATACCCAGCGCCTCCAGCATTTTTACGGTACCGGCGGCCAAAGCCAAAGCCCGGTCGCCGACAGCAGCGTCATGCAACTGTTCAGCGGTGCTGGCTTCAACTATCGCTATTTTCAGTCCGGTGTCTTTTAACGCCAGAGCCAGACAGTTACCGGCCAAGCCGCCGCCGATAATCACTAGGTCATAATCATGTTGCATCAGCTTGCCTGCATTAAACTTTCAATGTCTTCAATCGTTTTAGGGACGCCGGCGGACAGAATTTCATAGCCCTGGTCGGTTACCAGCACATCATCTTCAATGCGTATGCCTATGCCTCGCCATTGCTTATCAACGGTCAGACAATCTACCGGGATATACAAGCCCGGCTCTATGGTCAGCACCATGCCGGGTTCGAGTAAGCGCCATTCCTTATCGACTTTATAGTCGCCGACATCGTGCACATCCATGCCTAACCAGTGGCCGATCCGGTGCATGTAAAACTGTTTGTATTTTTCATCCTTGATCAGTTTTGTTACTTTGCCTTTGAGCAGTCCCAGCGCTACCAGGCCTTTGGTGAGCACCTCAACCGACGCATCATGCGCCAAATTCCACGGCAGTCCTGGTTTGATCTGTGCGATGGCTGCGGTCTGAGCATCTAAAACCAGTTGATACAGCAGTTTTTGCGGTTCACTAAAACGCCCGGAAACCGGAAAAGTGCGGGTAATATCGGCGGCGTAATGGTCACATTCCGCTCCGGCATCAATCAGCAGTAAATCGCCGTTTTTTAATTTATCGGCATTTTCAGTGTAATGCAGTACGCAGGCATTTTTTCCGCCGGCTACTATCGAAGGATAGGCAACCGCACGCAAGCCATCCTGAATAAAATGATAAATAATTTCCGCTTCTATCTGATACTCATACACCCCAGCCTTGCATTTTTGCATCGCTTTAACATGGGCGTTGGCAGAAACATCGGCGGCGCGACGCATCAGCTTGAGTTCTTCGGGACTCTTGAACAGGCGCATTTCATGCAGAATATGCTCCAGCGAAACCAGTTCGCCCGGCGCATTGACGCCGGTTCTGGACTGGCTGCGGATATGATTTATCCAGGTCAATAAGCTGTGATCGAGATCGGAATCACGGCCCATAGGATAATAAACCTTGGCCTTGTCTTCCAGCATGCCCGGCAAAATGTCGTCCAGGTCATCAATCGGGAAAGAATCATCAGCCTTATAATGCGTGGTAGCGCCGTCAAGACCTGCGTGGGCGCCCTCCCATAAGGCCTTTTTTTCATCGAATTCGCGACAAAATAAAATGTATTCGCCTTGTTTGCGCCCAGGAATAAAAACGGCCAGGGAATCCGGTTCATTAAAGCCGGTCAAATAATAAAAATCACTATCCTGCCGGAACGGATAATCCACATCCCGGTTGCGTGTTCGGGTGGCAGCGCTGCCTATAATCGCAATATTACCGATGCCGATTTGTTGCATTAATTGCTTGCGCCGTTTTTTAAATTCACTTTGTTTCATCAAATTTCTTCGCTGGTCTGAAACCTCCCCCTTCAGGGGGATTATTTGAGTTTGACAACGATGCACTGGCATCGTTATCCTTTTTGGGAATTTCCTCGTTCACGGGGAGGAACAATCTACCGACCTCTATCCGTCGGCGGTTGTCACTCGACGGATGAGGTCGAGTGTGGATTGAAACATATTTTAATCAGGAAAAAGGCTAAGGATTAAGGGCAAAAGGCAAAAGATTCAAGTGGTTTTTTTCGTCTTTTGCCCTTTACCTTTCGCCTTCTTTATTCAATTCGCTACACAGTAATAAAACCGCCGATCTCATATATTCGGTGATTTCCATAAAATCGCTCTCATCTTCTTCCCCTTCAGCCTCGATGTCCAGTTTGGTGAATTCGGCAATGTCTTTTAGTATTTCGGTCGCTTCCTTGGACAAGTCAGAGGCGGTATGGGTAAAGCCCACGCCCAATAAAAAGCCACGGCACCAGCAAGTTAATGCTTCAACCTGATCGCCCAGCAAGTTCTCATCGTCAGGCAACAACAAGTCGAATTCGAATTCATCGTTTGCCAATAAGTTTCGCGTTTCCTCGAATAAATGCACCAATGTTGAGCGGTCTTCATCGGCTGCCGGTATTGCATGCCGAAACAGTTCGGTTAACCATTCGGCGCTCTGAGCCTGCTGATTGGCGCATAACATGCCCGTCGCCATACCGTGAGCTTCTGCGGCCGAGAGTTCGGCATCGCTTCGTACAACTATTGTATTGATTACTTGATAAGTCATAAATTCCACATAATAATTTCACTATCGCGGACTAAAAATATCGCTTATGCTACCATTGATCGTTAATGTGAATCACATTTGTTCATCTTGAATCGCCCGGTAAAGGCGTAAAATATTACGTATTTACTTGCCGACAATAACCTAGTTACCACCATGATACAATTAGATCAATCTGTAGAGTTAAAAGGCCTCGAAAACAAGCTGGATCAGCTTATCGAGCAATACGACCACGTAAAAAATGAAAACAGTTCGCTGAAAACCAAGCAGGATTCCTTGGTTCGGGAAAAAGCCAAGCTGCTGGAAAAAACCACCCTGGCCAGAACCCGAGTTGAAGCAATGATTTCTCGTCTGAAAGCAATGGAGAATGGTTCATGAACGACAAACCCCAGCCTGTGTCCCTGACCATTATGGGCAAAGAATACAAAATCGCTTGTGCAGTTGATGGCCAAAACGATCTGATCCAGTCGGCACAACAGCTTGATAGGCAAATGCGTCAAATGAGAGATTCCGGCAAAGTGGCGGGCGCTGATAGGATTGCAGTGATGGCTGCGCTTAATCTGGCTCATGAGTTACAACTGATGAAAAGTCAAAATGCCACGCTCAACCAAAGTTTGAGCGAATGTCTGGCAAAAATGACGCACAAAATAGAAAACGTTTTAGAAAACCAGTAAACACGCTAAACTATTGTCCTGTATCTCCTGCAGCGTTCGAGGGTGTGCTGGGTGTTCCTGAACCTGTTTTTACCCCGGGGGCGGATACCGGTATTGGTGTGCATGCCTGTTTTATACGGGAAGCCTGATTTACCAGCCACGTCCCCACTTGAACCTTCGGTTCAAGGACGATGGCACATTACGGCGCCGGCGGGAGATACATCCTAACAATAGAGTCTTATGCAAAACAAAATCCCCATGAACTACTGGCTAATGAAATCCGAACCTGATACGTTCGGGATTAACGATCTGTGCAACAAGCCCAAGCAGACCGAACATTGGGATGGTGTGCGTAATTATCAGGCCAGAAACATGATGCGGGACGATATGAAGCTGGGTGACTCAGTTTTCTTTTATCATTCCAATTGTGATGTACCGGGCATCGTCGGCATCATGGAAATTGTTAAAGAAGGCTACCCCGATTTTTTGGCTTTCGATCCGGACGATCCGCATTTCGATCCCAAAAGCGACCATGAACATCCTCGCTGGATGATGGTTGACGTTAAATACCTCAGAACCCTGTCGCGCACCATCACCCTTAAAGAATTGAAATGCCACGAACAACTGGCAGATTTGGCGCTGGTAAGGCGAGGCAATCGATTATCCATCATGCCGGTCAGCAAAGACCAGTGGGAGTTTATCCTTTCGCTGGAGTAAGACTGGTACTTAGTCAATTTAGAAATGACGGATTCCTGTAACTGTGGGGGCGGCTTTAGCCGCCCAGTGGCGACTGAAGTCGCCCCCACATCCAATTGTTTAACCATCAGAATAAAGTTGACTGAGTACTCGTTAGCAAGAAACCTCAGCCTGCACCGCCGCCGGTATCCAGAGTCCATATACGTGCCGCGTACCCTGCTTGACTATAAAATTATGGCTAGTGTTAGTACTTATGGTCAGCGTTAGTATTGGTGCTAAACTGATGTGCCGACGCATCTGATAAAGATTATTTTGGCAATTGAGTGCATAAGGCAAGGCATTTTTTCCACTTAACTATGTTTTCAAAATGAAAGTCATCCAAACAGCAATTCCAGATTTACTCATTCTTGAGCCTAAAGTATTTGGCGATCAACGCGGTTTTTTTCTAGAAAGTTATAATCAACAAACTTTTCATGATTTAACCGGCGTCGCTGCGACTTTCGTACAGGATAATCATTCGCGATCCGGTAAAAATGTATTGAGAGGATTGCATTATCAGATAAAACAACCGCAAGGAAAACTGGTTCGTGTCACCGCAGGGTGTGTTTTTGATGTGGCGGTCGATTTGCGAAAATCGTCGGCCACATTGGGTCATTGGGTTGGCGTGGAGTTAAGCGGAGAAAATCATCGGCAGTTCTGGGTGCCGCCGGGCTTTGCGCATGGCTTTTTAGTGCTGTCCGAGCAGGCCGATTTTTTATACAAAACCACCGAGTACTATGCGCCGGAACACGAGCGTTGTATCCGCTGGGATGACCCGGACATTGGCATCGATTGGCCCCAAAACTATGTTCCCGTGCTTTCCGCCAAGGATGCCCAAGGCCGAACTTTTGGCGATGCCGAGGTGTTCGCATGAAAATGTTGTTAACCGGCTGCAACGGGCAAGTGGGCTGGGAGTTAGCCAGGGCGTTATTGCCTTTGGGGGAAATCATTGCCGTCAACCGTACCCAAGCCGATCTTGCCGATCTTGATAGTTTGCGGCAGGCCGTGCAAAAATATAATGCGGATGTCATTGTCAATGCGGCAGCCTATACCGCGGTAGATAAGGCGGAAACTGAAAAGGATCTAGCGTTTCTGATTAATGCAGAAGCGCCCGGTGTTTTAGCGGAAGCCGCAAAAAAAACCGGTGCCTTGTTGATTCATTACTCAACCGACTATGTTTTTGATGGTACCAAGACTTCTGCTTATGCAGAAGACGATGTGCCGAATCCGGTTAATATTTACGGACAAAGTAAATTAGCCGGTGAACAGGCTATACAAGCCAGTGGGGTCGATTACATGATACTTCGGACCTCTTGGGTTTATGCGGCAAGAGGCCATAATTTTTTAAAAAGTATTTTGCGTTTAGCGGCAGAACGCGAAGAGCTGAATATTGTTGCCGATCAGATTGGCTCACCAACCTGGGCGCGATTGATAGCTGAAACAACGGCGCATATCTTACGGCAATCGTTGCTTGAACGGCGCGAAGGCGGTTTTAACTCAGGTCTGTATCATTTAACGTCAGCGGGCGAAACATCCTGGCATGGCTTTGCCCGGATGATTGTTGATGTTGCGCAGCAACAGCAAAACCAAGCATTAAAAAACCACACGATTAACCCCATAGCGACTGCAGCTTATCCTTTGCCGGCCAAGCGCCCAGCCAATTCGCGCTTGGCAACAGGCCGCTTGGAACAGCATTTTGGCTTGACAATGCCTGCTTGGGATCAAGCTTTAACGCTTTGTATCAAAGATATAGCCGATTCTGTACATCATTAAGGACAACACAAACATGAAAATACTTATCACCGGTGGTGCGGGGTTTATAGGCTCGGCCCTTATCCGATATCTACTCACAGAAACAGGACACAGCGTAATCAATGTCGATAAGCTCACTTATGCCGGTAATCTTGAATCGCTCAAGCCGATAGAGAGCAGCTCCCGCTATAGCTTTGAACAGGCCGATATAGGCAATGCAGCTAAAATGGAGCAACTGCTCCGGGAATACCGGCCGGATGCGATCATGCATCTGGCGGCGGAATCCCATGTAGACCGCTCTATTGATGGCCCTGCCGCTTTTATTGAAACCAACATCGTCGGCACTTATGTTTTGGTCGAAGCCGCGCGGCACTATTGGCAATCTCTGCCAGAGGCTAAAAAAGCACAATTCCGTTTTCACCATATTTCCACCGATGAAGTTTATGGCGATTTAATCGATGACGATAGTCTTTTTACTGAACAGACGCCTTATGCGCCCAGTTCACCTTATTCCGCGTCCAAAGCAAGCTCGGACCATATTGTTCGTGCCTGGCACCGCACCTACGGCCTTCCGGTTGTAGTGACTAATTGCTCCAATAACTATGGCCCTTATCAATTCCCGGAAAAATTAATTCCGGTTGTCATGCTGAATGCGCTGGAAGGTAAATCCATCCCGGTTTACGGCAACGGGCAGCAGATCAGGGATTGGCTGTATGTCGATGACCATGCTCGAGCGTTGCTGCTAGTGCTGGAAAAAGGCAAAATTGGTGAGACTTACAACATCGGTGGGCATAACGAAAAAACCAATCTCAGCGTGGTGCAAACCCTTTGCCGCATATTGGATGAACTTCAGCCGGATAAGCCGGGTGGAATCAGTTCTTATCAGGAGCTGATAACGTATGTTAAAGACCGGCCCGGGCATGATCTTCGTTATGCTATCGATGCGACAAAAATTGCCGATCAACTGGGATGGACGCCGAAAGAAACCTTTGAAACCGGCATGAAAAAAACCGTGCAATGGTATCTTAATAATTTGGACTGGTGCCGTCATATTCAAGATGGCAGTTACCGTCGGGAAAGGCTGGGACTTGGAGAAGCATGATGAACTGGAAAGGCATTATTCTGGCGGGTGGCGCAGGCACAAGGTTGCATCCCATTACCAAGGCGGTCTCTAAGCAGTTGTTGCCGGTCTATGATAAGCCGATGATCTATTATCCGCTGTCAGTTCTGATGCTGGCCGGAATACGGGAAATACTGATTATCACTACGCCGGAAGACCAGCTCAGTTTTAAAAAACTACTCGGCGATGGTTCGGATTTCGGCATACAGCTCGACTATGCCGTACAAGCCAAACCGGAGGGCCTTGCACAGGCATTTCTGATCGGCGAGGAATTTATCGGAGACAGCAATGTTTGTCTGGTTTTGGGGGATAACATTTTCTTTGGACAAGGCTTTACTGCCAGTTTAAAACACGCTATGGATCGTAACCAGGGGGCAACCATTTTTGGCTACAAAGTCAAAGACGCGGAACGCTTCGGCGTGGTCGAGTTTGATGAAAACAATAAAGCCATATCCATTGAAGAAAAACCGGCGCAGCCACGTTCAAATTTTGCAGTAACGGGGCTGTATTTCTACGACAATCAGGTCATTGAGATTGCCAAACAAATCAAACCGTCAGAGCGCGGTGAATTGGAAATAACCGAAGTTAATCGGGTTTATCTGCAAAATCAAAAGCTCAATGTAGAAATTCTTGGGCGCGGTTTTGCCTGGCTGGATACCGGTACTCATGACAGCCTTATCGAAGCAGGCCAGTTTGTACAAACCGTCGAACATCGACAGGGATTTAAAATCGCCTGTCTGGAAGAAATTGCTTTCAATCAAGGTTGGCTAACCCGGCAGGATTTAATAAAAGCTGCCGAAGCACTGGCTAAGACCGAGTATGGAGAGTATTTATTTGAGCTTGCTGAAAACAACGACGAGTGAAGAATTGGAGGCGGAGCAAAATTTTCCGTGTTTTTTGTAGGCAGCGCGTAACCTCAGTTATGTCAGGTGAAAAAGCATAGGATAGCAGGTTGGGTTAGGCTTTAGCCGTAACCCAGCTTCATGCGAAAAATGTCGGGTTACGCTACGCCCTACTGGCTAAAATGATACATTTTTTTAGCCGGTGTACGTAACATCAGTTAGGAGAATACTTCTCTATTAATTCAATGCCAAATATGTGAAAATATAAGGTTTGAAATTGTTGTTATCCAGGAATGAAAATAAATACTAAGTCCGATTTAGAAGAAGCCCTTAAACTTTGTAAAGGCGCATTCCTATCCGCAGCCGGTTTCAGTCTACTCATCAATTTTTTGATGATCACGCCCTCTATCTACATGTTGCAGGTCTATGACCGCGTCGTTGCTACCGGTAATAAATCGACATTATTGATGTTGACATTGATAGTGGTCGTACTGTTTATTACCATGGCTTCACTGGAATGGGTGCGTTCGCAAATTCTAGTCAAAGTCAGCAGCCGCCTGGAAATGCTGTTAAATCAGCGCTTATTTCAAGTCGCCTTTAAGCAATCACTGTATTCCGGAGGACAGCGAGCCACAACCCAGCCGCTGGACGACCTGACGGGTTTGAGACAGTTTCTGACCGGCAATGGCCTGTTTGCTTTTTTTGATGCGCCGTGGATGCCGGTATATTTGGCATTACTGTTCATGTTTCATCCGTGGTTCGGCTGGTTTTCAATATTAACCGCGATCTTGTTGTGCATTGTCGCTGCCGTCACAGAAAAAGCCACGACCAAAATACTCGGTGAAGCCAACAATGTCGCGATGGCGACGCGTGGCGCGCTGGGCAGAAATCTCAGAAATGCCGAAGTTATCGAATCGATGGGCATGCTGGGTAAAATACGGCAGCGTTGGATGGTAGGTGCGGTCAAGGTTTTAGAACTGCAAGCCGTTGCCAGTTCGCGTGCCGGTTTGCTAACGGCCCTGTCTAAAGTCATCCGTATTTCTTCGCAATCCCTGATTTTAGGTTTGGGCGCTTATTTGGTCATCGAGCGCGAAATCTCGCCCGGTTTAATGATCGCCGGCTCCATTCTCATGGGCAGAGCGATGGCGCCAATCGATCTTATTATCGGTACCTGGAAAGGCTTTATCAGTGCTCGCGGACAGTACGAGCGTCTTAATAATATTTTATTGCAAATTCCGGCGGATAAAGATCACATGCTGCTGCCCGACCCGCAAGGTCGCATTCAGCTGGAAAATGCGGTAGTGGTGCCGCCGGGCAGTAAATTACCCATCATCAAGGGCATCAATTTGGTCATTGAAAAAGGTGACATTGTCGGCATTATCGGGCCTAGCGGCGCCGGGAAATCGACCTTGGCGCGGGCCATATTGGGTATCTGGCCTACCGCCAACGGCGCTATACGCCTGGATGGTGCCGAAGTGTTCAATTGGGATCGCGAGCATCTGGGTGGTTTTATTGGTTATCTGCCGCAAGATATTGAATTATTTGAAGGTACTATCAGCGAAAATATCGCCCGCTTTGGCGATATAGATCCCGAACAGGTCGTTGAGGCGGCGAAAATGGCCGATGTTCATGATCTCATTTTGCGTTTTCCCGAAGGTTACGACACCCTTATTGGCTCTACCGGCGGCAATTTATCGGGTGGACAGCGGCAACGTATCGGCTTGGCGCGGGCGCTGTACGGCAACCCGGTACTGGTAGTGCTGGACGAGCCAAACTCCAATCTCGACGAACAAGGCGAAGCCGCGCTGGAAAAGGCGCTGATAAAACTTAAGCAAAAACAAACGACCGTACTGATTATTACCCATCGTAATAGTGTCCTGTCCAAAGTCGATAAGCTGTTAATTCTCAGTGAAGGCACACTAGCCGTTTACGGGCCGAGAGATCAGGTTATCGCCCATTTGCAACAACAGCAACAACAAGCGGTCGCGCCTGTAGCGCAACCCGCATAACATAGAAGCATTATGATAGAAAAAACCGCAGTAAATAACCCGTCTACCGTCTTGCATGCCAATGATCGAGGCATACGCAACATCGGTGCGGCCATCGTTTTTGCAACCTTTGGTGTGTTTGGTATTTGGGCGTTTTTGGCTCCTATGGACAGCTCCGCCCTGGCGCCTGGCGTTGTCGTGGTAAAATCTTACAGAAAAACGGTACAACATCTCGATGGCGGCATTATTGCAAAAATACGGGTCAAAGACGGTGATTTAGTCAAAGAAGGCCAGCCATTACTGTTGCTTGACGATACTCAAATCAAAGCCCAACTGGAAATAGCGCGTGCTCAAAATATCACTCTTGCTGCTCAGGTAGCGCGGCTGCGCGCCGAAAGAGATCGGCTTAAACAAATTGACTATCCCGAATTACTTGATGATGCCAGTGATCCTAGAATCACCGAAGCAAAATTGGCTGAAAATAATGTTTTTAAGTCGAGAATAAGTGCGTACGAGGGTCAAATCGCCGTGCTGAATCAGCGTGTCGGTCAAATTAACAGCAAGATAAACGGCCTCCGAGGGCAGATAGATAGCAAAAAACAACTGACTGCCTCCTATGCTGAAGAAATTCGCGATCTGAAAGAACTGTTAGCCGAAGGCTTTGCCGATAAGCAACGGCTACGCGATTTGCAGCGCAATCATGCGATACAAAGCGGTGAAATTGCCCAACTCAACGCGGAAATTGCGACCAATCAAATGCTGATCAGCGAAACCCGACTGCAAATTTTACAAGTACAAAAACAATTTCAGGAAGAAGTCGCCGGCAAACTCAGCGAAGCCCAGGGGCAGCTTAACGATGCCCAGGAACGCTTGGCAGCCAATCAGGACAAACTTAACCGCGTTGTGATCAAAGCGCCGGCGAGTGGCATGGTGCTTGGCTTGACTGTGCATAACGAAAATGGCGTTATCTCCCCGGGGCATCCTATTCTTGATATTGTTCCCCAGGATGCCGAGCTGATCATAGAAGCTCAGGTGTCGCCCATGGATATTGACCGGGTTGCCGTTGGCCTGCAGGCCGAAGTTCGCTTTAGCGCCTTCAAACAATCGAAAACACCCAAAATGGATGGCAAGGTTATTCATTTATCCGCCGACCGACTTACCGATGAACAAGGTAATGCCTATTATCAAGCCAGAATTGAGCTCACCCCGGACAGCCGTAAAAAACTGGGTGATATGCAATTACTGCCAGGCATGCCGGCTGAGGTTTTGATTAATACCGGTGAAAGAACGCTGTTTGAATACCTGGCCCAACCCGCCACCAACTTCTTTGCGCGCTCATTCATAGAAGACTAACCGATATGAATATACACAGACAGGGGCTAATGCTGATCATTTTGGCGTGTAGCCAAATGGCACAAGCCGAAGATTTGCTCGGCGTTTATCAACAGGCGCTGCAAGCCGATCCGGAACTGCAAAGCGCCAAAGTCAGAGTCGACATTGGTTCGGCGCAAAAAGGCCAAGCCTTGGGTCAAATGTTGCCGCAAATCAGCGCCAGCGGCAACTGGTCTGCCAACAAGCAAACCACCAGTGGAAGCCGCCAGGACACAACCAACAACTTCCACGGTACCCGTTACTACGTCTCATTGAATCAAACTTTGGTCGATTTCGCCAAATTTTGGGAATGGCGACGCGCGTCTAAAGTGGAAGATCAATACGCCGCAGAGGCTATCGAAGCGAACAATCAATTGATGTTCAACGTCGTGGAGCGTTATTTCAACGAACTGGAAGCAGAAGATCAGCTCAATTTTGCCAAAACAGAAAAATTGGCCGCGCAAAAACAGCTTGAACAGATACAAAAACAATATGCCAAGCAAATCGTAAAAATCACCGACCTCTATGCCGTAGAAGCGAGGCTTGATCAACTTATTGCTACCGAGATATTGGCCGAGAGCCAGCGGGTGACTGCGCAACAAAGCCTTAGAGAATTAACCGGCGTCAGTCCGGCGGAACTTAACAAGCTGCGGGATGGTGTCGATTATCAGGAAATCCAGGGCGATCTTCAACAATGGATTGAGATGGCGGAAAGTCAAAATCCGGCTATTTCGGCAAAACAAATTGCCATAGAAGCGGCAGAAAATAATGTAACGGTGCAGAAATCCAAATACCTGCCGGTCGCCGATTTGCAGCTGAATTACTATGACACCAATACCGGCTATCAAAGCTCAAATTTAGGCGCAAACGTACAAACCGAAGTCGCTGCGATCAATGTCAGCGTGCCCTTGTTTTCAGGCGGCACCACCACCCATCAAATGTTTGAAGCCAAGCATCGTTTGCAGCTCAGCAAAAACGACAACGAAGCCGCCATTCGCGGCATCACCAAAGAAACCAGCGACGCCTTTCTCAGTGCCAATGCCAATGCGCGGCATATCAAAGCCGCACAAAAAGCGCTGGACTCTGCCGGCAAATCACGGGAAGCGATGGAGCGCGGTTACCATTATGGCGTAGTGACCATCAGCGACGTGATCAAAGCACAGCAGGATGAATTTTCGGCCAAAAAAGATTTCGCGCAAGCCAAATACAACTACATAAAAAACCGTATCCGCTTCATGCATGCCATCGGCTCGATAGCCGAAGAAAATTTACAGGAAATTAACGGTTGGCTGGAAGCAAATAACCCGTAAATGTGTGGTTTCCCACGTTGTTGTTAATTATTAGCGGCCTTAAAAGTATTGACATATTGATTTTATTTTTAACATATAGCATTTTCAATTTACGATAGTTTTTTTTCAAAAAACTCCGATTGCTTCAACCGGGGAGGTTTGGCGGCAGATAGATAAGATGGCTACTACAAAATTGGGTGAAAAGTAAAATATGAGTGCCGTTATCTCAACAATCATTGTTAATTACAATGCGGGTGAGTTCTTGCGTAACTGCGTCGATTCGTTGCGGAATTGTTCGCTGGAAATAGAAATTATCGTGGTTGATAACGCCTCAACGGATGGTAGTTTGGAGTCTTTACTGGGATTGCCATGCGTACAAATTATTAAAAATCCAGCGAATGTTGGTTTTGCGACGGCTTGTAATATTGGGGTTCGTGCGGCTTCTGCACCGTTTTTGTTGTTCCTTAATCCTGATTGTTTCTTCAAATCCGGTGCGCTGACCGGATTGTTGGAGGCTATGCGTGCGGATGATCGTGCTGGTATGGTGGGAGGCTTTCTTACTAATGTGGACGGAACCGAACAAGCAGGTGGTCGCCGGGCTGTTCCCACCCCTTGGCGTTCTTTTGTGCGCGCATTTGGGCTGGCACGTTTTTCGGATCGTTGGCCGCAGCTGTTCTTTGATTTTCACTTGCATAAACAACCGTTGCCCGATCATCTCATCGAGGTGGAGGCGATTTCCGGTGCCTGCATGATGGTCAGACGTGAGGCGATGCAGGATGTTGGGGAGTGGGACGAAGGCTATTTTTTACATTGTGAAGATCTGGACTGGTGTATGCGCTTTCGACAGAAAGGGTGGAAGATACTGTTCGTTCCGTCGGCGCAAATTACCCATGCGTTAGGGGTTTGCGGTAGAAGTAGGCCGATGTTTGTTGAGTGGCACAAGCACAAGGGTATGATGCGGTTTTACCACAAGTTTTTTCGACATCAGTATCCCGGGGTATTGATGGGCTTGGTTACGGTAGGGGTGTGGCTGCGGTTTGGCCTTGTGATTGCTTATTATTCGGCCAAGCGCGCCGGTCAGGCGTTGGGACTTGGGCGTGGCTGATACCGATATCAAAAACCGTGTCGGTGTGCTTGGCGCGACCAGTTTAGTGGGCGCATGTCTGCTGCCGCTGATGACTGCAGCAGGTTGGCAGGTGAGGGCGTTCTCGCGGCAGGCGGTTGGACGGTCCGGTGATGGAATTGAGTGGCGGCGGCTCGATTCCGCTCCCTCGATCCTTCTGAAGGAACCGCTAGCCATGCGCCGTCGCGGTCAAACGGCAGCCACCAAATCACGGCTTATTCCGCTTGCGGGTGAGGGGAGTATTTCGTTCTGGGTTTGTGTTGCGCCTATTTGGGTATTGCCGGATTATTTTGACCTGCTTGATGCGCAGGGCGTGCGGCGTGTGGTGGTGCTGTCTTCTACCAGCCGTTTTACCAAGAAGGATTCCACCGACCCTGAAGAACAAGCCATAGCTCTCCGGCTTGCTGATGCCGAAGCGCGGGTGCGGGAGTGGGCCGAAAGCCGTGGAGTGGAATGGGTGATTTTGCGCCCTACGCTGATTTATGGTTTGGGGCGGGATAAAAATCTCACCGAGATTACGCGCTTCATCCGTCGTTTTGGGTTTTTTCCTGTGTTTGGCAAAGCAAACGGCCTGCGCCAGCCTATTCATGCAGCCGATGTAGCGGGTGCATGTTTGGCCGCTTTGCAGGCATCTTGCGCGGCGAACCGCGCCTACAACATTTCCGGCGGCGAGACGCTCGCTTATCGCAACATGGTCGCCCGAGTGTTTTCTGCTCTTGGCCGCCGTTCGCGCTTGCTGACTGTCCCGCTCTGGGCTTTTCGCCTGGCGGTGGCTATGCTGCGCCGCCTGCCGCGTTATCGGCAATGGTCGACATCCATGGCGGAGCGAATGAACCAGGATTTGGTGTTCGATCACAGTGAGGCGACGCGAGACTTGAGCTTTAAGCCCAGGGGGTTCGTGCTGTTGGCGAAGGATTTACCGACATAATACGCCATCGTTGATGGAACTCTCGGATGTGACGGTTAAGTTTTTTCGGACACAACGCTAATGATGTGATCGATACCAATACCGATCACATTACCGTGGTTTGTGCCATGCTACTCGTGTTTGCTTGTCGCATCTTGGGTTAATAAGTCAATAAGTTCTTTTCGCGATAAATTGTTAAGTCTGTTCTCTCTCCAGACGTATTCATCTTTAATAATCAAGCCATTTTCTTGGTAAAAACTTTTCAGGCTAGTCAGCATTTTTATCGGGTCATAGCGATCATTAACATAAAGCTCTTTCATGTCTATGTTTTTACGATAAACCAGATGTTCATGCCAAACCCATGAGCCCGGGCTATTAACAAGGCGCTTGCCGGCTCTTTTCAATGCCATTGATACACCGGCATCTTCAAATACATTGGGATAACCTTCATGTAAAAACAGTGCGGGGTTTACAGTGAACAATGTAGCGCCAATCGGACACCAGTCACATTCCCTAAACTGAGCGCTTTCCAAATCATAAACACTCTTGCCTTTGTCATAGAGATCCAGGAGTACTAATTGATCATCAAGATATTTAATTTCTCCCCCGCTAAACTGCAAGCTCTCGTCAGGAAAAATCACCTTACAGCAAACTGCGCCAATATTCTGATCGGATGAAGCTCTAACCAATAATTCCTCTAACCAACCAGGCTCAGCAAGCTCATCATTATCAAAGATAATAAACCAATCGCCAGAAGCATAGTGCAACGCCTCTCTCCGGCCAGCCGCAGGGCCTAGATTGGTATCGTTATAAATGACCTTTACATGATCAAAATGACCTTCAATATGTAATTTAATGAAATCTACCGTCTCTGCAACGGAACCATTATCAAACAAGATAATTTCATGAGGAATATTGACGGTTTTTTTCAGGCTGAGTAATGCTTCCAGGGTTTGGTCTTTTTTACCGTATGACAACATGATAAAGGAAACAAAATGTGTAAACTTCCCCTTTCTTATGTCCTGGCGCATCCTCGCTTCTGTTTGAATCAGCTGGGTATTGGCAAGCTGTTTGTCATTCATTGATACCGTCGTTTGTTTATTATGCAAGCGATGGCAATACAACTTGTCTGGAATGTGGACAAAAGCTTGCGTTGGATAGTGAAAGGCAATGCGCATGAGCATGTCGTAATCTTGTGCGGAATCAAAACGCGTATCAAATAATCCAACTTTGGCAAATGCATCCCGATGAATTATTTTAAGATGCGTTGCAAACATCCTCTCAAGATTCTCCAAAAAATAATCCTGCCTTGGCAAATGTTCGAATGAAATCCGGTTAATTTCCACCCCATCCTCATCAATATTAATACGTCCGGTATGTAAATAAACCGTATCACTTTGCCAGGCATTCAACGCCGCTTCGATGGCGTTATCAGCCAAGTAGTCATCGCAATCCAAAAAGGCGATCAGATCGCCGGTCGACGCAATTAATAACCGGTTTTGCGTAGCGGATATGCCCGCATTTTTATCCGCATATAATAGGTTGAGTTTTGGTCTGCCGCGATATTGATCGAGGATTTCTCTTACTTCAGGATCTGTTGATGCATCATCACAAAGCACCACCTCTAAATTGTCGTACGTTTGTCTTAAAGCGCTATCAATACATTCCCGTAAATGAGTAGCATGATTATAGACCGGAATAATAATGCTGACTTTTAGCTGTTTAGGCTCTTTTAATCGTGTTTTATTGTGAACGCGTGGAATAAATAATGCTTTTAAACGATGCTTTACATTGAAAGGAATAAGCCTGATTAACGGCTGTAAATATTTATTTTGATAAGCCTTAATCAGTGTCAACCAAACAACTTGCCGCCATGTAGCTATTTTGACAGCGTTTGCCGTCATTACCCGTCGTAAAGCCCTTAAAGGTTTAGTTAGCCGCCACGACAAAGAATTTACTATTAATTCATTAAGCTGTTTACTCTGCTCCAATTCCCGATTAACAGCCGATAATTGAAGCGTCAGCTGTTGCTTATCCAGATCCAAACCCAGGCGTAGTGACTCTGTCGTTTCCAAAAGCTTATTAACAACCGATAATTGAAGCGTCAGCTGTTGCGTATCCTGATCCAAACCCAGGCGTAGTGACTCTGTCGTTTCCAAAAGCTTATTAAGCAACCTTGCGTGCGCAATAATCTCAATAATCTCGGCGGTTGACCATTTATGCCGCCATTTTTCTATAAGCGTATTTAATGCAGTCATGGCACGCGATTCGTTTGAAAACACACCTTCGCCGGATGAGCCGCTCACTATCCTATAATTTGCAGTGACTTGTTCATTCCAGATAAAATTTCCGTGCGCTTGCAACTGCAACCAAAAATCCCAATCTTCAAATAAATCAAAGGCTTCATCAAAACGGCAAGCGACAGAACTATCAATGGCGCTTCGACGAAAAAGCAGCGCATGAACAGGGATATAGTTTTCCAGTTTTAGCGTGACTGGGTTATAGGGCTGATTAAACAGTTTAATTAAATCACCGGTTTTTTGATCGATACATCTGACGCTGGAATAGGCGGCAACACAATCAGCATGCAACGGATTTTCAAGTAATTCGAGCAGCTGTTGGATATGTGCCGGTTCCAACCAGTCATCGTCATCCAAAAAAGCGATATAGGTGCCGGTAGCCTTGTCAAGCCCGGCATTAGCCGCTTTTGATCTGCCCAGGTTTTCAGGAAATTGCAGCGGAATAATAGCGATATCGCCAGTATTAAATGGGCGAACTATTTCGCTAATATCATCGCCACCATCATTCACAACAATGATTTCAATTTTAGGGTAAGTTTGTTTGGCAATAGACTGTACCGCTTCCGCTAATAATATTGGGCGGTTTTTAGTGCGAACAATTAAGCTAACAAGGGGTAATTTTTCGATCTTATCCATGGAGAAATCGTTATTTTTTTGCATATTTGTAGATTAGTAGAATGAATTGAATAAAACGCTGGATCGCAAAAATCATTGTTTCAGCCGTTTTTCAAGGTAAACTCGCAAAGAGAGCATTCTTTCCGGCATGCCGCTCCAACTTCCATTATTTTCGGCCTCGACAAAGGCCTCGGCAAATTTGGGGTGCCCGTTTCCGGACAGATAAAGCCCTCGATAGGCGGCCAGTCCCATGATGGCGGAAAGATAATCGCAATGTTCGAGTGGCAGCTGATAATGGCTGATAGCTTGCCGTTTAAGGTCGATAACGCTGCTGATATCAACCACGTGGGTGGCAGGAACCGGGCTCCATATCTCGTAGAAAAACAGCCGTTCAGCGGTTTTGTAACGTTGCCAGAGGCTGAAAAGCGTTTGCCCTATGGCAACATGATCGCGGTGATAGTCGAGTACCGACGGCAAAAATAGCCAGTCAGCTTGAAATTGTTGCATGATCTCAAGCGCTTGTCGTTCAAACTTGGGATGATTGCGAAAACTGCCATCCGGCTCATCCAGAAACAGCCAGTCCTGCACGCCTAAGGTAGTCAAGGCGGCTTTGGCTTCTTGTTGGCGAATGGCTATCGAACCTTCCGGCAAACTGCCGGCCCCGCCACCATCGGTGACAAAAACCACTTTTATGGTGCAGCCATTGTCTCGAAGTAGTGCCAGGGTACCGCCGCAGCCCAGGGTTTCATCATCAGGGTGGGGCGAAAAAACCAGCACCTTGCCACCCTTGACCAGTGTTAAGGGCTTGGGCAAAGGACAGGGCTGCAACTTAGCTATTTTGCTTTGCCACCTGGCACGGATAAATTTATTGATAAATTTTTTCATAGTGATCGGCGATGGTTTTGATGTCAGGCCACGATTGGGCTCTTTGCAGACCGCGTTCTGCAATCGCTAGTCTGGCGTCGTTGTCGGTCATTAAGTGCTGGAGAGCGCTAGTAATGGCTTCAAGATTGGCGGCCACCAGTACGCCGCCGGTATCGACAATTTCCGGTACGGCACCGACCGCAGTACAGAGTGCCGCAACACCGGCGGTCATGGCTTCCAAATTAGCCAGACCGAACGACTCTGATGCCGAGGTGCTGACGTATAAATCCGCCGCACTTAAATACAAGCCGACGTTATCGGTGCTTGCAAATTGTATGGGGCGCTTTAGTTTCAGTCGTTTGCCAAGATCTTGCAGCGACTCATATTCGCCCTCGCCCAAAATAACCAACTGAACAGGCTTGGCGTTGGCGGCTTTTGCGCAGGCCTCAACCAGTAGCGGAAACTGTTTAACGGGGGCAATTCGACCCACACTCAGTAGGTAGAAATGTTCATCGGTCCAGCTAAGTTGTTGGCGAGCCTCTTGTTTTTGATAGCAATTGATGTCGGGCCTGGCATGGTAAATAACATGCCAGGTGTCGGCTATCGATGGGCAACCGAGATCCTTAGCCAGTTGCAAAGCAGCGCTATGGCTCGGCGTTACAACCCAGGCCGCCTGACTTAAGGTATGAGCCTCCCAGCGAGTCAATAAGGACAAAATACGCGGCCCCATGCGCACGCCATCAGCATAGATAGCTTGGCTGTAGCTGCCGAATCCGTGTTCGGTTATTCCCCAGCGGACTTGAGCGGACAGTGAAAGTAACGAAAAAAAGCGATAGCCCGCAGCTATGATGGGGTCATGACAATGAACATGCGTGAAATGATTTTTCGAACAAACTTTAGCAGCCAGTCTGCCCATGTTAAAACGCTCTAACACCACTGAGAACAGCGTGGCAAAATCGGTTTGGCCGTTTAGCCTGTCCAATAGCCGATGCGATAGTTGTTGTAGTTTGCCTTGCCATAACAATGCCCGTACGCCCAAATCGGCTTGGCAAATAACGTCTGCGTCAATGCCCCTGCGCTTAAATTCGGCAATTAACGGAGTTAGGCTTCGCCCCAGTCCGTAGCGTTTATCCGCCTGTGTCTCGCGGGTGACCATCAAAATTTTCATTCAATCTTTTGGATTACTGAGGTTTGAGCAGGATTAAGCAGGTCTTGATTTATAAGTTGCGTCTTACGCCAAAACGAAGCTTTGCAGGGAAGTTCTACCCATTTATACGACAACGAGGCGATGGGGAGGGTTAATAAACTGGTGATACTAAATAGTACCCACTGAAATAGTACTGGGTGGGCTAATAGAGTTTCTGAATCCATCAAGCGGAACATTTCAGTCGTCACAATATATAGCACAGGAAAATGCCACAGGTAAAAGCTGTATGACACTTTACCAAGGAAACGTACTTCCCTACGATCTAACCCAGGAATTCTTAGCCGGTTTGGAAAAGCGTTAAGCGCAGCAAGCATTATTAGGGCAAAGGCAGACTCTAAAATCCAACCCCAGGGCGTCGTTTCCGGCAGAATCAGATGACCCGTGCAGCAACCCAAGCCGCTAATAATCGCGATTTTACCGGTCATGTTTGGGGGCAATCGCAGATAAAGCCACCGACTAACATCGGTCACATACAGGCCAGCCAAGAACATGTACAAAAACCCTGTGCGGGCATTAACATAAAGTGGCGTTGTAACGAAATAGAGCAGCCATGCGCCAAGGAGAAAAAGTGAGGCGACAGGGTAGCGGGATTTGATGGCATATAAAAATGGAAAGGCCATGGCTCCTAAAATCTCGACTTGTAGCGTCCATGTTACTGGATTTATATAGTTTTCAATGAGCAGGATGTTTTTGTAAAATAGTGTCCAATTTACGCCATATTGCCAATATTCATAATAGGCACTACTGGCTGCCGGGAATTTAGCCGGTGTATTATAAACCCAAGCCAATAATGCGGCGCAGACGCCTAAACATACCAGCATCGCAGGATAAATTCTAAGCACCCGCCGCAACATAAATATGGGCCAATAACGGAGGGGGTGAATGTTGATGGCCACCATTGATAAGCCAAGCACATGTCCGCTAAGAACGAAAAAAATGGTGACACCTGTACCCCCATTGCCCAGCACGGTAGACGCTTGCTTAAGCCAGTGATCGACAGGCGTTGTCAAGAGCACTGCCCCCATCGAATGAAAAAGGGCAACCATAAGCGCTGCTAGGCCTCGGATAGCCTCCAATCTGGGTGAAAATTGATTAGTTAATATTATTTGATTCATGTCTATGGATAATTCTCAGACTTTCCGATTCCTGCTCTGTTAAGCGCATTCCTGTGTTCGTAACCCCAACGGGAACCTAAGGGTAGGCGGATACCGTTTAGTTAGCGAAAGTCGGTATCTCCACCCATCAGCCACCAGCGGCCCAGCAACGCACTCGCAGGGAGTCCTGGCGTCCAATGATTATGCGGAATAATGATGTCGGTCGGGGTGATCTCACCTGTCTCTCCGGCCAGTAGATTGGCGTGTTGAGTCGTTATCCAAGCATAAGCCTGCGGCTTGCCCAGGTTCCAGGTCAGACGACGCAAGCAATGTATCAGTGTAGCCACACGTTGTGGGGGGGCGATGATGTCCAGCAGTTCTACTGCGTCGTCCAGAATGCGGGTCACGACGATACCAATCGGCGATCCTGTTAGTCGAGACGATACCAGATAAAGCTGGTAATCCACGGTGGGATGATCCAGATAACGCTGTTGCAGATAGGCCCAGTCACGTACGCCGACAACTTGATCCTGCAAGGCATCGGCCATTTCAAGCCATAACCGGTCGACTGTCGCGCCTGGGTTCTGGCTTAGGGGGCGCAGGCGAACGCTGTAGCTTGGCCGGGTTTGGAGGGCAGGCCAGGACACGCGCATCAATTCGCCGACCCTCTCGTAAAGGCCCAGTCGTGCAGCAAGACGGAATACTCTTGCCGATGGAAAGCCAAAGGCTATTGGAAAAGCTTTATCTTCGCCAACGAAGCGTTCGAGAAAACTCGCTGCTGCGTGGAAGAAAGCGCCTTTGCGCGTTAGGGTTCCGCGTTCATCGGGGTGAACCATCACGTCGCCGATTTGCACCGCGGTTGCCGGGAAACCGAACAGATGAATAGCGCGTGGCATCGCGCCATAAAAAGCGATTGCACGACCATCACGACGCACCAATGTGCCCAGCATGTCCAGACCCCGGTATTTCCAGCGCCAGAGTTCGGGCTGGACCTGATACCCGAAAGACGCTTGAAATAAGTTTAGCAGTTCGGCTTCATCATTCGATTTGGCTAGATCAATACTCCAGTCGGCTGATATGAAGGCTTTTTTTTTAAGCTGTAAAAAACAGTAGCCGTAACGTCCGTCTTGATATTTGGCGAGATATAGTTTGGCGCTATCGATCAATCCATCGATGTCTTCGGCTGACAAACTCAGTTCATCAATCACGTTTTCGCGGTAGCGGATAACGGCGTCTAATAGGTAACTATTGGTCGGCAGCGCCTGACTGCTGAGATCAAGTTGCTCGATAAGCTCAAAACCCGATGCCTGCCCCTGGGAAATATAATTATCTAATAGAGGCAGACCCGGATCTGAAGGTGAGCCTTTGCGCAACGATATTTCATCCATGATAATGATTTGGCCGTCATCCGTTAATAATTCCAAGGCCTTGTTGAAAATAGCGGTTGTATCAATGTATTGAGCGCTTTCCTGGAACAGAATCAGATCGAATTTTTGCGCTGCGGAAAGGTCTTCCAGGCGCGAGTGAACCGCAGGCAGTTCATCTCCGTAGCTGTTTTTGGCGTAATTGATTTGGTTTTTATCCGGGGTAATCCCGATCACGTCATAACCGGCCTTAACCAGCTTGGCAAGCGTCGTGCCTAGACCGATACCGACTTCAAGAATTCTGCAAGGATTCGGCGGCAAATGCGCAAACAGCAGATCGGTTGCGCGCTGTTGTGCCTTTAATACATCGGCGTCGTCTGCGCTGAAAAGTCCGTAATGCAGGTATTCGAAACTGCCGTAATCTTTAAGTAAAACATGGGAGTAAACATTCAAGGGGAAGGTAAAGTCTTTATAAGGCAGCATGATTCATATTCTCCGGTTTATATTTCCAGGCTATTTTTGGGCTGATATTTCGAAGGTATCTACTTTAATTCTCGGCTTCGGTCTGATCATTGCTGTTATTAACGACAATAACCTGAGACGAGGGATCGTTGGCCAGTACACTACGTAAGGCATGAGCAGTCAGTGTGTGGCAAAGGTAGTTAACGATCAGGACGGAAATCATGGGGATTCAGTCAATGGCTCGCGTATGCCAGTGATGTACTAAATTCACCAAGCCGGGTTCCGGTAGAGGGTCTTCGATCTGCAGCGTGGCTGCGATTTGTACGCTGTCGTAAATATGCACGGCATCCTCGTTGCCCAGATAAACGGCTACATGATATTCCCCTTTGCGCAGCGGTAAAGCAGGGAAGTCGATAGTCACTTCGCCTCTGCCGTGTTCGTCCCGTTCGATCAGTACGTTTTCTGAGCGGCTCACTACGCAGGCTACCGTCATCAGCGTGCCGTAACTGATGGTTACGCCGACAGTCGGTGCGGGCAGTTGAGGATCGGATTCAAATTGCAAGCGGATGGATAGATCGTTTTCGTCAGGACGCCCCCGTAGCACAGATCCAATCTCACCATCCAGGCTGACTTCGACATGGCAGAGCCGGGCGTAGCCCTTAGGTGCGGTAATGGCTGATGGACTTGTCGTTAACGGCGCGGCAGACTCGGTTTCTGCCCCGCCGAGTAGCGAGATGCTGTAGCCCTGCACGGTCTCTTGCGGATTGCCAAATAGCTTGATATCGCCATGATCCAACCACAACACCCGGTCACAGAAGGCTTCCACCTGATACAGGGAATGTGAACAGAACAGAATGGTCTTGCCCGCTTTTTTCATGTCGCGGATGCGGTCGAAGGATTTGCGGGCAAACTCGCCATCGCCTACCGACAAGGCTTCGTCAATGACCAGAATATCCGGATCGACATTAATCGCTACCGAAAACGCCAGACGCACGTACATGCCGCTGGAGTAGGTTTTGACCGGCTGGTCGATGAAATCGCGGATGCCGGAAAAATCGACGATATCTTCATAGCGCGCCTCAATCTCCTTTGAACTCAGCCCCATAATCGCGGCACTCATGAATACATTCTCGCGGCCACTGAATTCAGGGTTAAAGCCGGCGCCCAGCTCCAGTAATGCGGCCACGCGGCCTTTAACCGCAACCTCGCCAGAGGTCGGCGTCAAGGTACCGCAGACCAATTGCAATAGCGTCGACTTTCCCGAACCGTTGCGGCCGATAATGCCCAGTACCTCGCCGGGCATCACCTCAAAACTGACGTCCCGCAATGCCCAAAATTCACGAAAATACTGCCGCCTGCCGCGCCATAAAAACTGCTTTAAACGGTCATGGGGTTGGTTGTAAAGCTGATAACACTTGCCCAAATTTTTGACGCTGATAGCGGCTTTAAAGGACATCGGCAAACCCCTTTCTGGTTTTTTCAAACCAGAGCAGACCAAGCCAGGCGATAAAGAGCGAAGTTATGCTGTAAATAGCCAGATAGCTCCAGTTCGGCTGCTGCCCCCAGAGCAAAATATTGCGGACTTGTTCGACAATTAAAGTAAGCGGGTTCAGCAGCAGGTAGCGGCTTATCGTTTCTGGCAACGCGCTCAACGGGTAAAAGATTGGGCTCATGAACATCAGCACGGTGAGCGCCATGCCGATAATTTGCCCGACATCACGGATAAAGACCCCGATCGATGCCAGCAGCCACGACAAGCCCATAATCAGCAACAAAAACGGCAGCAGCACCACCGGCAGATACAGCATAGTCCAAGAAAAATCATGGCCCAGTACGGCCAAAAAAATAAACAATACGCCCAGGCTGATGCCGGCATGAAACAGGGCCGAGCCTAGCGCTACCCAAGGTAGAATTTCAAGAGGGAAAACAACCTTCTTGACATAATTGACATTAGCCAGAATCAGTCCCGGCGCCCGTGCAATACATTCGGAAAACAGGTTAAACACAATCAGCCCGGTAAATAGCACCAGCGCAAACTCGTACTTGTCGGTGTTGTCTTGCCCCCATCGGGCCTTGAACACAAAACCGAACACGAAAGTGTAAATCGTCAGCATCAGCACCGGATTAACGAACGACCACAGCAACCCCAGGAATGAGCCGCGATAACGACCGATAATTTCACGTCTGACCATTTGCAGGATCAGGGGATAATTTTTCTGCAAGCTGAGAAATATGTCTAAAAAGTGGGATTTTGTCAGGTTCAAAGTGAAATCAGCGGGGAATTTGCAAAGACTAAAAAATTTATTATCGCAAATAAAAACCCTCGGCGCGACAAATGTTTATCCTCGTGTCGTGTAAAATCCCGCCCTAAAGGCATCGCTATCTGCACAACTTAAAGTCCAAAAAATAGTAACATAGGCCATGATTATAAAAAAAGATATTAGACCTCGATCCGCACTTGGCAAAGCGTCGCCAACAGTTGGTGACTGAGCATTTGAACTCCACTGACACCTTGAGTGCCGGCTTACGGGCATTGCCTGATAAAAGCACGAGTTTTGCCAGTACCCAAGCGGCATGGCGTTTTTATAAAAACGCCCGTGTCACCATGCATTGTGCGTACATGATTGGTCACGGCTGAATTATCGAAAACATGCGGACAAGCTGGATAAATACCCGATAACCCACGAAACTGATATGGGTTATGCTTTGCAAAGCAGCATTATTCTCAGTGATCGAACCGGGCAGCCCATTGCTCCGGTTGCACAAAGACGGGTTACGGCCAACAGGGAGATTATTTGAGTTTGACAATGATGCACCGGCATCGTTATCCTTTTTGGTAACCTCCTCGTTCGCGGGGAGGAACTCTCCACCGACCTCTATCCGTCGGCAGGTATCACTCGACGGATGAGGTCGGGTGTGGATTGAAACATAAGGAGAGCACTATGCGTTATCTACATACCATGGTTCGGGTTCATGACCTGAATGAATCCCTCGATTTTTATTGCATCAAACTGGGTCTGGTCGAATGCGACAGGCATGACAGCGAAGCCGGTCGATTTACGTTGGTTTATCTACATGCGCCGCAGGACGCCGATCAGGCGGAAAAAATGCACGCGCCGTTGCTGGAACTGACTTATAACTGGGATAAAGAAGATTATCAGGGCGGGCGCAACTTCGGCCACCTGGCTTTTGAAGTCGATAATATTTATCAAACCTGCCAAAAATTGATGGATGCCGGTGTACTGATCAACCGTCCGCCGCGTGACGGGCATATGGCGTTTGTACGCTCGCCGGATAAAATTTCTATTGAGCTTCTGCAAAAAGGTGAGCCGCTTGCGTCTGCGGAACCGTGGCTTTCTATGGAAAATACCGGCACTTGGTAAGCTATGTCTATTTTATTGATTGTTGAGTACTGACGGTTTTCAATTCATTAGTCCAGAATACCAGCAAATGAACAATAACCTAATGGTGCGTTGGCGGTATCCGGTCAGCCTATATCTTCTGGTTGCTCCTGCTGGTGATGTTGTCGTTTTAAAAAATGGAAAACCTAGAAAATTCACAGGATATTTGATCATGATCGGATTTATTCTTTGCAGCTTGTCGCTGGCGGCTCTAGTTCATAGCCACAACGAATTTCTAGGGCTACTCGCCACGCCTATGGCTCTGGGTATCGGCCTGACGATGATGGCTGCCAGTTTGTTGGTCGGCTATTTGAAAAAAGTCCCCACTGTTACTTGGCACGATGGCTTTGCGACCAGCTGTTTGTTGGTCTGGTATAGCTATTGGACATCGGAGTTCAACGACAATGCGCCGATGTTCTTTTTCTTCCCACTGTATTACGCGCTGTTAACCTCAATCGTCACGCTAACCCTGGTCAACAAAAGCGAACATTTCGATCATGAATCTATCGTGCAATTGCGTTATCTGGAAAAAAACACGCGTTTCAATATCGGTGTGTTTATGGGTTTGGTGCTGATCAGCCTGCTGATCACCCGCCATTACACGCTTTACCCGATAGCGATGACTCTTTTCATCGTCCGTCATACGATGATCGCCTGCCTTGAAATTATTGACCGCTGATCATGCCGGTTCATCCCTAGATATTTTTTAAGCCATGTCCCCAAAGGCAAACTTTGTCATGCATCGGCGTAAGCCAGCAAAAATTCCGGGATACGCTGTTCCAGCCAATACTCCGGTCTAAACGGAATGAATCCCGAGATAAAGCCGACATGACCACCGTGTTGGTTAAGTTCCAATTGTACCTGCGGCGATAACTCATTCAGGCCGGGCAGGGCTGCTGTGGTCATAAACGGGTCGTCAATTGCCTGAAGCAATAGCGTGGGTACCGCGATTGACTTGAGGTATTGTCTGGAGCTTGCGCGCCGGTAATAATCGTGTACATCGTTAAAGCCATGCAACTTGGCTACGACCTGATCGTCATATTGCCAGAACGAGTTGATGTTCGATAAATCGCCCAGTGCTCTGATCTTCATGGCTTCTTCGGTTTGGCCTATGCGTTCCAGATGGTGCAATTTGGCGTGCATATAGGCTTTTAACTCCCGCAGTAAATTGACGCGATAGAGTTTTGAAAAACCGTGATCCAATTTTGTCGCGCAAATTCCCAACAGCAACGGCACGGAAACGGCCACAGCGGCAAACAAATCTAACTGATCGCCTTGTTCTCCCAGCCACTTTAAAACCACGTTGCCGCCTAATGAAAAACCTACGACGCCTAAAGGCGTGTCGGGTTCGCGCAGTCGCAAGGTTTGATAGAGAAAATCAATGTCCTCGGTTTCGCCTGAATGATAACTGCGCGCCCTGTTATTGGATGAACCGCTGCAACCGCGAAAATTAATGGCGGCACTGCGAAAGCCTTGCTTGAGCAAGGCGCTTTGCAAGCCTTTGATATAACCCGATTGCGAGCTGCCGGTTAAACCATGCACCAGCATAATCAGCGGTTGTTTGCCGGTTCCGCAATAATCGATGTCGATAAAATCCTGGTCGGGCGTGGTTAATCTTTCGCGGCGATAATCGGGCGGATTGGGCGTTTTTCTTAATAAGGCCGGATAAAGCGTCTGTAAATGGCTATTGCATAACCACCAGGCGGGCTTGAATGTTGTTTTGGACGGCATGGTTTATGGATTTTCGTGACAATAACGCCTGATTGTAATAGTTATCAGTTTCATCAAATTTCCTTGCGAAACAAGACCACATCCAGATCCTGTTCCAGTTTCTGTACGGTATAAGATATTACCGATGGAACCCGATACAATTCATTAGCCGCAGCGGCAAAACTGCCTTTCCGGGCTATCGCATCCAGGACTTCCAGCGCATCAAGAGTGATAGGATATTTCATGTTGTCTGTTTGTGTTTATTGTTCAAATATTTTGAACCTATTCAGCAAAATCTATCGCTTTTTAATCTTTCAGGCAATCTTATAATGAACTCGACGTTTCAAATTATTAAACATTTAAGAGGGTATTATGAAAAATTTAATCCAAAAAGCACTTATTTCTGACGCGGGTTTGGAAGCCGTCATATTGCGTGTTCCTATCGGTTTAATCCTGGCTGCGCATGGCAGCCAAAAATTATTCGCTTGGTTTGGCGGGTACGGATTGGACGGCACCGGACAATGGATGGCATCGGTGGGTTTACATCCGGGATTTGCCATGGCTTTATTGGCGGGCAGCGCTGAATTTTTTGGCGGTGTTGCGTTAATTCTGGGTTTATTAACGCGTCCGGCGGCAACGATTAATGCGGTGACGATGCTGGTTGCGTTGTTTTGGGTGCATTGGGGCAACGGCTTTTTTCTGGATACCCATGGCATTGAATATGCGTTGGCTTTATTATCAGCAACCACGGCACTGATATTTATGGGCGGTGGACAGTATTCGCTGGACGCTCTGATCGGGATAAAACTACTGGAGGCTAAAGATGAATAAGCAAATACGACAACTCGCGGTTGTTATCACCGGGCAAAATACCTCGGATGGCGTCGGTGTCAAATTGAAGCGTATCGTCAGTCAGCAGCAACAAAACGCTTTTGACCCTTTTATCTTATTGGATGAATTCGGTTCGGATGAGCCGGGCGACTACATCGGCGGCTTTCCCGATCATCCGCATCGCGGCTTTGAAACCGTGACTTATATGCTGGCCGGCGCGATGTTGCACCGTGATCATATGGGAAATGAAGGCCATCTGCGTGCCGGCGATGTGCAATGGATGACTGCCGCGCACGGCATTATTCATTCGGAAATGCCGGAACAGGAAAACGGCTTGTTACATGGCTTTCAGCTATGGATTAATCTGCCCGCTAAAGAAAAAATGAATCCGCCGCATTACCAGGAATTTGCCGCCGCGAAAATCCCTCAGGTTGAATTGGCAGAAGGCGGCTATATCAAGGTCATCGCCGGGGACTACGTTGCCGAAACCCAAACAATATCCGGCCCGGTAACAGGGGTATCGACTCGGCCCTTGTATTTCGATGTGTTGCTAAGTCCCCAGCAACAGCTGGATATACCGATAGACGTACAACATACGGTCTTAATTTATGTTTACCACGGTGAACTGGCTGTCGGCGCAACGGATAAGATTTTAACGGCCGGGCAGCTGGGGCAATTAATTAGCGGCGATAATATACGGCTGGCAACGCAAGCTCAGTCGACGCAATTTCTGGTGTTGGCCGCACTGCCGTTGCAAGAGCCCATGGTGCAATCAGGGCCGTTTGTGATGAACAGCCGGGAAGAAATCGAACAGGCGTTTCGTGATTATCGTGATGGCGTATTGACACGGTAAATCAGTTTTTATTCATCAAAATAAAGGATGCAAACATGCAGCAGAAACCGGCAATAACCCGTGTAAAAATCCACGATATTATTCAAGCGCGTTGGAGTCCCCGAGCCTTTGACCCGGACAAGCCAGTGAGTCATGACGATTTGCTGTCACTGCTGGAAGCCGCCCGCTGGGCGCCATCCTGTTTTAATGATCAGCCTTGGCGTTTTGTGGTCTGCGATAAAGCTACCGATGAAACCGGCTGGCAGCATGCGTTTTCAATTTTGGCTGAAAAAAACAGGCGATGGGCCAAGAACGCGCCGGTGTTGATGCTTGCCGTCGCCATGGAAAATTTCAATCATAATGGCCAAGCCAATCGCTGGGCGATGTACGACACCGGCGCCGCCAGCGTCAGCATGTGCTTGCAGGCTACTGCGCTAGGCATGTGTGTGCATCAAATGGGCGGCTTCGATGCTGAAAAAGCCCGCGAGGTTTTTAACCTTCCGGGCGATTGCAAGCCGATGGCGATGATGGCCGTCGGTTATCAGGCCGAGGTGAATATGTTGGATGATGACTTTAAGGAAGCCGAATTAGCCGCGCGTTCCAGGGCCGCGCTGAATGAACAATTTTATGCAGGGCAATGGGGCAGGGGAATTGAATGATTGCCTGATGAACCGAAGCGAGCAGTCGCGTGATGACTGGAATTGCACTGAATGGCATTAGGGAGTTGAATCAACCAAGTTTGTTAAGAAGCTGTATAATTTATACAATTTACAATTACACGGTAATCCGATGAAACTACTGATACGCAATCTCGCCCGCACCACCACAGAAGAAGAGCTTCGCGCTATGTTCGCGGCTCACGGCACCGTGCAGTCTTGCACCCTGGTCATCGACAAAGACACCGGCAGTTCCAAGGGTTTTGGCTTTGTCGAAATGCCCAAGCAGGGCGAGGCCAAGGCGGCGATAAGTGTCCTCAATGGCAAGAATGTGGGCGGCAGCAAGATCCGCGTTAAAAAGAGCGAATAGAGCTGCGGGACTTATTACAATAGATGATGCTAGTATTTAGTCAATTTAGAAATGATGGGTTCCTGTAACTGTGGGGGGCGGCTTTCGCCACCCAGTGGCGACTGAAGTCGCCCCCACATCCAGTTGCTTAACCGTCAGAATAAAGTTGACTGAGTACTTAGTTGCGGTTTAACGCGGCGGCGGCATCCTGCTCGTTACCGGCCAAATGTGCGTCGCGGGGCGGCAATACGTCTGCGACAACTTCCAGACGTTTCCAGGCCGGTGCCGGTGTTTCGCAATGTTGTTTGGGTACGAATGCGGACTCTTCGACCAGGGTCATTTTGTGGATATAACGCGGACAGTTGGGAAACATTTCCCTCAGTTTTACCCGCAACACTAGTTGCGCTTCCGGCCAGTGATTCATCAAAGGATCATCGTCCAGTATGAAGGCGCTGCCGTTTAAACGAAGACGCGCTTGCCGTTGAAAGTCGACGAACAACAGGCTGACATGCCCGTTAACCAACACGTTACCGGCCGACATATACATGCCGCTGCCGTCGTAGATTGGAAAAGCCAGCGTGTGTTCATCGATAACCTTGACGAGTCCGACACTGCCGCCTTTGTAGGAACAGCTAGGCCGACCTTCTCTATCGACGGTGGCAAAGAAAAACATGTTCTGCGCTTCGATAAATACCTGGTCTTCCGGGCTGATCTGATCATTGACTATCGCTTCGACCAGACGGTCGGCGATAGGGCGCGTCTCGAAGCGGTCTTGCAGTTGTCGGTTACCTTCATGGAAAAATTCACTCATTGCTGCTCTCCTGGGTTGCTGGTTAGTAAAGAGGTGTCGGGAATATCGATTATGCTGTGTTCGATAAGAATGATAGCGGCCTGCTTGGCTTGTTCGGCGGAACCTGAATGACGCTTCATCTGTTCCGAGACTATCGCGCCTTCGAGCAGCAGACTTAATTGCAGCGCTAGACTTTCCGGGGACTTTGAACCGCACTGCTCTGCCAGATCGGCAATGTAGCGTCGAAAATGATCATAAAACTCGGCGGATACCTGGAGCACCGGGTTACCTGCCAGCGGAAACTCGGCGGCGGCATTGATAAAGGCGCAACCACGAAATTCGGGGATAGCCATCCATTCGCCAATTACATCAAAAACCGCCAACAACTTGGCCTTAGGCGTATCCGCCTTGCCATCAACCTGATCGACAAACCAGCCTCGAAAATCCTCATCCCGCTTGCGTAAAAAGGCAAGCACCAAGTCGTCTTTGGACATGAAGTACTTATAAAGACTCATTTTGGTGGTGTTTGCCGCCTTGGCGATGGCCTCGACCCCGGTCGCCCGGATGCCCTGGCTATAGAATAGCTCTGATGCGGCTCGCAGGATTTTTTCTTGCAAATTTAAAGACATAGGTGGAAGTCATAAAAACAGATTGATTGGGGCTATACCGGTCAGTATACTGCAATAGGAATATACCGATCGGTATAGTCTATTATTTTTTATAAACAATAACAAATAGGGTAACACGATGGAAATATTATTAATTGGCGCGGTACTGATGATCTTTGCTGTTTTGGTATCGGCATGGCTGATGACCTTTGCAAGATGGTTTCCAATTAAGGGCATTGATGGCGAATTCCTGACCGACTATAAGACCCTGATCAGAGCGCATATCGATTTTGCTTTAATGGCATTGTTCTGTCTTGGGTTTTATGCCGTTAAAGTACCGTTATCGGTTACCGCTTGCTGGCTGGTGGTGATCGGCGGCATCAGCAATCCCTGTGTCTTTGTTGTTGCTGCATTCGATCCGGCCTTTTGGGAAAAAACAATCTGGAAAGTTTATTCGGCTATTAGTTTTATCATCACAACGATAGGTTTTGGCTGGATTTGCATCAGCTTGTTGAATTACGCTTTATAAATTTGCTCATTTCCAACCTCGGGTATAATGAAAATTTAAAATAACAACAATAAAAAAAGGAATTCAATGCCGGTCGATATTTTAATGACGGTTGTTGCAACATCCGTCATTCAGTCTATTTTTGGGGTAGGCGTATTATCATTGGGTACGCCGGTGTTGCTGTTACTCGGTTATGATTTTGTCGAGGCGCTGGGTGTGCTGCTGCCGGTTTCTATTGCGATAAGCGCTTTGCAAGTGCTAAGGCACTATGAAGATATCGATACCGGATTTTATAAAAACGTGTTGGTTTACAGCGTTCCTTTGGTGGTGGTGTTTTTAATGCTGGTGACTACCGTCAAAATCAACATCAGTTTGGTGATTGGCGGGGTGCTGATTTTTGTGGCGTTAGAAAGTTTTTCAACGGCTATTGAAAAAACCTTACAGTCCATAGCCAGACATGAAAAGATTTATCTGATGGCGATGGGGCTGGTTCATGGAGTCAGCAATTTAGGCGGTTCGCTGTTGACCGTGATGGTTTACAGCAAAAAATATTCAAAAAACAAAACGCGTGTGACAACGGCGGCGAGCTATGCGACATTTGCTTTGTGCCAGTTGGCAACGTTATTTGTTATGGATAGCGAGTTTACGGTGTCATTTACAGACAAGGTAAGCTTTATTCAGGTTGCTGTGGTGATGTTTTTACTGACGGAAGAAATACTTTATAGCGGAATTGATAATGCAAAATATCGCAAAATATTTGCCGCATTTTTGTTTGCATCAGGTATCTTGTTAATGATCAAGTCATAATAAAATTGGAGAGAGACATGAAAGAGTGGGTTAAAAAGCTGTTGAATTATTTCCTGATCGGTATTCTTGCGGTCATTCCTATTGTTGTTATTTTGCAAATTATGATTTTTGTAAAAGACCGGGTTTCCGATTTGTTTCACTTGGTTTACGGTTATGCGGATAGTTATCTTTATACCAGTTTGGTGTTCGCGGTCAGTTTTATTATTCTGGCGTACATCGGCCACAAATTAGTTCAGGAAGGCCGGTCCTGGGTTATTGCCGCTTTTGATCATATTATTGACAGAATTCCATTCTTGAACACGGTTTATCGGGTGCTTAAAAAAGTGATCAATATGTTTTCGAGCCACGATAAGACTATCGCCAAGGAAGTGGTTTATGTCGAATACCCAAAAGAAGGCCTTTGGGTGCCTGCATATGTGACCAACAGACTGGGTGATAAGTATGTGTTGTATGTTCCTACCTCGCCTAATCCGACATCCGGTTTTACGGTCATTGCCGATAAATCAAGAATCGTTAAATCGGCAATGAATATCGAAGAGGCTAGCAGCTTTGTGATCAGTGTGGGTGTTGATTACAGTAAGGCTTCGGAAATGAGCCAATTATCCTGAGTCTTTAAGAATGGCAGGTATTTAAAAAACGACTAGGCGACCAGGATGGTCGCCTGTCCTCATTAACTGATGGTTTAAGTCAGCGGCTTATTGCCGTGGTTACTTAACCAAGCTCAACAAAATCCCCGCTGCCACCGCAGAACCAATTACCCCGGCGACATTAGGCCCCATGGCATGCATCAGCAAGAAATTATGCGGGTTGCTTTCCAGCCCAACTTTGTTGACTACCCTTGCTGACATTGGCACTGCGGAGACACCGGCGGCACCGATCAGTGGATTAATCGGGGTGCTGCTGAATTTGTTCATGATTTTCGCCATAATCACCCCCGAGGCTGTGCCGATACTGAAAGCAATCGCTCCCAAGCCTAAGATACCCAATGTTTTGACTTGTAAAAAGGCTTCAGCGCTGAGCTTTGAACCTACCGCTAATCCCAAGAAAATAGTGATAATATTGATCAGTTCGTTTTGTGCGGTTTGACTCAAACGTTCTACCACGCCACACGCGTTCATCAGATTACCCAGTGCGAACATGCCGATTAAAGGTGCGGCTGACGGTAACAGCAAGGCGCAAATAACCAGCAACATTAACGGGAAGACGATTTTTTCGGTCTTGCTGACTGCCCGCAGTTGCTGCATCTCGATTTTACGTTCATCCTCAGTCGTTAATGCACGCATGATCGGCGGCTGTATCAGCGGCACTAAAGCCATGTAGGAATAGGCTGCAACCGCAATGGCACCCAATAAGTCAGGTGATAGTTTCGAGGCGACATAAATAGCCGTCGGGCCATCCGCACCACCGATTATGCCAATCGCGGCGGCATCTTGTAAGGTAAATTCCAATCCGGGTATGGCATTAAGCGCCAATGCTCCCAGCAGTGAGGTAAAGATACCGAATTGCGCCGCAGCGCCTAACAACAAGGTTTTTGGATTGGCCAGCATCGGGCCGAAATCGGTCATTGCGCCCACGCCCATAAAGATGAGTAGCGGAAAAATACCGGTTTTAATGCCGAAATACAGGTAGTACAAAATGCCGCCTTCCTCGGCGATACCGGCAATAGGAATGTTGCTGAGTATTGCGCCAAAGCCTATCGGCAGTAACAGCAAGGGTTCAAAGCCTTTTTTGATCGCCAGAAACAGCAGCAAAAAGCCGATCAGCATCATGAACACTTGGCCACCGGTAAAGTTGTAAATACCGGTGCTATGCCAGAGTAAAGTGAGATTTTCCATGGGATGACCCTTTAATTAAATCATGTAGGGGCGACCGGATGAGTCGCCCTTGTTCAGACACAGGCGACCGGCCGGTCGCCCTTTATGCCCGCGGGTACTACGGTTCTTTACGCTCTTTGTGGCTGTTCTTTATAAGGAAATCAACACATCCCCGCCGGCAACGGCACTGCCTTCTTTGACATAGATCGTGCTGACGATACCGGTCGTTTTGGAGCGGACTTCGGTCTCCATTTTCATGGCTTCCATGATGACCACGACATCGCCTTCGGCAACGATGCTGCCGACATCGACCAGGATTTTCAGAATATTGCCGGCCATCGGCGACTCAACTGTGGCACCGCTGCTGGCTATCAGTGCGGCATGAGGTGCGCTGGCATTCGGTTGAATGCTCAAGGCAGTGTTGTTGGGGCCGACCATGACGCTGAAATTTCTGCCGTCGACATTAACCGTATAGGTTTCGGTTTGTGGCGGGGTAGTTGCGTTGACGGCGTTAGCTGTCGGCGCATTAGCAAACGTTTCCGCATTAGGTGCGGCTTCAAAAGCGGCCGGATTGCCCCGGTTAACCAGGAATTTCCAGCCGATTTGCGCAAACAAGCCGTTAATCAACGCGTCTTCTTCGATGTTGGCAGCGAGGGTTACGCCTTCGGTCTGGGCTTTTTCCTGAACTTCGGCAATCAGTTTATCCATTTCCGGTGCGATCAGATCGGCCGGACGACAAGTAATCGCCAGTTCGCCGTTCAGCACTTTGTCTTGTAAGGCTTTGTTGACCGGCGCAGGCGTAGCACCGTATTCGCCTTTTAACACACCGGCAGTTTCTTTGGTGATGTTCTTGTAACGTTCGCCGTTCATTACGTTGATTACAGCTTGACTGCCGACGATTTGTGACGTGGGCGTGACCAGCGGGATAAAGCCTAAGTCTTCACGCACCCGGGGAATTTCCAGCATGACCTCGTCGAACTTGTCGGCAGCACCTTGTTCTTTCAGTTGGCTTTCCATATTGGTCAGCATACCGCCGGGTACTTGGGAAATCAGGATGCGACTATCGACACCTTTTAAGCTGCCCTCGTATTGCGCATATTTTTTGCGAATATCCCGGAAATAGGCAGCGATATGTTCCAATTCGACCAGATCCAGGCCGGTATCGCGCCCGGTACCGTCCAAGCTGGCGACGATGGTCTCGGTGGGACTGTGTCCGTAAGTCATGCTCAGTGATGAAATAGCGGTATCGACATTATCCACGCCCGCTTCGACGGCCTTGATAATGCTGGCGACACTCAAGCCGGTGGTGGCATGGCAATGCAAATGGATGGGTATATTAGTACTGGTTTTCAGACGACTGACCAGTTCAAAGGCGTCGTAAGGCTTGAGTAGTCCTGCCATGTCTTTGACACAAATGGAATGCGCGCCCATGTCTTCGATCTGTTTGCCCAGCGCTACCCATAAGTCCATGGTGTGTACAGGACTGGTGGTGTAGGAGATGGTGCCTTGCGCATGGGCGTCGGTACGGAGTACGGCTTTGACGGCATGCTCAATGTTGCGCATGTCGTTCATCGCGTCAAAGATGCGAAACACATCGATACCGTTGATGACGCAACGCTCAACAAATTTATCCACGACATCGTCGGCATAATGCCGGTAGCCTAAGATATTTTGGCCGCGAAACAGCATTTGCTGGGGGGTGTTAGGCATAGCGGCTTTCAGCAGACGCAGTCTTTCCCAAGGATCTTCGCCCAAATAACGGATACAGGCATCAAAAGTCGCGCCGCCCCAGGATTCAATAGACCAGTAACCAATCCGGTCGAGTCTTTCGCAAATAGGCAGCATATCTTCGATGCGCAACCGGGTTGCCAAAATAGATTGATGAGCATCACGCAGAACGACTTCGGTGATACCTAAGGGCTGCTTTATATCGGTGGACATGCTTGTTGTTTCTCCTGAAACCTTGATAAATTGTAATGGCTTGGTTATAAAAAATAGAACTCGGGTGACACGGCATTGTCCATGAAAGGCACAAAAAACACGAAAAAATAAAAAGTTTTTTCGTGTTTTTTGCGGGCATCATCTACTCAGTCAAATCCGTGGTACCTGCTCTGCCAAGTGATTACGATAAATTTTCAATCATTGACCTTGTGGCCGTTAGTTATGCTTCTCGGCAACTGCTCCCTGCGTTGCTCTACCTCCTGCATCCTTGCAGTCGTTTCGGTACTGATGCACGGCGGCAGTTATCGCGGCAACAACGCTTTTATCGATGTCGGAGCTAATACCGGGTACCGCCCGCGATACCGGCATTTCTGGGAAATAGCGCTGTACCACTGCCGACATCAGGACAATAGCGCCTACCAGCATGGTCAAAAACAGGAACACGATGCCCATCCCGGTAAACATTAATTCGATTCCGCTAGTCATTAGTTCTGTCATGGTTGATCACGTTTTTTAAAATAGTTTAACTATTGCATTGTATCATAGGCAAAAATCATAACTAATCGATGTTTTTTCATGATGACAATTGGCAGGCAGTCTTTTGGTTATGGGGTTGTGGGCGCGAATTTATTCGCGCAGTGGGTTAAAAACGCGAATAAATTCGCGCCCACATTATAAATGGTTGTTATTAGGAGTAAAAATATGACAGATACAGAACGCGACGAAAATGAACAGTGGCATGACAAATTAACGCCCGAGCAATTTACTATTTGCCGGCTGAAAGCTACCGAGCCGCCGTTTACCGGCAAATACGCCGATTGTAAAAAAGACGGTATTTATCAGTGTATTTGCTGCGGCAATCCGTTATTCGATTCGGCGACTAAATATGATTCAGGTTCAGGTTGGCCGAGTTTTTGGGATGTACTGTCTGAACACAGCGTGGCTGAACATGTCGACGCCAGTCATGGGATGCGCAGGGTTGAAGTGACCTGTAAATCCTGCGATGCACATTTAGGCCATGTGTTTGAAGATGGTCCACAACCGACAGGTCTGCGTTACTGCATAAATTCTGCGGCCTTAGACTTAAAAGAAAAATTATGAGCGTTAGACAGCAGGTTCAAAACTTACTGGATTTTATCGATGCCAGTCCCAGTCCCTGGCATGTGGTTAAAACCATCGAAGCCCAGCTTGCGACGCAAACTCCGGCGTGGGAGCGTCTCGACGAAACCGCCAAATGGACATTGCAGCCGGGCGGGAGTTATTACGTGGTGCGTGACGATTCGTCTATCGTCCTGTTTGTACAGGGACAAAAACCGCTGGCTGAAACCGGGTTTAAAATTATCGGCGCACATACCGATTCTCCCGGCTTGAGAATAAAACCGAATGCTGCCAGCAGCGTGGATGGCTTGTTAAGGCTGGGCGTCGAGATTTACGGCGGACCCATTTTGGCGACGTTCACCGACAGGGATTTAAGTCTCGCCGGAAGGATGAGTTATAAAAACGATCAGGGTGACATAGCCAGTCTGCTGGTCAAATTTGATCAACCGTTGCTGCGCTTGCCTAATCTGGCAATACACATGAACAGAACAGTTAATGAAGACGGCCTGAAACTGCAAAAGCAGACCGAGTTGCCGTTGATCTTATCGGCATTGACCGAAGAACAGCTACCTCAAGCTTATTTTTCTGCATTACTGCAACAGCAAACAGGCGTGGCCGCTACGCGCATTTTATCCTGGGATTTAGCTGTGTACGACACCCAGAAAGGCGCTTTCTGGGGCGCGGAAAACCAGTTTTATGCAGATAGCCAACTGGATAATCTGTCTTCCTGTCATGCCGCGTTGCAGGCATTGCTTTTCGATGATATGCAGCCGGACACTACGCTGGTGTGCGCGTTTTTCGACCATGAAGAAATCGGCAGCCAAAGTAACAAAGGCGCGGACGGCAGTTTTCTGCCCGATGTACTCCAGCGCATTGCTCTTTCGACTGCAGAAGGCAGCGAAGATGTTGCCAGAGCGCTGGCGAAAAGTTTCATGATCAGCGCGGATATGGCGCATGCCTATCAGCCTAATTTCCCCAATGCCTACGACCCCGACCATAAAGTCGGCGTCAATAAAGGTCCGGTGATTAAAGTCAACGCCAATCAAAGCTACAGCTCGGAAAGCGTCTCGGCAGCGATGTTTGCCGACTGGTGCGAACAGGCCGAAGTACCTTACCAGACCTATTCGCACCGTTGCGATATGCCTTGCGGGAGCACCATCGGGCCGATTACGGCCGCAAAACTGGGCATACGCTCAATCGATGTCGGCAGCCCGATGTGGGCGATGCACAGCATCCGAGAAAGCGCCGGGGTGTTGGATCATGATTACCTGATCAGGGTGATGAAACGGTTTTTTGCTGAGTAAAGTATAAGCTCACAAAATCACGTAGGGCGTGCCGTGCGCGCCAAAAGACAGCAACATAATTAAAATGGCGCGCACGGCACGCCCTACCAATGAAGCAATGACGCAGATAAATATTAAAATGACAGTCGCCAACTTTTTGCTGTAAGTTCATGGTCGTTAATCTAGTCCCCTTTGACGGCGAGCTTTATCTAATCAAACAATTTTACAGCTTGCCGGAGGCTGATTTGCTGTTTGCAAAGTTACATGCCGATTTGGCTTGGCAGGAAGAAGCCATTTTTATCTACGGCAGGTGGGTTAAAGTGCCCCGGCTGATGTGTTGGTACGGCGATCCCGGTGCCTGGTACCGCTATTCGGGCGTTAATCATCAGCCGATGCTCTGGACTCCGGCGTTACAGACAATCAGGGAGAAAGTGGAGTGGCAGTGTCAATGCACCTTTAACAGCGTATTAGCCAATTTGTACCGTGACGGTAAAGATTCGATGGGCTGTCATGCCGATGATGAAAAACAGCTGGGGAAAAATCCGGTGATTGCGTCATTGAGCTTGGGCGATCAGCGCCTATTCAAGCTGCGTCATAAAAAAAGCCAAGAAAAACTGGATATAGTTTTAGGCCACGGCGATTTGTTAGTGATGTCCGGCACCTTGCAACACCACTGGATGCATTCGCTGCCTAAAACCAAAAAAATGAAAATGCCCCGGATCAATTTAACGTTTCGGGAGATTAAGGTGGCTTGATTCGTCGCGAAGACTCTAACTGGAGCCTCAAGAAAGAAATTGACATCCACCCCCAGCTAAAGCAAGGGGATTCCTTAGTACAGCCCTCCATGCCCGAAGGGGACGACTCTGAAAATCGTCTTACTTCACACCATCTCAGTTACCCTGATGGCAGGAGATACGCAGCAACAGCGCATCCAACAGAGAAAATTATAAATGACAAACAACCAAAGTCAAGAGCATCCTTACATCCCCGACCTGAAGGACGGGGGCTTTACGGACTCTGTGGGTAAAATTTCGTGTCTTCGGTTTTTTTTAATATAAACTTAAGTAGCGATTCATATCTAATCAACACGCTTGAACTCAGTTACTTTAGCAATGAAAAAATGAAGGCACATCAACAAGCGGCTGAAGTCGTAAATAAACAAGATTTAGATGAAAAAATAACAAATACAGCAAAAATGTCTATACTTATCCCATTATCCTACGCACCAGAATAGATGAATATTATCAACTTATTAGGTGTTTTTTTTAGCGTAGTCTTATTGCTTTCGCAGCAGGTCATCGCTGATGATGCCGATGTCGAATATAAAGTAAAAGCCGGTTATTTGTACAATTTCACCAAATTTATTACTTGGCCTGAGGATAGGTACGAAACCTTTAACCTCTGTATTGTGGGTGAAGATCCTTTTGGCGATTTAATAGACCCCATCGAACAGCGCACAGCTTTTGGACGACCTATTAAACTATTCAGGTTTAATCGTCTTAATAAAGAGCAGCATTGCCATATTCTTTTTATCAGTGCCGCTATCAAAGATAAGGTGTTGCTCAAAGGCATGCTGATTGTTGACAATACCCATACATCATTAACCGTAGGCGAAAGTAACGAGTTTACTGCTCAGGGGGGAATGATTGGTTTTGTTAACAGACTGGGCAAAATTAAATTACAGATTAACCTGAAAGCTCTACAACAGAGTGGTTTAAAAATAAGCGCAAAATTATTGGAAGTTGCTGAACTGATTGACGGAGAAAGCAATGATTAAATTTATTCGTAATCTGTCAATAAATCACAAATTGCTACTCATTTTGTTGTTCTCCAGTGTTACCTCTTTGCTGTTTGCCGGCCTGCTTTTAATAGTGCTTGAGATCTCAGAGTTCCAGAAAAATACCCGGGATGATTTGTCAATCCTGGCTCAAATGGTAGGTAATCGCAGTACCGCTGCATTAATGTTCGAGGACAGAGACTTAGCTAATGAAAATTTAGCTGTATTTAACAACCTGCCTTATGTGCAAACGGCTTGTTTTTATAATGCGCAAGATGTTATTTTTACGCAATTACAGAAAAACGGGGATCAGGAATGGGCATGTCCTGTATCCGTTAAAACTGAAGAAACCCGGTTTGAAAACACCCATTTACATGTAGTTCAGCCGATTGTTGTCGATGCGGTTGAAGTGGGTGCCATTTATATTCAGGCCGATTTGACTCTGGCTTACTGGCGTAAAGTGCAATTTATAGGGCTGATATTTTTTGTGCTGGCGGGGGTATCGATACTCACCTTCTTCCTGTCAACTCCGCTGTTGAAGCTTATTTCCTCGCCGATCAAAAAACTGGTCGATAAAGTTAAAAAAATTAGCGAGACACAAGATTATTCGTTGAGAGCGGATAAAGTTAATGATGATGAGTTAGGCGTTCTGGTTGACGCCTTTAATGGCCTGATTGCTACTGTTGAGGCCCAAAACCAGGCTTTGACGCTGGCAAAAGACCGTTATTTGGCGCTTTATGATGATAATCCGACGATGGTATTTAATCTGAAGGTAGACGGTCGTATTTTATCGGTTAATCGTACCGGTGCCAGGCATCTGGGATTATCTGTTGACGAAGTGCAAGGTTGTTCGATTTTTGATTTTGTTCATGGGGATGATTTGCCTATCATGCATGATTTGGTTGAATGTTGCTTGACGCGCCCTTTACGGGTCTATAAGCAGGAGCTTAGACAGATTTGTCATAAAGGCAGGATTATTTGGGTTAGGGCCACAGCGAGATTGGTCGAAAATGAACATCAGCAAAACAGTTTGTTGCTGGTGGGTGAAGATATAACAGAAGCTCGCTTATTGAGTGAAAATATAGCTTATCAGGCGAGTCACGATGCCTTGACAGGCTTGGCTAATCGCAGTGAGTTCGATAGTTATATTAAGCAGGCAGTCGCCTTGGCTTATGCCGATAATTCGGAGCATGTTTTGTGCTATCTGGATTTGGATCAATTTAAAGTGGTTAACGATACCTGCGGCCATCTTGCCGGCGATGAATTGCTCAGACAGTTGGGTGATTTATTAAGGACACATATCAGGAAACAGGATTTTGTAGCCCGTCTGGGTGGTGACGAGTTTGGCGTGTTGATGATTAATTGCTCATTAAATGAGGCATTTTTAGCGTGCGAAAATTTACGCGATTTGGTTAAAGATTTCCGTTTTGCCTGGGAAGATAGGAGTTTTACCATCGGCGTGAGTATCGGTATTTCAGCGATAAACGGTTCCAGTGGTAATGCCGTTAACCTGCTTAAAGAGGCCGATTCCGCCTGCTATGTGGCGAAAGATAATGGTCGAAACCGGGTGCATGTGTTTAGTCCTGATGATGAAGAGTTAGCGCTGAGACAGGGAGAAATGCAATGGGTAGAAAAAATTCAGCAAGGTCTGGAACAAAACCGTTTTTGCTTGTATGGGCAACCCATAGTAGCAATTACTCCTCATGAGGAAGGCATGCATTTTGAAACCTTGGTTCGTTATCGGGAGAATGATGGGGGCATTATTCCCCCCGGCGCATTTCTACCGGCGGCAGAACGTTATAACCTGGCGCCCTTGCTGGACCGTTGGGTGATTAGTCATTTGTTTGAATGGATAGCGACGAAGCCGGGCTTTATTGATGAGTTATCGTTGTGTTCAGTCAATTTATCTGGCCTGTCGTTGTCTGATGAAACTATGCTGGCATTTATCTCTGAACAGTTCTCCAAATGGGCCATCCCCGCGCATAAAATCTGTTTTGAGGTTACCGAAACTGCCGCTATCGTCAATTTATCCTATGCAACCAAATTTATTAAGCAATTAAAAGAGCGCGGCTGTTTATTTTCATTGGATGACTTTGGCAGCGGTTTGTCTTCTTTTGCCTATTTAAAAAACCTGCCGGTCGATTATCTTAAAATTGACGGCCTGTTCGTTAAGGATATGCTTAATGATAAAGTGGATCTTGCGATGGTGAAATCAATTAACGAAGTCGGGCATGTTATGGGCAAAAAAACGATTGCCGAATTTGTTGAAAACGAACAGATCTTTAATTTGCTTAATGTCCTGGGTGTGGATTATGCGCAAGGCTACGGTATTGGCAAACCCGTGCCTCTGGATGAACTAAAACTTATAAAACCCTTTACATCGGCATCAAAATGAACGTCAAAATTTCCATGATTATCGGCTGGTTAGCGACTATTAGCTACTTTAGTTCATGTGATGCCAGCGCTGAAGACTTAATGGATCTGTCTCTGGATGAATTGGGTGCAATTGCTGTTACTTCTATTGCTACAGGCACATCAAAACCTATTTTTCAGTCCGCTGCAGTGACCAGTGTGATTACCGCCGAGCAAATTAAATCGATGGGCGCGACCGAGTTGCATGAGGTATTGGAAACTGTATCTGGGGTGCATGCCAGTCTTCAGGAAAATACCTATGATTATAGTTACACTATGCGTGGTATCCGTAATACCCAAAACTCACAGGTTTTGATGCTATTAAACGGAACCCGTATTACCACGCCTTTTAGTGGCACCTTAATGACGGGTACCGAGTTACCTATTGAGGCTATTCAGCAAGTGGAGGTTATCCGGGGGCCGGGCTCTGCATTGTATGGCGCGGATGCATTTGCCGGCGTTATCAATATCATTACCAAAAAAGCCAAGGATATTGATGGTACAACGGTAGGTGGTCGGATAGGTGACCATAACACTCAGAGCGGGTGGGGACAGTATGGCGCTCAGTGGGCAGGCTGGGACGTTGCGACCAGTCTGCAATATCAGCATACCAGTGGCGATAACGGGCGTATGGTTAATGCCGATGCTCAAACCGGCTTTGATACGGCATTTGGAACGAAAGCTTCTCATGCCCCAGGCGCATTGAATACTCGCTATGAAACTCTTAACGGCCATCTTAATCTGCAGCGCAAGCATTGGGATATCGGTTTCTGGGCATTTAATTCAATTAACGCAGGCACCCGTGCGGGTGCTGCTGGCGCATTGGATCCAAATGGTGTTGGCAACGGTGAACAATATTTAGGCGATGTGCGCTTTTCCACTGAAGATTGGCTAGATAGCTGGGAATTGACGGCTCATGCCAGCTATCAGCAAGCTGATTTTCAGGCTCGACAATTACAGCTTTTTCCGAATCACACAGTGTTACCCATAGGTTCTGATGGGAATATTAGTCCTTTAGGTACACCCGTTTCATTTCCTAATGGAGTCAATGCTGATATAGGTCGAATAGAAAAGATTCCCGCAATTGAATTGAGCTCAGTCTACAAGGGACTTGACAATCATCTACTGCGCTTTAGTGCCGGTTTTCGGTATGAACAAATTAGCGCAAGTGAAAGTAAAAATTTCGGACCTGGGGTAATCGATGGCAGCCAGAGTGTCGTTGGTGGCACATTAACGAATATAACGGGTACGCCTTTCGCTTATTTGCCGGATACTGATCGGACAATCTGGTCCTTGGTAGCGCAGGATGAATGGCAGCTTGCTGACGATTGGCAGTTGACTGCAGGCCTGCGTTATGACGATTATTCTGATTTTGGCGGAACCGTCAATCCACGTGTTGCTCTGATTTGGGACATTAATGAACAACTCACCAGCAAGCTTTTGTATGGAAAAGCGTTTAGAGCGCCCAATTTTGCAGAACAGTTTACCCAGAATAATCCGGTCGTGCTGGGCAACAAAAATTTAAAGCCCGAAACCATTAATACTTATGAATGGGCTATAGATTACCGGCCATTTTCAGCACTAAGAGCCGCAGGTAATGTGTATTATTATCAAATTGACAATCTTATAGCGGCAGTGCCTGATCCAGGCAGACAAACAAATAGCTATCAGAATAGCGGCAATCAAAACGGTTATGGAACAGAGTTGGAATTTAACTGGCAAGTCGTTGAACAATGGAATGTAAAAGGCAATTACGCGTGGCAGCACGCCACTAACGAAGAAACCAATCGATTGGTGACGGGTGTACCCGAACATCAAGTTTATGTTGCTTTGCAGTGGCAATTTATGCCGAACTGGCAATTACAGCCGCAGCTTAACTGGATAGGTGGTAGAACCCGATTACCAGGCGATAACCGGCAGTTGAGTGATTATGAAACCATCGACTTAACACTACGGGGTAAAAAATTGTTTGGGCATCTCGATCTCGCGGCCTCCTTACGCAATGCGTTCGATACCAATTATTATGAACCGGCGGCGCTCCAATTGCCTCAAAATCTGCCTATGCCGGGAAGAAGCTTTTATCTTGAAGCATCGGTTAACTTTTGATGTCTCCATGCTATTGACTTAGGGAATGCAATCTGTGTAAGGTAGATTGGGACAGTTGAGACTATTGTGGGAGCGATGCCCTCATCGCTTCCACAATGACATAACATCAGTGCTATCAAATTTTAAATCGCTGTCCCGGCTTAAATAGGAAGCTCAAGCCTCGTGTATCTAAAGCCAGCTTGAGACTTCTTTACCATCGGCATTCAAAACTGGCTTTAAACAGCCTGGGTTGATGACTGGGTACTGTCAAGGTTGAGCGATTACTCATGTACCCACCCAACTATTGCTCCTTGCGGCTTTGCTTGGCTTCTCAATTGGCCGGGTTTGTCCAAAACTGCCTTCATTAGTTAGAAAATTCCATATATTCGGTTTTTTTTCAGCTACACAGTCAAGCAAATCCGTTATTTTTATGACAGTCGGCCATCGTGGGCCGTGATAATCTCCTTGTGGACCAATTTTTATAAAATTGATGCCCAATGCTGATAAAAATTGTAACAACGACCGTTCCATAGTGGCATATAAATAGCGAATGTCGTTTTCATGGCTCACTTTAATGACACAAGCGATTAAGGCGAGACTAATCAGCGGAAAAGCCCGTCGCTCGTCTGATGTAAAATAGTCCTGCTGATCAGGACCGATAGCAGCTAAGGTATGCGTTTCATTCTTTCTTTTTTTAAATTCTTTCGATACACAAAATCGTGATACTTCTCCCAGGTGCTCTCGATTAATAGGCTGCATCACTCCAGAATTATCAATCTCGCAATATAGTTCAAGTGGAAATAATTTTTCCGGGTTATCGGTACCAGGAAGGATAAGGCGAGTTGTTGCGGCATATTCTCCAGACTTGCGGTGACGAATCAGGTAATGAACCGATTGCGGGTCAAAGTCGTCAAATTCCATTTGATCAGGGAATTGACAGGGGGATTCGAAGTTGTTTTCAATGCAATACACTTGATAGCGCAGTTTATACACCTCAAGTTTAAGTTCATCAGAAATCGCCGGTACCATCTCAAAATATTCATTAAAATGATCGATAATGTTAATAGTCAAGTGTTTGTCTCTTGTTTGATCAGGGGTGATAGGTGATAACTATTTACTACAAAATTCTTTTGAATAACTTGGATAGGAGATTTTGCGCATTATGCAATCTAAAATTTTTCAGGTTACAACAGCAACTAAACCGGCATCAAGGTAATAAAAGGGCATTTCAGTGTTTCCGCTCCTGGAAAACTTCAACCGAGTATAGTTTCTATCGGAATAAAAAGCTATCGAGGTGTAGGTTCTGAGTTCATTCGCATGTCTAATCAGGGAAGAAAGGTAACACGCTGAACTGATGAGCAAAAACAAGGTCTTGCTTGATGAGTTATACTTCCTGAGCTTGATCTGCGGTAAAATCATTCGCTGCCTTGTGGATGAAAAATTTCAAGGGTTGAAATTCTTGAAAGCAAACTCAATATGACACACAAACTGTAATGAAGGATAAAAAATGGCACAACCCAAAGGCTATGTAGACCCGAACTATCTCCACATCATTGGCAATCAACTCAATCAGATTAAGCAACGCTCCTACGCTCTGATGAAAATTCAGCCTGGGCATAAGGTGCTGGATTTGGGCTGCGGTCCGGGTACTGACACCATACCTCTGGCGCCAATGGTGGGTGGCAACGGACAAGTCATTGGCGCGGATTACGATGAGGCCATGATTGCCGAAGCCGAACAACGTGCCGAGCAAGCCGGTGTCAATACATGGGTCGGACATCAGCGCGTTGATGCTATGTCACTGCCGTTTGCAACCGATTATTTCGATTCCTGCCGTAGTGAGCGCTTGTTTCAGCATTTACCCAATCCCGCACCAGCTTTAGCTGAAATGACTCGTGTCACTAAACCAGGCGGATGGATAGTCGTTGCGGATACCGATTGGGGTAGCTTGTCAACAGATAGCGATGAAACTGATATTGAACGCCGTCTAGCCCAATTTCTGGCCGAATCCTCTTTGCATAATGGTTACTCAGGGCGAAAATTATACCGCTTATTTAAACAACAAAATCTGGCTGATATTTCATTTGAGGTGTTTCCTGTGGCTACGCCCAGTTATGCCTTGGCACGCCAGGCAACGCAGGCAGAAAGAATCGAACAGGAAGCCCTTAAGGCGGGCGTCATTACGGCTAAGGAGCTCCAACGCTGGCAGACTGGTCTTGAGAAAGCGGACTCGGAAGGTGTCTATTTTTGTAGTGTGAATGTCATGATGTTTGCTGGACGCAAGAATTGAATCTGCTGTTATTGAGGTGTAGGGCGTGCATTATTCACTCAGTCCTTTGCGCAAGGGGCGACCGGCCGGTCGCCCCTATAATTATCAATCTTCCTTGCTGGTTTAAACCTCGGCCTTTAGGCCGAAAGGAGCGCCCCGCAACAAGCGAAGCGATGTTGCTTTATCGGGCGCGGATTGGGGAGGGGATGCATACCCCTTCCCAATCGTTGGCTTCATCCCAACGGGATGTTTCCTTATTGCTCGCGAATTCAAATTATTTAGATTTCATTTCTTAATGGCTTTAAAGCCAATATCGGTGCGGTAATAGACCTTATCCCAGTGGATGCGCTCGGCTAGCGCATAGGCTCTGCTTTGGGCTTCCTTAATATCATCACCCAAAGCGCAAGCGCATAAGACCCGACCGCCGGCTGTGACCAGATCGTTGCCGACTTGTTTAGTGGCTGCATGAAAAACCTTGCTGTCTTCGCGCTCCTCGCCAGGCAAGCCGGAAATAACCGCGCCGCTTTGATAGGCATCTGGATAGCCGCCAGCTGCCAAAACCACGCCTAAGGCGGCGCGCTCGTCCCAATCGCTGGTGGTCTTATCAAGATCTCCAGCTAGGGCGGCTTCGCACAATTCTACCAGATCGCTTTTCAAGCGCATCATGATCGGCTGCGTTTCAGGGTCGCCAAAACGGCAGTTGTATTCCAGCACTTTAATGGAGCCGTCGGCACTAATCATTAAACCTGCGTACAGAAAGCCGGTATAAGGCAGGCCGTCTTCCGCCATGCCTTTTAAGGTCGGTTCGATCACATCGCGCATAACCTTTTGGTGTATTTCAGGGGTGACCACAGGAGCCGGGGAATAAGCGCCCATGCCGCCGGTATTGGGGCCTTGGTCGCCATTATCGCGGGCTTTGTGATCCTGGGAGGTCGCCATCGGCAAGGCGTGTTTGCCGTCGGCAATCACAATAAAACTGGCTTCCTCGCCGCTTAGGAATTCTTCGACGACGACACGATTACCGGCTTCGCCGAATACATTGCCGGATAACATGTCCTCGACAGCAGCGATTGCATCCGCTTCGGTTTGGGCAACAATCACGCCTTTGCCGGCCGCCAAGCCGTCCGCCTTGACCACAATCGGTGCGCCTTGTTGCCGGATATAGGCTATGGCTTGCTGCTGGTCGGTAAAGGATTGGAACGCGGCAGTCGGGATGTTGTGGCGGATCATGAAATCCTTGCAAAAAGTCTTCGAGCCTTCCAGTTGCGCGGCTTTTGCTGAGGGGCCGAAGCACTTTAACCCCGCTTCCTGGAAACGGTCAACGATGCCCAAAACCAGAGGCACTTCGGGGCCGATGATGGTCAAGTCGATCGCTTCTTTTTGGGCGAATGCCAGCAGCGCGGCAATATCGTCGACCGCAATGGCGATGTTTTCAACAGCCGGTTCGAGCGCGGTACCGGCATTGCCGGGCGCGACGAACACTTTTTCGACTTTGGATGATTGTTTGGCTTTCCAGGCGAGGGCGTGTTCACGTCCGCCGCTGCCGACGATGAGGATTTTCATGGTGCTTCTCGTGTGCTTTGTGGGAGCGACTTCAGTCGCCCATATGTTAAAGGGCGACTGAAGTCGCCCCCACAGTTTATGCTTTGTTAATTAATGCCTGAAATGGCGCATGCCGGTAAACACCATCGCGATATTGTGCTCGTCGGCTGCGGCAATGACTTCATTATCCCGCATCGAACCGCCGGGCTGGATGACTGCGGTGATGCCCGCTTCGGCAGCGGAATCAATGCCGTCCCTGAACGGGAAAAATGCGTCGGAAGCCATCGCCGAACCTGGCACATCCAGGCCGGCATCAACGGCTTTGATGCCGGCGATTTTGGCCGAATAAACCCGGCTCATTTGTCCTGCGCCGACGCCGATAGTCTGGCCGTTTTTGCAGTACACAATCGCATTGGATTTGACGAATTTGGCGACTTTCCAGGCGAACAGCAAATCGGCCAGTTCCTGTTCGCTCGGGGCGCGTTTGCTGACTATTTTGAGGTCGGCGGCGCCGATCTCGCCCAGATCCTTGTCCTGAACCAGCAAGCCTCCGGCAACGCGTTTGAAATCGAGGGAAGCTTGATTGGCATTGTTCCAGATACCGCATTCCAACACGCGCACATTTTGCTTTGCCGCCAAAACGGTTTGAGCGGCTGCGCTGATAGACGGCGCAATAATGACTTCGACAAATTGACGCTTGATGATTTCAGCGGCGGTTGGTTCGTCCAGTTCCCGGTTAAACGCGATGATGCCGCCGAATGCCGAGGTCGGGTCGGTGGCATAAGCCTTGTCGTAAGCAGCAAGCAGGCTGTCGGCCTGGGCTACGCCGCAGGGGTTGGCATGTTTGAGAATCACGCAGGTAGGCTGGTCGTTAAACGACTTGACGCATTCCAGCGCGGCATCGGCATCGGCAATATTGTTGTAGGACAGTTCCTTGCCTTGCAGTTGCTTGGCGGCGGCAATCGTACCGCTAGCCGGTGATTTTTCCCGGTAAAACGCCGCATTTTGATGCGGATTTTCGCCATAACGCATGCTCTGGTGATGATAAAACTGCAAATTCAGCGTTTCGGGAAACTGGACGCCGTTATCGCCAGGGATGGTGTGTATGCCGCAAGCCTGTCGGGAACTGGCGCGGCGAATGTTGCCCAAGTAGGTCGCAATCGCGGTGTCATAACGCGCGGTGTGTTCAAAGCTTTTCAGCGCCAGATTGAAGCGGGTTTGCTGCGCGAGTTCGCTGTTGTTATCTTTTAGTTCGGCAATAATCGTTGCGTAATCGGCCGGATCGACGATGATCGCAACATCGGCATGATTTTTGGCGGCGGCGCGGATCATGGTCGGGCCGCCGATATCGATGTTTTCAATGGCGGTGGCAAAATCGCAGTCAGGATTGGCAATGGTTTGTTCAAACGGGTACAGATTGACTACCACCATATCGATCGGTTTAATGCCGTTCGCGGCCATTACTGCATCATCGATGCCGCGACGCGCCAAAATGCCGCCGTGGACTTTGGGGTGCAAGGTTTTGACCCGGCCATCCATCATTTCCGGAAAACCGGTGTAATCGGATACTTCGGTCGCCGGAATCTGATGTTCAGCCAAGATTTTGGCAGTGCCGCCGGTAGACAGGATTTCGATGCCTAAGTGATCGAGTTCACGGCAAAAATCAACGATACCGGATTTGTCGGATACGCTGATCAGCGCGCGGGTGACTTTTTTGTTCATGCAGGTCTCTTCAATGAAAGGTGAGGACGATTAAAGCTAGAGCGGATTAAAAATCCGGCTTGTTGGCGTCTTAGGACAGGCCGTAAAATTCCAGTTTTTTGCGCAAGGTGCTGCGGCTCAAACCCAATGCTTTGGCCGCTTTGGTTTGGTTGAAGCCGGAGTGTTCCAGGGTCGCCTGCAATAAAGGTTTTTCGACTTCGCCGATAACCATCGCATGCAGACCTACCGCATCATGACCGTTCAGGTGCAAAAAATACTGCTCCACGGTCTGTTTAACATGTGCAGATAAAGGAATGGCGGCGTTTTTTTTGCTGTCTATGTTGATGATTTCGGCACTTTTCTGGGATGCGTTCATATTAGGCAGCACTGTCGGTAGTTAAAAGATTAAATGCCGAATGAATCAGCGCTATTTGTTCGGATGGACATTGTGCCTGGTTGATGTTGATTTTGGTATCCGGAGCTATGGACTCAAGATGCTTAAAATACCAAGCTATATGTTTACGGGCTATTTTAACACCGCTTGCATTGCCGTAGAAGCTATATAGTTTGTCCAAATGACTCATGAGTGTGCTGTATATGTCAGTAACTGTTGGTTTTTCAAGGTGTTTGCCGTGGTTGATAAAGTGACTTATTTGACTAAATAGCCATGGATTTCCTTGGGCGGCGCGGCCTATCATAATGGCGTCGGCCCCGGTGGACTGGAGTACAAATTGAGCCTGTTCCGGGGTATCAATATCGCCGTTGGCGATAACCGGAATGCTGATGGCTTGTTTCACTTGTTTAACGGTGTCATGTTCGGCTTGACCATTAAATTTACAGGCTCGGGTTCGGCCATGAATAGTCAACGCGGCAATGCCGGAATTTTCGGCTATTTGGGCTATTTTGGCCGCATTACGGCTGTGTAAATCCCAACCGGTACGGATTTTTAAGGTGACCGGAATATCGACGGCATTAACGACAGCATCCAGTATGCGCTTTACCAGCGCTTCATCTCTCATTAGCGCCGAGCCTGCGGCAACTGAACACACTTTTTTGGCCGGACAACCCATATTAATATCGATAATCTGAGCGCCCCGTTGAGCGTTGAGTCTTGCCGCATCAGCCATAAGCTGAGGGTCGGTACCCAGAATTTGTACCGAACGTATGCCGGTTTCACCGTCATGATCGGCTTTTAACAGCGTTCTTTTGTGCTGACGTAAAGCCGGATTGGAGGCCACCATTTCAGATACGGCCAAACCTGCACCGAATTGCGTGCACAATTCCCTGAACGGGCGGTCGCTGATACCGGCCATAGGCGCCAGAATCAGATTGTTTTTAAGTTGATAAGGACCAATGTACATCAGAGATAAAAGGTGAAAGACGAAAAAATCGTAGCAACTCAGTCAATGCAAATTTTCGCTTGTTCCCACGCAGAGCGTGGGAACCCGAACCTGTCCTGCTTAGTAGCGGTGAAAGGCAAAGGGCTAAGGGCTAAGGGAGATTTTTTCGTCCTTCACCCTTCGTCTAAATCACTTGTCTTCAGCATCATTCCAAATTGGATTTTCCCGGTCTTCCGCTTCCAATTTAGTAATATCTTCAGGATATAAATGCCAGAACGACTTATCAATGCTGGCATTGTTATAGCTTTCTTTTTTCTCGTGGGTGAACGGACACCACCAGTTTTCCACGATCTTGACCATATAGGCATGCCATTCGAATAAGGCAACGCTGTAAGGGCAGTACCAAGTGCAGTTCAGTATCCAGAACAGTTTTGACTGAGCCATACTGGCTGCGAAAGAACCTTCCATAGTGATCTGGTTTTTCAGGTTATAACGATGACTGCCGCGGTCAGGGATGAAATCAGCCCAAGTTTTAAGGTTGGTAGCGCCTTCCATGCGTAAGTGATAGTAGGTCAGATAGGCGCTTGCAATCACAAAAGGGAAGGTCAGTAAAGGCAGGTAGATCAAGACCATGCCGATGCCTCTTTGCCAGATGGGAATTTTTTTATGGTTTTTGCCGATTTCAACGCGGCCGGAACAGGAATCGCAGGCTTTCATTATTTTTATATCCTCATTTTTTCTTGGTTAGTAGGGGGGTTATCGTAGGTTTTGTCTTATCCTCATTAAATAACTGATAAATGCTTAGGCAGCCGGCGCAGCAAAATTTTTGCAGACCATCACTTGTGGTCAGGGAAAAACCGGTAATTTCTACCGGTTGCCCGCAAAGTACGCAGGGTTTCTTATCGTTTGCATCGCCCATATAGAAGCCTCATATTTTACAAGCTTGATGAGACAGAACAAAAAAAAGTTTTCAGATATTCGGTCTCGGGAGCGGCCGGGTCGATTGGATGGTCAGGCCCCTGGCCTCCCGCTGCAAAAAACACCAGATGACGATCTATGTGTCGTCCTGAGGAGCGCAAAATCTCATGCAGATTTTCACGGCTCAGGTGATAAGAGCAAGATGCCGAAATCAATACGCCGTTCTTGGCCAATACCTGTAAAGCCAGGTGATTCAAGCGGCGATAGGCTTCGTAGCCTTGTTTGAAATCTTTTTTGCGTTTAATTAAAGCAGGAGGATCCAGTACAATAATATCATAGAGCTGGTTTTCCAGACGAGCTTGCTTTAGAAATTCAAACACATCACTACGCACAAAATGCATTTTGTCCTGAACCTCGTTGAGTGCTGCATTTTCCTTGGCTAATGCCAGCGCATTTTCCGAAGTATCTACGCAAGTGACCTCGGAAGCTCCGGCTAACGCGGCAGGAATGCCCCATGCTCCGGTATAGGAAAATAAATCCAGCACCCGTTGGTCTTTTGCAATACCGGCTAATTGGGCGCGGCTGCTGCGGTGATCGTAAAACCAGCCGGTTTTTTGTCCGCCCAGTATGTCGATTTTAAATTGAGCGCCATTTTCTTCAATGATCAGCGTATCGGGGAGTTTGCCGTAAGCGAGTTCGGATTCCAGGCTTAAGCCTTCTTGTTGTCGCTGGCTGTTATCGTTTTTCAGGATAATGGCCTCGGGACTCAGCAATTCAATCAGCGCAGTAAACAACGATTCTTTACGCAGTTCGATACCGGCGGTGGTTATCTGTACCGATAATACCGAACCGAAACGGTCGATGACCAGACCGGGCAAGCCGTCACTTTCGCCGAATATCAGGCGATAGTAGGGTTTGTCGAACAGTCGTTCCCGTAGCGCCAGCGCGGTAGTCAAGCGTTCTTTGAAGAAGTTGGCGCCACATTTCAAGTTGGGTTTTCTGGACAAAAGCCTTGCGCATATCAGGGTTTGCGGGTTGATGTAGGCAGTGCCCATTACCTTGCCGTCGTCACTTTTTACCTGTACCAGATCGCCTGCGCTGAACTGTTCAAGCGGTGAGCGCTTGGTGTCGACTTCGTTGCTGAAAACCCATAGATGGCCTTTGCGCAGACGTTTGTCTTCGTTCTTTTTTAAATAAATTTCTGGATGTGCCATTGTCGTTAAATGAGTTAAAAAGTATAACCGCCGACTTTTCAGTACGGCGATGTTCAGGCGGATATGCCTTAAATTGATGCTGATGCGATACTTGGAGAATTCCCGAGAGAGATTGATCCTATCAAGAATTTGATCAGCAGGAAAAAACAATGTCCACGAAAATCACGAAAAAAAGCAGTCGAAAGAATCTTATTGCAATATATTTCGTGCTTTTCGTGGACGATTCTTTTGGTAGGGTCCTTATCGGAAATTAGCTTAGCGCTTGATGCCTTCAAGCCTGATCCAGTCTTCCTGTTGTACCGGTGCGTCGAACGTTATGTATGGCCGATAAGCATCCATGACCGATTCGGCTTGTTCATGCAAGATGCCGGATAAAATCAAATGGCTGCCCGGAGTCACCAGTTTGGAAATCTGTTCAACCATGTCGATCAGGGGCTTTGCCAATATATTCGCCAGCACTATGTCAGCCTGAAATGGCGTAAATTGTTCGGGCAGGTAACAGCTGATTTTATCTTGTACTTTGTTTTTTAGTGCGTTGCTTTGTGTTGCGGTTATTGCCTGGGGATCAATATCCACCGCATGAGCTTGTTTTGCATCTAATAAGATTGCTGCAACAGCCAGTATGCCTGAGCCGCAACCGTAATCGATGACGGTTTTACCGGTCAAGTCGTGGCTGGCCAGCCATTCCAGGCATAAAGCGGTGGTCGGATGGGTGCCGGTGCCAAAAGCCAGCCCCGGATCGAGGGTCAGGCAAACTGTCCCGGGCTCATATTGCTCCTGATCGGTCGGGCAAACCCAGAGTTTATCGGCAAATTTCATCGGCTTATAAAATTCCATCCAGGCGCGTTCCCATTCCTGATCCTCTACAACTTCATGGCGCCAGGAGTGTAACTGTTCAGCCTTAAACCGGGCGTAAACCAGAGTTTTGATCAGCTCCGGTTCGGCGTCCAGTTCATACAACGCAATGACTTCGGTATTGCTCCATATTTTGGTTTCGCCGATAGCCGGTTCGTAAACCGGCTCGTCTTCGGCGTCCATGTAAGTGACGGACACGGCGCCAAGATTGTCGAAAAAATCGGCAAGCCGGGGGGCAAGGTCTTCATCGGTGATAACGGAAATTTGGTGCCAGGGCATGATGTGGATTCTTGTGGGTAGGGGCAGGGGATTTATTCACCACGAAGACACGAAGAATAAACAGAAAACTTCGTGTCTTCGTGGTGAACTTTTCGGGTTTTAATAAATCCCCAGCTTTTTTTCCAGGTAATGGATATTTTGGCTGCCGACTGCAAAGGCGCTGTCATTCATGATGTCTTGCTGCAAAGGGATATTGGTTTTAATGCCGTCGATGATGATTTCGCTTAACGCGGTGTTCATTCGGGCAATCGCACTCTTGCGGTCTTCGCCGTGGGCAATCAGTTTGCCGATCATCGAGTCGTAGTAAGGCGGGACTTTATAGCCGTTGTAAATATGGGTTTCGCAACGGATGCCGGGGCCTCCGGGCATATGGAACTGGTCAATAGTGCCCGGGCAGGGCATGAAGGTTCTGGGATCTTCAGCGTTCAACCGACATTCAATCGCATGGCCCTGAATTTTTACCTGATCCTGAGTAAGCGACAGTCGCTCGCCCGCAGCAATACGCAGTTGTTCTTTGACGATGTCAAAGCCGGTCACCATTTCGGTAACAGGATGCTCAACCTGTACGCGAGTGTTCATTTCAATGAAATAGAACTCGCCTCTTTCATACAAAAATTCAAAAGTGCCTGCACCCAAATAGCCGATATCGACACAGGCTTTGGCGCAACGCTCGCCGATGGCTTTACGTTGTGCTTCGGTGATGCCCGGCGCCGGGGCTTCTTCGACCACTTTCTGATGGCGACGTTGCATGGAGCAGTCGCGTTCGCCTAAATGTATCGCGTTGCCGTGCGCATCGGCCATGACCTGAAACTCGATGTGCCGGGGATCTTCCAGGAACTTTTCCATGTACACAGTGGGGTTGCCGAAAGCAGTGCCCGCTTCGGCCTTGGTCATCGCGATCGCATTGATTAACGCCGCTTCGGTATGTACCGTGCGCATGCCTCTGCCGCCGCCGCCGCCGGCGGCTTTGATGATAATCGGATAACCGATTTCCTGAGCCAGCTTCAGGTTTTTTTTGTTGTCATCCGACAAGGGGTCATTGTTGCCGGGTACGCAGGGAATTCCGGCGGCCAGCATGGCTTTCTTGGCGGAAATCTTGTCGCCCATCATGCGGATGGTTTCTGCATTCGGGCCGATAAAAACAAAGCCGCTTTGTTTGACTTTTTCAGAAAAATCGGCGTTTTCAGACAAAAAGCCGTAACCCGGATGAATGGCTTCTGCATCGGTCACTTCAGCGGCGCTGATGATGGCTGGAATATTCAAATAGCTGTCAGCGGATGCGGCAGGGCCGATGCAGACCGATTCATCAGCCAGGCGCACATGCTTTAGATCACGATCCGCCTCGGAATGTACGGCAACAACCTTGACGCCTAACTCCCGGCAGGCGCGTAAAATACGCAGTGCGATTTCGCCTCGATTGGCGATAACGATTTTATCGAACATGAGTTTTTCCGTCCCTGGTGTTATTCAATGATGAATAATGGTTGGCCATATTCGACAGGCTCGGCGTTTTCAACCAAGACTTTAGTGATGGTGCCGGTTTTATCGGACTCGATCTGGTTAAGGATTTTCATGGCCTCAATGATGCACAAGGTGTCGCCGACCTGGACGGATTGACCGACTTCGGCAAAAACCTTGGTGCCCGGTGAAGCGGAGCGGTAAAAGGTGCCTACCATCGGCGATTTAACCACATGCCCGGTGATATTTTCTTCTGCTGAACCAGCGGCTAAAACGGCTATCTCAGGTGCGGCGGCAACGGGTGCCGGCGCATAGGCAACCGTTTGAGGTGGTGCAGAATAACGGCTGATACGAATGGATTCTTCGCCCTCTTTGATTTCCAGTTCGGCAATGCCGGATTCTTCGATAATCTCGATGAGTTTTTTTATTTTTCTAATATCCATAGTTTAGTGTCTCTCGGCTAATATCTGATGAGCGGCCAGTAAGGCCAATTCGTACCCTGTTGCACCTAATCCGCAGATGACGCCTTTGGCAATATCCGAGAAATAGGAATGTTTTCTAAAAGGTTCACGCGCGTGAACGTTTGATAAATGAACTTCAATAAAGGGGATCTTGGTTGCCAGCAGCGCGTCGCGAATGGCGACGCTGGTATGGGTAAAGGCTGCCGGATTCATGATGATGAAATCAACGTGGGCATGATAGGCCGCGTGTATCAATTCTACAATGTCGTGTTCTGCGTTATTCTGATGGAAGTTAAGCTGATGCCCCAGTTCCACAGCCTTTTGTTCCAGATGTTGCCTAATGTCAGCCAGAGTTTGATTACCGTAAAGACCGGGTTCGCGAATGCCCAACAGGTTTAAATTCGGCCCATTTAGAACGGTAATAGTCGCCATCAATCTGCAAGTCGGTTAGGGTTAAAAAGCATAATTAGCCGCTAATTTTGCCCAATTTGTAAGGTTTTGTCCAGATATTCTATTTTTAGCAAAAGATAGCGACACAATTCAAGCTGTTTGGAGTCGTTACGCACAAATCTGCTGATTTTAAAAGTTATTTATGCGAAAGTCCGGTTGGGTGGTCTACAAGTATTATTCATGCTAATGATTGCTTGTGATTTACGCGTTGACATGGTTTTTTTGCAAGCGTATAAAACCGACACCCGCAACATGTCGATGCGGATTAACCCAAGAGAAAAACATGAAAGTTCACAAGTTTGTCGGCACACTGGTAGTCACAGCATCGTTGTTCGTGGGGATGATTTCTGGCAATAATGCGGTAGCAGCTGAATCAGAGTATTCGTTTAGTGTGCGTAACAATACCCGGGTCAAGATTACCAAGTTGTTGGTATCTGAGGATGGGAAAGATTGGGGTTATTTCGATATTGGTTCAGGTATTGCAGCAGGTAGCAATATTACACTGACTTGGGATTCAAGTACCAACGACGAAGGTTGCGATCAGTATGTTAAAGCCGCCTATGCCGACGGTTCAGAATCCGAAGAGGCTAAGTTCAATTTTTGCGAAGCTGATTTAGAATTGGAGTTTTAAGGATATTGGCCACGGATGGCTAATGCTTACGTCGTTGCTGTTAGTTCAGCAACGGCGTAATAACGTCCAGTATTTGCTCTTTGGAAAACTCGCCCGGGTGCCGGTAAATGATTTGCCCTTGCCGGTTAACAATAAGGGTATAGGGAACCGCATCGACAGTATTGCCCAATTGATGAGCCAGGGCGATGCCACTGTCTCCACCCAATAAAATCGGGTAATTGATTTTGGTGGTGGCGATGTACTCGGAGACTGGTTCCTTATCTTCTAAAGCAATGCCGATAAATTGCACACCTTTGTCGGCATATTGCTGCTGCAAGGCGATAAAGTCGGGAATTTCTTTTCGGCAAGGCGGACACCAGGTCGCCCAGAAGTTGATCACCAAGACCTTACCCTGCCATTCGGAAATAGTGTGCCGATGGCCGGACAGGTCGGGCAGGTTGAATTCGGGTAATGCGCTAGGGCTGATTTTTTCAGCGGGTGGAAAGACATGACGTGCTGTCATGCCAAAACCCAGCGCAATAAACGCAATAATGATAATCAGGGCTGTTTGCTTCATGATTGGCTACGTTGCAGTGATTTGATAAAGGTTTCGGCATCCTGATAACCGATGATCCGGTGTGCTGTTTTTTCTTGGCTGTCTAAGCCGAAAAACAAAATACTCGGTGGTCCGATCAGCTTGAATTTTGCCAGCAGGGCTTTATCGTCATCGCTATTATTAGTAATATCGACTTGCAGCAGTACATAACCTTCGAGTGCCTGTTTAACGCGCGGATCGGAAAAAGTATAGGCTTCCATTTCCTTGCACGAGATACACCAGTCGGCGTAAAAATCCAGCATCACCGGTTGATGATTGGCGGCGGCCTGATTGATTCGGGCTTCCAGGTCTGCCGAGGCGACCCTTTCAAAACTAATACCCGGTTTTGCGGCTTGCGCGGTAGTCAAACCGAGTCCTTGCAGCGGCTTTAGCGGATTGCTGTTGCCCAGGCTAAAGCCGGTCAACAATAACAATCCGTAAGCCAGCATTATCAGGCCTAAGCCTTTCCACAACTTGCGCCAGCCGGAACTGTTTTCAGGTAGCGGATCGACGGCGCTGAGGTAAATGGCCGGAAATATCAACAGCATCGCCCACAACATCATAATCACCTCGCCCGGCAAAATTCGGCTGAGCATCCACACCGCGACTGCCAGCATGATCACGCCGAATACGGCTTTGGTGGAATTAAGCCAGTTTCCGGCCTTGGGTAACAGTTTCCCAGCGGATGCGCCCAGCAACAATAACGGTATGCCCATGCCTAAGCCTAAGAAAAATAAGGCGCTACCGCCTAGCACCGCATCACCGGTCTGGCCGATATAAATCAGCGCACCCGCCAACGGCGCGGCGACACAGGGGCCGACGATCAGCGAGGACAGTGCACCCATGATAGCAGCGCCCCAGAGTGAACCGTCACGGTGTATTTCGCTGGAATTATGCAGTTTGGCCTGAAATGACTTGGGTAGTTCCAGATGATAAAAGCCGAACATGGACAAGGATAGCACTACAAAAACGGCGCTGAACAGGCCGATAATCCAAGGCTGCTGGAAAGCGGTTTGCAGGTTGCTGCCGAACAACGCGGCGAGTATGCCGAATACGGTGTAGGTCAACGCCGAGGCCAGCACATAACTGAGGGACAGTAAAAAGGCGCGCCTCGTAGTAATCCGGTTGCCGTGACCGACGATAATACCCGATAAAATCGGAATCATCGGGAAAATGCACGGGGTTAGCGATAGCAACAAACCGAAGCCGAAAAAGCTGAGCAAGGTTATCGGCAAGCTGTCCTTGTGTAAGGATTGTACGATTTCATCTTGTTCGGAAAGCTCCTGCGCTTCAGCTTGTTGAGCTGACGCTTGTAGCGCAACGGGTAAGGCCAAGTCGATGTTTTTGCTCATCGGCGGATAGCAAACGCCACGGTCGGCGCAGCCTTGATATTTTGCCTGTAGGGTAAGAGTTTGCGCCGATATATCGGAACGGATAAGCGGCAGGTCGAAGCCGAGTTCGTTGTGAAAGGTTTCAACCAGACCGAAGGCTTCATCCTGTTTGGGCGCGCCTCGGGGGATGTCGTAATGGCCCAGCTTTACGCCGTCTGCGTTAACCACTTCAAGCTGGATTTTTTCCCGATACAGATAATAGCCATCGGCAATATGCCAGTTAACCTGCAGGGTGTGAGCGTCTTTGACCGATGCAAAAAACTCGAAAGCCTGATCCGGCGGCAGTAGGTCATCTTCAAACAAATTCAGTTTTATGCCTTGAAAGCCGCTTAACAGTTGTTTGACCGGATCGGCTTTGGCAACCGATGTGGGCAGCTTCAGGTTAAAAGTGGTTTTCTGCGGCGGATAGCAAACGCCCTGGTCGGAACAGCCATGATATTGCACCGACAGTTGCAGCGAAGACGCGCTGTTTTCGACGGTTAAGGCAATCGGGACGTTCAGGATATTGCGGTAAATAACCACATCGCCAAAGTTTTCATCATGCTTATTTTGCCCAGCCGGAAAAGTGGGATCGCCCAAGCGGATTTGCTCGGTTTTGGATTCGAAATGCATTTTGTCGCGGTACAGATAATAACCGTCGGCAATATCCCAGGCGATTTCAACACGGTCGGGGCTAAGCGCTTTGGCCGAAACCTTGAAGGCCTGGTCGGGTGGCAGAAGATCCTCAGCGCCTAGCGCAAAGGTCGGCTGGCTAAGCAGCGACAGGAAGCAAAGAAAAATTATTTTTTTGAAGAATGGCATGAATCTATCCAATGCAGGTATTCAGGTAATCCGCGCTCAATAGGCGCGGCAATTATTTCAGGCAGATCGTAAGGGTGATGAGTGCGCAAAGTGCTTTCAATGGTCTGATAGTGGTCTTTATGTGCCTTAATTAGCAGCAGATGTTCCTGGGCGGATTCGATTTTTCCCTCCCATTTGTACAGGGAGGTCATGCCGGGCAAGATGTTGACGCAGGCGGCAATATTAGTTTCAACCAGCAGTCGGGCTATTTTTTCTGCGGTGTCTTTATCCGGGCAAGTGCAGAAGATGATTAGATGGTCAGCAGGCATATTAGCAGTCATTAAAAGCGAGTGTGTCAGATATTATCCTAGAAATTAACCGGAATTGCCCTTATATTGTAACAATGACGATGACTACAACAAGAGAACTTTAGATGAAAATTTTTCAAACATTATTTCTGGTCGTGCTGATTATTCCTTTTGCAGAAATTTATTTGCTGCTGCAGATTGGCGGAATTGTTGGTGTGTTTCCGACCATTTTGCTGGTGGTGTTGACCGCCGTACTGGGGACTTGGCTATTGAGGCAGCAAGGCTTTGCCACTTTTCAGCGATTTCAGGAGAGTTTGGCGCAAGGCGTGATGCCTGCTTATGAAATGGTTGAAGGGCCTATTATTCTTGTAGGCGGGGCATTGTTGTTAACACCGGGCTTTATTACCGATTTGATCGGCTTTGCCTGTTTAATTCCGCAGTTACGCAAAAAAATCGCCCAATACGTGATTGAAAATTATCTGGTTCAAGCGGGAGCGCATTTTCAGCAGGAAAAAGCGGCTGAAAATAACGTGTTGGAAGGCGAGTTTCGTAAAGAAGAGTAGGAAGAAGCAAACGGCACAAGGCTAAATCGGGTTTTTGTCTTGTGCCTTTGTAACTCGGCTTTATTTTTCGCAGGTATTTTTATTCAGCCCTGAATATATTGGACACCAACCGGAATAACCGGTTGCAACCAGAGCCAAGCCCACTAATAATAAAAGAACTTCACCGCCTGGGATGAAAAGTGAAATAACCAGAAGTGCAGATCCTGCATACAAACGGTATTTTTTTTCTTTCTCACCAACATTGTGTTCAAATTTAAGCATACGTTTAACATCAAAATTCATCTTAAAATCCTCTGTGTGTCATTATTATTATCATTAACAAAGCAACGGTTCAGTCTGTCATTATTGAACCTTACGCAATATACACAGCTCCAAAAAATGTGCAAGCAAAAAAATATTAACAGTAGGTGCTTTAAGCAATGGATGTAACTTCAATAATAGACCCCCTTAATGATGCCCAGCGTCAGGCAGTTACCGCGCCATCGCAGGCCATGCTGGTTTTGGCCGGTGCCGGTAGCGGCAAGACTCGTGTTTTAGTACATCGCATTGCTTGGCAGATCCAGGTGGAAGGTGTGTCTGCGCAGAGTATTTTAGCCGTAACCTTCACCAATAAAGCGGCTAAAGAAATGCGCGGCAGGATTGAAGAGTTGCTGAAAATGTCCGCGCAATCTATGTGGATAGGCACTTTTCACGGCATAGCGCATCGGCTGTTAAGACGCCATGCCAAGCAGGCTAAATTGCCCGACACTTTTCAGGTCATGGATTCCGGCGACCAGTTGCGGCTTATTAAGCGCCTATTGGCTACGTTGAATCTCGATGCTGACAAGTGGCCGCCGCGCCAAGTGCAGTGGCATATCAATGCGCAAAAAGACGAGGGTATCAGGGCCAGGCATACCATGGAGACCAATGATCTCTACCAACGGCAAATGCTGAGGACATATCAAGCCTATGAAGAACTGTGCGACCGTTCCGGCCTAGTCGATTTTGCCGAGTTGCTACTGCGGGCGCATGAATTGCTGCGCGATAACGCCGATGTGCTGGAGCATTATCAGCAGCGTTTTCGGCAGGTTCATGTTGATGAGTTTCAGGATACCAACACCATACAATATGCCTGGTTGCGGCTGTTGACCGAGGGCAGGGACAATATTTTTGTGGTCGGCGACGACGATCAGTCCATCTACGGTTGGCGCGGTGCGAAAATCGAGAATATCTACAGCTTTCAAAAGCATTACCCGAATCATCAAGTCATCAAGCTGGAGCAAAACTACCGCTCTACCGGCAATATCCTCAAAGCGGCCAACAAGGTTATCAGTGTTAATGACGGTCGTATGGGTAAAGAATTGTGGACCGATGCCGGTGACGGCGAGTTGATTTCCCTGTATGCGGCATTTAACGAACAGGATGAAGCCCATTTTGTCGTCGAGCGCATCAGAGCCTGGGTGAATGAGGGTGGCCTACGTAAAGATATTGCCATTCTTTATCGGTCCAATGCCCAATCCCGCCAGTTTGAAGAACGCTTGATGACCACCGGCACACCGTACCGGGTTTACGGAGGCTTGCGCTTTTTTGAGCGGATGGAAATTAAAAACGCGCTGGCCTATTTACGCTTGATGTCCAATCGCAATGACGATGCGTCGTTTGAACGGGTGATCAACACCCCGACGCGCGGTATAGGCGCTAAAACCATCGATGAAATTCGAACTATAGCGCGGGATCAAAGCCTTTCATTATGGGCGGCGGCTATCGTGCTGATTAACCAGCGCACCTTGTCGGCAAGAGCGACCAATGCCTTGATCGGCTTTTTGGAATTGATTAAACAATTTGCTGGGCAGGCGGAAGGCAAGGAGCTTTTTGAACAGGTCAAGCTGGTGGTCGAGAAAAGCGGACTCATTGAACTGTATCAAAAAGACAAGGTCGACAAAGGCGAAGAGAAAGTAGAAAACCTGGAAGAGCTGGTCAACGCTGCGCGGCTTTTTGATGCCAATACCCTCGGCGATATCGCCATGGACGGTGTGTATGCCGCAGGTCTGCCGGGAGCAGACGCGGCGATCGCCATGGACGGTGTGTATGCCGAAAGTCTGCAGGGAGCAGACGCGGCGATCGCCATGGACGGTGTGTATGCCGCAGGTCTGCCGGTAGCAGACGCAGCACTGGAAAATGAAGAGAACTTGAGCGATTTGGATATGTTTTTATCGCACGCAACACTCGAATCCGGTGAATTGCAAGGCGATGATTTTGACGACTGCGTACAGTTGATGACCCTGCATTCGGCCAAAGGGCTGGAGTTTACGTTGGTGTTTCTGGTCGGTATGGAAGAAGGTTTATTCCCGTCGCAACAATCCGTCGATGACGTCGGGCGACTGGAAGAGGAACGCAGGCTTTGCTATGTCGGCATAACCCGCGCCATGCGACAGTTGTATCTGACCTATGCCGAATCCAGGCGATTATACGGCCGGGAAACGTATCCCAGGCCATCGCGTTTTCTGCGCGAGATTCCGCCGGAACATTTACAGGAAGTCAGGATGCGTGCCACCGTGAGTCGTCCGGTGACTTCGGTAAAACCGAAAGCGCAATCGTTGCAAATAGCAGGAAAATACAAGCTGGGGCAACGCGTCAGTCATGCCAAATTCGGTGAAGGCGTGGTGTTGCAAATGGAAGGCGAAGGCGCACAGGAACGTGTGCAGATTAATTTCAAGCAAGTCGGGATCAAGTGGCTGATACTGGCTTATGCGCAATTGGATGTGTTGTAGCAGGAACTGAGCTCGGAATAATTCGCAATTGTCACAGGCTTGCCGTACTGGCAAGTAGCCTAATATATGAACACACTTTATAATAGTCGGCAGATAGTATTGGGCTGCGGGTATTTTTACATCCGCAACCGCAATGGCTTTCGGCTTGATCCCCTCAACGTAACAGATTGAAACAGGAACCCTTAATGTCACAGAAAATTTTAGATGTAGTAAAGCCCGGTGTTGTCACTGGCGATGACGTACAAAAAATCTTTGCGATTTGCAAAGAAAACAGCTTTGCCTTGCCTGCGGTCAATGTCATCAACACGGATTCGATCAATGCGGCGTTAGAAGCGGCGGCAAAAGTAAAATCGGCTATCGTTATCCAGTTTTCCAATGGCGGCGCAGCATTTGTTGCCGGTAAAGGCCTTAAGGCGGAAGGCCAGCAAGCCGCTATTTTAGGCGCTATTTCCGGCGCTCAACACGTACATGCGATGGCTGAAGCTTATGGCGTACCGGTTATTTTGCATACCGACCACGCCGCTAAAAAGCTGCTGCCTTGGATTGACGGCTTGTTGGATGCCGGTGAAAAACATTTTGCGGCAACCGGCAAGCCTTTATTCAGCTCACACATGCTGGATTTGTCTGAAGAAAGCCTGAAAGAAAATATCGAAATCTGCGGCCAATATTTGGCGCGTATGTCCAAAATGGGCATGACGCTGGAAATCGAACTAGGCTGCACCGGTGGTGAAGAAGACGGCGTTGACAACAGCGATATGGATCACTCATTGCTGTACACACAACCTGAAGATGTGGCTTACGCTTATGAAGAATTAAGCAAAATCAGCCCACGTTTTACGATTGCCGCTTCTTTCGGCAACGTTCACGGTGTTTACAAGCCGGGTAACGTTAAATTGACGCCCAGCATTTTAGCTAACTCACAAAAATACGTCTCTGAAAAGTTAGGTGTTCCAACGAATACCTTGAATTTTGTCTTCCACGGCGGTTCAGGCTCAACACCGGAAGAAATCAAGGAATCAATCAGCTACGGCGTGATCAAGATGAACATCGATACCGACACCCAATGGGCAACTTGGGAAGGGATCATGAACTACTACAAACAAAACGAAGGTTATTTGCAAGGCCAAATCGGTAACCCTGACGGTGACGACAAGCCTAACAAAAAATACTACGATCCACGCGTCTGGCAACGTGCCGGTGAAGTCGCGATGGCGGTTCGTTTAGAGCAAGCGTTTAAAGAATTGAACGCAGTGAATACGCTGTAAACTGATTAGCTGAGTAAAAGGCCGGTGCAGCTGCATCGGCCTTTTTTTTGCGTTGGATGTGGCAAGATGAGCAGCGAAAATATCAGCATGAGTGAGGTGTTGCTATGGGAGTTTGCTAAAACCCATGCGGCATAAAAAGCAGCTCAACAAAGAACAACACATGACGAATAACCTACTAATATAGTAGACTATATCAATCTCAGATTACGGTTTAATACCATGACAGCAACAGACAATGTACACCCGCACGAAATTCATAAGTTCGGCTCGATGGCGGAACGCTGGTGGGACACCCAGGGTGAATTCAAAACTCTGCACGATATTAACCCGCTACGACTTCAGTTTATTCAACGTTATGCGGATATTGCCGGTAAACGCATCGTTGATGTCGGTTGCGGCGGCGGCATTTTGACCGAAGGCCTGGCTAAACACGGCGCTGATGCGTTGGGTATCGATCTGAGTGAAGACCTGATTGATATTGCCGATCTGCACGGACTTGAATCCGGCGTGACCGCGCATTATCAAAAAATCAGCGCTGAAAATCTAGCCGAGCAGCAGCCGGAAAGCTTCGATCATGTGACTTGCATGGAAATGCTTGAACATGTGCCTGATCCCGGCTCAATCATCTCCGCTTGCGCCAGAATGGTTAAACCCGGCGGCATGGTGTTTTTCTCGACGCTCAATCGCAAACCCAAAGCGTATTTATTGGCTATCTTTGCAGCGGAATACGTCCTGCAAATGTTGCCCAAAGGCACTCATGACTTTAAAACCTTTATCAAACCGTCGGAGTTATGCCAGTCGGCGCGCGCCGCAGGACTTGAATTGCAGGGTATGGTAGGGATTGAATACAATCCGTTCAGCAAACATTTCAGCCTGGGCAAAGACATAGACGTCAATTACATCGCTGCCTTTAAGCGGCCCGAATAAAACATGACAGCCGATTTCAAATTATCCTGCGTATTATTCGACCTTGACGGCACTCTGGTGGATACTGCGCCGGATTTGATTTCATGTTTGAACCGTGCGCTACACGTTCACGGCTTTGATATTGTTGTCCCTGAAATCATTAAACCGTTTATTTCGTACGGTGCGGCGGCCATGATTAACGCCAGCCAGCCTACGCTTGACGATCAGTTAAAGGCCGATATTCTGGAAACCATGCTCACTCACTACCAGAACAATATTGCCGAACATACGGTTTTTTTCTCCGGTATGGCCGAGACGCTGGCTGCGATTGAAGCCCAAGGGCTTAAATGGGGCGTGGTCACCAACAAACGCAAACGCTTCACTAACCCGCTGATGGACGCGTTAAAACTGACCGAGCGCGCCGCCTGCATCGTCAGCGGTGATACCACTGCCAATCCCAAGCCGCATCCTGAACCGATGCTGCTGGCCTGCAAACAGGCGGATGTCAACCCGAAAGAGTGCGTCTATATCGGCGATGCGTTACATGACATTACCGCCGGAAAGAATGCGCAAATGAAAACCCTGGCCGCAGTTTACGGTTACATTAACCCCGGCGATACTCCGGAAACCTGGGGCGCTGATGCGTTAATCGAGTCCCCCGCTCAAATTTCAACCTGGATAGCCAAACTATCATGCCGCTAACAAATCAAGTCATTTTAATTACCGGCGCGGGCGGAGGTCTTGGCAGTACCGCTGCTTTGGCATTAGCCAAACACGGTGCGCATATCATTTTGCTGGATAAAAATATTGCCAAACTGGAAGCGGTTTACGATGCGATTTTGACCATCAAAGCGCCAGAACCGGTCATTTACCCGTTCGATTTAGCCGGTGCCAATGAAAACGAATATCAGGAATTAGCCGACAAGATCGATGAGAAATACGGTTCGCTCCAAGGCATCCTGCATTCAGCGGTAGAGTTCAGCACCTTCTCTCCAATCGCCACGCACAAAACCAAAGACTGGGGGCATACCTTAAACGTCAATTTGAATGCACCTTTTTTGCTGTGCCGGGTTTTGTTGCCGGTACTGCAAAAGAGCGAGCATGCTTCCATCGTCTTCACCTCCGATTCCTCGGCCAGAAAGGCTCCGGCTTATGCAGGCGCTTACGGCGTGTCAAAAATAGCTCTGGAAGGTCTCGCTAACATCCTGGCCGAAGAGCATGAATCATTCGGCAAAATCCGGGTCAATACCTTGATACCGGGGCCGATAGACTCCCCGTTAAGAAAACGAGCCTATCCGGCGGAAGATAAAAGCAAGTTGCCGACGATGAAATCGCTGGCTCCCATTTATCTGTATTTGTTCGGCTCAGAAAGTCTAGGCATAACCGGCCAGGCTATCGATGCCCGAACCTTCTATTTATAACTAAATCATTATGGCTGAAAGAGAAGACGTTGTTTTAACCCGGGATGTCAATATTGTTACCATTCCTGACGGCAATACTGACACGTTAAGCCAGGGTCAGATAGTCACGATTCATCAGGCGCTTGGCGACAATTACACCGTAGTCACTGAACATGGGCATATGGTGCGCATTGCCGGGATCGATGCCGATGCCTTGGGCAAGGAATCGCATCAGCTGCAAACGCTGGTATCGGAGACCGATGCGGCGGCAGTTGAACAAAACTGCTGGGAAGTGATGAAGACAGTTTACGATCCTGAAATCCCGGTCAATATTGTTGATCTTGGACTGGTTTATCAGTGCAAAGTAACCCCGGTAGATGAAGGCTTGAATGATGTTCATGTCATCATGACCCTGACTGCGCCAGGCTGTGGGATGGGGCCGGTTATCCAGAGCGACGTGGAAAAATGTATCCGCGCATTGCCCGGTGTCGATCATGTTAATGTCGAAGTGGTGCTTGACCCGCCCTGGTCGCGGGAAATGATGTCGGAAGTGGCGCAGTTGCAATTGGGATTGTATTAAAGCCAGCGCAAAAATAACACTCGATGTTCAAGTTTTTAAGCTTAGAAATACGGCCGGAAAACGGGTAAGCTAATCAGTGTAAACTGCCACGTAT
>JAQSDX010000090.1 GCA_029946125.1 Candidatus Methylobacter titanis
GCTAGCCCCCTTCAAGTCCGATTCTCAGCGATTGCACTTATGAGTTGAATGTAAGCAATTAATCACAGGGCTTTTTTGATATTTACTTCTGCGAAGCTGCTCACTGGCGGCGGCGTATTGAGCTTCCCTGTCCGCATCCACCTGCATTTTGGTTGCCATTGCATTTTGCTGTGCAATCATCAAACTACGGATTTGCAGAAGCTGATTTGCCTGGTTGCTGGAAAGCTGGTTAGCCGCTTGAATCGCCTTCATTTGACCGTCTGCACTGCTTGCTTGCGATTGCAAAAGTTCAAGCTGAGCGGCGTCACTTTGCAAATTATTCTGTTGCTGATCGAGGCCATTAAATAGGGCGTCATTGGCTTTTTTTTGTGCCTGAGAACCTAGCAATTGTGTCTGTTGTATTGCGGCTCGTTCAGCAGGCGAGCAACTTCCATTTGAGAAGCAAGGGGAACCTTTGTAGTAGTTCACGTCCTGAAACTTCGACAAATAGCCGTCAATGCTCCCGGCCTGCTGTTTGTAGTAGCTCAATGTGTCGGTAGCGGCTCTTAATTTATTCATGGTTCCGTTGGCTTGATCCCAAATATAAGCAGCAGGCGCAACTGTATTTTTCAACTGGTTTTCATATTGCTGTAATTGCGTCCCGTATTGCTCAACTTGTTTAAGTGTTTGGGCCACATTCTGCACAGATGACACAAGGGTGTTCGCTTCGTTTGTAGGATCGAAAACAACATCGCCGACGCCAAAAACGGCAAGGGTCGGTGTCGATACTCCAAGGCTGACAACAAGAGCGAATAGTATGGCTGGACGAGTTGTCTGTTTTTTCATTATCTTTACTCCTGGTGTTAATAGTCAAAGGATTGATAGGGTTTCGAAAACGTCATGTCCTTTGTGACTATGACGTTGAATCGGTAGCCTGGTCTAATTTCCAGGGTCGGAGCCACATTTAGGTTTTTGGCAATCATTTGTGCCGTCACTTGTCCCAATTGCAGACCGAGCGCTTGACTCATTGCATTGCTAGCGCTGGGTTGTTGAAAGCCAGTAGTTGACTGGTCTTGTTGTTGGTTATAGGTGATACCCGCAGTAACAGCTGACATGAGTAATGCTGATCCATAGAGACGCAGGTAATGGTTATTTACCTGGTCAGAGAACCCGGCATATCCGGCACTATCTGCGCCCGGCATTGCACCAATATCCATCGCTTTACCATCGGGGAAAACGATGCGCTGCCACGCGACGAGTACGCGAGCTTGCCCGTAGGAAACGTCGCTCGAATAAGCCCCTACAAGGCGTGATCCTTGTGGGAGCAATAGGTATTTTCCAGTCGCCGTATCGTAAACATTTTGTGCTATTTGAGCCATAATTTGGCCAGGTAATTCCGAATTGATGCCGGAAATCAGTGTTGCTGGCACAACAAACCCCGCACGTAGTTCGTATGGCGTGCGCGGTGCTTCCGGTTTGGCGTCAAGTTTCCAGCGGTCGCCTTGTCCTGAATCAGAATACCGTCCTATATCGTTGCGATTGCTGGAATCTGCCGTTTGAAGTAGCTTTGGGTCTGTCGATCCGTCAGCCTCTCCACCCAGTCCAGACGCTTGAAGCTGTTGCAAGCGTGCCCGATAAGTCGCCGTTGGATCATCACGGGTGGTTGGTACGCTCCTGTTGGTTGTATTGCCCTGTGTTGATCCAGAACTGCGCGGAGCAGTTACCTGAACCCCTGTTTTGGCTTTAATGGCCTCCTCAAACTGTTGCAGCTTCGCCATGCGAATCCGTTCCAGCTCGTCATTGCTACGCGAATTCGAGCTGGAAGGCGGCGTCGGCGGTATATCCAGGTTTTCCGGACGAGCGATGGGAACTTGAGATAACTCGGGAACGACCAGCTGTGCGGCAGGGACGATGCCATCCTTATGGCTACCGGCAATTTCGTTGGCAAACATGCTGGTGTTGCCTATCTTCTCCTCCTTGGCGCTAGCCTGACGATTCTGTTTCGCAGCGCGATCTGCGGCAACCAATACCATCACGATAAGAAATACAGTCAACAAGCCGCCGACGATGTACATCGGCAAATTGTTGACCCGGCGAATGCCCGTGTTCGGAATCGCTTCGCCAGGCGAAGCGTCTGGCGACATTTGTGCTTCGGTGTTAACGCTCATTTGTAGTTACTCCTTGCGCGACCATAAGCCAGCCGGATGAACCGTGCTGTCTTGCACCCGATAGGCGCGGGTCATGGATTGGTGGCCGACTAGCAGTGTCAGGCGGTACAGGTTCAAGCTGTTGACTTGATCCAGAATGTACCGCAATGCCAAGCCTGTGTAGGAATTCGTTGCCTCATTGCTGCGCTGCACTGGCAATTCTGGTTTGGTCTCCATGAGAGCGTATCCTTTGGCTCGCATTAACTCGACAAGTGTAGTGCCAAAATTATCCGGTGTGGTTTGTTGCAAGTTAAACCGGGTGCTGCCTGGAGGGTATAGTATCAGTAGCTGTTTTACGGCATCCTCGGCCATCGTTTTAGTATAGGAAACAGGTGTTGGCGGGAGAAAATTACCATACGTTGATTGGGTTGTTGCGCATCCGGACAATCCGACCAAGAGTAACGCGATCAAAGTAATTTTGCGCATGATCACTTCCCTCTGGTAATAATGACGCGATCTTGGCCACTGCCGACGCCGGCAATCAATATTGCTTTATCAAAAATCGTATCAACAATGTAGCGGTCACCCTGGATGCGATAATTGACCAACACCGTTTCATCGTCAGTGAACAGGCCACCGTCTTTACGCACCACCAACAGTGTTGGTGCTTCAGTCTGTGCCATTGCGCCGGGCATTTGAATGATCGTTTTCACACCATCATTGTAGACGCGCACAGGCTTCCAGGCCACGGAGCCGTCTACACTATAAGCGAAGTTTAAGTCGCCAAGGTACTCGCCGGTTTGCGGAATTGTATTTTCTCGCTTTTCTTTCCCTTCGCGGTTTTTGATGGCATCCCATTTCACCAGTGCGTCTTCAGCGTAAGTGAAGGCTACACGCGGCATGAACTTAGTGCGATGAGAACGCAGTCTAAAGTGATAAGTGCGGCGGTTTGTGGTTACGATTAGACTGGTTTCCAGACCCACATCCATCGGTTTAATGATGAGATGCTGGATTTCGGCTGGGCCGCTACCGGTGATGGCCGGTTCCACCATCCACCGGGCAGTATCGCCCAAATGAATTGAGTTGACCTGTTCGCCCGCTTGCAGCTCGACATCACAAACCTGCAGGACAGCACAAACGATGCTGGGTTCCTGCGCACCGAAAAGGTATCGGATTGATCCATCTGTTCCGGACACGGGTTTAATCCCTGTGGCACTGGACGCTTGCCATTTTTGTGCAATAGCAATGGCCGCTCTTTCTTGCGGCGTTAATTTTGGATTCTGGTTTGAGAAATACAGCTCGGCCAGATTGTCACCGGGTGCCGCCAGTACGAGAACGGGCATAATGCTAATAATAATTGCGATGGCATACGTTTTCATCAATTTATCCTTATTTCAGTTTCGACCATGAGAAGTCCCGCACATAGATTCCAAGCGGGTTATTGCGCACTTGCTCTTCCGTGGTTTGTGGGGTTGCCGGAACGGTGTAAACCGTGACTAAAGCACGCAGGCGAAAAGGTTTATCCTTCATGACACCTTGGCGATCACGTACGGTTTCCATCCAGTCTACTTGCCAGGTGTCGGGCGTTTGAGGGATGACCGAGAGAATTTCAATACTCACGGTTTCCGTGACCGCCCGTTTGAATGGACTGCTTTCGACTGTGCCGTTCAACCATTCGTTTGCCTTAGTCGTGGCCGGATCGTTTGCAGACAACATTGAATACAGTCGGAACACGGCCTTTCGCTGCAAGGCTACGTCTGGCGTAACAAGACGTGTATCGCTAATGAACGATGCTACGGAGGCATGCACGACGCGCTGATCGATCGTAGCGGCTAGCTCGGCCGGCGCAACGGCGGCAGCCTGTCCCAATTTGTCCACTTCGATAACATAAGGCACGAACTTTGATTGGCTGCCGATATAGATGATCCCGCCGACCCCGGCTAGTGCAATCATCAACGACAGGATACCAATCAATTGCCACATATTACGGCTGGATACAATCGAGCTGGTACGATCGTTCCAGGTGCGGCGAGCATTCAGATAGGGATTATCTTCCCTTTGCTTTTCATCGGCGCCGGGCTTCTTAAAGATCAAGCCCTTAATGGTTGTTTCAATGCTCACGCGGATACTCCGTAGTCGTTGAGATTCAATCCTCTGCCGGTTAGCCATTCATGAACCCAGCCATCGCCATGCTTGGCTTCCAGAGTCTTGATGGTGGCGATAGAGTCCTTGTCAGATGCGCCGACAAAGGCCAGCGCAAGAGGGCCGAGGGCGAGGTCATAAAGACGCCGACCGTTTTCTGAAACGTAGTAATACTGGCGCTTTGGAATCGCAGTAGCCAGAATTTCAATCTGGCGAGCATTAAGACCCATACGGCGATAAAGCGCCGCTGTATCCTCATCTCTGGCGTAAACGTTGGGTAAGAATATCTTTGTGGCTGTGGACTCCACAATCACATCCAGAATTCCGCTATTCGCTGCATCAGAAAGGCTCTGTGTCGCCATCAACACCAAGCAGTTTGCTTTACGCAGAACTTTGAGCCATTCTCTGATCTTGGCTCGGAAAGCCGGGTGTCCAAGCATCAACCAGGCTTCATCTAAAATGATGACGGCCGGCTGACCTTTAAGAGAACGCTCGATGCGACGGAATAAATAGAGCAAGGTGGGGAGGGCATATTTTTCGCCAAGATTGGGATTGTAAGCCCTAACCGCCAAAAATTCTGTCCAGCCATTGGGCAAGAGATTTCTATGTCAAAATCGACAGATTTTTATGAGTTCAGGCATGGGTGTTAAGCCTTAACCTATTTCTCGCTATAAAAATATACAAATTGATCGTGTCTTATATAGTGTTTTTATTTATTAGATTGATAATCCCTTAACGGCCGTTAAATGATATACAAAGATTTTCTTTAATCTATCAATTGGTTACGAAAACCTAAATGTTGTCTGAAAATTTCGGCGGTTTGGGCTTAGACCCTCGTGACAAGGCTTTCAGGGCGGCTTTACGCATTTACGCAGCAATCCTTACGGTCGGCCAACAATATCCGAAAAGATATTTTCTTGTAATAAAGTCGGCCTTCTGACTACCACCGGGCTTGTCCAACAACCGGTTCAGATTGTGGTTCGCTATCGCTCACACAATCTAACCTTATTCGTTAGGCAGATTGCAGATCATTTTCCATGCCATCAATGCCATCACTTATTGCCCCTTTAACTAATTCTGCCACTGATGCGCTATTTTCAGGGTCAGACTCGAAATCAATAGTCCAAACGACAATACCCAGACCATCATAGGATTTAAATACTTCAACAGTCCCTTTGTAATACGTCACGGGGAACGGCGATATGGGGCGAAGGTACACCAGCTTCATGTTGAAATTATCGACTTCTTCAATTGTGTCTTTTATATCGCCGCCACCTGAAATAGTCATGTATCGCAATGCGCCTGCCCCTTCACCTTCAACTCGGCAAGTTTCAATAATTGGAAACCAAACATCGAGTCTACCTATGTTGCGGATTGCCGCCCAAACTACATCGGCAGGGACGTTTAACTTTTTTACAATCGGTTGTTTTGTCATCTTCGTTATCTCCTTAATCACTTTATTCATCGGATGGCAGTGTCATTGATCCAGTTTCACAGCTTGTAAACACACTTTAACAAAGACATTAGTCATCGGTATTGGAAAAAACCGACAGATAGCCAATGGCAAAATCATCATGTTAAAGAGGAATGGTACAAATTTAATAATCCAGACAGTTGTAACGTTGGAGACGCTTTCATTTGCGGATAAATACTATCAGGCGACATGCCATACAGAAATTGAAAATCGTTAACCATGTGACTTTGATCGTAGTAGCCTGCGACGTAAGCGACCTCTGCCCAACTGGAAAGCTTTGCACGTAGGAAAATTGTGCTACGCAAACGCACGATACGTGCATATTTTTTTGGAGTAGTGCCGATATGAATTTGAAACCGCCGCTCAAGGCTACGTTCACTTAAGCCGAGCGTTTTTGCGAGTGTTGCAATAGAATAATTTCCGTTGCTTCTATCTAATTCTTTGCAGGCTGTTTGAATCAATGCGTCCTCATGGTCACGATTCAAAAGCGAGAGCAAGAACTGTTCAACACATTGAACCCGCTCGCTTGCCGTTTTTTTGACAGACAATTTATCCTCAATGGCTTCTATGGAATATTTAGGAAAAACATCCCGGCAGTCCACGCGCTTTTCAGCGCACTCTCTGACAATGCCACGAGAGAATACATTTAATCCCCAAGGCGTAAGACGGGCAGAGACACCAGACACTTTCCCCAATCCGCCCAAATCGCTACGAAAACTTTGAAAACCAGCAAGCCCACTACGGGTTGTATAGGTTCGCTTCTTGTGTGCGGTCGTTAATAAGTCGGCATATAAAAAACACAGATACGTTGCTGTATCCGGCAGAATTGAAAACATCGCGCCATCATCGCCCAATAAATCTTCATAATCCCAAATCGCCGTAACATAAGGCTTCAGCAGAGGGGATGGTTGAAAAGTTCTTAAACCCATCTTCGCATACCTATCTATTGAAACACGGTAAACTGTCCGATCATACTCTATTGATCGCGAAATGGGGCGCGATGCGCCCCCTACCAGCAATTCCCAATTTAAAGCCTTATGTTTGAACAGGTAATTTATCTCTCCCG
>JAQSDX010000091.1 GCA_029946125.1 Candidatus Methylobacter titanis
TGTGCCGATTGCGCGAATGAATTCGCGCCCACAGCTTGTTGATATACTGATATTTATCATGACTAAAACCATACAAACGACTTGCCCTTACTGCGGCGTAGGCTGCGGCATTAGCGCTAAGGTCGATGACGTCCACCATCGCCTTAAAATCGGCGGCGACACCTCGCATCCGGCCAATTTCGGGCGGCTATGCTCCAAAGGTTCGGCGCTCGGCGAGACGGTTGAACTCAAAGGCCGACTGTTGCAGCCGAAAGTCTACGGGCGAGAAACCAGCTGGACCGAAGCATTGGATCTGGTCGCCGACTCCTTTATCCGCGCTATCGAAAAATACGGCGCGGATGCGGTGGCGATTTACGGCTCGGGGCAATTGTTGACCGAAGATTATTACGTCGCCAACAAGCTGATGAAAGGCTTTATCGGCAGCGGTAATATGGATACCAACAGCCGCTTGTGCATGTCGTCTTCGGTGGCCGGACATAAACGCGCCTTTGGCTCCGATACCGTGCCGGGCTGTTACGAAGATTTTGAACAGGCCGACATGATCGTGCTGATCGGCTCCAATGCCGCCTGGTGTCATCCGGTCAGTTTCCAACGGATACGCGCAGCCAAGGAAGCCAATCCGGCGTTAAAAATCGTGGTGATCGACCCGCGCCGCACCGCCAGTTGCGACATCGCCGATTTGCATTTGCCGCTGGCAAGCGGCAGTGACGCCGCCTTGTTTAACGGCCTGCTGCATTTTTTAAGCGAACAAAACGCGCTGGATTCGGCTTATATAAAAGCGCATACCGAAGGCTTTGCCGAAGCGTTGGATGTAGCCGGTATCGATAGTGAACAGCTTGCCGATTTTTGCGGCTTAGATAAAGACGACCTGCAGCGTTTTTATGACTGGTTTGCCGGGCATAAAAAAGTGATGAGCTTATACAGCCAGGGCATCAATCAATCGGCATCCGGCACCGACAAGGTCAATGCCATTATCAACTGCCATTTGGCAACGGGCAGCATAGGCAAACCGGGTTGCGGGCCATTCTCGCTGACCGGACAACCCAATGCGATGGGCGGGCGCGAAGTCGGCGGCTTGTCGAATCAACTGGCCGCGCATATGGATTTTTCCAATGCCGACGACATAGATCGGGTCGCACGGTTCTGGAATACGGCAAACATTGCCAAACAGCCGGGTTATCCGGCCGTGGAATTATTTGACGCCATTTACGACGGCAACATCAAAGCCGTGTGGATTATGGGTACCAACCCGGTGGTCAGTTTGCCCAATGCGAATAAAGTCAAACTGGCCTTGCAGCGTTGCGAGTTTGTGGCAGTGTCCGATTGCATCAACGATACCGATACCACCGCTTTGGCGCATGTGCTGTTACCCGCGCAAGGCTGGAGCGAAAAAGACGGCATGGTCACCAATTCCGAGCGGCGCATTTCACGGCAACGGGCGTTATTTAAACCTGCCGGCAGCGCCAAACCGGATTGGTGGATCGTCACCCAAGTCGCAAGGCGCATGGGTTTTGAACAGGCATTCCATTATCAAAGTCCGGTGGAGATTTTTCGCGAACACGCGGCGTTGTCAGGCTTTGAAAATAACGGCCAACGTGACTTTGACATATCGGCATTTGCCGATATTACCCGGCACGATTACGACAGTTTGCAGCCGATCCAGTGGCCGGTTAATCAGGCCTATCCGCAAGGCCGAAGCAGAATGTTCGAGGACGGGCGGTTTTATACCGAATCGGGCAAAGCCCGGTTTATTGCGGTTACGCCACGCCCACCGGTCAATCCGCCGGATCAGGATTACCCTCTGATTTTAAATACCGGCCGTTTGCGCGACCAGTGGCATACCATGACCCGCACCGCTATTGCGGCGCAACTTAATCAGCATAAGCCCGAGCCATTTGTCGAAGTGCATCCTGCTGATGCACACTACTTAAACTTAAGCCCACAACAGCTTGCTGATAGACCCCATTTGGCCATCATTGAAAGCCGTTGGGGTTCAATGATTGCGCGGGTACAGATTACCGACAGTCAACAGCCAGGCAGCCTCTTTGTGCCGATGCACTGGACCGAACAATACGCCAGTCGCGGACGCATGGGCGCGTTAGTCAATGCGGTGGTCGATCCGATTTCCAAGCAACCGGAAAGCAAGCACACACCGGTGCGCATCAAGGCTTATCAACCTGCCTGGCAAGGTTTTATCCTGTCCCGGCGCGAGTTAAGCATCAGCGATCCGGACTATTGGGTAAAAATGAAAGGCGAACAGGTTTACCGCTATGAACTGGCCGGGATGACTTTGCCCGAAAACTGGCAGGCATGGGCGCAACAGAACCTCTGCGACAGCGCCGGCGGAACTGCCCAGTGGCAGGAATATCAAGATGCCGCTCGGGGCAATTACCGGGCCGCGCGTATCGTCAACAATCGGCTGGAAAGCGTGGTTTTTATCGCGGCCGAGTCTGCGTTGCCGGCGACTGCATGGATGCAGGACGACTGCATGGATGCAGGAGGTAGAGCAACGCAGGGAGCGGTTGCCGAGGTAGAGCAACGCAGGGAGCAGTTGCCGGAACGCAATTGGTTGCTCTCCCTGTTCGCAAAAACAGAATTGGAAATAGCGGAACGCATGGCCTTATTGACCGGCAAGCCGCCTTTAGGTGTCGCCGATGTCGGCACTATCGTTTGCGCCTGCTTCAATGTCGGCGAACTTACCATCCAACAGGCAATCAGGGAAAAAGGTCTTAAAACCCATCAGGAAGTAGGCCGTTGCCTTAAAGCCGGAACCAATTGCGGCTCTTGTGTGCCGGAGATCAAGGCGCTGTTGTGATGATTATGCGGGTTCTCAAGCTGGAGAGACTGTGAAAATATTATCCACATCGGGCTTAAAACATTATTCATCACGGAGAACACGAAGAGCGCGGAGAAAATAACTCCACTACTTCAGCGACAGCGAGAACTGGCTTAACAGTTAAGTATTGTAGGACCGGGCCGTGCCCGCGATGATGGGGCGACAATTTATAAATCGCGGACCTCCTATCGCGGGCACGGCCCGCTCCTACAGTGTTATCGTGCTGTTCGTGGACGATGGATCTAGGTCAATAAATACAGCAAAACCAGATTAGTGAGCAGCAGGATTGCCGATAAGCCTTTCCAGAATAATAACGGATTGCGCTCAATTAAAGGGATGGCTTCCTTGGCGCTCAGGAACTTCGGATTGGGTGTGGACAGGTCAAACAGAAACTCCGATAAATCGTCATAGCGAAATTGCGGGCTTATTGCGGTCGCTTTTTCTAAGGCGCCGTCAATCCAGAGAGGAACCATCGCGTTGTGATGAAAACTGGGCACATAGTGCAGTTTTGCCAGATTCATTTTGTCGGGTTTTTCAGGCATATCCTGGCCGAAGGGCAGGGCGTTGTTCAGCATCTCGTAAGTGATCACCGCCAGCGAAAACAGCTCGGATTTTACCGTGCCCCGCTGCCCCAGATGATATTCGGGGGCGGCGTAATTTAAGGTGCCGAGTATATTGTCGGCCTCGCTGTGATCCAGCGGGGTGATTTCTGCGATGCCGGCTATTTTAACCGAACCGAAATCGATGATTTTAACGACGCCGTTTTTATCGAACATGATGTTTTCAGGTTTCAAATCCTGATGCAGCATTTCCATGCGATGAAAAGCGCGCAGACCTTTGGCAATCTGCTCGACAATTTTTCTGGCTGCTTTAATGTCAGGCTTCGGATGGTCGATAATCCACTGCCTAAGCGTCGGACCGTCAAGAAATTCGGTGACGTAATAAATGCAGCTTTTTTCCCGATCGGCGCTCAGAACTTTCAGCACATTGTCGTGATGAATGCGTTTCCCCGCCCATTCTTCATGCAGAAAATGCTCGATGTAATGGGTGTCGTCATCATAAAGGATGGACGGGGTTTTTAAAATAACCTGAGTGTGGGTTTGGGTGTCGAATGCCCGATAAATCTGGGTGCGTTTGCTGGCATGCAATTCGGCTTCAATCCGGTAGCCGTCGATGACCATGCCGGGTTCCAGCGGCGGCGGGAAGGGCAGGTTGGTGTGGCGGCGAATAATCTCGTCTTCGTTGGCTTCGGGCAGTTCATCGATTCTGAGCAGCTGGCAGGTCAGATTGTCGTCGCTGTGATTGGCTGCGGCCTGTTGCATGATTTTTTCGGCAACCAGCGTTAAATCCGCAGACTCTTGGACATATTTTTTCAGGATTTTTTCATCGATAAAATCGTGTATGCCGTCAGTCGTCAGCAAAAACAGATCGCCTTTTTCCACAGGACGCGACTGGTAATCGACTTCCAGGCGCGGCTCTATGCCCATGGCCCGGTTAAGATAATTCTTTTCTTTAACCCAGATGCGGTGATCGCGGGTTATCTGCTCAAAATTACCCTGGCGCAAGCGATAAATGCGAGAATCGCCGATATGGAAAATATGCGCCGTGGTCGATTTCAGGACGATGATACTGAGCGTGCTGACCATGCCTTTGGTCGATTCATAGCGGACTTGTCCCTGACTGTATAGCCAGGAATTGGTCGCGGAAAGAATTTTCTGCCCGGCAAGTTTGACCGACCACGAGTCCGGGGTGCTGTAATAATCGCTTAAAAAGCCGATCACACAGCAGTGGCTGGCCTGTTTTCCGGCGTCGCTGCCGCTCATGCCGTCGGCGATCGCAACGGCTATGCCTTTATGAATAAGCTGCGGGCCTTCCGGTATTAAGGAACCGAAAAAATCCTCATTATCCGGCTTGATGCCTTTATCGCTGGCAGAGCCGATGCTGACTTTGAGTGTTGGCATGGTGTATGTTTAAGGATAATTAATTCAACTTAACTCGATCATTTCCACGGTGCCGTCTTCCTGAACTTCGGCCATGTGTCCTTTGGGTTCATCGATAAACTGTACGGCGACCAACACGGATAATGCCACGACCGCGATGACTGTAAAAAATGCCGCCGGGGTAACAAACGATAATATAGTCAAAAACAGTACGCCGCCGACATTGCCGTAAGCGCCGACCATGCCGGCAATCTGTCCGGTCATCCGCCGTTTTATCAACGGAACTATCGCATAGACGGCACCGCAGCCGGCTGATACAAAGCAAGAGCAGGCCATGGTGACCAATACCGCCAACGCAATAGACCATTCCGGATTAATCAGCGACATGCAAAAATAGCCCGCCGACAGACCCAAAACAAAAATACTTAACGACAGTTTACGGCCGAATTTGTCGCTAACCCAGCCGCCAAGCGGCCGCGCAACCAGATTGATAAAGGCAAAACTCCCGCCCAGTAAACCGGCTTGCACCATGCTGATGCCTTGCGATTCATGGAAGGTTTCAAAGAAAAACAGCGGCAACATCGAAACTACCGCCAGTTCCGAGCCGAAGGTAATGAAATACGCCAAATTCAGAATGGCAACCTGTTTGAATTTGTATTGATGGATTGGATCTACCGGTTGTTGCAGATGCTCCTCATTGACGTGGATAATTTTATAGACGTTATAGAGGAATAAAACCCAAATGCCGATATAAATGCCAATGGCGGCGACGTTCGATAACAGGTTAGCGCCTGTTGGCGATAGTTTCCAGGTTAACAGGCTTAAGGTGGCGTACAAAGGAATGTTCATCAGAACATAGAAGAACAAGTCACGGATGCTGGTCACTTCCATCGCCCCGGCTTTTTTAGGCTTAAAATAAGTCGAGCCTTTGGGGGTATCGGAGACACTGAAAAAATAGATGACCGAATAGATCAGGGACATAGCGCCGGTGGTTGCAACCGCATAGCGCCAGCCTTCGTCGCCGCCATAGATCAAGGCGAGAGCAGGTAAAGTTCCGGCCGCAGCGGCTGAACCGAAATTTCCCCAACCGCCGTAAATGCCTTCGGCAATACCCACTTGTTTGGCCGGAAACCATTCGCCGACCATGCGGATACCGATCACAAAACCGGCGCCGATAAAGCCTAACAAGAAACGGGCCAGGGCCAGCTGTTCAAAACTAGTGGCAAAAGCGAACATAAAACAGGGAATACTGCCGACTGCCAGCAGTGCTGAATAAGTGCGTTTAGGGCCGAATTTATCAACCAGGATACCGATCACAATCCGCGCCGGAATGGTCAACGCGACGTTTAAAATCAGGATGGTTTTTATTTCCGAGCTGCTCATACCCAGCGTTTTAGCGATCACCATCATTAACGGCGCGTGGTTAAACCACACCACAAAGCTGATAAAAAAAGCCATCCAGCTCATATGGAGAATTTTGGTTTTCCCCGAGAAGGACAGCAGGTTAAGGTGTGAAGATGACATGGTTGATTCCCAGTTAGTAAGGTGAGTTGACTAGGGAAAAGCACGTAACATGCCATATTACGCACTAATGTAATGCAGGGTTATTTAGTGAGTGTGCAATTAGAAGTAAACGCATCAAAAGTAAGCGCTCTACGACTGAATGGTACAGGAGACAGGAGACAGCGCAATTGCCGAAGCAATATAGAAAAACAGTAGGATATTGATATAGGGATAAGGATGTAATGTTTAACTGATGATAAGCACCATAATGATGCGTATCGAATCGTTATGGTGCGCGAGAGTGATTGTCAGGAAATTTTTTCTCTAATTGACTGATGTTACGCAAAACCCAGCAAACCAGTTACCATTAAGATCTGAGTAAAATT
>JAQSDX010000092.1 GCA_029946125.1 Candidatus Methylobacter titanis
ACCTGAGCAAGAAGCCGCATGAATACTAGGATTGCACTTCGGAGTTGAATCCGCCCACATTATTACACACATGAAAAGCAAGATTAAAACTGAACGGTTCCATATTGTCATGCCTACGTGGTTGCTTGATTCGATCAAAAACGACGCTGAAAAGAGGGGCGTTTCAACATCAGACTATATCCGTGACATTTTAAAAGCACATCAAAAGCAGAAAGCGGATGCTGATTAAATCGGCCCTCGCGCTCGATGCTCCACTGCGTTACGCAATCTCACTGGGGAGGCGCGTTCATCCCTGAACGCTTCAAAGTATCTCTTCGACTTCAACCGATTTCAGCAAACCCGAATACTTGGTATCAATTTCAATGACTAACTCACAGCCGCCGAAATCATCGGTTTTTTCACTGATTATTTTGGCGCAGGCAAATAATTTTGCTCTTATTTCACCTTGATCAGGCTGCAAATAACATTTTCTTTTGATTTTAGTATTTGAAAATATTTCAGCCAATGCCTGATAAAGCAGGTCTACACCGGCTCCAGTTTCGGCGGACAACCATACCCGCACCGGATTACCGACATCATCCCGTTCAATACGCGGCTGGATGTTATCCAATAAATCGATTTTATTGAAAACTTCAAGTTGCCTGACTTCATTGGCCTTGATGTCTTCAAGCACCTGATTGACCTGATAAATCGTTTCTGCCCGGTCATCGCTGCTGGCATCGATGACATGCAACAATAAATCCGCTTCGCTGGCTTCCTGCAACGTGGATTTAAACGCCGCCACCAGCTCATGCGGCAAATGCCGTATAAAACCTACGGTGTCGGCCAATACAATCTCGCTATTATTGGGCAGTTGGCAGTTGCGCAAGGTTGGATCCAAGGTGGCAAACAATTGATCGGCCACGTAAATATCGGCACCGGTCAGTTTATTAAACAAGGTTGATTTACCGGCATTGGTATAACCCACTAGAGAAACTGATGGCACTTCGGCTTTTTTCCGTTTGCTGCGACCCTGGTGTCTTTGCTTATCGACTTTATCCAGACGCTGTTGAATCTGCTTGATGCGCAAACCCAATAAGCGTCGATCGGTTTCCAGCTGAGTTTCACCCGGTCCGCGAAGGCCGATACCGCCTTTTTGACGCTCCAAATGCGTCCAACCGCGAACCAACCGGGTTGATAAATGCTGCAATTGCGCCAATTCGACCTGTAATTTGCCTTCAAAGGTCTGCGCACGCTGGGCAAAAATATCCAAAATCAGCCCATTCCTATCGACCACGCGAACGCCTAAATAACCTTCAAGATTTCTTTCCTGACTGGGTGAAAGCGGGTGATTAAATAAGACGATGTCGGCTTCATAGGTTTCGATAATACCTTTAAGCTCTTCAACCTTGCCTTTGCCGACAAAAAATTTTGGATCAGGTTTTTTGCGACTGCCTGTTAGCACATAAACAGGATCGGTTCCTGCGGATTTGGCTAATTCTTTTAATTCTAAAAGATCTTCATGCATGGAACGAAGTGTCAGATGAACAAGGACAGCTCGTTCACCTGATTCGGGACGATCAAACAATTAAATACCTCATAGGCGTAATGATAAAAAAAAGTTTATTTTTCCTACAGAGACCACCACCGCTGCCTTGCAGATTTTCCTGCAGCGAAGGACATTCACTTAAAGGCTTAATCATTGTTCATGGGGTTCATTTTCATGCGGCATTTTTACCGCTTTACTCGGGACAATGGTAGATATGGCATGTTTATAAACCATCTGACTTGAGGTATTTTTCAGCATAACCACGTACTGATCAAATGAGTCCACCTTGCCTTGTAACTTTATGCCGTTAACAAGGAAGATAGACACAGGTGTATGCTCTTTTCGAAGTGCATTTAAAAAATTATCCTGTAAATTTTGACCTTTTGACATCCGATTTCTCCTTATTATTTTAGTAACTATTGATTAAGATAACTGCAATTACCCATCAACACAATTCAATACTCTACTTTCAGCCTGTTTTTCATCTAAAACTGTATATCTTCTGAATTCCCTTGATGTAACCTGGCAACCGAAAAATATAATGGGGTGCATTTTTATAAATTCAAGCTCAATTATTTTAGTTGTCAACATAATATTTTTCGACTTCAAAAGTCAACAGACACCTAAAAATATCGGCATATACATCGACTTAAGGCATAAATCCATGAAGATAAAAACCTTGTGTCAGTTGCGTTCTTCGTGGTTAATTAAAGTATTTATCTTTTCTATTTAACTTTCTTCCGCCACAACGGGAATCTTGCCTATCCGGTCTTGCCAGATTTTTGGCGCGGTTTGATGCACCGAGACGCCCGCTGTATCAACGGCAACCATGACCGGCATGTCTTCAACAACAAACTCGTGTATGGCTTCCATGCCGAGATCTTCAAAAGCGACAATACGTGATTGACGGATGGCCTTCGATACCAGATAAGCCGCGCCGCCAACCGCCATTAAATAAACGGCTTTATGCTTTTTAATCGCCGCAATTCCCGCAGGCCCGCGCTCGGCTTTACCAATCATGCCGAGCAAACCGGTTTTATCCAGCATCACTTCGGTGAATTTGTCCATGCGTGTTGCGGTCGTAGGACCTGCCGGGCCGACCACCTCATCGCGAACCGGATCGACCGGCCCCACGTAGTAAATAAACTTGTTGGTAAAATCGACAGGCAATGCTTCGCCCCGTTCAAAAAACTCAGCCATGCGTTTGTGCGCCGCGTCCCTGCCGGTCAACATGGTGCCGCTGAGTAACAACGTTTCTCCGGGCTTCCAGTTTTCCAAGTCCTGCTGGGTCACGGCATCCAGATTAACTCTGCGGGCAGTAGCGCCTGCATCCCAGGTAATTTGCGGCCAATCTTCCAGGCGAGGCGGTTTAAATTCGGCCGCGCCACTGCCATCAAGCACAAAATGCACATGACGGGTGGCGGCGCAGTTAGGAATGATAGCAACCGGTTTATTGGCTGCATGCGTCGGATAATCGTTGATTTTAATATCCAACACCGTGGTAAGACCGCCCAGGCCTTGCGCGCCGATACCCAGCGCGTTGACTTTGTCATACAGCTCCAGGCGCAATTCTTCCAACGCATTATTAGGGCCGCGTGCGATCAATTCCTGAATATCTATCGAGCCCATGCACGCCTGCTTAGCCATAAGCATGGCTTTCTCAGCGGTACCGCCTATGCCTATGCCCAGAATGCCGGGCGGACACCAGCCCGCGCCCATGGTAGGGACGGTTTTTAGCACCCAGTCAACGATACTGTCCGAAGGGTTGAGCATCGCAAATTTTGCCTTGGCTTCGGAACCTCCGCCTTTAGCGGCTATGTCAATGTCGAGCGTATCGCCGGGCACAACTTCCATGTGTATCACTGCCGGAGTATTGTCTTTAGTGTTGAGCCGCTTGCCTGCAGGGTCAGCCAGTATCGAAGCGCGCAGCACATTATCCGGATGCAAATAAGCGCGTCGGACACCTTCATTAATCATATCGGCGACACTCAGGTCTGCATCCCACCGGACATCCATACCGATTTTTAAAAACACTGTAACGATGCCGGTATCCTGACAAATCGGGCGATGGCCTTCGGCGCACATCCGGGAGTTGATTAAAATTTGCGCAATTGCGTCCTTGGCAGCCGGATTCTCTTCCTTTTTATAGGCCTCATGCATAGCCTTGATAAAATCCAGCGGATGATAATAAGAAATATATTGCAAAGCATCGGCAATACTTTGAATAAGGTCGTCTTGACGAATAATGCTCATCAGGGTTCCTGCTATAGGTTGCTGTGAATTCAGTGGGCATATTATATTCCGAATAGCGTTAGCTGAGGATTAAGATCCGTTTAAACCCGTCAAATCCGTATGCTCAAAAAGCCAGCATCTACTGAATAGTTAAAAATGGATTGTTATCCATCACAAAACCCGCAGCGTTTTTGTGCCCTCCTCCGCCAAAACTGAGTGCCAAATGCCCTACATCGTAATCACCGATTGAGCGTAGCGAGAAATGCCATTGCTGTTTTCTGCCGTTGTATTGATAAGTCATGCCAAACGTACCTGATTTTTCGGCTAACACATGCCCAAGATCGCTGGAGAATAATGACGGCGCATTAACCGCAAGTCCGACCCGCCCCGCCACCGTAACACTGTGTGCAGATTTTGCGAGCCTGTTCACCATTCCTGTAAATTGCGCCAACTGGATGCGACCTACCGCCAACAGCTCCGCGAGATCAATCGCGCCTATTTCAGCAAAGTTGATAGGCATTCTCTCGAACAGCGCTGTGGTTATTTCTCGGGTTCCGTCCAGCTTGAAATGCCAAATATCACGGTCTTCGATATGCAACAGGATCTGAGGCGGCTCCCGATCGGGGAAAAAATACTGCCAAGTTAATACGCAACCGCTCCTCGACATATCAAAATTGACCGACAGATTTTCAGGAAGAGGTTGTGACTTAAAAAAGTCATCGCATTGTTCCATCGCGGTTATATGATGATCAATCAGAATGATCTGTCCTGCTTTTGCTGCAGCATCGACCAATAGCTGTGGCGGATAGGAAAAATCCAGTATATAAAGTATTGCTCCCTGTTCAAAATCGGGAATAGTGTCACCGTGGGAAGCGGGAATGTAACGGACTTGAGAGCCCAACTGACAAAATGCGCTCCATGCAGCGCCTAAACCATCCAGGCAATCGGCGTGATAAATCACTAAGGTTTCATTGGTTTCTGACATGCTTTTGTTAAAAATTCCTTGTTTCTGAATAGGTCGATTATTTGACTACATTTTACACGACCCTAATCCTAAACGTACGCCCTGATTCTTATAGATAGCGAAACGAATTTATAATTTAGCGAGTTTACCTTGATATACACATCAAGAAATTGGCTTTGAACAACCCTGAGGGCTAACCCTCGGATGTTATTTAACGCTGATCGGATGACATTCTGTCGCCCTGTTTTGATGTTTAAGCGGGTTCGATGCGAGACACTGAGGGATGTGATTTACGGTCTTTCAATTAACCGTGTTTGCTTGCTTTACTGTCGTTATTCAATGGTAATAATGCTTCATTACGGCTCAGCGGTGTAATTTCTACAGACCCTAGCCCTGAAATACCAAGTTTTTTTGCGGCGGCATAGGATAAATCCATGGCTCTTTTTCCGTGAACAGCATTTCGGTCATTGATACGGACAACAACGCTACGATGATTTTTCAGGTTGGTAACTTTGGCGTAAGACAAAAGAGGCAGCGATTTATGGGCGGCGGTCATCGCATACATGTTGTAAGTTTGGCCGCTGGCGGTTTTTTTGCCGTGAAACTTAGGGCCATACCAAGAAACCATGCTCCGATGATTGTTGGCATGATGCTTGGCTTTATGGGCTGTTGTTACAGCGTGTTTGGAAGCTTTATTATTAACCGAGCGATGTCCGGATGCTTCGGCTATTTGAAAATAACTGCATATTAAAAAAACAGGAACTGCTAGCATGATTTTATTCATAGGGTAGAGCCTTTTTTATTTAAATCTGGCTCAATCTTAACTTAAGAAGTCTTAAGTCTGGCTTAAATGCGCAAAATCAATGCCTTATTAAAACCACATAGCCAACGTTTACCTCTTCAGTCTGTCAACCACAAGCTTGCGCAACTCCGCCAAGAGCAAAGTAATGTCCAAAGCGATGCCCCAGAATATGATGCGGTCGTCGAGAAAGCCAGCACCGAACACGCTGCGCTCGTGAACTAAGTATTGTATTATTCCAACTTTTTAAGACTTAAGGAGTCGATCATGAACAACTATGAACAGGGAAAAAAAGCCAGACGCATAGCTTCGGTAGCTTTTCTTTTGATAATGACGGTGGTTTTGGGCGGGACTTATCTATCGCAACAGCAAAAAGCGGAGATTAATAAGGTATCGAAAAATTTACCCAATTAGGCATTATCTTTTAAATTTACCAAAGAGTCCGTAAAGCCCCTTCTTTCAGGTGGGGGATGTAAGGATGCTCTTGATCTATTTTGTTTCCAGTCATTTCGTTAATGCTAATGTTATCCACTTAGCTATTGAAATTGATCTTTGATGGGCTTTGTCATGTAATATTGAGAATAGTTCGGGTATCATCCGAATTTGAAAACCGCTTAAGCTGTTTAGCCATAAAATGAATGACGTACAATTGTGTGCTATGAAGCCAATAATTAACTGATGTTACGCACAAGCAGCCCTGAGTTCTTTCAATTCCCTCAAGGCCTG
>JAQSDX010000093.1 GCA_029946125.1 Candidatus Methylobacter titanis
CATCCTTACATCCCCGACCTGAAGGAAGGGGTTTTACGGACAAACTGATAAAAAAGGCTCAAGTTATTTTAGCCTTTAGCCTTAACTTTTTTCTTTCCTGAAAATCAAATCCCAGACGCCATGTCCTAAGCGTATACCGCGCTGCTCGAATTTTGTTAGCGGACGATATTCCGGATGTTCGCAATAGTCCCCGGTAGCGCTGGCATTGCTGATACCGGTTCCTGCCGACAATACCGTTAACATGTGTTCGGCATAATTTTGCCAATCGGTCGCCGTATGAAAATAACCGTCCGGCTGCAATTTTCTGGCTAATAGTTCAACAAAACTGGGGCGGACGATACGCCGTTTATGATGCTTCTTTTTCGGCCATGGGTCGGGGAAAAACAAATGCACCCCCGCCAGGCTATTGTCGGCAATCTTATGCTCGATAATATCCATCGCATCGTGACAATAGATTCTGACGTTGGTCAGGCTTTGTTGATCCAGCAGCAGCATTAAATGCCCGACACCCGGTTTATGTACTTCAATGCCGATATAATCCTTGTCAGGATTGGCCGCCGCCATCTTCGCCAGACTGTCGCCGGAACCGAAACCTATTTCAATAATCAATGGCGCTACACGGCCAAAGACCTGGCTAAAGTCATAGTCGACATCAGCATCGAGACAATAGGTGTCCCAATGACTATCCAAAGCCAATTGTTGGCCTTGGGTAATGCGTCCTTGGCGACGGGTAAAGCTACGAATTCTATGGGAGGGATTTTGTTCAGCAGAAAGCATAAAAATATAATGGTCGTAGTCGATTTAAGGGGGGTTCACAGCCCGGTTCTTACTGGCATTAAGTTTTAAGTCTGATATAGCTAGGGTTATCTATTTGTGGGCGCGAATTTATTCGCGCCCACACTATACCAAACCCTTAGCTTAATAGCAGTGACGCCAGCCTTATGTTTCAATCCACACCCGACCTCATCCGTCGAGTGACAACCGCCGACGGATAGAGATCGGTGGATTGTTCTTCCCCGTGAACGAGGAGGTTAGCAAAAAGGATAACGATGCCAATGCATCGTTGTCAAACTCAAATAATCCCCTGAAGAGGGAGGTTTCAGACCAGCGAAGAAATTTGATGAAATTAAAAAAACAAGCCGTCTATCGGCGATGAGGCCGAAGCAAAACGCCTACGCGGCATACGTCCCGCCAAAAATGCTTCTCTGCCAGCTTCGATGCCTTTACGCATCGCCGAAGCCATCAGTATCGGATTATTAGCGGCGGCAATCGCGGTATTCATTAATACCCCGGCGCAACCCAATTCCATCGCAATGGCTGCATCGGAAGCGGTACCGACACCGGCATCGACTAAAATAGGCACCCTGGCATTTTCAACAATAGTTCTTATGTTATAAGGATTCCGTATCCCCAAACCCGAACCAATCGGCGCGGCCAGCGGCATAACCGCCACACAGCCAATATCCTCCAGACGTTTGGCCGCAATCGGATCGTCATTGGTATAGACCATCACATCAAAGCCGTCTTTAACCAGCAGTTCGGCGGCGATATAAGTTTCGGCGACATCGGGAAACAAGGTAAGTTGATCGGCCAATACTTCCAGCTTGACCAGCTTGTGGCCGCCGAGCAATTCCCTGCCCAAGCGACAGGTTCTTACTGCGTCTTCGGCGGTATAGCAACCGGCGGTATTGGGCAGAATGGTGTATTTATCCGGCGAAATGACATCCAGTAAATTAGGCTCGCCGGGATTCTGGCCGATATTGGTACGGCGAATCGCCACCGTCACAATTTGCGCGCCGCTGGCCTCAATGGCTAAACGGGTTTCTTCCATGTCCTTGTATTTGCCGGTGCCGACCAATAATCTTGAGTGATATTTGACCCCGGCGAGCATGAAAGAATCATCCTGGCCGCCGCCAATCGCATGCACAATTTCCAGGCGATCCCCTGCCTGTAGCACCTGAATGTCGTATTGTTGAAACGGCAGAATTTCTTTATTCAGTTCAATCGCAATTTTTTTGCCGGTTAAGCCCAAATCGCTGACCACATCGGCAACGGTGCTGTTTTCGGCGCAGTCGCGGGTTTCGCCATTCACATAAACTATCATCTGCTTAAACTCCGGCTAGTGTCCACGGTTCTGCGTTGTTGCACCGCTTCCGCCAGCTCTCTTAACAGCGGAACGGTATCATCCCACGACAAGCAGGCATCGGTAATGCTTTGGCCGTAGACCAGCGGCTGTCCTTCAACAACCTTTTGACTGCCTGCCTTAAGATGGCTTTCGATCATCACCCCCATAATCCGGTGATCGCCGCCCGCGATTTGTTCGGCGACATCATCGCCGACGATCAATTGCCGCTGGCATTGTTTCAAACTATTGGCATGGCTGAAATCGATCATAATATTCGGCTTTAGCTTGGCATTGATCAAGCCTTCGGCGACCTGTTCCACGCAGACCGCATCATAATTAGGGCGATCATTGCCGCCTCGTAAAATGATATGCACGTCTTCATTGCCGGTGGTTGAGAAAATAGCCGAATGACCGGCTTTATTCAGCGAGATGAAGTGGTGCGGACTCATCGCCGCGCCTATCGCATCGATGGCGATTTTTATGGTGCCGTCGGTGGAGTTTTTAAAACCGATAGGGCAAGACACGCCCGAAGCCAATTCACGGTGCCCCTGGCTTTCGGTCGTTCTGGCGCCGATTGCGCCCCACGCGATCAGGTCGGAAACATATTGCGGCGTGATCAAATCCAGGTATTCGGTTGCGGCCGGAACGCCCGCTTCATTCACGTCCAGCAACAAGCGTCGGGCAATGCGCAGGCCTTTGTTGATATTGAAACTGGAATCCAGGTCGGGGTCGTTAATCAGGCCTTTCCAGCCTACCGTGGTGCGCGGTTTCTCAAAATAGACCCGCATCACAATCACCAGATCATCTTCCAGCTCGTCTTTAACCACTTTCAACAGTCGGGCATATTCATGCGCTGCTATCGGGTCATGAATGGAGCAAGGACCCACCACCACGACCAGGCGATCATCCAGGCCGGACAGTATTTTGTGTATGTCCTGCCGGGCCAGTGCAGTCGTTTGCGCCGCAGTCTCGCTAATCGGCATTTCAGTATGAACCTGAACCGGTGCAATGACTTCTGTAGTCGCGCGGATTCTCAAGTCGTCGGTGTTATATTTTGTATGCATTACGCTTTCAACCCGTTGCAGGATTATTGTCAGAATTTATTATTTTAACCGATTTTAAACTGCTTTTGTGAGTTCTTGCCAAGGGCATGCCGGTATATCTATGTGCTGAGCTAGGGAAGCACTGACCAAGTTGATTCCATTCATGGCTCGACAAACTCGCCACGAACGGAATCAGCGACTTACCGTTTGTGGCGAGCCTCTCGGACGGTAGTGTTCTTGGTATTCCGAAATCGCTTAGCCTGACAAGCCGGGCGGGGTAGGTACCCATCGCCCTCCAGCCGGTTGAAAGCTTATAAATCCGGTAATTGGGCCGTTAGGCTTGCAGGCGACGTAAAGAAGAAATCAAAAAAGTGCGGCATATGACGCAGTTTAATTAAAAAAGTGCGGCATATGACGCAACTGTCTTGGTTGGTAAATTATAATTTCCTTATATACTAATAAGTTAAATTATGGCCTGTTTTTTGCTTTGTCTATTCCAGAGGTTAGGGTTTTCCAAAATTATTGTTCAATTTAAAATTCAGGTAAAAATGAAAAAATCTATTCAAAAAATGCACGGCGCAAACGCTATCGGCGGATATTTGTGCAACAGCAAAATGATTGCACTGATACCGCTATGCTTTGCGCCAGCTGTATTGGCCGCAGACAACAATATCAATCCATCCGCTTCGGCGATAACGCTCGAGCCTATGACAGTTACCCATAAACGTTCAATCGCCAACCCTCTGAATACAACGGAGATAGACGATAAAAAAGTCCGTAGCAAACAGGCCGCCGTCAGCGACACGGCAAAGCTGCTTGAAGATACGCCTGGAGTTAGTCTCTACGGATCTGGCGGGGTGTCGAGTCTTCCGGTTATTCATGGCTTAAGTGATGACCGGGTTAAGATTAACGTGAATGGCATGACGATTACTTCGGCATGCGCTAATCACATGAATCCACCGCTGTCTTATATCGATCGCAGCAACATTGGCAAAATCACCATAATGTCCGGGGTGACACCGGTCAGTATGGGCGGCGACAGCATCGGCGGCACCATTGCCGTTGAGTCGCTTGATCCGGTTTTTGCCGAACCCGGCAAGGATATTCTGCTCGACGGCAGTGCTTCGAGCTTTTATCGCAGCAACGGCGATGCCTTTGGGGGCAGTATTGCCGCCGGCATTGCCAATCAAAATGTGCGCCTGGACTATACCGGTTCGCATACCGAAAGCATGAACTACAACGATGCTAATGGCGACAATGTTCAGTCCAGCTCCTATCGTAATCAGAATCACGCGGCCTCCTTGTCATTCAAAAGCGACAATCATTTAGTTGTTATTAAAGGCGGGCAACAGCATATTCCGTATCAGAACTTTCCTAATGCGCGTATGGACCTGACCAATAATGACAGCATTTTTGGCAATATCACGCACAAGGGAAAATTCGACTGGGGTTCGCTGGATAGTAATTTTTACTTTGAAAGCACCAAGCACAGCATGGATATCGGCGAAGACAAGCATAATCGTTTTCTTACCGCTGCAGGCGGCGGGAGTTTTGCGCCGCCTAATGATTACATGCCAATGGAAAGCCGCGGCAGGAACTTAGGTTATAAGATTCAGGCGGAAATACCGGTCACCGAACGCGACACTTTCAGAATCGGTAACGAGTTTCACAGCAACCGGATCAATGATTTTTGGCCGGCGGTACATAACAATACCTCTATTCCTGCGAGCCAGCCGGCAAATGCACGCGCCGCTTATTGGATGATGGCGCCGGAAAATTTCGTCAATCTCAACAATGCCGAGCGTGACCGGGTCGGCTTCTTTGGCGAATGGGAAGCTAGATGGTCTCCTAAGTGGAATACCTTATTGGGGCTGCGTTACGACCATACCAACACCGATACCGGGGCTGTGCAGCCTTATAATCCCAAGCTGCTGGGTGGGGCCATGGCAGCGGGCTCAGGGTTCTCGCTGAGTGCCGCCAATGCCTTCAATGCAAAAGACCGCGAACGCAACACCGACACTTTCGATGTCACCGCTTTGGTTCAATACACACCTAACGACAACAGCGATTATGAACTGGGATATGCCCGTAAAAACCGTGCGCCCAACTTGTACGAGCGCTATACCTGGGGTGCCCGCAAAATGGATATGGCGATGAACGGCGCGTTTGGCGATGGTAACGGCTATGTCGGCAACATGGATTTGACTGAGGAAACAGCGCATACCGTCAGTTTTACCGCGGCGTTTCATGAGCCGAAAAACAGCTTATGGGAAGTCAAAGCGACCCCGTACTTTACTTATGTGAATAATTTTATCGATGCGGATCGTTGCTCTGGATCTACCAATGGGGCTAGCGGCTGTGACGCCAGTAACCAGACCGCCACTGAAAGATTCGTTTATCTTCAATATGCCAACCACGATGCGCGTTTATGGGGGATGGATGTTTCCGGCCGCGCGGATTTGTTCAGCGATAAAACCTATGGGGATTTCTCCACTCACACCGTCATGAGTTACGTGCGTGGACAGCGTATGGATGGCGGCAATCTCTATCACATGATGCCGTTCAATATGAAACTGAGTCTGGATCACAAACGGAATGGCTGGGACAGCGCTGTGGAAATGCAGTTTGTTGACAGCAAAGATGATGTGCAAGGCATCAGAAATGAAACCACGACACCGTCCTACATTTTGCTGAATGCCCGTACCGGTTACGAATGGAAGATGCTGCGTTTGGATGTCGGTTTGGACAACGTGCTGGATAAGCAGTATTACCAACCATTGGCAGGCTCCTATCTGGGCGATCGCTATGGCATGAATCCAACGGCTGATGCAAATGTAACCGTGCCTTGGGGCAGAAACGTAGCAGGCATGGGTCGTTCGGCTTTCGTTGGCCTGACGGTCAAATATTAATCGGCCTTAGTCTGCTTTTGCCGCGCCGGAACAGAGATTATCCGGCGCGGCAATCATCTTAAGCAGCTGATGTTACGCACAAGCAGCCCTGAGTTCTTTCAATTCCCTCAAGGCCTGT
>JAQSDX010000094.1 GCA_029946125.1 Candidatus Methylobacter titanis
AGGTAGGCGCCAATACAGAGGCGGATAATCATATATCCATTGATATTGCCAATTTATCAGCGACTATATCCAACGTTACCGGTGCCAGCATAGGAAGTAACGCGACAGTAACCGGTGCTTCGGCAGCGATTGATGCCTTAGATGCGGCTATTAAATCCATCGATACCGCAAGAGCGACATTGGGAGCGGTACAAAACCGATTCACCACCACCATTTCTAATTTGCAGTCCTCCATTGAAAATCAATCGGCTGCGCGTTCACGGATTACCGATACCGATTTTGCCCAGGAAACTGCTAATCTCAGTCGAAATCAAATTCTGCAACAGGCGGGTACGGCGATGCTGGCGCAAGCGAATCAGGGCGGGCAATCCGTGCTGAGTTTGCTCAGATAGGCATCATGGTAATAATTGAGGGAGGCCGAGACCTCCCTTTTTCAATAGATCAATTTAGAAGGTTGGTGTCATGAACAGTGAAATTACTCATGTATCGAAGCTTGTTCCTGTGCCGGTTCTGAGAAATAAGCAAAATGACTCGAAAGAGGTTGCCGCCAATGCCCGTGCAGCAAAAGAACAGCAGATTGAGCTTGAGTCCTCTAAGGAAGTTTTTAAAACACAACCGGCGGTCTTAAACGACGAGGCAAAAGAGGCTTCTTTAGACTCGGTTAAATCGGCGGCAGCTACAGGAAACTCCATTTTTCAATCGGCAAATCGCAATCTGGAATTTCAGGTAGATGATTCGACGCAAAAGGTTGTAGTCAAGATTGTTGATAGCAAGACCGGCGACGTGGTCCGACAAATTCCTTCTGAGGATATGCTGGACTTCATCAAAAGAATGCAGGATCTTGAAGGTGATAATCAGGGAACGATGCTTCAAGATAAGGCTTAACGGGTTAGCAAACTAAAGATTAGGAGAAGGTTATGGCTATTTCATCGTCGTTAGGAATCGGTAGCGGCATGGACATCAACGGCATCGTCAGTCAGTTGGTTGCCGCTGAAGGCCAGCCACAGTTTAATGCAATTGCGCGACAAGAAACTGCGGCAAAAGCACAGGTCAGTGGACTGGGCAGTCTTAAGAGTGCATTATCGACTTTTCAGACTGCGGTGCGAAAGCTTAATGACGTAAACTTGTTTAAAACCAATCAGGCTGTGTCAGGTAATGAAGGTATTGTAAAAGTCACAGCCGGCACAGGCTCGGTAGCGGGTTCGCATACAGTGCAAGTAACTAATTTGGCCAAAGCGCAAAAATCTGTTGCTGCGACTGAATTTACCGGAGCATCTGAAGTAGTAGGTTCCGGCACAATGACTTTTTCGGTTGGCGCTAAAACACCATTTTCGCTAACGATTGATTCCAGCAACAACACGCTGATGGGTATTCGCGATGCCATCAATGGTGCATCTGATAATAATGGTGTGACCGCCAGTATTATCAATGTCAATAATTCGACTAATACGGGTACTATTTCTAAATTAGTGTTGACGGCTAAAGATACCGGTTTGGCGAATGCATTTTCTGTGGCAGTGGTTGGTGATGGAGGATTGAGTCGGCTGGATTCATTGACACCGGCAAACTTTACCGGTGAGGTGGCCAAAGATGCGAATATTCTGGTTGATGGCCAGGCGGTTACCCGCAGCAGCAATGTTATTTCCGATGTGTTACAGGGCGTGACGCTGGATTTGCAATCGGCGGTGCCGGGTACCGATGTCAACGTAGATATTAAACTGGACAATGCCGCAATCAAGCAAACCATTACCGATTTTGTTGCCGCCTATAACACGATGACGAGTACAGCCGAAAAGCTGGGCAAGTTTGCAGGCAAAGACGGTGGCAGCAACGGTGCGTTATTGGGTGATTCAACGCTACGAAACATTAGAAATGACTTGCGCCAACAGACCAGTGTCCCGGTGAGTTCGGCAAGCAGCGCTTTTAATACCCTGAAAAGCATCGGCATCGATATAGATAAAAGCGGCGTGATGACGATGGATGGCAGCAAACTTGATCAAGCGTTGGCCACCAATTTGTCATCAGTGAGTGATGTGTTTTCATCCAGTGATGGCATTGCCACCCGGTTGAATGCTAAGGTCATACAATACTTGCAAACAGGCGGCTCTCTAGACACTCGTCAAACTTCACTGAACAAGCAGTTGAAAACGCTTAGCGACAAACGCGATAGCGTCCAGTTACGCCTGGATAATGTACAAAAAGGCTTGATGAAGCAGTTTATAGCGATGGATATAGCCGTAGGAAGATTTCAATCAACCGGTTCTTTTTTAAGTAACCAAATAAATCAGTGGAGTTAGAGATGACAGCTTTAGCGTATAGGAATAATGCTAATAAATATGCCGCCATGCATACTGAAACAGTGATTGATGACGCGTCGCCTCATAAGTTGATTCAGATGTTGATGAGCGGTTTCCTGATGCGGGTCAATGCATCAAAAGGCAGTATAGATCGAGGCGATTTTGAGGAAAAAAGCATGCAGATTTCCAAAGCTTGCGCCATTGTCGGAGGCTTGATGGATGGTATAGACACTGAGAAAGGCGGCGATATAGCGGTTAATTTAATGAGTTTGTATGAGTATATTAATGTGCGCTTGTTTCAAGCCAGCGCCCAAAACAGCACTGAAATCCTTGATGAGGTACTGGTGCTGATGCGGGAAATTAAGCAAGCCTGGGATGCTATTCCTGAAACATATCAGTAACGCCCAATGATGAATACTGTCGCTGAATTATTGCAACGGCTAGACGATTTTGCCGACCTTATTGCATCCGCCATTGAGTCCGGCGATTGGGATGGTTTGAATGATCTGCTGGCTAACCGTCAGGAATCGCTGACCGAGTTATGTGCGTTAGATTTGTCGGATCAGGAGCGCGAGTTAGCTGTCAAAATTATGACTTTGATACTATCGACAGATAGGCAATTTTTGGCAATAGTGCAAAGCCAAAAAAAAATTTTACAAAAGCAAGCAGCGTTACTTGCTCATGACAGAAAAGCTGTTCAAGCGTACCAATAAGAATGACTTGAGTTGGTTATGTGGGGTTATCTAAAACGATGTAAATAATTTAATCGCAACTGCCCATAACGGGCATAGTGAGCAAAATTTTGTAGCGCTTGCTAAGGCACAAAAAGCCAGTAACTATTTCATGGTTTTTCTGTAATTGTTTTTGATGCTTCCTGTTTTATCGCATCAAGTTGCTTTTTTAAGCTAACTGCCGATTCGAGATCTGGGGTTGCTTGTAAAATATGATCCAACATCATTTCTGCTCCGTCATAAACCTTGATATCGATATAGAGCGCGGTCAATTTTAATTTGCTTAAGGTATCTTCCGGAAAAAAATTGATATAAGTACTATAGCTATCAATAGCTAGCATGAAATCACCGAGAATTCGAGCCAGTTCTGCCTTGTAGGGCAGATAAATAGGGGAGAGATTAGTCAGACAATCCAGTGCCAATAAGGCATTTTGTTGGTTTTTCTGTTCAAGACTGAGTGAGGCAATCCTAACTAGTGCGTCTTCAAGTAACGGTGATTGATCAAGATTGATGATGCGGTCGTAATGAGTTAGGGCTGTTTCTAAGTCATTTTCCAGTTCAGCAAGATAGGCATCTATTAGTAATAGATAAGGTTCCTTATTGTCGTGATTGGGGTCATTGATAAAACCGATTTTCAGGTTTTTTAATTCGTCTATTTTTTTGTGTTTAAACAGCAGTTTTATTTTGCTTTTTAGGAGTGGCAAGGTGGAGTGTTTGGCAGCATTGGCCTTGAAGACGGTATTTTGGTTGATCAGGACTTCATTGAACTGATCTTGCATGGCTTGTAATGCTGAGACAGTTTGCTCTGAGTAATAATGTGGATTGAGGTGTTTTTTTAGCCACAGAGCTGCTCTACGATAGCTTTTGTCTTGGTTCCATTGCTTAAGCAGTAAAGCAAAGTCTGGCACTTCTTTTAGTTCTTCTTGTCTAGCTTTAGTGCGGACTATAGCGGCATTTATTAGGGTCGATAAGGTAGTGGCTCCAGAACGGTACGCCTGATAATAGAGGTCGCCAAGTTTCTGAGCTTTTTCTGCATTATAATCATCAGCGTCATGCGGTGAGATGATTTTTATAAAATGGCGTACGCCAATCTTTTTCACCAGTTTGCTGTGGTGTCGATATTTTCTTTTAAGCTGTTTTTCAATATTATCCAGTTCGCGTTTTTCCTTGTAATTTTCAATTCTGCCTTCCGAGTTATACATGCGTTGATTTATGTTTAGCGCTTTTTTGGCTAATTTGGCAATGATTTTCATTTGAAAGTCGGCTTTTTTCAACTCATTAATGACGGCTTGATAATGCTTATTCAGTGCTATATAGGTTAGTTGGGGTATGAGCTGTTTTGTGCAAGTTAAGTCATTGGTTTGAAGGTCAGGCAGGACCATTTCTGAGGTGGGAATGTGAGTAATGTGCTCAACTTTAGCTGCAAAGGGTGCGAGATTGATGATTTCGCAGTGGTCGGCGGTAATGATCTCTGCCTGTTGTGATAGTGCCGACAGTAGTGTGGCAAATCCATGGCTTGTGGGTCTGAGTTCGCCGCTATAGGTTTCGACCTGTAAGGGTATTAAGTCGTACTTCGGACCTGCCAATTGTTCGTCACTGCCGGTGGCATGGGTGATGCCATCTTTGGTGTAGCACACATCAAAACCTGCCAATAATATTTTGCTAAAACCAAAATAATGCGCCATTGATAATGCTGAGTTGCTTACCGTAGGTCCTACCCCCCCCCTGTTGTCAATATTAAGATCCGATTTCCACGATAATCTTGGTCCCATATAAAGGCTTTTCCCTTGCCATTGATTAAGTAATGCCGCTTGTACGTGGTAAGAATTTATAAAGATGGTTTTGTTGCTGAATAAAAACATTTCCTTGCTTACATCTATATTTTCATCCTGAGGGTCGACTGAAAATATAAAATCTGGTTCAATACCGGCGGTAATTAGTTGCCGAGAGATACGTGAAACTGAAAAAATCACTAGTTTGTGCTGATTATCCAGTAGCCACGGAAAAGCCGTTGTTAATGATGGCCCACCAGCAAGGATAATGACGGTCTTGCCTTGATATGCATTGGCCAGCAACGTCACCGGTAAAATATTTTCGGCAATATTTTCCAGTTGGCGGACAATGAACGACTCGCAACCGATGGCCGTGTTGTAACGAAAGTGTAATATGTGCAAGGTTTCGCTGAGTTGCCAGCTTAGTTCGGCATAATCATCAAGAACGGCTTGCTGCGTACAGATGGCGTTAAATAATTTTACGCCATTGATGTAAGAGTATTCCTTTATTTTGAATATGTTCGCATGATCTTCCCATTGCGAGACTGTGGTGCAAACAATTTCTGGGGGGAGGTCGTCAAGTAGCTGGTGCTGGTGCAATTGCTCCAAAACCTGTTCAGGTTCAATAAAGATATAGCGTGAGCCAACAGGAATGCCTTGTTGTTGAATATATTTGGGCAGCAAGCCTGAGTCCGTGCCGATGATGATGTTAAGGGCGTCTTCCAGTAGTAGCGATTTACTGAATTCAGCGTCGAATATTGCTTGTGCGCTGATCCTGTCAAAACTGCCGCGACTAATGTTGTACAAATATCTGTCACCAAAAACGTTAGTTTTTAAGGTGCTGGTAGTCGATATTTGAGCAAGAGTGGTTGAGGTCATAATGATCTGTGTCGGGTGAGTCAAAAAATACACAGCCAAGCTGCGGGTGTACTGGGTTGTGTTTGCGATATGTTCATAGTGTAGAGGCTATTGCAGTAATTTCAAAACAGACTGCGAGGATTGATTCGCTTGCGCCAGCATCGCCGTACCCGCCTGTTGCAGAATCTGATTTCGACTGAGATTGGCAGTTTCCTGGGCAAAATCGGTATCGGTAATCCGTGAACGCGCAGCCGATTGATTTTCAATGGAGGACTGCAAATTAGAAATGGTGGTGGTGAATCGGTTTTGTACTGCTCCCAATGTCGCTCTTGCGGTATCGATGGATTTAATAGCCGCATCTAAGGCATCAATCGCTGCCGAAGCACCGGTTGCTGTCGCGTTACTTCCTATGCTGGCGCCGGTAACGTTGGATATAGTCGCTGACAAATTGGCAATATCAATGGATATATGATTATCCGCCTCTGTATTGGCGCCTACCT
>JAQSDX010000095.1 GCA_029946125.1 Candidatus Methylobacter titanis
AAGTACAGTTCAGCGTAGCGCAAGGCCAAAAAGGCCCGCAAGCTGAAAACGTAACAGTCATCTAAATACCAAACGCCAGCTGTCGCGCAAAACGTCGTCACAGCTGGCTGTGAAGATACACAATAAAGAAAACAGCTAATTTTTTATGTTAGCTCGTGAACTTCTTTATAAAGGCCATAAACTATGACCTGAAAACTACTCGGGGGCGACATGGCTTCGACGTGGGTAGCAAAACCTTAAGTGCATGCCGAGGACAGTACGCCTCGTAAAATCTACTGAAACTAAAGTATTCGCAAATGACGAAAACTACTCAATGGCTTTAGCTGCTTAAACACAGCACCATTCCTTTGACCATCTGTGCTTATGCGGGTGGAGTTCAGTTCGCTGAACGCTCAGAGGTCATTTACATAAGATCGCGCTGAAGTCTGTCCGGTATGGATGCGCTAAAACCTTACGGAATCGCTGATGATTTTCTTGGCCCGACGGGTAGTCATTAGCTAAATCAAAGACGGGATAAGCATGTAGACCTTATGGCGGAGTACTTGCGGACGGGGGTTCAATTCCCCCCGCCTCCACCAAATTTCAAAAACCGGCAGAGTTCAAAAACACTGCCGGTTTTTTTATGCCTGTCGATTTTTGGCTGCTAATCAACAAAAGGCTCTAAAGGTCCACGGGATTTAGTAGAAAATTTGTGGTTATCGTCCCATTTCTTTCTGAACAGGATGACCTGCAACGCAGTTTTATACCCCATTGCGGGAACTTCTGCTATGGAGCGAACTCGACCCACCAAACTTCATCTCGCTTCATTGGTCGTATCTCTGGCAATGGCGTTGCACCATTCCATAGCTTCATCTTCACGCTCTTTGTCTGCGGCCATCGCCTTATATCCGTCATCCATCCGGACATCCATGACATACGGCCTCACCAGGCCTTCAATGAATTAGCTTATTTTCCGTTTTCCAATCGTCCGAGCAGGCCTTCATACACCGCTTCATCGGGGGTAATAGTCATTTTTCATGCACAGTAATATCCTCATACATTATACGTATAACACTATAGCGCACGTTCAATTGACAATATTTTCAAGAAATTTTAAGCGCGATTGCCCCGAACCATTACAGCCTGGATAGTAACTAAGAAAGCAGTTTTGATACAACAAAGTTACCATAGAAAAGCACTGGCTTTTTTTCCCAATACTTCGCCGTCGAATACCAGCTTTGCAAAAGAGCTCGAAAGACCCATACAAACGTGCAATGGCAATAGATGTTCTTCTCTAGGATGACAATAATTTGCATAAGGGGCATCACGCCAATGTATGAGTCTATATTCTCGTTCATTGGCTGAAAGATGGCCATTGGTGCAGGTATTAATAAGCCAATCTTCAAATGCCGCATTCATGGCATCAGGCGAATCGCCATTTGAAGTAAAAAAGGCTTTAAGGTTATGAAACGAAAAACCGGAACCGATGATGAGTACATTTTCTTTTCGTAATTCCGATAGGGCTTTGCCGATATCGATGTGTGTTTCCGGATCCAAATCATGGATCAGCGATAACTGAACACAGGGGATTTTGGCATCCGGGAACATGATTTTTAATGGCACAAACAAACCATGATCAAACCCTCGGTAAGGGTCTAATCGTGCCTCAATATCACTCTGATGCAATAGCTGAAAAATCTTATCCGCAAGGTCAGGCGCGCCCGGAGCTGGATATTGAATTTGGTAAGATTCATCAGGAAAACCATCATAGTCGAAAATGAGTGATGGTGTTTCTCCGCTGGTTATCGTGGCTATGTTCTCTTCCCAGTGAGCACTAACCACTAGGATGGCTGACGGCTGCCCCAAACTTGGCGTTATTGTCCGCAGAAAATTGACCAGATGCTGATGACTTTTATCGCCAAGCAGGGGTAAAGGGCCACCCCCATGGGGAATAAACAAAACAGGACTTAATCGTTCATTTGATTCGCATTTCATCTCTATTAACTCCGGTATTTACCCGTCTTTTATGAACGACCTGAAGTGTTTTACTCATCAACAGTCGAACCGGCTTTCAGACGATATGAGACAGAATCCACGGCTCTTTTTTGGATTTGTTCTACCAGTTCCATGATTTGCTGATCCAGCATGAATCGCAGTTCCCATTCCATTGCCAGGTCGGCCGGCAAGCTGTCGATACGGTGATGTTCGGTGTAGCTTTGTTTTAGTAGCGCGTGGATGTCGGCAGCCTCAGTCCGGGCCTCCTGTTGCCGACCTTGCAGTACCAGCGCCGCATCCTCCAGAGCGCTTGTCAGCGCCGCATCGAAAGTTCGGCTATGTTCTTGCAGTTCATCAGGAAAGCTGCTGAATTGTTGACCGCTTAGCAAGCGATAGCGCCGCCGAATCTGTAGTAAGCCGGACAAGTTGCCTGCGGCTTCAATAACCACACGCAGCGCCGTTCTTTCGTTGACTTTGTAGGTCAATCTTGCATCCGGTTCCAGTACCGCGTGAATCACCAAATCCTGTGCAGCAGCCAGATCTTTTTCTGCCGACAAGCGCAATGGCAAGGTAAATTTAAGCATCAGGTTCAGATCCGGCAGCCGGGTTGTAAACTTGGCGAGTGTATGCAATGCCGCTACGCTGTGGTGACGGGCAAGTACAATCGAACGCCGCGGCCATAGCGCATAGTCGAGTATTCCCATCACGATGATGCCCAGCAAAATACCGATAACCCGGTCACGCGGCAGATACAGATCGGTGACCGGGCCGAAATCATGCAAAACGAACATTGCGAACGAAAACCCGAGTTGCCTGCCCATGTAAGCGATACGTTCACTGCCGGAGGAAATCCAGGCCGCAATGGCCCACACCGGAGCCGTTGCAAGCGCAAAGCCGGCGATGGTGTCGAGCTGGGACTGGAACATCAGCACGTAAAAGTAGGCGCAGAGTCCGCCCAGGATCGCCCCCGACACCCGTAATATCGATAGCCGGTAGTCGGCACCGAGACTGGTTTGCGCAGCAACCAAACAGGTGGGTATGGCGGTGTTGATGTCCGGCCAGCCCAGGCTTTCAACGATCAGCGTGCAGAGTATGGCGCCCAGAGAAAATTTAATCCCGAATTGCAGGCTGTCGGCATGCGTCGCCCAGAAATCATAGCCAAACCAGGCGGGTAACCAGTCATCTGCTTCATTACTGCCGGTTTCGGCCTCTAGGGTTTTAATTTCAGGCGCTGCTGCCGGCTCATGCAAGTTATGCATCAAACCGGCAGTACGTTGCAGCGCACGCCAAATGGCGGTTAACAGCGAAGGGTTGGTTTGCGAATAACGGCGCAGCACTTCATCGGTCAGCAGCGTCTCTATTTGTCCGGAAACATCGCGCGATTCTTCCACGCCTTGCCGCAATGTTGCACAGGCGCTTTGCAGAGCCAGATAGACATTTAATTTTTCCTGATTCATCGGTTGAGCGCGATACTCTGCCGTCAATACCTGATCCAGCCAGATGGCCATCTGCCGTAAACCGTCGATTTCAAGCAGCAGGGCGAGATAAGTATCATGCCGTCCATGCATCGAGGGATGTATCAGTTCTGCGTTTGACAGCAGCCCCAGTATTTTGCTGAAGCTGCCGGCGCTGGAAAATTTCGAGATGACCCGCTTATGGATATTCACGCCGCTGTCGGCCAAGCGCGCACTGAAAATGTATTCCACTGCCGCCAGTTGTTCGGCGATACTCGTCTTCAGTTGTTTGAGCGGGTCTTGCGGCTTGATGGTCAGATGCACCACCGTCCAGGATCCAATCGCCAATACGCCAATGATCGGGATATTCCACAAAGCATTGTAGATAGCTTGATCGGGAGTGCTTGGGCTATACAGCACCGCCACCGAATACCAGAGGGCGATGCCGGTAGGCCAGGCAATCAGGCGGGCATGAAACAGAGCGACCGCCAGTATTATGAAAGACAAGGGGAGCAACAGCCAGGCGTCATTGCCGGCAAACATAAGCGTAAACACCGACACCAAGGTGGTGACGATGATATACCCCAGCTGGCGCAGTCCGAACGCCAGCGATTGACCGGCATTCGCATACGCGTCGTAACTCAAGCATATCAGTAGTGCGATCGCTCCCAATGGCGGCACGTGCAGGGTTTGGCTGACCAGGGCAATGGTCATCGCAACGATGAACAGGCGGAATGCGGCTACGCGCCGCTCTGGAAAGTCTCTGAGTTCAACTTTAAGGAATTGCGTCAGGCCGGTCCCGAACCAAAGACGGCTTCGCTTTTTGTTCAGAGCTGAAGTGTGCTGCGCGTCGCCGTGGTTCATTGCGGAATCCGGGTTTTGCTTTCTCCTTCCTCAGTGGCAGGCGAAAGCCCCGGAATTTCGGCGGGACGATCCAGAACGGTGACAAAGGCGGTCATGCCCATGCGCAACGGGTGTTCGGGGTCGCGTTCGTGTATCTCAATCCGCACCGGGAAGCGGGATGCCAGAATGACCCAGTTCAGGGTACGCTGAACCTCCGGCAGAACCCCTTGTTGCTTGATATTGTCGGGATAATTGGCCCAACCGATACCGGTCACCACCCCCCGGTAGCGTTTTCCCGGATAACCGATGAGGAATACGTCGGCTTCCTGCCCAGGGCGGATGGACTGCAGATAAGTTTCTTTGAAGTTGGCGATGACGTACCAGTGGCGGTCATCGACCAGGGCGAACATTTGCGTTCCGGTCTTGGCGTATTCGCCTTCGCGTGTATTGAGGTTGGTGACGTAGGCATCGAAAGGCGCACGCACCGAACAATATTCGACGTCCAGTTCGGCGGCGGCAACGACCGCTTTGGCCGCTTCGATGCGGGCATTGACGTTGCCGACCTGGGCGATCAACGATACGGCGCGGCGGCTATCGCTTTTGGCTTCGTCTATCGCGCTCCGGGCCGAAAGTTCCTTGGCGCGCGCATCTGCCAGTTCAGCGCGCGACGCGGCGTACTTCGATCGTGCCTGCTGGAACTGGTCTGTGGTGACGTATTGTTTCTCCGCCAAGGGCTCAAGGCGTTCCAGATAGCTATGCAGATATTCATCCTCGGCCTCAATTCTGCTGACTTCAGCCTCGGCAGCGGCGCGTTGGTGTTCCAGTCGCTCAATGGCCAGCTCGGCGGAACCGCTGGAGGCGCGCCTTGAATCCACATCTTTTTCGGCAATTAACAATTCCGCCCTGGCTTGGGCCAGTTTGGCCTGATAGGGGCGGGGATCGATCACATACAGCAGATCGCCCTGTTTGACGTACTGATTGTCTTCAACGTGCAATTCCACGATACGGCCGCTCACTTCGGGCGCGATGCCGACGATGTTGGCCCGCACCATCGCATCGTTGGTGCGGGGATGCTGATAGTTGATGTGCCAGACCAGCGCCCCGGTCACGAGTGCGCCCAGCACGATTAACGTTCCGATGATGCGTCCCAGCATCATGCGGCGTTTAAAATTTATAGCGTGATTATCAGTTTGACTGTTTTCCATGATGGACGGCACCCGTGTTTACGTCGATTGACATCCTCCCCGACCTAAAGGACGGGGATTCCTACTGCTAGACGCTTATGCCCAAGCGCGAGAATGTTCTTTGCCGCATTCATATCTCTATCATGCGTGGTGCCACACTCGGCACAAGTCCATGCTCTTATTCCAAGTCCTGCTCTACCTTTCGGACTACTGGCGCTTATGCAGTCGCAGCACGAACAGGCTTGGGTAGTGTACGACTCGTTGACTTCTATAAACACACC
>JAQSDX010000096.1 GCA_029946125.1 Candidatus Methylobacter titanis
GGGTAACAGAGCCAAGGCCGATACTCATAACAACAGCTACCTTAATAATTTTAAAGAACTGGTTGGAGTTATGGGATATTTCGCGAATAGTTTTTCTGGTTTTCATAATGGTCTCACAGGGTTAGAGGTTAAGTAGATCCGGTTTTATCTTGAAAATGATTTCAACAAGAATATGTGTTACTTGCCTGCTTTGGATGAGCGTTATTACTGGCCCAAGGCGTCTGGGCGGCTAATGATGAATTAATAATATCACTCTGCGATATAGCCAGCGTCTTCCATTTGATGCTTCTTTCATGTCTGCTTATTTACTTCAATCTTCGAGAATGTGGAAAATGACTTTGTCGCCATGTTCATATCAATTCAATTCAAGCACTGACACAAAAAAATAATTCATTGAGCCAGAATAATTATAAATTGGACAATTGAGTTAAGTCAGTACGGTGGCACACATAGAGCGACGGGGTAATGTATCAACACTTTTCCGGACGCAAAATTAAGCAGTGTTATGCAAAAGTTACGCGATTATTAAAGTTTTTGTTTTTTGACAACCACATCGTCTATGTGCGATGTCGCACAGACCGATTTTAATTATCTGTGTAGCCTTAAAACACAGACAAGGAGATTTAATGAGGTATGCAGGGAACTCACTCGTTAAGAAAAAATCGAGTAATCCAGTTAAAGTCCGAAAAGGGTAGTGTATTCAATCCTCGTCTGAATACCGATTAAGAATTTTCATAAAACCGGCTCAAACTGAGCCAACAGGAGAAAAACCATGATTAACCCTGACCAAATTAAACCTGATATGCCCGTTGTTTGCTCCCAAGACGGACAATTTGCTACTGTCGATCATATGGAGGGGACGGATACCATCAAGCTGAAGAAAGATAAGGCAGGTCAACACCATTACATTCCGCTAACCTGGGTAAGCTCAATCGAGGGCGGCAAGGTTAAAGTAGATCGTCCAGGCGATCAAGCGATGCAGGAGTGGTCGACAGTTTCGCCGATGTTTTAAGAGAATGACTTCAGACGATAATATAGACAAGCGCTAGAGTGGTTTTTGAGATGCTTTGGTGAATGCGTGTGCCGAGCACAATAAGCCAACTTCAGCTCAGGTGACATAAGGTTGATAAATCAGTTTTCACACTACTCAAGCTGATTTGTTTTTGCCATCGACTGACCTGCACTGCGTAGCGACTCGGGACAATCCAGTCGTCCGGTGTGAATTTCGATGAATACGAGGTCATCCGCTGTGGCTGCTTTAGTCAGCGCCTCTTCAAGCTCGCCTTCCGTACGAACATCAAGACCTAGCCCACCTCCGAACACCTCCACCAGTTTGTGATATTTCCAGGGCTGGAGATCATTGTAGGAGTGATCACTGATTACCCGCTCTATGGTATATCCGTCATTGTTGATCAGAAAGATGACAGGCTTGAGATGGTTGCGGATCATCGTCGACAGGTCCTGACCAGTTACTTGAAAAGATCCGTCTCCCACAAACAGCACGACCTGCCTATTCTGCGCTGCCATGCCCGCACCCAGGGTTGCTCCGATCGTATAGCCGATTGATCCGTAAAAGGTCTGGCCTATAAAGGTCGCTCCTTCCGGCATGAGCATTTCGGCGGCACTGAACAGGGACACGCCTGTTTCAGCGATGACTATTGCATCGTCTTCTATAAAATGACTCATGCGGTCGAAGAAACGCTTGATGGTCACCGGTTTCGGCACATCAGGCTGGTACAGCTCCGCACGTCGGTGCATGCAACCATCGGCAGCGCATTGGATATCCAGAGTTGCGGGATCGCGTCGGGTAAGCTTTTCGGTCAGCCCAAGGATAAAGTCATGTAGAGACACGTTCTCGTAATAATGATGTTTGATCCTCACGGAGCGGATGTTGGCACTGATCGTCTTCGCGTCGTCGAGGTTGGTTGTGAAGCCGCCGGTGTTAAAGTCGGTTAGCACGGCCCCAAGTTGTAGAATGCAATCAGCAGACTCGACTCGATTTCGAACATACTCGCGACTTCGTTCTCCCTCAAACAGACCAATGAATTGCGGATGCTGCTCTGACAGGACGCTCTTGCCCAACATCATGGTCACATACGGGAAACCGGTTTTGTCGAGAAAGCCGGCGAAATCCTGTTGCAGCTTGAAGCGTATCAATTCCACATCGCCGATCACAATCGGTTTCTGTGCCTTATCCAGCATTTCCAGCGCTTCGGCAATCGCCTCTCCAAGCGCATCCGGATCACTACCTAGGGCTGGTGGGAACAGAAAAGCCTGAGGGCGCTGACACGACATCATTACCACGTCCGATGGGATGCTAATGTAAACCGGTTGCTGATGAGATAGGCACACCGATAACACTCGGTCGATCTCGGCCGGCGCCGTTTCAGCCGAAACCAGCTCGGTTGAGGCGGCAGTAATTTTTTCGTATATCCTCAAGGGAATCTGATAATCGCCCAAGGTGTGATGCAATAGCGGTCGGGTGCGGAAATTAATCGTCGATGGCGAGCCGGTGATCACCACCATCGGCACTCTCTCGGCGAATGCGCCTGCCACGCCGTTGATAGCACTTAATTCTCCGACGCCATAGGTTGAAGAAAATGCACCAACACCCCGAATACGAGCGTAGCCGTCGGCGGCATAGGCCGCGTTGAGTTCATTGCAGGTGCCGACATACTTTAGGTCGCTCTTCAGTACTTGGTTGAAGAAGCCCAGGACAAAATCTCCCGGCACGCCAAAGAGGTGATCTACCCCAATCTCTTTGAGCCGTGTTATCAGGTAATCAGCAACCGTGATTTCTGAACTTTTCATATTATTGAACTCCTCATCTTGCTATTTAAGTAAGGTCTATTCGATAGTTGCATCATGTCCGATGAGGTTTATCTGTGGTTCGAAACCAGATCGATCACACCTGCGAACTTAGTTTTATTGGACAAACGCTACGAGCCATGTTGCTAGTGTTTTACCAATGCTTGGCTTGCCACAGCCTGTATCGCCTGTTGTACACCGCCGGGTTCTCCAAGGTAATAATGGCGGACGGCATGGAGTTCATCGTCCAGTTCGTACACAAGAGGGATTCCAGTAGGGATGTTCAGGTCTGCGATGTCGGCGTCAGAAACGTCGTCGAGATACTTGATCAATACGCGGAGGCTGTTTCCATGAGCAACAATCAGAACCGACTGTCCCTATCGCACCAACGGTGAGATAGGGACGTACCATCAGAGCAGGAATCGCGTGACAGTATCCTTATAAAGCATTCCGTTGCCGGGAGTTGTTCCTGGAGAAGATCTTATCGCGCGGACGTGGCACGGAGGTCGTGAATCTTCCACTTCAAGAGCGGGTGGGCGGACGTTGTAACTACTCCACCATAACCTGACCTGATCCTCGCCAAACTATCTAGGATGTCAAACAGCTTGGAAAATTTTCCATCATTTTCAGTAAAGAGCATCTAAAATGGCCAGCAGCAACAATTACTATCTTATTGCTTTTAATGGCGAATTAGCCTTACATGACTGCCAAAATGGACGCTGTTATATGGAAAAAATTCAACGCCCTAAATGCATCCAAGTAGCTAGCAAATTCTGCATATAAAATTGACTCACGCCGACAAAATGCAATCATGCTTACACTATCGCTTCTGCGGACTACTCGACTCCTGTCTCGTGACGTAGAGTATTTTGACTGATCTTGATAATTCCGGGAGATTGGTAATAATATCCTAGCAATGGCTTTGCGGCTGACGTTGCCGACCTAGGTGTTACTGAAGGAGACTTTGCTTGACGGGAAGCTTTGCAGTATGACGCTAGCGATATTCTAATAATATTCAACATAAATTATTCTTTGTTTGATGTAAAGTTATCTGAAAATTTGGTCTTCTTCCAGAGCAAAAGCTCAGATTCGTTGCTGAATCTGAGCTTTAACCACTAAGTTGTTCTTCTTGCAATTGAACTTAGCGACCATTCCTCCTTAGAAATTAGAGTGTATTTTATGCTGTGAATTTACAATTAGAATATAAGTACCATTACTTATGCTGATGCACTATGACCACTTCAACAGTAGCCTGTCCCCTCGAAAGCGGCCGTTCACCTGAATAGAATGCAGGATTGCACTTCGGTTAGCTCAGATATTTCAAGATTATCTTGCAGTCTCAATACCTTTTTGTTCGCTACCGTACCGATGACCCTCGGTTTTATCTGTAATATTTCAAGTGGGCATTAGGGAACTTTATCCCACGCTTTGTTCATAGCTATGTGTAGTCATGACTAAATAATTATCAGGAGAAACTCATGAACAAAGATCAAGTAAAAGGCAGAGCCGAAGAAGCCAAAGGTAAAGTTAAGGAAGTCACCGGCAAGATACTGAATGACGATGAGATGGAGCTGGAAGGCAATGTCGAAAAAAAAGTTGGCAAAGTCAAAGCGGGCTTTGGTGACCTTAAGGACGATATTTAAAAAGCAAGTAAAACGTGCCTTGCAGAGCTGCGCAGCCGTTTCCAGACTAACAGCCCCTCAAGACTCTCTTAAATAACCTTATCACAGGATATAAATATGAAAATCACCCACATGAGATCCATCGGTTTATCAGCAATCCTGGCTTTGCTCGTTTGCTCATTTGGCGCTTATGCTGAAGAAACCAAAGAGGAAGCCCATATGAACATGAACAAAGACCCAATAAAAGGCCGAGTTGATGAAGACCATAGTGCGGACTCTGTCGACAAGCAAAGCGAAGCCTTCAATATCTGCTTACGCGCTACTCAGCGCTTCGAACAGCAGGAAAGGTCCAAAGGGACGGGGAAAACTGAGGTAGCGTCGCTATCTGCTTCGTGCAAAACGGAATTGAAATCGGTAACGTATTGGCTTTGCATGGATAAAGAAGCCAATGGGCAAGTCGACTTTAATGTCGCCCATACGCGTTGTGTGAAACAAACAAACTAAATGGATTCTTGCCGTTTCGTAGCTAACCGCGGCCATCCACTCGAGCCGCCGGTTGGGCGTTAATTGAAATCACGGTCGCTTGGGTGCGGCCGGGTGATGATTATAGTTATCCACGTTCAAAAATAAATATTCGACTGTCGGCTTAGGGTCGAAATTGCCACATCCAAAAAGAGTAACCCGGAAATAGGCGAAAACAGCGTCACAATTGACCAAGAAAAATCCTACGGCATTGTTTTTGAATTAGATATACGGTGTATGTCGTATTGCGAATCAGACAGATTTGTTAATGGGTTGTTTAATGTGTGTAGTAAATTTGTTACTACACTTTAATTAAACAGAAAAAAGACACCGTCACTAACAAAACAAAGGTCAGAAAAAGAATATAAGGGGTATTTTTTTGCATGAAAAAACAAGTTTAAGGAAATGAATCGGTTCGGCATCCTATCATAGCGATGATGAGTTTCCGAAACTGGTGGAATCCAGAATGTATGCTATAAATCCGGCTTCATCAACTCAGGCGTAATAATGATATTACGCCTGAAATTAAAAAGGGGAGTTGACACCCAAGGGCAATGGCATCCTTATCAAGCGAGTGTTCTGATGCTCGCTTCCCGCTCCCACTGACGTGT
>JAQSDX010000097.1 GCA_029946125.1 Candidatus Methylobacter titanis
ATTTTACTCAGATCTTAATGGTAACTGGTTTGCTGGGTTTTGCGTAACATCAGTTCTTTAATATCAGACATTGGAAAGTTACCTCTTCATGAATTAACCGGTAAGACGAGCTCGCCGCTAGGCAATCTCCTCATTTTTAAAACAATGGAGCTTGCGGATTCCGCGTTAAGTGGAACCGCATTAGGACTATTATTCCCTATACTCAACAGTCCAGCCGAATTGTTTGTGCTGGTTCCCAAGCTGTAGCTTTTAGAGTTTCGAGAAGCAGGAGCTTGGAAATAAACCCACTTAAGACGCATGAGTCACATCAGAAAGCTTTTGCGGAATCAACCGATAGCCCATCGCACGCAAAATAGCATTTACGCTGCTGAATTGCGGATTGCCGTTTTCCGAAAGGGCTTTTTGTACGCCTTTCCGGCTTAGGCCGGACACTTCCGCGATTCGGCTTACCCCTTTCACGCGGCTGACTACGCGCAGGGATGACAGCAGGGCGGCGGTGTCGCCACTTTCTGCATATTCGTCGAAAAGCACGGTAATATAATCATCCACTTCATCGGGATGGTCGCGAAGATATTGTTCTTCAACTTCGCCAATCGTTCTATAAGTGTTCATGGTTTAGATACTCCTGCCAGTAAATTTTGGCTTGTTCAATGTCCTTGTTTTGGCTCGCCTTGTCGCCGCCGCAGAGCAGGACGACGATTTGGTTATCCTGTTCCCCGAAATAGACCCTGTAGCCGGAGCCGAAAAATAGCCGCAACTCGCTAACGCCGTCCCCTACCGGTTCACAATCTCCATAGTTGCCTTGTTGTAGTCGGGAAACGCGGGCAAGGATACGTTTTCGCCCCATCACATCCCGCAAGCTATAAAGCCAGTCGGTAAAAGGCTCTTTCCCGCTTTCCTTGGCGTAGACGATAATCTGCTTGGGTGTGGTCTCGGTCATAGATTTTTTGTTTTAATTTATATCATGGCGAACTGTGGTATGCAACAGAGTCGAATATGATCTGTTTACAACAAAGCTTCCCAAGCGGGACCGGGGTGGGTTTGTTACGGCTGTATCCGGGTGCTATCTCCAAGCGGGACGGGGTTTGCACCCCATATGCGCCAACTTAACCCGTCCACACGTTTAACAGTGAATGCAAGCTATTGATCGGAGCGCTTTAAACGTTACGGTCGGCAATCTTCAACTTTCAATCACTTAGCTCTTAAGTTGGCGCATATGGATTTACAGCCCTGTCATTAACGTTTTTGTAAGGTAGTTGTCACTCTGAGCTAACTCATGTTGTTTGTTATGCCTGCATCAGGGTGCTATTATCAGTGTCTTTTAAGGTTCTATAAGGACGATCATGACACATATCATTTTGGCGAATACAACCGCGAGCGTTTCCGAACTGAAGAAAAATCCGATGGGTACGGTTGCTGCGGGTGAAGGCGCCCCGGTGGTCATTCTGAATCGAAACGAACCGGTTTTTTATTGTGTGCCTGCCAAGGCATACGAGGCTTTAATGGACAGGCTTGAAGACATCGAATTGAATGTTATCGCCGATGCGCGCGCCAATCAATCCGAGGTTAGCGTCAGTATCGATGAGCTATAACCTTAAGTTCAAGAAAGAAGCTCTTCAGGAGTGGCATAGACTCGATAACACCGTGAGAAAGCAGTTCAAAAATAAACTGGCGGAGCACATTCTTAATCCATATGTTGTTGCATCCAAGCTTTCCGGTCATAAAGACCGCTACAAAATCAAACTCCGTAACATGGGTTATCGCTTGGTGTATGAGGTCCGCGATTCGGAATTGGTTGTTATCGTTGTCGCAATAGGCAAGCGCGAACGTAATGCCGTCTATAACGCTGCGGCAAAACGGTAGGGATTCTTTATCAGCCTGGAACACAGTTTCGTCGGTTATCTTGTAGGTTCAGCCCAATTTTCAACCTGTAAGCCTTCAACGCGAGTAAATTCCCGCTCGTTGTTGGTGACTAATATCCAGCCTTCCGAGCGGGCATGGGCTGCCCTGCTGTTCGCCGATTTCTTTGCCAATCCCATGAAGCAAGCCGACGAAGGTTGGCGCAAAGCGGTTTATATTAGGCATCGAGCTAAGCATCCCGACTCCGGCATTCTCCTCCGCCCTGGCCTATTACGACGGCTATCGCAGTGAAAGATTACCGGCTAATTTATTACAGGCACAAAGTGATTATTTCGGTGCGCATACGTATGAACGAGTAGATCAACCCAGAGGCCGGTTCTTTCATACCGACTGGACCGGACACGGCGGTAAAACCGCATCCACTACCTATACTGTTTAAATAAAGCGTTTTGGGTTACGCTACCTCATCCCCACTTTTCTAAAAAACAACGAGGTAGTGCTGATGATGAAGGCCGAACCCTGTACATACGTTATTTTTGGCGCCACCGGAAACCTGTCCCGAATTAAATTAATGCCCTCGCTGTATCATCTGGATGTCGCCAAGCGCTTGCCTGAAGGCACCCGTATTTTGGCAATTGGTCGCAGGCCATGGGATCAAGAAAAATGGCTGGCCGAAGTTCGGCAGATGATTGAGGCCAAAGCCCCGGCCGATTTTGACGAAACCGTGTTCCAGCGCTTTAGCGCCCGCTTGTATTATCATCAAGGCGATATAAAACAGGCGCAATGTTATAGCGAATTGGTCGATACGCTCAACACGGAAAACCAATTTCCTAAAAACATCGCCTTTTATCTGTCTATAAGTCCCTCAGACTTCGGCACGGTCATGGAGATGTTAAGCAATAACCAGTTATTTGATGAAGAATACGGTTGGCGGCGAGTGATTATCGAAAAACCGTTTGGTTATGATTTGGACAGTGCCCAGGCTTTGCAAAAACGCATTAGCCGCTATTTGAGCGAACAGCAAATCTACCGTATCGATCATTATCTGGGTAAAGGCATGGTGCAAAATGTGTTAGTGTTTCGTTTTGCCAATGTGATGCTGGAGCCGTTATGGAATCGCAATTATATCGATCATATCCAGATCACCCACTCCGAAGATATCGGCATAGGCAGCCGCGCCGATTACTATGACAACGCCGGAGCCATGCGCGACATGCTGCAAAGCCATCTGCTGCAATTGCTGACACTGGTCGCCATGGAGCCGCCGGTTTCGATGGAAGCCGAATCGCTGCGCGACGAAAAAGTCAAAGTGTTGAAATCCATCCGCCCTATTCCCAGAGAAGCCGTACACGGTCATGCCTTCCGCGCCCAATATGGTAAAGGCAACATCGGCGGCGAACGCGTCAACGGCTATTTACAGGAAGACGGCATACCGGCCAACAGCATCACCGAAACCTATGCCGCGATGAAGCTGTATATCGACAACTGGCGCTGGCGCGGCGTACCGTTTTATCTGCGTACCGGCAAGCGCATGGCCAAGGCGCAATCGACTATTTCGATTTGTTTTCGCCATCCGCCGTTACAGTTTTTTCGCGGCACCGAGGTGCAGTGCATGAACCCCAACTGGGTACTGCTCGGCATACAGCCGGAAGAATTTATCCGCATTGAAATGACCGTCAAAGAACCCGGCCTGGAGATGCGTACCCGCTCCAGCAGCCTGGAGGCCAGTTTTCGCCAGGAGAATGAAAAATCCATCGATGCGTACGAAGACTTGTTACTGGACGTATTAAAAGGCGACCGCTCGTTATTTCTGCGCTTTGATGAAGTAGAATATGCGTGGCGCATTGTTGATCCGATCCTGCAAACCTGGGCGATAGAACGTGACCATATTGTCACCTATGCCGCCGGTTCCTGGGGGCCGGAAGACAGTCGCCGCTTATTCGATAAAGAAAGCCAAACCTGGCGCAGCTCATTAATACCGGAGTGTAAATAAATGCAACAAAACAGCCGCTGGCATACTCTTGAAACCGCAGAAGACGTCGCTTTTTCCGCCTGCCAACATATTCTTAACGCCGCCGACACCGCCATTTCCGCACGCGGTAAATTCAAGCTGGTATTGGCCGGAGGCAGCACCCCGGAAAAAGTCTATCGACTGCTCACCGAAGCCAATGCCGACTGGGCCAATTGGGTGATTTATTACGGCGACGAACGCTGTTTGCCTGCCGATCATAAAGACCGCAACAGCCTGATGGCCACTCAGGTTTTACTGGATAAAGTGGCTGTTCCGGCCGAGCAGATTTTTACCATGCCCGCCGAACTGGGGCCGGAAGTCGCCGCCGAACGCTATCGTCAAACCGTCGCCGAGGCCGGTATGTTCGACATGGTGTTGCTGGGCATGGGCGAAGACGGCCATACCGCCAGCCTGTTTCCCGGCCATCAGCATCAACAGGATGAACGGGTGCATGCCGTTTACAACTCGCCCAAACCGCCGCCGGAGCGCGTTTCGATCAGCGCCAAGGCATTGAGCAACACCCGGGAACTGATATTTTTAATCACCGGCGCGAACAAGCAAGAAGCCGTCAACCAATGGCGTTCAGGATCGGATTTGCCCGTTGCCGGCATTACCCCAGAAAACCCTGTCGATATTTATATCGATAACGCTGCCTACAAGCCATAGTTGACTGTAGGGACAAGCCCTTGCGGTTGTCCCGAGCAGGCTCAAGATAACCCGCGTAGGGCGTGCCGCGCGCCTTTTTACAATCCACGCTATCTCTGGCGCGCACGGCACGCCCTACTGGGAATGCTTTTATCGTTCCCAAGCTCCTGAGACTGTGAATGATATGACTCACGGTTTGTTAGTCATGCATGTGCAGGGTATCAGGAGTGCAGGCTTTGCCTGCTGTACAAGCACCCAAAGTAAGCGCTTTACGACTGCATGGATGCAAGAGATAGAGTAACGCATGGAGCAGTTGCCGAGGCGAAGCTTGTACTCCTGCCTTTCATTCTGCTGATTACCGCTTCCCAAGTTTAATGATCCGCATAGCTAACCCGATTCAAGATCGAAAACCGGAAAAACACACCGCAGTTCTAACCAGCAATTCCCAATTTAAAGCCTTATGTTTGAACAGGTAATTTATCTCTCCCG
>JAQSDX010000098.1 GCA_029946125.1 Candidatus Methylobacter titanis
CAGGCCTTGAGGGAATTGAAAGAACTCAGGGCTGCTTGTGCGTAACATCAGTTAACAAGCGGCTTTTTATTTGAAGCAGGAATACCTATGGCGAATATCAAATTAATAGACGAAGCTGAAGCGGTCGGACCGGTCTTATCCATTTATAACGATATCAAGGACACATTCGGCATGGATCGGGTCGAGTCCGATATTTTCTCTAACTAAGCGGGTTCAATAAGCTAAATATGATGAAAACTTTTGCTGTTAACGGGGCTGGACTGGGACTGCGACGAGAGCTTTTACCTGCGCTGGAAGCGGGCGTTCCCGAGGTCATTAAATTTTTTGAAGTGTCGCCCGAAAACTGGATAGATATTGGCGGCAGGTTGGGCAAGGTTTTTCGCGCTTATACCGAACGCCATAGCATTGTGGCGCATGGTCTTTCGTTATCGCTGGGCGGCCCTGAGCCATTGGATATCGCTTTTTTGCAGCGCATGAAAGTTTTTCTCGATGAACATAACTTCGCGCTGTACACCGAACACCTCAGTTTTTGCAGTGATGACCGTCATCACTACGACCTTTATCCTATTCCGTTTACCGGGGAAGCGGTGCAGCATGTTGCCGGGCGAATTCGGCTTGCGCAAGACATTTTAGAACGCCCGATTGCGCTGGAAAACGCCTCTTATTACGTCACCCCACCGCTTGCGGAAATGGATGAATTAACCTTTATTAATGCGGTATTGGCGGAAGCCGATTGCGCCTTTCATTTGGACGTGAACAACATTTACGTCAACAGCCTCAATCACAACTACGATGCCGCCGCTTTTTTAGCAGGTTTGCCGGGCGAACGCATTGTTTACGGGCATGTTGCCGGACATGATTTGGACAACTCGGGAATGATTATCGACACCCACGGGCAAGCGGCTTGCGACCCCGTCTGGCAATTACTGGAACTGGCTTATCAGACCTTCGGCGTGTTCCCGACCTTGTTGGAACGGGATTTTAATATGCCGCCGTTAGCGGATTTAGTAGAGGAAGTCGAGCATATTGCCATGCTGCAACAATCTTCTGGAGAACGCGGATGATGGCTTTTCAAGCTTTACAACGGCAATTTTTAGCGCATTTGCGCAAGCCCGATCAACAGCCTTTACCTGCAGGTTTTGACCGGCGGGGTGCTGCCATTTATGCCGATCTGCTGTACAACAAATTCAACGACAGCCTGACTACGTGCTTCCCGGTCACCGCTGCGATTTTGGGCGAAACCGCCTGGCAGCAATTGCTCAAAGATTTTATCGGCGAACATCGTTGTCTATCGCCTTATTACCGGAAAATTCCCGACGAGTTCGTGCTGTATCTGCAAAACGAACGTCAGCTGAGAGACGATTTGCCGTTTTTGCCCGAACTGGCGCATTTTGAATGGATAGAGCTTGTGCTATCGGTTGCAGAGGCGGAGCCTGTGGCAGCTGAACCGCTGACGGATGAGCAGCTATTGGATGCGGTGCCGGTATTTGCGCCGGTCATGCAGCTGCTGCATTACCTTTGGCCGGTACAGCAACTCAACCCGGCCTATCAACCGGTCGAGCCGCCATCGGAGGCCACGCACCTGCTTGGCTTTCGCGATGCCGCTGACCGGGTGCAGTTTATCGCGCTCAATCCGGCGACCGCCAGCCTGTTAATGCACTTGCAAAACGGGCATACGGCAACTCAGGTATTGCAAGCCTTGGGCCAAGACTTAACGCCACCGGAACGATCAAGCCTGACGCTGTTTGGTAAAAACATCCTGGCCGATTTGCATCGTCAGGGCGCCATTATCGGCATCAACACCCTTTGATTATTTAACAAAGAGCATTCATTATGAACGATCATTCCTTATCTGACGCCGATTGCGTTATTTCTTCGACGACAGGCTGCGTTTGCGCTATTCCCGGCGAACTGTCCCGATGGTTCGATAGCCGTGCGCAAGGTTTGGCGCCGTTATTTCTGAGGTTGCTGCTGGCTTATGAATTCGGCGAAGCCGGACTGGAAAAACTTAATGGCGACAACTGGTTTGCCGATAGGGTGTTTCCGTTCCCGATCAATCTGCTGTCGGCCGAGCTCAATTGGACATTGGCGACCGGACTGGAAATTATTGCGCCTACAGCACTGATTCTGGGCTTGGCGACGCGGTTTTTCAGTCTGGCATTAATGTTGTTGACGGTAGTGGCGATTGCCGCCGTGCATTGGCCCGTCGAATGGCACAGCGTTGCCGAGCTGTGGAAAGGCTACGCCATTAGCGATCAGGGCTACGGCAATTACAAATTGCCGCTGATGTATCTGCTGATGCTGGCTTCGCTGGTGTTCAGCGGCAGCGGCCGTTTAGGCGTCGATGCCTGGCTTACATCACAACGGCAGTCTGTCCATCGCTAATAAAATCATTCATGCTCAACGCTAAGTGACATGATCTATGGTCAAAATACGTGCACGTCAAATGAGTGACCAGAGAATCGACATGAGAAGATTATTTATCACATTAACGTAGGGGCTATATATCGTGGCCCTTGAAAGTGAATGCCATCGCGGTGAACCACACGATTTTTTGCTGTCATAACCAGCAGCAGGTCCAGTTCTTCTAAGCTGGCTGGCATTCGTGGCAACCCAAGTATAAATTGCGAGTTAATGCTTGTTGTTAACAAAGCTCTTGGCGTAATGTATCCGAATCCACCTAAATGGCTACGTCTCAGTAGTCATTTTTCTTTCTCGTCAACCTGCAGAGCCTAAGTATAAAAAAATATCACCGCGCGGCATCTCACGTTCACTATGGAAGACTGCGGCCAAACGCTTTGTTATCCGTATTAAAATCTCCCCGGATCTGCTCACCTGTTGCATAAACCAGGGTTGCTGCGGATCGTAGTATGGTGGCGCGGCTGTCGATTTCAGTATAACGGGCGCGAGCCAAATCCTTTTGCGCGGACAGCAGTTCTATCACTGTGGAAAAACCGTGGGTATAAGATTCTTGTGTAGCGGCGTAAGATTCCTCGGCGGCTGTCAACAGCGCTAACGCAAACTCGCGTTTTTCCAATGCGGTTTTGGTATCGGCATAGGCTTTCCAGATATCACGCATAATTTCCAGACGCAAGACCTCAAGTTGGGCCTTGGAAGCCTCTTTCCTGGCCTCTGCTTCATGCACGGCATTGCTGCGTTCAAAACCATCGAACAAGGTCCATTCCACGCTCAGCATCGCTGTGCCGACCAGATTACTTGCCGAATAACTCTCATTACCGGGTGGATTGGTATGCACATTTCTCCAGGCTTGATTGCCGAGACTGCCTCCCAGGGAAAACTTGGGCCAGAATTCGGCCCTGGCCTTCTTTACTTCGGCTTCGCGCGCACGTAATTCGGCAAGGCGCGCCATCAGATCGGGGCGTTGCTCCAATGCCTGATCGACAATTTTTTCGACCGACTGTACCAGTCCTGCCGGTAAAGGCAGCTTGCTCAAGTCTATCAGTTGCAACGAATAAGAAGGCGAAATACCCAAGCTCGAAGTCAAATCGGCATGTGTCTGAATCACCGAGCTGCGTGTATCTTGCAGGTCATAACTGGCTTTCGCCTGCTCCTGAATCGCCAGCAATAAATCGGGGCGTGTCGCCAGACCTTTTTCGAGTTTCGCCTGAACCGAAGCGGAACCGGCCCTTGCGGCCTCAAATGTTTGCTCCGCCGCCGTTACCTTGGCCAGGGCGGCCTGATAGGAAAAAAAACCGGTTGCAACCCGATAGGCAATTTCCTGATGTTTGCGGTTGAAGGCGAAATTAGCGGCGCTCAAGCGCTGTGCGCCCGCATCGACCATGGCTTCCCTGCGTCCGAAATCGAACAATGTCCATGCCAAATTCAAACTGCCCAAAGAGGAGTAACCATGGCTTACCAACGCGCCTCCGGGGATGGGGAAGCTATTTTTGAAATATTGCCCGAACGCCATAGCCGTCAGAGTCGGGTACCAGGCGCTGCGATTCATTTCGAGCCGAGCGGCGGCGGCTTTCGCCTCCTCCCAGCTAACTCTTGTTTCCGGGTTGGCGTGCAAGGCCAGATCGACCAGCGCAGGCAGGTCGTAGGTTAGCTTGGTATCGACCGGGCTTTCTTCATGCGAACGGCTGGATAGGGGGGGCTGCTGCGTGCCGGTTGTGGTTTTGGCCTGGTAATCAGGCCAATCAACGGCATGGTCGGCCGGAGCCGCCGCATAGGGTTCGTCGAACTGCACCGCGCTCGGCGGCATGCAGGCTGTCAATGCCATCGCGGTCGGCACAATCACTCGGCTTATATCTCGCGGCAGATAGGACAATAATGTTAGCAAGTTATCGCATTTACTGCGCCGCAACTTTTGCAAATTTAAACCACCTTATTCAAACGTCAATTTAGTTGCAGAATGTCCCTATTTTCGGAAACTTGAATGAGTTAGTTGACAATAGGGGCTTCAAATACCAGAATCCTGATCAGCTACACTTTAATTAATGCCTTTAATTTTTACAACTTAAAGATTTATTAATGACCTGATCAATCTTAAAAAAACGTCGCCAAAAATAAATCCAATGGTCATACGAAAATTATTTATGTTCAGTTTCTCCGCTCAGGCGCAAATTATGACCTTCATAACCAGATTACTAAAAACGGCTTTCCCGGTTATTTTTGCGTTTTTTCTGACGGCTTGCGACCCGATGCTGAGTATTCAGGGCTCGTTCTGGCCTGCCTGGATTATCTGTATTCTTGCCGGACTGATGGCAAGCATGGTACTGATGTGGCAATTGGTGCGACACCGGCTGGCGCCGTACCTGGGGCCGCCGCTGTTGATTGCGCCGAGCCTGTGGGCGTTATGCACTTTTGTTATCTGGTTGGTATTTTACCAAAAAGCACCGTAAAGCCCCGTCGTTCAGGGCGGGGATGTAAGGTGTGC
>JAQSDX010000099.1 GCA_029946125.1 Candidatus Methylobacter titanis
CACACCTTACATCCCCGCCCTGAACGACGGGGCTTTACGGTGCTTTTTGGTAAACCATGCGCCCTGAACTATGCATACCGAGCTTTGAGCTGAAATTAAAATACAGTTTTCCCGGCGCTGCTTTCCAGTCGAGGGACAAGGTCAATTCATCGCCCGGCTGGATGATTTGGGTAAATTTAACCACTTCCATACATGAAAACGGCTGATCCATCACGAAAAACAGCTTGCCGAAATGTTCGACCCAAGCCAGTTGCACCACACCCGGCAAAATCGGGTAACCGGCAAAATGCCCGGGAAAATAAAGCAAGTCTTCCGGCACTCTAAGACCCAAGTGAACGCTGTCGGCATTTATTTCAAGGTTGAGCACCTGCGGGAGTTTCCCGTTATCAAAATCCAGTAGCCTTGTTAACAGCTGCTGATCGATTTTGCCTTGAGTCGATAACGGCATGATGTTGACAAACAGCCATTTTCTGGGCAACACCACCGATTCAAACCACGGCTCAAGCGCCTTGCGCAATTGCCTGATCAACCGGTTTCTGCCTTGGCTTTTCAACTGCTCCAAACCCTGAGCATTTAAAACCACGACAACCGCGACGGTGTCTCTGGTTTTGCTTATCACCAGCGCATGAGCATCATCTATCCACGGCGCAGTCATCAAGCGTTGCTCCAACTCGACCAAGGACAAGCGTTTTTCTTCGATTTTAACGATGCGATCCGAGCGTCCATGCAGCATAAACCGGCGATCATCCAGCAGGGTGATGTTATCGTCCAGTTGAAAATCGTTTTCTGTTTGCAAATAAGGCGAATGCAGCAACCATTTCCCACAGATACAACGTAAGCTCATTCCGGGAAATAACGTCCATGCTTTATCCTGCTGACGCCAGGCGATACCCCCTGTTTCGGAACTGCCGTAAACCTCAATCACCGCCTGCCCGCCATCAGTTAATATCTGGTGTGCGGCAGTCTCCGGTAACGCACCGCCGGAACTAAAAATCGCCTTTAACCCGGCAATGCCGCCCCAGGGTGAATGGTGGTCCAAGCGCTTTAAATGCGCAGGACTGGCTACCCAGTAAGCCGACCCGCGTTGCAACGCATGAACCAGCGTTTCAGGATTGATATAAGCCTGACTATGAAAGCATCGCCCTGCCGACAACGGCCATAACACCCGAAACAGCAAGCCATAGATATGCTGATGACCGACTGTTGCCAACGCTGCCGCCTCACCCAGATGTTCGCCCCAGCGTTGTTCCAGCGTGGCGATTTCAAGCTGGAACTGGTCCAGGCATTTGACTATCGGTTTGGCCTGCCCGGTAGAACCGGAGGTAAAAATAACCAGCTGCTTATCCAACGGATTTAACGGCGATAAAGACCGGCTGGAACACTCCGGTGCTTCCAAGCAGTCATCGAAACTTTCTCCATTTTGCCAATCGCCCAACAACTGACAGTCTGCTGCTAATTGCTCAGCGGTGCCGGGGCAATTATTGCCGGGTATCCAGATTTGTTTACCGGCGTGCAACAACGCAAACAACAGTACCGCAAACGGATAGGCGTCTTCGGTGTACAAGGCGTAATGTCGGAACGGTTGCGCTTGCAGTTTATCGGCCCAGAACTTGACCGCGTTAACAAACTGCGTTGCTGAATAATACTGCCCGGAATGATAGGCAACAGGCGCATCAACGTCTCTTTTGGTGATTAAATAATGGGATAGCTTATCTGACATGTTTCTGGGTTCTCATCCTGACAATATATTCAGCGGCAAATAAAATGCCCATCAGCACGTAAGCGATCAGGCCATTGTATAAACTCCAGACTTCCAGGCTGGCCCAAAGAGCGGTTACCGCTGCCAAGGTGCCATTAATGATAAAGAAGCCGCACCAGACTTGGGTCACACGACGGGTATAAATAACGCCTTCCGGCGGCAAATCGGGGTGCTGTAGACGCGCCACACGCTCAATCAAGCTGGGCGGGGAATATAAGCTCCAGCCGAAAATCAGCAACATCAACGCATTAACCAGAAGCGGATAAAACAGCAAGGTACCTAATTGATTGCTCCACATCGCAAATAGACAATAACCGATACCGGCAATCAATAACGGGGTACTCCAGTGTTTAAGAGAATAACTGGCCGCCAGCCTGACCAGCAACAACACAATCAATAGAGCGGCTATTTTCCAGGGCTCAAAATAATGGCTGCCGAAAAACACCACCAACGGATATAACAGGGTTGACAACCCCATCACACCGGTTACAAACCAGCGCATCTTAGCTATTAAGCATTTTATAAACCGCTTCGACCACATCGCCTATAGTGCGAGCTGTTTTAAAATCTTCGGCTTTAATCGCCTTGCCGGTCATTTCTTTAAGCCTGACGATCATGTCCACCGCATCGATACTGTCGAAATCCAGGTCTTCGTACAGCTTTGCTTCCATAGTGATGGCCTGTTCGTCCATTTCAAACAGCTCGACCATAATTTCCTTAATGGCCGTTAAAATGTCTTCGCGCTCTTTTATCATCATCTCAACCACGCGCGGCTTGAATATATTCAGCCAACGTTGAAACCGAGGAGAAAATCTTCACCACGTCCTCTTTTTCAGCATCAATCTTTACGTCGTATTTTTTGCGGATAGCCAAGCCCAATTCCAGCGCATCGATGGAATCCAGTCCCAAGCCATCGTTAAACAACGGCGCCTGACTGTCTATATCGTCCACGCTAATGTCTTCCAAATCCAGCGTATCGATAATCAATTGTTTTAATTCATTTTCCATCGTGTTTATAAAACTCTCTGTTGGGTAAAATAATCTTGCAAATAGTGGGTAAAGCGACGTACGCCTATCGATTTTGGACTCATAGCGGCAAATTCATCCAACGCAATATCATCTCCGACATGCAGGGTCAGATGAAAACGGCGAGCAGGAATTTGATACCACTGCTCGGCTTTGGTTAAGGTGCGGGGATAACAACTCAGCGTCACCGGGGTCACGGTAGCATTCGCCTGCAAGGCAATGGCCGCCGCGCCGCGTTGAAAATGATACGGCTTGCCGGGCATTGATCGCGTTCCTTCAGGAAAAATAATCATTGATCCGCCTGAACGCAACCAGGCAACGCACTCGGCTATCATCTGCTCAGGATCGCCATTGCTGATGTATCCCGCATTGACTATGGGACCACGCATGAACGGATTATGCCATAGCTTGGCTTTAACTATACAACTGGCTTGTTTGATTCGGCTGATCAAAAATACAATATCGACCAGCGTCGGATGATTGGCGATGATCAACTGTCCGGGTCGATTCAGCTTGTCCAGACCGACGATGTCGTAAGTCATCACCCCCAGCCTGTGCATCAAGCCGATGAAGACATAAAAACTGTAATGCACGGTTTTTTGTCCACGACTAACTTTTTGCAATCGATTACCGGACAACAGAGACAACACCGGGAACACCAATGCCCACAACAATAAACCGCCCACACCAAAACTAAAAAAGCTTACTCCGGTTGCCAGAAGACGCCAGCCATAGCCTAATTTTTCCGCTATTTTTTGTGCCATTCCCAGCTATGTCTATGATTGCCCAGCACCAACACTTTATCGTCGGCAACAAGAAACTTTATAAAAGAGAGTATCTGCAAGGCCTGCTCACCATCATTTCGATGCGCAGGCGTTCCGCAAAATCGTAACGGCAAGCCGCTACCGGTTAACGAAATTTTTAAAGCCAACGCGCAAATGGCAGGCGCATTGAGCGCAAACGGTAACGACGGATAAAAATCCGATAGCGGTTCATCATAGAAAACCATCAGCACCTCATCTTGGTGTTCCTGCAAAAGTCCCATTGCTTCAATAAATGCCGGTGCAATACCATCCTGACCGGGGGCAATCACGGTAATGTCCTGATGACAGTCATAAGCAATGGAGAATAATCCCGATATGGCGTTATGAACTGACAGACTAAAAGCAGTCGGCGAAACGTCCTCACCTTTCTGCATACTTTTAAGCATTTCTAATGACTTATTCACTTCGCCATGGGCGGAACTGAAAACAATGGGCAATGACTTATCCCTGTCAATACAAGCGTCCGCCGCATGAAAAACCGCTCGACCCAATGGACTTAATCTGCGTTGGAGTATTTTGGGTACCGTAGCCGGTAGGGCCGCTTTTTCCTCTTGGGTAAAGGTCTGATGCTCATGCCACTTTCGCCAATCTTCGTGACAGCTCATTCCGGGTGCCCAAGCGTTCCAGCTTCGCAGTACAAAATCGACTGTCATTATATCAATCCGCTTGATCGTTTACACTTGAGGGACAATAAAAAATCCAAAACCCTTGAATTCATATAATAAATGCAATTCCTCGCAAGCTGGCGTCAGCGCGGTGTTGTCGTTATTGACAGTTTTGAACATAAATCAACGGGAGTGAATCTTGTTGAAGTTAATATTCTATATGGAAACGGTCTGTCTCTATAATATCGTTATTTATCTTAATACATAATGAATTAAACTAAAGCGGCTTTCAGCCTTAATAAATTCTAGGCACATCGACAAATCAACGTCGAGGTGAATTTTAATAGGTGAGATTATAAGCCATTGCCAATGCAAAAATTAAACTTCCAGTGAATCAGAGTTAACTTTGCGATCGAATTTGAAGATGCTCGTAGTTACAACGGCCTGTGTGAATTACCCCGACCTAAAGGACGGGGCTTCTAACGTCAATGGCACGAGCAAG
>JAQSDX010000009.1 GCA_029946125.1 Candidatus Methylobacter titanis
GCGAACCAGATAGCTTATGAAGAGTTGCAAAAATTACTGGCTGCGTAACATCAGTTATTAAAAGAAGATAATAAAAAATTTAAAACATGCTCTAATGCATAAACACTGAGATTGCTATTGAAGTCGTTAACAACTAAGCCGCAACGGCCGCTTTGCTTAAACGGTCATTGATAGCCCGCCATGGCTCTGTTTGCGGGGGTTGTTCTATCAGAATCATATCCAACTGCAAGTTATCTAGCTCCCTCAGTGCCGCATAAAGGCTTTGTGCATAGTTACCGGCTTGTTCAGGTAAGCGCAAGACGCGGATTTGACTGGTTTCTGCTATTTTCAATTGAAAGCTCAATAGGCCAATTCTTTTGCTATCGGCTATCAATTGCCGGATCTTATCCGGCAATTGATCTGCCGCGCAACGAATAGCGGGTGTTGTCGGCGCATAATGTACCTCCATCATGCCCGGTGCACGAATTTCCGCTGGTATCGCCAGGGATGGTGTGTATGCCGCAAGCCAGCCGGGAGCGGGCGCGGCGTTTGATGCTGGCGGAATCATAAGCTCGGTCTGTAAAACGGCTTCAATCTCCTGACGGGTGATATGTCCCGGTCTGAGTAACCTCGGCTTACTGCCGCTTAAATCGATAATGGTCGACTCAACGCCGACCTGACAGGTACCTCCATCAAGGATCATATCAACCGCATCGCCCAGCTCTTCGCTGACATGGATGGCTTGGGTGGGACTAATCCGGCAAAAACGATTAGCCGATGGTGCCGCAACCCCGCCGCCAAAGCTTTTTAACAAAGCCAGCGCTACCGGATGATCGGGCATGCGTAAACCGACCGTTTGCTGGCCGCCGGTAACCGCCAGCGGCACTTCAGGTTTTTTGTTCAATATCATCGCCAACGGGCCGGGCCAGAAACGATGCGCCAGCGTTAACGCGGCATCAGATACGATGCTTGCCCAATCGTAAAGGCTGTCAATATCGGCGATATGTACAATTAACGGATGATCGGCCGGCCGACCTTTGGCTTTAAATATAGCCGCTACTGCAACAGGATTACTGGCGTCCGCACCCAAGCCGTAAACCGTCTCGGTGGGGAAAGCGACCAGTCGGCCTTGGCGCAATAAATCAGCCGCATGGCTAATGGCGTCAGCGTCTGCAACAATCGGTTTCATATTTTTTCAATCAAGCAGAGGGTACGATTTCAATTAATACTTCATCCGGGTTAGCCGGTTCGCCTTTAATTATATGCACGGCTTTAACGGTTCCGGCTATCGGGGCAGTCACTTCCGTTTCCATCTTCATGGCTTCAGCAATCAAAACGGCTTGCCCGGCCGCCACATGCTGACCCACTTTGACCAAAACATCAAGAATATTACACGGCATACTCACCACCACATCGCCTTCTGCCGAGGGCTTGGCGCGTTTGCTGGCAATGGTGCTTTTAACGGCACCCTGGGTACCGCCGTCCAGGACTATTTCATCCAGGGTTTCAACAACAATGTCCTCGGGAACGCCGTCGACCATGAAATAAAAATGCCGCAGAGTCTGGTTTTTCGGGCCGGCACCGGTGACTTTGACATGATAAGACTCACCATGTAGCGCGACATTAAACTCGGTAGGCGCTTTTTTAACGGCGTCAGCCGCTCTTGATTCAAGTTCTAAAGGTTCAGGCACCAAGGTGTTGTTCGAGCGCTGCTCTAAAAACAGTCTGCCCACCTCGGGAAACATCGCATAACTCAGCACGTCTTCATCATCAAGCGCCAGCGCTCCGATTTCCTGGCGAAGACTATCAAATTCCGGTTTAAGCAAATCGGCAGGGCGGCAGTCGATGACCTCTTCCTTGCCAATCGCACGTTTTTGCAAGTCCCTGTCAACCGCTGCCGGGGCCTTGCCGTAGCCGCCTTGCAGGTAACGTTTCACCTCATTGGTAATGGTTTCATAACGTTTACCGGTTAACACATTCAGCACGGCTTGCGTTCCTACAATTTGCGATGTCGGCGTCACCAGCGGCGGATAGCCAAGGTCTTTACGAACCAGCGGGATTTCCTTATACACTTCGCCGATGCGATCCAGCGCATTCCGTTCTTTCAATTGGTTGGCCAGATTGGAAATCATGCCGCCGGGTACTTGAAATACATGCACCTGGGTATCGATACCGGTGAACTCGCTCTCATAGCGATGATATTTTTTCCTGACTTCGGCAAAATAACCGTTGACTGCCTGTAGCTTATCCAAATCCAGGCCGGTGTCGTAAACCGTGCCGCGCAATGCCGTCACCATGCTTTCGGTCGGCGGGTGGCTGGTGCCGCCCGCCCACGATGATAAAGCGGTATCGATATGCTGACAGCCTGCTTCGATGGCTTTGATCTGGCACATTTCCGCTAACCCGGAGGTCGCATGGCAATGCAGATGCAGCGGCAGATCGACCGCATCTTTAAGCGCCTTTACCAGTTCGCTGGTCACATAGGGAGTCAGTAATCCGGCCATATCTTTAATGGCAATCGAATCGCAACCCAGTTCAGCCAAGCCTTTGCCCAGCGCGACAAAACCGGCCACATCATGTACGGGACTGGTGGTATAGCAAATAGTGCCTTGTGCGTGTTTGCCGGCGGCTTTGGTCGCTTCGATAGCGGTTTTAAGATTGCGACTGTCGTTAAGCGCATCAAAGATCCGAAACACATCCATGCCGTTTTCGGCGGCCTTGGTAATAAACGCCCGCACCACATCGTCGGAGTAATGGCGGTAGCCGAGCAGATTCTGCCCGCGCACCAGCATTTGTAAGGGGGTATGCGGCAGGGCTGCTTTCAGTTTTGTTAAGCGCTCCCAGGGATCTTCTTTCAGAAAGCGCAAGCAGGCGTCAAAAGTAGCGCCGCCCCAGCATTCCAGCGACCAATAGCCGATATCGTCGAGCATCGCGCAGGCCGGTAACATGTCTTCGGTACGTAAACGGGTCGCGATCAAAGATTGATGGGCGTCTCGAAGAATAACGTCGGTAATATGAATTTTTTGCATCTGTTTTTCCTTTAATTACAATCCGGTATGTGCTGCCATCACGGCGGCGATAACGCTGGCCAGCTCTTCGGGTCGGAGTTTGTTGGAATAATTGACAAGTTCGGGATATTTATCAACAAAGCCGGTATTAAAGGTCGCGGCCCGAAACTCGGGATGTTTGAGAATTTCCAGATAATAAGGAATGGTGGTTTTAATGCCGAACAAGCCCATGTCTTTCAAAGCCCGTTCGCCGCGCTTGATCGTATCTTCCCAGGTCATCGCGCTAACGATCACTTTAGCCAGCATCGAATCGTAAAAAGGCGGGATTTCATAACCGGTATAAATCGCGGTATCGGTACGCACGCCGGGGCCGCCGGGCGCATAGTAACGGGAAATGCGGCCAAAACTGGGCAGGAAACTGTTTTGGGGATCTTCGGCATTAATCCGGAACTGGATGGCATAACCACGCCTGACAATTTCGTGTTGCTTGAAGCGCAAGGTTAATCCGGCTGCCACCCGTATCTGTTCTTCGACGATATCGACACCGGTCACCGTTTCGGTAATGGTATGTTCGACTTGTATGCGGGTGTTCATTTCCATGAAATAAAAACGATCTTTATCGTCGAGCAGAAATTCCACGGTACCGGCATTGGTATAGCCGACAGCTTTGGCGGCAAGCACCGCAAGACCGCCTATATATTGGCGCTGCGCCTCATCCAGTTGCGGGGACGGGGCTATTTCGATCAGCTTCTGGTTACGCCGCTGGATGGAACAGTCGCGTTCGTAAAGATGAATGGTATTGCCGTGATGGTCAGCCAAGATTTGGACTTCAATATGCTTGGGATTAACAATACATTTTTCCAAAAACACATCGGCGCTGCCAAAGGCTTTAGTCGCTTCCGAAATTACCCGTTGATAATTCTTCTGCAAATCATCGGCATTATCGCAGCGGCGGATGCCCCGACCGCCGCCGCCCGAGGTTGCTTTAAGCATAATCGGGTAACCGATGGTTTCAGCCACGGCAAGCGCATGTTCAACATTATCCAGGTTATCGTCCGAGCCAGGAGTTACTGGAATGCCTGCGGCAATCATTGCTTTTCTGGCTTCGGTCTTATCGCCCATGCGATGAATCACATCGGCATCGGGGCCGATAAAAATAATGCCGCGTTCTTTGCAGACCTTGGCAAATTGGGCGTTTTCAGACAGAAAGCCATAGCCCGGATGAATCGCGTCACAACCTGTAGCCGCAGCCAAATCGACCAACGCATAGATATTGAGATAGCTGGCGACAGGTTCGCTGCCGATGCAATACGATTCATCGGCTTTTTTGACATGCAGGGCAAAACGATCCGCATCCGAATAAATAGCGACTGAGCGTATGCCCATTTCGGTACAAGCTCGAATAATGCGCACGGCAATCTCGCCTCGATTGGCAATCAGGATTTTACGTAACATAAATATTTACCAAAGCTTGTCGATTGCAGTTATTGAGTTGAATGTAAGCTGGAAAACACCAAATCTTCCAGAAACAGAACAATCTCCGCCTCATCTTTATTTTTTCCGAAGTCAGTCAGCGAAGGCAGATTATTCATAAAAAAATTCTGGAGATGCGCCATTTCAATAATGGTGGACGCTAATGATTTCGGGTATTTGTACTTGGTGTTACAGTCCAAAATCATATTTCCGATAACGGCGCAAAGGTCTTTGTAGGGTTTAAACAAGTGATCCTTGTTATCTTCCGACACCCGTTTGGTCAGATAGGCTTTGGAGCCTTCGGTAATGATTATCTGGTGAAGGATACTCTCATCTACATGACGGGTGCTTATATCGTCCTCCACTGTGGTCGCTAATAATTTAATGACCATTTTTAACTTAACCACAGGATCTTTAATATTATGGGTATGGAAAGTTACCCGGTATTCAAGCCAGCTCCAATACCAGGCGGTAAGATAGATCAGCAAGCGGTGCTTGTTTTCAAAATACCGGTAAATACCCGCCTCGGTGGTGCCGATAGCTTCCGCCAGTTTTTTAAACGTGAAGGCTTCAAACCCGTTAAGGTGAATTAACTGAATGCTGTGCAGAATGATTTTTTTGCCCAGTTCGGATTGCTCCGGATCCCTGAGAAATAATTTTTCATTCATTTTAATTTGTAACTGTATTTCCATAGCGCCCTGCTTTTTATCTGTAGTTAATGCATTTGAGCCGATTGTTTTAACAAGGGCTAGCGCATTTCATTGTAAAAAGGATAACTGAAAGTGTTGCAATTTGCAAAGATAGTGTTACTATCATTTACAAATAGTTTTGCTATCTTCACCTTTCATTCTAAAGGCATCCGATTATGGAAGTAAAAAATATGTTTCAAGAACTAAAAAGCGACCTGCCTGCAAGTATTGCGGTGTTTTTTGTAGCGGTTCCTTTATGCCTTGGCATTGCGTTGGCATCGGGTGCGCCCTTGTTCGCCGGTATCATAGGGGGCATCGTAGGCGGTATTGTCGTGGGCACAGCCAGCGGCTCGTCTCTGGGGGTTACCGGCTGTGCTGCCGGGTTAGCCGTCATTGTATTAACTGCTATCGAAATGCTGGGTTCCTGGCCTGTTTTTTTATTAGCCGTTGTTTTGGCTGGCATTATTCAGCTTATTATGGGCTTTGCCAAGGCCGGTTTTATTGCCTATTTTTTTCCTTCCTCTGTCATTAAAGGGATGCTTACCGGTATCGGGATACTGATTATTTTAAAACAAATACCCCATGCCTTAGGCTATGGTAAAGATACTGAAGGAGGCCTCTCCCTTTTCCAAACTGAAGGAGGAGACACCTTGCTAGCCGTTGCCGACGCTTTTGATGCCTTTACGCCAGGCGCCATACTGATTACAGTCATATCAATAGTCATCTTGATATTATGGGATGCCGTGTTGATAAAAAAACACAAACTGTTCCAATTCATACAGGGCCCGATAATGGTTGTCGTTTTGGGTATAGTAATGAACTCTTTTTACCAGCATGGGCTATTGAATTTTAGTTTGGCTGCCGGTCAAATGGTTAGCATTCCTGTTCCTGAAAATCTAACCGGCTTTTTTGGCCAGTTTACCTTCCCCGACTTTTCTGCAATAACAAATTTTGAAGTTTGGAAAACAGCTTTTGTATTGGCCATTGTTGCAAGTTTGGAAACGCTGTTGTGTGTAGAGGCAGTCGATAAGCTTGACCCATATAAAAGAATTACGCCGACTAACAGGGAGTTGAAGGCTCAGGGATTGGGCAATATTGTCTCCGGCCTGATTGGTGGGTTACCTGTTGCACAGGTTATTGTACGCAGTACTGCAAACATAACCTTTGGCGCCAAAACAAAACTGTCAGCAATACTTTATGGCGTTTTCTTATTGATCAGCGCGATGACCATTGCCGAATTGCTGAATAGGATTCCGCTTGCCAGTTTAGCGGCTATTTTGATTATGGTGGGCTATAAGTTGGCCAAACCGGCTCTCTTTAAACAGATGTACCAATTGGGCGGGGAGCAGTTTGTGCCTTTTGCGGCTACTATCGCCGGCATATTGGCAACCGATTTACTGAAAGGGATCGCCATAGGCATGGCCTTCGGCATCTTCTATACCTTGCGCCATAGTTACCGAAACGCATATTATATGGAAGATGTAATGACTACAGAAGAGGGGCATGAGGTTCATCATCTTGTTTTGGCAGAAGAAGTTTCGTTCTTTAATAAGGCAAGCATCATACGGGCTTTGGAGGCTATCCCGGCCAATTCAAAAGTGATTATTGATTGCGCCAACTCAAAATCAATCGCCTACGATGTCGTTGAGTTCATACAGGATTATAGAAGTAGTGCAACACTGAAAAACATATCCGTTGAAACTATAGAATTTGTTGAGCCGACTTAACCACATAACCCTTCCTTACCCTCATAAAAAACAATGAAAACATTAACCAAAGAAATGCAAGCCGCCATTACACCGGCAATGGCGCTGGACTTATTTAAAAGAGGACAATAAACGCTTTGTGAATAACCTTAAAGTAAACCGCAACCTGCTGCAACAGGCCAACGAAACATCCGACGGGCAACATCCGTTTGCGGTTATTTTAAGCTGCATAGATTCCCGCACTTCGGTCGAGTTGATTTTCGATCAGGGCTTGGGCGATGTATTCAGTGTCCGTATTGCGGGCAATATTATTAATGAGGATATTTTAGGCAGCATGGAGTTTGGCTGCAAAGTGGCCGGCTCTAAAATAATAGTGGTTTTAGGCCATACCAAATGCGGCGCAATAAAAGGCGCTTGCGACCATGTAGAAATGGGTAACCTGACCGCGCTGTTAAGCAAGATACAACCTCAGCCAAGTAGGGCGGGCTGAGGATGAAACAATGATATTAAGGCGCCAAATAAATTGGATTGGTTCTGCCATTATGATAATGGCAATAATGGTCAGCACTCATGTACAAGCTACTTCTGATTTTCAGATATGGGTTCCAATAAACATTAATGCAAAATTGACAGAACAATTACGCGGGTTTTTAGAGCTCCAGCCACGAATTGGCAATAACGCATCAAATCTTACCACCGCAATAGTTAGACCCGCTCTTGGTTGGGCGATTAATAAACAGGCCACTCTATGGGGTGGCTATTTAATGCAGGCCGATTCTGTTACACCCGATTCCAATACGTACAGGATTGAAAATCGTGCATGGCAAGGATTTACATGGAGAGATACCGCTAATGAAAAGCAATTTATATGGGAAGTTCGTAATAGGCTGGAAGAGCGTTTTTTAGCGGGGAATTCTGATCCCAGTATCCGTTGGCGAACGCGTTTTCGGGTAGAACAGCTAATTCCTGACGGGTCACACTGGTCTGTCATTGCCTCTGAAGAAATATTCGTGAATCTAAACGACAATTCCGATAATGCTCAATTACAAGCCGGGGCGCAACAAAACCGGTTATATGCGGGGGTCGGTTATCGATTTACACCTGAGGCTCAAGTTGAAACAGGTTATTTATACCAGCATGTATGGAGAAATTCCCCATCGGCTGATCAAAATAACAATGTATGGATGACAAATCTTAATTTTAATTTCTAACTATCTCGTGGGCACCAACAGTAGGCGCTTTACGACTGCAAGGACAGATATTTGCTCCATGCAAAATCTGCATTCCCCACATCCCTGTGGGTTATGCAGGAGGTAGAGCAATGCAGGAGCAATTGCCGAGGCGACGCTTTTCTGCCCACCACACTAACCGGTTACCGAACAGGACATGAGCGAGAAAACATTTCAACCAAACAATGAACCGTCGGCAAGCAGCTATCGCAACCAACGGGTCGCCCTGCTCACCCAGCACGGCAAGGAAGGCGTGATCGGGCCGACGCTGGAAAAGCTGTTGGGTTGCTGCGTAGAAAAGGTGGACGGATTCGACACAGACCTTCTCGGCACCTTTACCCGCGACATCGCACGCGAGGGAACCCAGTTGGACGCAGCGCGGAAAAAAGCGCGCATCGGCATGGAACTGTCGGGGCTTTCCATCGGCATCGCCAGCGAGGGCGCGTTCGGTCCAGACCCTTTGGCCTTCATGCTGCCAGGGAACATGGAGCTTTTGATCTGGATTGACGACCGGCTCGGCATTGAGGTTGTCGCAACCTCGTCCGGCAAGACCAATTTATCTCACTGTCTGGCCAAGAGTTGGGATGAAGCCGAAGATTTCGCCCGATCGACCGGATTTCCCGAACATCATTTGGTGGTTCGTCCGGTGGACGAGAATCACCCCGAACTCCGCAAAGGACTGGAAGACTGGGTCAGCTTAAAGGATGCGGTAACCTGGGCATTGGACTTGGCGCCGAACCGGCATGCTTTCATCGAGACCGACATGCGCGCGTTCGCCAATCCGACCCGTATGGAAAACATCCGGCTGGCTGCCGAGAATCTGGCGCAGCGCCTTACTTCGCTTTGTCCGGCATGCGGTGCGCCGGGATTTTCCTTGGGCGGACATGTGCGAGGACTTCCCTGCGAGGATTGCGGTAGCCCAACCGGTGAGGCGAAGGCGGAAGTTCACCGCTGCGTTCGCTGCGACCATCAACTGTTGGTGGGGCGGGATCGAGAACACGCCTCCGCCCGATATTGCGATTACTGCAATCCTTAACTTGAGCGGGTTCCCAATCTCCAGATTGGGAACCCTGAAGGCGAAGCTCTAGCTTCGCGTTTGCAGGAAGCTGGAGCTTCCAAAACCGAATTCCCAAGCTTGAGCTTGGGAACCAGCGAAGGTGTACGCTCAAATTTATACCCTTTAATACAGGAGATTACCTGCGTGACTTCATATCAGTTGACCCACTTGAAACAACTTGAAGCGGAAAGCATCCATATCATCCGCGAGGTGGCCGCGGAGTTCGAGCGGCCGGTGATGCTCTATTCCGTCGGCAAGGATTCCGCCGTTATGTTGCAACTGGCGCTGAAAGCGTTCTTTCCCGGCAAGCCGCCGTTTCCGCTGCTACATGTCGACACCACCTGGAAATTCCGCGAAATGATCGAATTCCGCAACCGGCTGGTGCGCGAACTGGGTCTGGAGCTGATCGTCCACACCAATCAGGAAGGCGTGAGCAAGGGCGTCAACCCTTTCACCTACGGCAGCAAGAGACACACCGACATCATGAAGACCGAGGCGCTCAAGCAGGCGCTGGATAAATACCGATTCGACGCGGCCTTCGGCGGCGCACGGCGCGACGAGGAAAAATCCCGCGCCAAGGAGCGCATCTATTCGTTTCGCGACCGGAACCACCGCTGGGATCCCAAGAACCAGAGGCCGGAACTGTGGAATCTCTATAACGGCAAGATCGACAAGGACGAGTCGATCCGCGTATTTCCCCTGTCCAACTGGACCGAACTGGATATTTGGCAATACATCCATTTGGAAAACATTCCCATCCCAACGTTATATTTCGCCAAGGAACGTCCCGTCGTCCAGCGCGAAGGCACATGGATCATGGTCGATGACGAGCGTATGCCGCTGGAGTCTGGCGAGACGCCTCAGATGAAAATGGTGCGTTTCCGTACCCTGGGCTGCTATCCGTTAACCGGCGCCGTCGAATCCACCGCCACCACACTGCCTGAAATTATCCAGGAAATGCTATTGGCTACCACCTCGGAGCGGCAAGGGCGGATCATCGACCACGACCAGTCCGGTTCGATGGAGCAGAAAAAGCGCGAAGGCTATTTTTAATCCCTTCGCAACCTGGCCTTTTACCACAAGAATTCACAGGAAATCATGTCTCACCAATCTGACCTCATCAGTACCGACATCAACGCCTATTTGGCCCAACACGAGCATAAGGAGCTGTTGCGCTTTTTAACCTGCGGCAACGTTGACGACGGCAAAAGCACGCTGATCGGCCGCCTGTTGCATGACTCAAAGATGATTTACGAAGACCAGCTGGCGGCGGTGCAGGCGGACAGCGTCAAGTCCGGCACCACCGGATCTGGCAAGATCGATTTAGCGCTGTTGGTCGACGGCTTGCAGGCCGAGCGCGAGCAAGGCATCACCATCGACGTGGCCTACCGTTATTTCTCGACGTCGACCCGCAAATTCATCATTGCCGACACGCCGGGACACGAGCAATACACCCGCAATATGGCGACCGGCGCGTCGACCTGCGATTTGGCGGTGATTTTGATCGACGCCCGCTACGGCGTGCAAACCCAAACAAAACGTCACAGCTTTATTGTGTCGTTGCTGGGCATCAAGCACATCATTGTCGCCATCAACAAAATGGATCTGGTGGGCTACAACGAAGAGACTTTCAATAAAATCAAAGCAGATTATCTGGCGTTTGTAAAAACACTCGACTGCATGGATGCAGGAGGTAGGGCAACGCAGGGAGCAGTTGCCGAGGATTTACACGACATTCATTTCATTCCGATGTCGGCGCTGGATGGCGACAACGTGGTCAACCCCAGCGCCAATATGCCCTGGTTCACGGGTAAACCGATGATGGAGCTGCTCAACAGCATTGAAATCGCTGGCGACCACAATTTCGTTGACGCCCGCTTCCCGGTGCAATACGTCAACCGTCCCAACCTGGATTTTCGCGGTTTTTGCGGCACAGTCGCCTCCGGCGTGTTTCACAAAGGCGATGCGATTACTGTTCTGCCTTCCGGCAAAACCAGCAAGGTTAAAACCATCGTCACCTACGACGGCGAGTTGGAGCAGGCATTTACCGCTATGGCTGTGACATTGACGCTGGAAGACGAAATCGACATCAGCCGAGGTGATTTGATTATCGGCAAGCAAGCCAATACGCCGACTGTTGCCTTGAAATTCAAGGCCACTATAGTCTGGATGACCGAGCAAGCGATGACGCCGAGCCGACGATATGTAATCAAACTGGCTACCCAGAGCGTATCCGGCTCGGTATCGATGATTCATCATCGCATCGACGTCAACACGCTGGAACATCACGACGCCAACGAGCTGAAGCTTAACGAAATCGGATCCTGTACCGTCGCCGTCAATACACCGGTGGTGTTCGATCCCTACCAACGCAACAAAGCCACTGGTGCGTTTATCGTCATCGACCGGCTGACTAATGCCACCGTAGGCGCCGGCATGATCACCGGCGACGCCAGTGCAGAAGAGTGGACGCAGGTGACTGCCGAAGAACGCGCTACCCGCTTCGGCCAGACCGCCTCTATCATCGTTTTGAGCGGCGGCAACGCCAAACAGACGGCTTATCATCTGGAGCGCAAACTGTTCGATACCGGCCATGCAGTAACGGTTTTGGAGCAAGCCACCGACGAATTGGCGCTTGCGGTCAAAAATGCCGGGCTGTTCTGCCTGTGTCTGGATCACAAGCCTTCTGCCGCTGATCTGGCGTTCGATTGCGATCAATACAAAGTCGATGACATTTACGGCACACTGATGAATTGTGGAATAGTTTTTTAATCAATTAGCTATGGATGAGCACTGTAGATATTTAACAAACAATGCCGCAAAGCCAGCAAAACAAATATTTTTATTGCAAACAGATAATTTATGTCGATTCAATCCAGAAAACATACTCAACAAGTTTTAGTCGGTAACGTCAAGGTTGGCGGTGGTGCGCCGATTGTCGTGCAGTCGATGACCAACACGGATACCGCCGATGTGGCGGCAAGCGTGCAGCAGATTATCGAATTATCGACCGCCGGTTCGGAAATAGTCCGGGTTACGGTCAACACCGAGGAAGCGGCCAAAGCCGTACCGGAGATCGTCAACCGTCTCGAACAAAAAGGCTTTTCGGTGCCGATCGTCGGTGACTTCCACTTCAATGGACACAAGTTACTGGAAAAATATCCGGACTGCGCGCAGGCGCTGGCCAAATATCGCATCAATCCGGGTAACGTCGGCAAAGGCAAGGCCCGAGATCCACAATTTCAGCAAATGATTGAATTTGCCTGCCGCTACAACAAACCGGTGCGCATCGGCGTCAACGGCGGCAGTCTCGATCAGGCGGTGTTGACGCGATTGCTTGATGAAAACCGGCAATTGGCCACGCCAAGCGATTTGCCGGCAGTGACGCGGGAAGCCATTATCCAATCGGCCCTGGAAAGCGCCGCCAAAGCCCAGGAATTGGGTTTGGGAAAAAACAAAATCACGCTGTCCTGCAAAATCAGCAACGTGCAGCAATTGATCAGCATTTACGAAGATTTGTCCAGCCGTTGCGATTATGCCCTGCATTTGGGACTTACCGAAGCGGGCATGGGTTCTAAAGGCATGGTGGCTTCGGCAGCGGCCCTTGGCGTATTGATGCAACAAGGTATCGGCGACACGATTCGGGTCTCGCTGACCCCTGAGCCCGGCACCTCACGTACCCGGGAAGTCATCGTCGCCCAGGAAATCCTGCAAACCATGGGCTTCCGTTCGTTCACGCCGATGGTCATCGCCTGCCCCGGCTGCGGCCGCACCACCAGCGATTATTTTCAGAGGCTGGCGCAAGACATTCAGGGTTATCTGCGTGAGCAAATGCCGGTCTGGAAGGACAAATATAAAGGCGTGGAAACCATGGAAGTGGCGGTGATGGGTTGCGTGGTCAACGGCCCCGGCGAAAGTAAAAACGCCAACATTGGCATCAGTCTGCCCGGCAGCGGCGAATCACCGGTGGCGCCGGTATTCGAGGACGGCGTCAAAACCGTCACCCTGAAAGGCGATAAAATCGCCGAAGAATTCCAGGCTTTGGTCGAACGTTATATCGAGTCGCATTACGGTGCGCATTGAAGCGGCGCGCTATTTTTATCCATGAGCGTTGATAACGATTCACGCCGGGTATTTCCGGCAATAATTTCTCAAGCCTCCGAGGTTCACCATGCCGCAATACCGTTCCCGCACTACCACCCAGGGCCGCAACATGGCCGGCGCACGCGCACTTTGGCGTGCCACCGGCATGAAAGATGGGGATTTTTCCAAGCCGATCATTGCCATTGCCAACTCCTTCACTCAGTTCGTGCCGGGCCACGTCCATCTCAAGGACATGGGTCAACTCGTCGCCAGAGAAATTGAACAAGCCGGTGGCGTGGCCAAGGAATTCAATACCATCGCCGTGGATGACGGCATCGCCATGGGCCACGCCGGGATGCTGTATTCACTGCCCAGCCGCGAGCTGATCGCCGACAGTGTGGAATATATGGTCAATGCCCACTGTGCCGATGCGCTGGTATGCATTTCCAACTGCGACAAGATCACCCCGGGCATGCTGATGGCTGCCCTGCGTCTCAACATCCCCGCCATTTTTGTATCCGGCGGGCCGATGGAGGCGGGCAAGATGAACTGGAACGGGCAAACCCGCGCTCTGGATCTGGTTGACGCCATGGTGGAAGCCGCCGATGACAGCATCAGCGACGAACAGGTCGCCGCAGTGGAGCGCTCCGCCTGTCCGACCTGCGGTTCCTGCTCCGGCATGTTCACGGCCAATTCCATGAACTGCCTGACCGAAGCGCTGGGACTATCGTTGCCCGGCAACGGCTCCCTGGTTGCCACACATGCGGATAGAAAACAGCTGTTTCTGCGTGCGGGTCGTACCATTGTAGAGCTGAGCAAACGTTATTATGAACAGGACGACAGCTCTGTTCTGCCGCGCTCCATCGCCAATTTCGACGCATTCCAAAACGCCGTGAGCCTGGATGTGGCGATGGGAGGCTCGACTAACACCGTACTACATCTGCTGGCTGCCGCCCATGAGGCTGGCGTTAATTTCACCATGGCCGACATCGATGCCATTTCCCGCCGCGTGCCATGTTTGAGCAAGGTCGCTCCGGCCACGCAGCTTTACCACATGGAAGACGTGCATCGCGCCGGCGGCGTGATGGGCATTCTGGGCGAACTGGATCGCGCCGGCCTGATCAACCGCGATGTACCGACTGTGCATGCGCCGAGCATGGCTGCCGCACTCGAGCAGTGGGATATTCAGCGCACCGGCGATGAGACGGTGAAAGATTTCTACCGTGCCGCGCCCGGCGGCATCCGGACCACCGTCGCCTTCTCGCAATCCATGCGCTACCCGGCGTTGGACGACAACCGCGCCGAAGGCTGCATCCGTGATAAAGCGAACGCCTACTCACAGGATGGCGGCCTCGCCGTGCTCTACGGCAACATCGCACTGGAGGGATGTATCGTCAAGACCGCCGGCGTGGACGACAGCATCCTCAAGTTCACAGGCTGCGCTCGAATTTTCGAAAGCCAGGACGACGCGGTGGCCTGTATTCTGGCCGACCAAATTGTCGCTGGCGATGTAGTGGTTATCCGTTATGAAGGTCCCAAGGGTGGTCCCGGTATGCAGGAAATGCTGTATCCGACCAGCTATCTCAAGTCCAAGGGTCTGGGCAAAGCCTGCGCGCTGCTGACGGACGGGCGATTCTCCGGCGGCACATCCGGGCTTTCCATTGGCCATGCCTCGCCCGAAGCGGCCGAAGGCGGCGCGATTGGCTTGGTGGAAGAAGGCGACACCATCGAGATCGATATTCCCAACCGTCGTATCCACTTGGCAGTGACGGAAGACGAGCTGGAGCGGCGCCGTGCAGTAATGGAAGCCAAGGGCTTGCAGGCCTGGCGGCCGGTCAAGCGCGAACGACATGTATCCCCGGCACTAAGAGCTTATGCGGCCATGACCACGTCGGCCGCCAAAGGCGCCGTGAGAGATGTTTCCCAAGTTGAGCGTAAATAAGTTGAACACTTCGGATAGATTAATGGTTCGGTTTTTGAATTCTCAAACAGGCTTCAGCGGTAACTCATGAATAATCAAACGATGGTGCAACGCGATTTGAAGGTGCTTTGGCATCCTTGCAGCCAGATGAAGGATCACGAATCAGTACCGTTGATCCCGATCAAATCCGGCCAGGGCGTCTGGTTGGAAGATTTCGAGGGCAAGCGTTATCTGGATGCGATCAGTTCTTGGTGGGTGAATATTTTCGGGCATGCCAATCCGGTCATCAACCAGGCCGTCAAGCAACAGCTCGATACTCTGGAACACGTGATTCTCGGCGGGTTCACGCATGAAGCAGCGGTGACATTAGCCGAAAAACTGGTTGAAATCACGCCGCCGGGACTGGATAAATGTTTCTATGCCGATAACGGTTCGTCAGCCGTCGAAATTGCGCTGAAGATGAGCTTTCATTACTGGCGCAATCTTGGTAAAACTCAAAAAACCCAATTCATTACGCTGGAAAACAGTTACCACGGCGAAACACTAGGCGCACTGGCGGTCGGTAATGTTGCGCTGTACAAGGAAACCTATGCGCCGTTGCTGATGGATGTCATCACGGTACCCGGTCCGGATTGCTACCATCGTGAAAGCGGCGAAACTTGGCAAGATTATTCAATCCGCCGTTTCGCCGACATGGAGCAAACTCTGGCGAAGCACGCCGATTCGGTATGTGCGGTGATCGTCGAGCCCCTGGTGCAATGCGCCGGCAGCATGCGCATGTATCACCCTGTCTATCTGACAATGCTGCGCGAGGCTTGCGACCGATACGGCGTGCATCTGATCGCCGACGAGATAGCGGTTGGTTTTGGTCGCACCGGCACCTTGTTCGCCTGTGAGCAGGCGGCCATCAGCCCGGATTTCATCTGTCTGTCCAAAGGACTGACCGGCGGCTATCTGCCCTTGTCGGCGGTGTTGACCAGCGACATGGTTTATCGGGCGTTTTACGACGATTACCAAAACCTCACCGCGTTTTTGCACTCGCACAGCTACACCGGCAATGCACTGGGTTGCCGGGCGGCATTGGCAACTATCGGCCTGTTTCAGCAGCAGGATGTACTCGGCAACAATCGCCTGTTGGCGGCTGTCATGGCCAAAGGAGTCGAACGCTTCCAGGATCATCCCAACGTCGCCGAAGTCCGGCAAACCGGCATGATCGTCGCCATTGAGCTGGTCAAAAACAAACACACGCGTGAAGCTTACCCGTGGCAGCAACGCCGAGGCTTGAGGGTCTATCAGTATGCACTCGGCCGTGGCGTATTGTTGCGGCCATTGGGCAATGTCATCTATTTCATGCCGCCCTATGTGATCACGGAACAGGAGATCACACTGATGATCGAAGTTGCCTGGCAAGGCATTCAATACGCGGTGCGCGACTGATGTGCGTTTCCCGTGTATCTGTCGCGGCACCCGTCAAGTCAGTAGCCGTATCGAAATCGTTGGTAATGATGTTAAATCAAAAGAAACGCCGTCATGCTGACAATGCCGGGGAAATTAAAAACTTTAATAAAAGGTGGAGTCAATGCTGAGCAAACTGGTTGGGGGGATGCTTTACGATCCAGCACAAAAGGTCAATGGAGAGCTTCGCGATATTTTTATCCGGGATGGTTTTATCGTCTGCGATCCTGGGCCTGATGTCAGGTTTGATGAGGTTTATGATGTGGCCGGCAAAGTCGTGATGGCCGGCGCCATTGATATCCATAGTCATATCGCCGGCGGTAACGTCAACACCGCCCGCCTGTTGTTGCCGGAACAGCACCGCAACCATATGGCGCGGCGTTTGAATCAGCCGTTTGCCACAGCCAAGTGGTCGACGACCGATACAGGCTACCGTTACGCCCGGATGGGCTATACCACAGTGGTCGAACCGGCCATGCTACCGGTAAACGCACTGGATGTGCATCTGCAAATGGCGGACATTCCGATTCTGGATACCGCCGCATTGGCGATACTCGGTAACGACGATTTGCTGTTGAGGTTGATGCGCGGCAGGGCCGGCCAGGGGCAAATTAACGATTATGTAGCCTGGACACTGCACGCCACCCGCGCTCTAGGCCTGAAAGTCATCAACGCCGGCGGTGCCAATGCCTTTAAAAGCAACGTCCGCCAATTCAGCCTGGATGACATCGTCCCGGATTACGGCGTCAGCTCAAGGCAGATACTGCAAACCCTGCAACGCGCTACCTGCGAGTTGGGTATACCGCATCCGGTGCATGTGCATTGCAATAATTTGGGCATACCGGGTAATGTCGATACCGCACTGGCGACGATGGAAGCAGCCCAAGGCTTGCCGATGCATTTGGCTCATGTCCAGTTTTATGCCTACGGCAATGAAGGCGCGCGCGGTTTTTCGTCGGCGGCGGCTCAATTACTGGATGGTTTCCGCCGCCATCCCAATATCACGATGGATGTCGGCCAGGTATTGTTCGGCCAGACCGTGACCATCTCCGGCGACGTGATCGCTCAATACAGCCGACATAGGGATGCCAGCCCCAACAAATGGGTGATGTGGGATGCCGAGTGCGAAGGCTCGGGCGGCGTGGTGCCTTACCGTTACCGGGCAACCAGTTTCGTCAATAGTCTGCAATGGGCCATAGGCCTGGAGATGTTTCTGCTGGCAGAAGACCCGGGACGCGTGTTTTTTACCACCGATCACCCCAACGGAGCGCCTTTCACTTGCTACCCGCAACTGTTCCGCTTGCTGATGGATTACGAGTATCGTTTGGCGTGCCTGGAAAACATTCACCCGGATGTGGTTGCCATGACTCTGCTGAAAGACCTCAAGAAAGAGTTCTCCTTATACGAAATTGCAGTGATGACACGCACGGCCGCCGCCAACTTGATGGGGTTATTCGATCGAGGTCATCTAATGCCCGGTGCCATCGCGGATATCGCCGTCTACAGCCCCCAAGACAACAAGGAAGCCATGTTCGATAGAGCTGCGCTAGTTTTTAAGAATGGCCGTCTCGTGGTGCGTGAAGGTGAAGTGGTAGAGCGCATTCGAGGAACTGCTCAGCAGATTTGTCCAGGCTATGACCCCATCATCGAACGCTCTATCAAAAACCATTTCGACCGATTTTATAGCCTATCCCTGGAAAACTTTACGGTGAACGACGTCGATTTCATCCAACGAGACCAAGAACGTTTCGTTGTGCATGATTGCCGCCGTTAACCATTGACAATTAGAGGTTATTTTTGATGAAAAACACCCCTGTTTTCACTCGCCACATCCCTGTGGCTCGCCCTTATGGGCGGCAGAGCCGTGCAAATCGGCCATCCTGCCGATTTGTCACTCGCCACATCCCTGTGGCTCGCCCTTATGGGCGGCAGAGCCTTGCAAATCGGCTATCCTGCCGATTTGTCACTCGCCACATCCCTGTGGCTCGCCCTTATGGGCGGCAGAGCCGTGCAAATCGGCTATCCTGCGGATTTGTCGCCCTGCGGACACATCTTATGCGTCCAAATCCTCTCCCGGAGGAATTGTGATGGCTAATCCCATTCCCCACGGGTTGTTCGTGACCGGCACTGATACCGGCATCGGCAAGACCCGCATCACCGCAGCCCTGGCCCGACTGCTCAGCGAGCGTAATCTGATCGTGCGCCCCCGCAAACCGGTGGAATCAGGCTGCCGGCGGGAAGGAGACCGCCTTGTCCCCGAGGACGCCAGAACGCTGCAAGCCGCAGCTCGCTCGGATGAACCTTTGGAGCGCATTTGCCCTTATTCATTCGAACCGGCGTTATCGCCTGAACGGGCGGCGGCGTTGGCCGGCACGAGCTTAACTTTGGATGAGATACGGGCGGCCTGTCTCCAGGGCGTCGCGGAGAACGACTTCCTGTTGGTTGAAGGCGCCGGAGGCTTCTATTCCCCGCTCACATCCGGCGTGCTCAACGCCGATTTGGCCGCCGCGTTGTCATTGCCGGTGCTGTTAGTGACGGCGGACCGGCTAGGCTGCATCGGTCATACCCTGATGGCCGTGGAGGCGATCAATCGACGCGGTTTGGTTCTTGCGGGGGTGGTGTTGAACCGGATTGAAAACCACGACGATCCACGCATGAACAACGCGGAAGACCTGTCCCTCTGGCTGGGACAACAGGTGCTCGTGACCGGCCGCTTCGATGATAACGCCACCGATCCCGGCTGGATGCAGCTTCGTCCGGCGCTGGCAACCCTGGCTGACCGGTTGGCGGGAGGCAACCGGGATTTAATGTCAAAGGAGCTTTCATGAATTTAAATGCCGTAAGACGGATTCGCGTCAGCAATCCGCCAATCAAAGCAGTTGCGGTGGATTGCCTCGGCAACTGCTCCTGCGTTGCTCTACCTCCTTGCATCCATACAGTTGTAGCGGTGATAAATTCGCCGGGAGCGAATTTACCTTTACCCGAAGGGTGCCGGGCAGGAAAGCCCGGCATGAATCCACCCTGCAGCGCATTGAACATTTACGAGGTGCTGCTGCCATGATCCACGCCCGCTTATCCGATGCCGCCCAATGGTCTGGCGCGGAGCATCTTGGTCAGGATGTTGAATTTTCCGGAATCGCTATCGATTCGCGCAGGGTAAGCCCCGGTACCCTGTTTGTCGCGCTGAAAGGAGCGCATCACGATGGCCACGATCATCTTGATGAAGCGCATTCCCGTGGGGCTGTCGCCGCTTTGGTTGCCCGTCCCGTACCGGCGCCCTTGCCGCTCCTGGTCGCAGAGGACACGGTGCCGACCCTGGGGCGGTTGGCGGCCGCCTGGAGGCGGCAGTTCCAATTGCCGGTGATCGCCGTGCTCGGCAGTAATGGCAAGACTACCGTCAAGGAACTGATTGCCGCGATTTTGCGGCAGCGGTATGGCGATGCCGTGCTGGCGACGCAGGGCAACCAGAACAATGCGCTTGGCGTACCGCTGACCCTGTTCCGCCTGGAGCCTTCGCATCGCGCCGCCATCCTTGAATTGGGCGCCAACGGGCACGGTGAGATTGCACCTCTCGGCGAAATGGCAAAGCCGGATATCGCGGTGATTACCAACGCCGGACTGGATCATCTGGCCGGGTTCGGCGGGTGCGAGGGTGCCGCCCGCGCCAACGGCGAGGTGTTTTCCGTAATGGCCGGCAACGGCATTGCCGTGCTGAACGGTGACGATGAATGCCTTCCAATCTGGCGGCAACAGGCGGGCGAGAGGCTGTGTTTACACTTCGGATTCAAGTCAGGCGCGGATGTGCGGGGCAACTGGCAGCCCCGGTTCGACGGCGGTGATTTGATCATCGAGTCGCCGTGGGGCCGGATCCAGACACGTTTGCGCCTCATGGGCAGGCATAACGCCCTGAATGCCTTGGCGGCGGCAGCGGCCTGCCTGGTGCTGGACATCGAACCGGAAGCGATTGAGGCGGGTTTGGCGGCTGTGCGTCCAGTAGCAGGGCGCCTACAGTCTCGACTTGGTGCGGGTGGTTCGCACATCATTGACGATACCTACAATGCCAATCCCTCGTCGCTGGCGGCGGCATTGGACACTTTGGCTACCATGCCGGGCAAAAAAATCCTGGTGCTGGGCGATATGGCTGAACTGGGCGATGACGCGGATACTTGGCACGACTGGGCCGGACAAGCAGCGCGTGCGGCAGGCGTTGTGGCGCTTTTTGCGGTGGGAAAGAGGGCACGCCTTGCCGCTGAAAGTTTTGGAGAAGGCGCCCACCATCTGCCTGACGGCCAGGCCCTGGTTCAAACCTTGCTTCCGCAGCTTCAGCTTGGCGTTAACGTTTTGGTCAAGGGTTCGCGTTGCATGGCAATGGAAAGTGTTGTCGGGGAACTTTTGCATCCTACTGAGCTTTAGCATTTAGCCTATATTTATTGCGAGGAAAATGTCATGAAAAAATTTGAATTGCAGATAACATGGCTGACTGCTCACGCCAGAACCCTGTATCGCTTTATTGGTAGAGTGACAGTTGTCATTATTTTGGGCATCCCAACTTTGTTTCTGTTTGGCGATACCCTGCTGTCGCTGATCGGACATGGTCTCGCGGTGCTCGGACATGGATTGCATTTGCTGTTTGAGGTTTTTGAAACGATAGTCGGACATTTCCTTGAGGAGGGTTTACATCTACCCAAAAAAACGGCGGAAATTATCTTTTTCTGGAGCAGCTTAGGTGTAGCCATTGGCTTATCGTGGTATCTTTCGCGCAAGGCGCATAGTGCCGCGCGACGCGCAGTCACCACCATTCAGGAGCGACGGCTTGCACTGGCGGAATCGTCTAAAATCATGACTTGGATCAGGTTTGCGCTTATCATCAGTTCACTGAGCGCGACCCTTTATTTTTTCACCTAATGCCCGGATTATCATTTATATGGCTGTTTCCACCGACAACAAGCTTAACCCGCAACGTAAGCAGGCCATGCAGACACTGCTCGGTTTTTTGCTGGGGTTGTTAGAATTACAGGCAGAAACTGCCAAGTCATTGGATCGCCTTACGCGACTGGATTTAGCTGATGACCTGGATAATCTGTCCGATATCGGCGCTTACATCGGTTTGCGCATGGATCACGTGGCTTTGACTCCAAGCGCTGCGGCGGAGGCATCGGCTACGCAGACACCGCTGGTAGCGCGCCTTTCAGACGGGCGCGGCTGGCTGGTTGTCTACGGATTTCGTGCCGGCCGGGTGCGTGTGGCTCTGGTGCAGGGCGAGGTGATTGAGGAACGTCGAATCAAACCTGCTGCCGTAAGGGAACTGCTGGGCTTGCCCGAGGGGAGGTTGGGAGATTGGTTGCTGGTGCAAGCAAAGGCGCCGCTTAGCGGTGCCGTCAGTCACGATCATCATGCGCATTTGCCGCCGTTACGTCGACTCATCGAACTGATGCGTGCCGACCATGCCGACCTGTGGCTGGTACTGGGACTGGCGTTGGGCTCCGGCCTACTGGCTTTAGCCTCGCCGATCGCGGTGCAGGCCCTGGTGAACACGGTGGCAATGAGCGGCATGGGGCAACCCTTGCTGGTGCTGTCAACTATCCTGTTCTTCTTCTTAACGTTTGCCGGTGCGGTGCATGTGCTTCAGTCGTACCTGGTGGAAATTGTGCAGCGGAGGATCTTTGTGCGCCTGGCGGCGGATCTGGCTTACCGCCTGCCCAGGGTGCGTAGCGATGCCTACGAGCATCACCATGGCCCGGAACTGGTCAACCGCTTCTTCGACGTACTGACGGTGCAGAAGGCAGGTTCATCCCTGCTTCTGGACGGTTTGAGCACGGCGGTGCAGACTTTAGTCGGCCTGATCATGCTGGCTTTCTACCATCCTTTTCTATTGGCTTTCGATGTGGTGTTGGTGCTGTCGATCTTCTTCATCATATTTGTGCTGGGACGCGGCGGTGTCGCCACTGCCATTCAGGAATCGTTATCCAAGTATGCCCTGGTCGCCTGGCTGGAAATCGTCGCCGGCAACATGCAGACCTTCAAATTCAACGGCGGGCCGGAACTCGCCGCCCAGCGCACCGATGCGCTCGCACTCGCCTATCTGGACGCGAAGCGCACCCATTATCAGATATTGCTGCGCCAGATCGTCGGTTCGGTGACCTTGTATGCGATAGCTCAAACGGCCTTGCTCGCCATCGGCGGCTATCTGGTCATCGACGGCCATCTGACCCTCGGACAATTGGTGGCCGCCGAATTGATCGTGTCGGCGGCGCTGATCTCGCTGGTCAAGTTCGGCAAGCATCTGGAAGGTTACTATGACCTGATGGCCGGCGCCGACAAGATCGGCCATCTGCTGGATTTGCCGCTGGAGCGCGAGCAGGGTGTTGCGCCGGTCATGACCGGGCCGGTCTCGCTTGCGGTACGCGGCTTGTCTTTCGGCTTCGGCGCGAAACAGCCGGTATTTTCCAACTTCACAATGCAGGTTCAGCCTGGCGAGAGGATCGCCGTGTTCGGCGGTTTCGGTAGCGGTAAAAGCACGCTGGCGGCTCTTTTATGCGGTCTGCGCCAACCGGGAAAGGGACATATCGAAATAAACGGCGTCGATCTGGGCAACCTGCGCCTGGAAGCACTACGCAACCGGATTGCCGTAGTCGGTCGCGCGGAGTTCTTCCAGGACAGCCTTCTCGAAAATGTCCGCCTCGGCCGACCTGAACTTAGACAGGATGAGGTGGAGCAGGCGCTGGATGCGGTTGGTCTGCTGGACGATATTGCCGGTCTCTCTGAGGATGGCCTGGATACCGATATTAGTCCCAGCGGCGCACCTTTGTCCACTGCTCAGGGACGCCTATTGCTGCTCGCACGGGCCATTGCCGGACGCCCCGCCTTATTGATTCTGGACGGTATACTTGATGAAATGGACGAAGCAGCACGCCGCCGCCTCGCTCCGGCGCTGTTTGCCAACGACGCACCCTGGACCCTGCTGGTGCTGACTGCCTCGCCGAACGTCGCCGCTCTGTGCGGACGTACTGTGGAACTGCCAGGAGTTGACGCCCATGCCTGAACTGCGTTCTCGCCTTTCCGCCCTCTCCACCGCACGCACACCGCGCCTGATCAGCACACTGGCGCAAGCCTGCCTGTGGCTGTTCTTGGCTACGCCGCCGGCTTTGCTGTTGACACCCTGGCAACAAACCATCAACGGCACCGGACGGGTCGTAGCCTTTGCGCCCCTCGAACGCCAGCAGACCGTGGAAGCGCCGGTTTCCGGACGCATCGTGCAATGGCAGGTGCGTGAGGGCGCCAGGGTCAAGGCTGGCGATGTGTTAATGGAAATAGCCGATGTCGATCCAGAACAGCTCGAACGCCTGAGTCGTCAGACTGACGCCGCCGTCGCCAAACTGGCGGCCAAGGAAGAAGAGCTGCGCGCTTACCGGTTGCAAATCGACAATCTGATCACCACCCGGGATTTGCAGGCCGCCACCGCCCAATACCGGCTGGATGTCGCTCGCCAGCGGGCGCTTTCAGCCGGCGAGGCGATAGCTTCAGCGCGGGCAACCCTGGATGCGGCAGCCGTTCAGACAGGGCGCTTGCAACGTTTGCTGGGTGACGGCCTGGTGTCGAAGCGTGACTTCGAGGTCGCCGAGCGTGACGGCATCGTCGCCCGGCGCAGCCTGAACAGCGCCCAGGCGGCGCTGAACGCAGCGCAGGCCGAACAGGGTGCCGCTGAAGCGGAGATCGGGCGCATCCGCGCCGATGCCCAGGCACGCATCGACTCCACCAGCGCTTCAGCGAACAAGACCCTGAGCGAACTGGAAGACAGCCGGGGCAGCCTGCTCAAGAGTGAGATTGACCTGTCGCGTCAACAATCCCAAGTAGTGAAGGCGCCGCGGGACGGCAGTATCTTGCGCCTTGTAGCCAATCCGCAAAGCGATATTGTCAAACAGGGCGATCCTTTGCTGGTTCTGGTGCCGGATACTGACATTAAGGCTGTAGAGCTGTGGGTGAGTGGCATCGATGCGGTACTCATCACACCCGGTCGCCATGCACGCCTGCAATTCGAGGGCTGGCCGGCCATGCAATTCGAAGGCTGGTCGGAACTGGCGGTTGGCACTTTCGGCGGCACCGTCGCCTTCGTGGACTCCACCGACGACGGCAAGGGCAAGTTCCGTGTGCTCGTCGTCCCGGACCAAGCCGACCAACCCTGGCCGTCGCCGCGCTTCCTGCGCCAGGGCGTACGCGTCCAGGGCTGGGTATTGTTGAACCGGGTCACGATGGGCTATGAACTCTGGCGTAAATTGAATGCCTTCCCACCGGAATTGACGCAGGACAAACCGCCAACTGACTTGTATAACCAAAAGTTGAAATAATCAATGATGAAACAATTGCTTCCTTTTCGCCCCGGACGAGCTACATGGCTTCTGGTGTCATTGTTAACGGGTTGCAGCTATTACTTTGACACTGCACCCGATCGACAGCTTGTCCGGCGGGTTGAGGAACGCATGCAAAGCGAAGAAGGCCTGCCGGTGGAACAGCTCTCAAAACCCCCACAGTTAAGTGTCGAGCAGGCCTTGCCCAAGTTCAGGGAACGCCGTCCTCAGACCGGTCGCACTTCACCGCCTGCAAAGCCTGCTCTGAGCAAAGTCGAAGGGCCTGTCCCGAGCCCTTCGGCTACACTCAGGAGAACCAAAGCCGAAGAACCGGATAGTCCGCCGCAGCCAAAAGCGCAGCCCCAAGCCGGCAAACAGCTATCCATCGCCGAAGCCCGTGCCCTGGCGTTGGAGAATAATCTTGACTTGAAGATCGCCCTGGTCGACCCGAAAATCGCGGCCACTGCGGTCAGCCAGGAACAAGCCAAGTTCGACGACCTGATCTTCGCCCGCGCAAAATATTCCTCCAAACATTTGCCGCCCGATATTACCGAGATAGACAAATTTGTTGCGGCGGATCCCAACTCACCTCTTGCTGGACAAGAGGCTCTGCGCGTTGATTCGGAGCAGAAAAAAGAATTTCTGGAATTCGATATGGGTGTCTCCATTCCGCTACGCACCGGCGGGAAGATTACGCTGATCGCCCCGCTCGATGAAAAGTCCGTAAGAAAAAAAGGTCTCCAGGCGGAACAGTATGGCGCCGCGCTACGCTTCTCCATCAGCCAGCCCCTGCTGCGCGATGGGGGGATCGACACCAACGTCGCCGGTATCCGCATCGCCCGTTACGAGCAACAGGCCGTGGATGTGAGAACCCGGTTGCAGACGATTCGTGTGCTGGCCACCGTCGAACGCAGCTATTGGGGGCTTTATATCGTCTGGGGAGAGCTGGATGTACGCCGTCAGCAATACGAGAACGCGGCGGACAATCTGGCGATGGTGAAAAAGCGCGTGGCGGAAGGACTGACCGCAGCTGTGGAGATCAACCGTGCCGAGATTGGCGTGGCCGAGCGGCTGGAAGCGCTGATTATTGCAGAAACTACGCTTAAGATCAGACAGCGTCAGCTCAAGTTATTGCTGAACGATCCCGGCCTGGATTTGGACTCCCCCACGGTCTTGATCCCGGAGACTACGCCAACCCTAGTCGAATTCAAATTCGACCGCAAACAACTGGTGCAACATGCGCTGGAGGGACGGCTGGATCTGCTGGAGCTGGAACTGAAGCTTGCCGCCGACCTGACCAAGATTGATTATTTAAGCAACCAAACCCTGCCGATGTTCATGCTCGACTATAGCTATGCGTCGCCGGGACGGGATCCATCATCCTACGGCGGCGCTTTCGGCCAAACGGTCAGTGGCAACTATGCCGACTGGTCGGTGGGTATGCGCATGGAAATTCCGCTCACCAACGAATTGCGTAAAGCGCAGTTGGATCGGGCGGTACAGGATCGCATGCAGCGTCTCACCACCCAGCAACTGCGGGAACTTAGTGTGCGCCGGGAAATTTATGACGCGCTGGATCAGCTGGAGCAGAACTGGCAGCGCATTCTCGCCACGCGGCAGAATGTCCTGCTCGCCGGACTGAACTACGATGCCGAGCTGAAACAATTTCGCGAGGGTCTCAGGACCATGACCGAAGTGCTGGAAACCCTCACCCGCCTCGGCGAGGCACAACTGCGCGAAGTGCGCGCCATCGGCGACTATCAGGTGTCGCTGATCGACCTGGCCTTCGCCACCGGCACCCTGCTCGGCCATAGTCGCGTGGATTTGGGCATTGCAGCGGGCGGAAGCTAAGCACCTATGGAGGGATAAACCCTTTGATTCAGAAAAGTGTTTAGAAGATTTTTTGGTCCCACCGAGATAAAACAACCAGAGGATTATGATTTATGACAACACTTTTAAATAAGCACTGGCATCACCTGCCGGAAACCGAAGTGACTGACCTGCTTGACGTTAAGTCGGATACTGGGCTGGATGGTTTTGAAATCGATGAACGGCGCGAGACCTATGGCGCCAACACGCTGACGGTAAAAAAAGGTAAAGGGCCGTTGCTCCGATTTTTACTCCAGTTTCACCAGGCCCTGATTTATATCTTGCTGGTTGCCGTTGGCACAAAAGCATTTATGGGTGGTTGGGTTGATGCTGGCCTCATTTTGGGTGTTGTGGTCCTGAATGCCATTATCGGGTTTGTTCAGGAAAGCAAGGCGTTGACTGCGTTGGCTGCACTGACCCACGCCTTGGTCACTGAAGCTGTTGTGTTGCGGTCAGGGGAAAAACAGCGCGTCAATGCCCGGGATTTAGTGCCGGGTGATATTGTGTTATTGCAATCCGGCGACAAAGTGCCGGCGGATATGCGGCTATTGCACAGCCGGGAATTGCAGATTGATGAATCAGCATTAACCGGGGAATCAGTTCCTGTCAGCAAGGCCGTGTCAATACAGGCGCATGACACCTTGCTCGCTGACCGCACCAATATGCTTTATTCCTCGACGCTTGTTACTTATGGCACTGGACGCGGGGTAGTCGTTGCAACCGGCGACGATACTGAAATCGGACGCATTTCCAAATTGATTACCAGCGCAGAAATTCTGGCGACCCCGCTAACACGGAAAATAGCCAAGTTTAGCCATATTCTGTTGTTTGTGATTCTGGGCTTGGCGGCCATTACCTTTGGGGTGGGTTTATCGCACGGTTCTCCTTTAGAAGATCTGTTTATGGCTGCCGTGGCTTTATCGGTATCCATGATCCCCGAAGGCTTGCCTGCCGTTATGACGATCACCCTGGCCATTGGCGTGTCACGAATGGCGAAACGAAACGCCATTATCCGCCATTTGCCTGCGGTGGAAACATTAGGCAGCACCACGGTTATTTGTTCTGATAAAACCGGTACATTGACGCGAAACGAAATGACGGTACAACAGCTTTGGGCGGGTAATGAAACTTACCAGGCCGGTGGCATCGGCTACGCACCGGACGGCTCTATTGAACAGTCTGGCCATACGGTTAATATTAAGGCGAAGCCTGCCCTGATGGCGTTATTACAGGCTGGGTTGCTATGCAATGACTCGGTGCTAAGACAAACCGGACAGGGCTGGGTGATTGAAGGCGACCCCACCGAAGGCGCTTTACTGGTGTCGGCCCATAAAGCAGGGCTGGATGCAAAATCGTTGGCAACGTCTTTGCCTAGACAGGATGCCATCCCTTTTGAAGCGCAACATCAGTATATGGCAACACTGCACAGTGATGCCGCAACCGGGGCGTCTATTGTTTATTTGAAAGGTTCGGTGGAGAGTGTGTTGCAGCGTTGTAACAGCTTGATGGGGAGCTATGATGATTATCCGCCACTCGATCCTACGGTTGTCATGGGCCAGGTAGAGGCTATGGCGAAACAGGGTCTGCGCGTTTTGGCCTTTGCCAGGCTTCGTACCTCAATCGGCACACAAGAGATTACTCACGATACCGTCGCTGGCGGCCTGGAATTTATTGGCCTGCAAGGCATGATTGACCCGCCCCGGGAAGCGGCGGTTCGGGCAATCGCGGCCTGCCGGTCTGCCGGTATTCAAGTCAAAATGATTACCGGTGACCATCTTGCAACCGCTGTGGCCATTGCCAGGAAAATGGGCTTGAGCCAGCCGTCAGCCGGGGAAGCTGCGCCTGCACTGAACGGCAGGGATCTTGAGACCTTGTTTGATGCCGAATTGATCGAGGCAGCGAGCGCCACCACCGTTTTTGCCCGCGTCTCGCCGGAACAAAAATTGCGCCTGGTTGAAGCGCTGCAAGCACGGGGGGAAGTCGTCGCCATGACCGGCGACGGCGTTAACGATGCACCGGCGGTACGTAAGGCCGACATTGGTATCGCCATGGGCATTACCGGTACCGAAGTGGCTAAGGAAGCCGCTGATATGGTATTGATGGATGATAACTTTGCCACTATTGCAGCGGCTGTAGAGGAAGGACGCGGTGTATTGGATAACCTGATCAAATTCTTAAGTTTTATCCTGGCCGTTAGTCTCGGTGAAGGACTGGTGATTATGGTCGCCGTGATGGCGGGTGAAATATTGCCGGTGTTGCCGGTTCATGCCTTGTGGATCAATATGACCTCCGCTGTATTTCTAGGCTTGACGTTGTCTGTTGAGCCCGCAGAACCCGGCATTATGGCTAAACCACCCCGTCCGCCTGCCATGCCGATCCTGAACGGGGAACTCATTTTCCGTATTGTTTTAGTAGGGACTATGTTGCTTGCCGGCGCTTTCGGGCTGTTTGAATTAGCGCTTCATCAGGGAGCCAGTCAGGACGAAGCCCGTAGCATAGCCGTCAATGTCTTTACGGTAGGTGAATCGTTCTATTTGCTGAATTGCCGTTCATTGCGCTTATCCATGTTTCGCTTGGGCCTGTTCAGCAATATGTGGATTTGGGTGGGCATTGCTGCTATGACTATGGCCAGTTTGGCGCTTACCTACCTACCAATTATGAACCGATTATTTCATACTGCACCGATAGCCGTGAATGACTGGCTACACATTATTGCAGTGGGATTGGTCATTCACATTGTCATTGCCTGTGACAAAAGAATCCGTCTATGGCTAGAGCAACGTGTTGATAAAAACAAGGCAGTGAAACAGAAAATTTAATCTACTTCCTTGCTGGTCTTAGACCTCGCCCTTTAGGGCATAGCTATCTACACAACCTAAAGCCACAAAAAAAAGTACCCTATGCCATGAATATAAAAAAAGTTATTAGACATCGATCCTCGCTTGGCAAAGCGTCACCAACAGTTAGTGACTGAGCATTTGAACTCCACGGATACATTGAGTGCGGAGTTACGAGCACTGCCTAACAAAAGCACGAGTTTCGCCAGTACCCAGGCAGCGTGGCGATTTTATAAAAATGACCGGATTACTTTAACAAAGTTGCACGAACCCTTATTAATCGGAGCCCACAAAGGTATTGCAACGCAATGCAATCAATATGCGTTATGTGTACATGATTGGTCACGCTTAAACTATCGAAAACATGACAGTAAGTTGGATAAATACCAGATAACACACGAAACCGATGTGGGTTACGATTTACAAAGCAGCCTTATTCTGAGTGATCAAACGGGGCAACCCCTTGCGCCGGTTGCACAAAGACTGGTTACAGCCAATGGCAGTTACGCAACCTATCAAGGGAATGACTTGTCTGAAACGGTTGAAAACCATTTGGATGAAGTGACACACTGCATAGGTAAATTGGAACAGCAGAATTTTGTCAAACCGCTGGTGCATATTATTGATCGAGAGGTCGACTCTGTCGGGCATATGCGCCAATGGGAGGCCAACAATTACTGGTGGTTAACACGTTCTAAAAAGACCCCCCTCGGTTGAATTTCAAGGGCAATCAATGCCTTGTGCCCAAGTTGCTGAAGCATTGTATTTCGAGAAAAAACGGCAAGTCGATTATCATGGCAAACTGCAATGGCAATGGGTTGCAGAAACACCGATACGAATAACGCGCCATGCAAAGCCGAGCCAGAAGAAGCAGAAAAAACCATCGGTTCCAGGCGAGCCCATAGACGCACGACTGGTCGTAAGTCGTATTTTATCGGATGAGGGCGAAATACTCGCTGAATGGTTGCTGATGACCAACGTTATGGCTGTTGAAGCCAGCGAGATTGCGCTCTGGTATGACTGGCGCTGGCAAATTGAATGCTTTTTTAAGCTACTTAAAAAAGCCGGACACAACTTGGAATCCTGGCAGCAGGAAACTGGACTAGCCATTGCCAAACGTTTACTCGTTGTCTGTATGGCTTGCGTGGTTGTTTGGGAAATTGCGGCCGCTAAAAGCGAAAAAGCAAAAACCTTGCGCACCTTTCTAATCAAGTTGAGTGGTAGACAAATGGAATGGGGTAAGTCATTTACTAATCCTGCGTTATTGGCTGGATTATGGGTATTTCTTTCTATGCAGGAAGTATTAGATTGTTATTCCCCTGAGGAACTCGCGACTTTGCAAGAAAGAGCTCAGGATTTTCTAATGTGACTTGTGTAGATAGCTATGCCTGAAGGGCGAGGTTTCAGACCAGCGAAGAAATTTGATGAATAACTGCACGCTAATGGTCTCAATATGTTGTTATTTAATGATTTATAATATCGGCTATTTCATATCCGCTTTTTTCTTTTGGATGAACTGTGCTTATCCGGTTGTCGCACACGCGCACGACAGGTAATATGTTGACTGTCTATGCACCGAGGCCGAGCTATAGGCAAGGGCATCCTATCCCACTACATTGAATTGAGGTGTCCGCCACACCGGATAACCACAGCTTAAAGATATTGTCTAACAATTCTCACCATTTTCCATAAAACCTTACTCGACTGCGTTTGCCACATAAAAACGGAATGTTAACCACTGGAGAAGACGTCATGACCGACCAAGACACGGATGATACCGGACGCATAAAAAAAGCCGCCAGCTTGATTCTGAAGGATGACATAAAACACCTTCAGCTGATACCTTCCGTCGCCCTCAAGTTATTAACGCTAACCAATGATGACAACGCCAGAATCGATAGCCTATCCCGGATTATAGAAACAGAACCGATGCTGACCGCAAAAATTCTAAGACAGGTTAATTCCGCCGCATATGCCTTACCCAACAAAATAACCTCCACTAATCGCGCAGTAACCTTGTTAGGATTTTCTACTGTGCGCCAGCTTGCACTCAACCTGCTGATTTATAACAATCTGAAACGACAAAACCCATCGCAACTATTCGACTTGCTATTTTTCTGGCAACATTGCCTGTATGTAGCCTCATTAAGCAGAAGAATAGCCGTCGCACTTAACTACCCCGATCCGGACCTGGTTTATACCGGAGGGCTTTTGCACGATATAGGCAAAGTCGTTCTGGAAACCCACGGACGGGTAACTTACAGTGATTTTATTGCTTCCATCGGCAATAACCAACAATCGACGTTAGAAGAAGAACGTAACTTTTTCGGCATAACCCATGCCGAGATGGGGCATATTTTTTGTCTGGAATGGCAATTACCGGCATCAATCACGGCAATCGTAGCTTTTCACCATAACCAGCCGACCGAAGCATCGCCGCACGCACCATTTAACACGGCAATCGCCATCGTTTCCTTTGCCGACTACATCGCCTGGATACAAGGCATAGGTTCGGCTACCCAACGCAACAGCCATCCAACTTTACAGAGCGCTGTACTCGAAACGATTGATCTTGACCAACTGAATCTTGAAGCCCTGCTACAACAGGTTGATCAGGACATGCAAAGCACTCAAGAGTTCTACAATATCCAACTGCCCAGCTTAATTACATTGCGGGCCACTCTGGTCAAAGCAACCATTAACCTAAGTCAGGTGAGCGAGGATAACGCTTTAGTCGCTGCCCCTAAATTATCCTCCTGCTTAACCGCGCCCCATCACAGCCTTAACCCTGATGACTTTATTCCCCGTACACTGGAGGCCATACAGGACGAATTTTCTTTTGACCGCAGCATCATGTTCACCATCGACCCCAAGCGCCGCTGTCTGATCGCATCATACGGCTGGCCGGAATCGACATTACCGAGCAAAAAGCCCGCTTTTGAGATCAACATCAACAGCCTTTCCGGCTTATTATTAACGTGTCTGCGCGAAAAAAAAGCCGTCATCATCCATACAAAAGTAGAACAAAACAACCCCATAATTCAACATCTAAAGACTACCGAGTTTATTGCCATCCCCGTAGCGCATCAAAATAAGCTGCTTGGCGTGCTTTATGCCGATAAATCGCTGTCAAAAAAACCGCTACGCGAACAATTACTGCCGGAAATTACGCCCATTGCCTATGAACTAGGCATCGCCATCTTTAATGCCAAACAATACCATCTGGAGAAAAAAAACGCGCAGATCGATCACTTAACCCAACTTTTTAATAAACGCATGATCAACCAATTCCTGACTGCTATTTTTCAAGAAGATGGGGCCGCCTTGGCCAATATTGCGATTGGCTTTATCGATATAGACAAGTTCAAACGGCTGAATGACAGCTGCGGACATCAGGCCGGCGATGACGCCTTAAAAATTGTTGCCGATATTTTACGCAACTTAACCCGTCCCGGAGATTTCATCGGCCGCTATGGTGGAGAAGAATTTTTATTTGTCCTTAGAAATACCAATGAAACCGGCGCTTACGGTTATGCCGAACGCATAAGATCGGAAATTGAGCGTCGCGGCAAGATTATGAGCCAACGATTTCATGGTCATAACCTGACGGTTAGCATCGGCGTATCTCTATATAGTGAGCACTATGCCGATTACACCGACATGATCGAAACCGCGGATCAAGCCATGTATCAGGCAAAAAACTCAGGCCGGAATAGGATTGTCATGCTGACGGGTGATGGCAAGTAACCCCAACCGTTAGAAAAATAGCACACAGATTGACGTGAATAGAGCGCATGCAGAACGGGAAAGCTGCGCAGCCTTCAGATGAACGCGCAAAAAAGTACCCGGTTAAGGGCGTTTTTAAAATTACCGAACTTTACCAACGGAATCGCAACCTTCCAAAATTCCGCCCACCCGCTTGTACCCTCACCGCTTCAGGTTGATAACGATTCCGGCGCCATCCAGCGATTTTTGTTTATCCATTTCCGGCTCTTGCGACATCAACATCCGCCCTTCTAAACCTAAAGACCCTGGCTTTTTTTGACTTGCCGTTGCAAACAAATTTGCCGATTCCCGTTGGGGCATCTTGTTTTGTTCGCTCTTCAACCAAACATCTTCAGAAGCTTTAACTTTAAAGGGGATGGTAAGATCCAGTGTTTTTTGAAGCTCAGCAGCATCATTGGCACTCGGCACTGAAGACGTGTTGGTGACTTTTTTGTGTTTTGATTTAACGGAACTCTCTTTGCTGTTGAGCTCGACTTTTTTCACGTTAACCGATGCCGCCTGCTTTTCCGTTAAGACAGCATTATTAATGCCCGGTTGTTGAAACCCGGTTAGCAAAACGAATGAGGCCACCACAAAGCCCAATAAAAACAGACGGTAATTTTTCATGTTCATTTTGTCTTCCCCTGCAATAAAACAACCAACGCGATATTATTCATTTTAGCCCAACAAACAAAAATTGGAATGCTTTAGCAAGAACATTATTACAACTTCCGGTTTAATCGCCGTTCAGTTTCCAATACCAGCTGCGTAGTCTGTAACACGGTATCGGGATTCAAACTCATCGAGTCGATGCCAATTTCTACCAGAAATTCCGCCATCTCGGGATAGTCCGACGGGGCCTGACCGCAAAGTCCGCAATGTTTACCGTTACGATGCGCACCTTCAACAGCAAGACGTATCATTTCTTTAACACCGGGATCGCGTTCGTCAAAATCTTCGGCGATGATCGCGGAGTCGCGATCTACGCCCAAGGTAAGCTGGGTCAAATCATTGGAGCCGATAGAAAAGCCGTCGAAATACTCGGAAAAGGCGTCGATTTGAATGACATTATTGGGAATCTCACACATCACGTAAATTTCCAAACCTTGCTCCCCGCGCTTCAAACCAAGCTGCGCCATGTAATCGAGGACACGTCGGGCTTCCTCTACTCGGCGACAAAAGGGGATCATCACAATAACATTGACTAAGCCCATTTCCTCACGCACCCGTTTCATGGCCTTACATTCCAACGCAAAACCTTCTGCGTAAGCGGGATGGATGTAACGCGACGCGCCGCGAAAACCGATCATCGGATTGGCTTCGTCAAACTCAAACCAGCGCCCGCCAAGCAAAGTGGCGTATTCGTTGGTTTTAAAATCCGACATGCGCACGACGACGGGCTTGGGATAAAATGCGGCGGCAATAGTGCCGACACCTTCCGATAGTTTCTGCACAAAGTAATCTTCAGCGCTGGCATAATTGCGCGTTAACTGGCCCAGCTGTTCCCGCTCACCGGCGTTCTGAACCTGCTCAGGATGAATCAACGCCATAGGATGCGCCTTGATGTATTCGGTTATGATAAATTCCATCCGTGCCAAACCCACGCCGTCATTGGGCAGAAAACTGGTTTTAAAAGCCAGTTCGGGGTTGCCGATATTGAGCATGATTTTGGTTTTTGGATGTTGCAGACCCGACAAGTCGGTGCTTTTAATATCGAAGTCGAGCAGGCCGGAATAGACCTTGCCGACATCGCCTTCGGCGCAGGATACGGTGACAGGGCTATTGTTTTTAATCAGGGTCGTGGCATTATCGCAACCGACAACGGCGGGAACGCCCAATTCGCGGGAGATAATCGCCGCATGACAGGTGCGTCCACCCCGGTTAGTGATTATCGCCGAAGCTATTTTCATCACCGGCTCCCAATCCGGCGTGGTCATATCGGCAACCAGCACATCGCCTGGGTTAAAGGTATTTAGCTGCTCGACGTTATCGATAATCCGCGCATTGCCGGCGGCAATCTTGCTGCCCACCGCATGACCGGTAATCATTGGCTCAGCCTTGTCTTTAAGGCGGTATTGCTCCAAGATCATGCCGCGCAACTGGGAAACCACGGTTTCCGGCCGCGCCTGAACGATATAAAGCGTACCGTCAAGTCCGTCTTTCGCCCATTCAATATCCATCGGTTTAGCCTGACCCGCTTTGGTACTGTAATGTTTTTCGATTTTAATGGCGTAGTCGGCGAGGGTTAAAACATCGGCATCGTTAAGGCAAAAGCGGTTGCGCTGTTCGGCAGAGGTCGCAATATTGCGGGTAGCTTCACGGGTCCGTCTATCGCTATAGATCATTTTTATTTTTTTCGCGCCCAAGGTGCGTCTTAATACCGCCCGATGTCCCTGCTCAAAAGTGGGCTTGTGTACATAAAACTCGTCCGGGTCCACCGCGCCTTGCACGACATTTTCACCCAAGCCGTATGCGCCGGTAATAAACACTACATCGCTAAATCCCGATTCGGTATCCAGCGAAAACATCACGCCGCTGGCATCCAGATCTGAGCGCACCATTTTCATAATGCCTATCGACAAAGCCAGTTTGAAATGATCGAAGCCTTGATCGATACGGTAATGAATGGCGCGATCGGTGAACAGGCTGGCAAAACAGCGTTTGCAGGAGTCCAATAATGCCTGATCGCCGCGTATGTTGAGGAAAGTATCCTGTTGTCCGGCAAAACTGGCGGTCGGTAAATCTTCGGCGGTGGCAGAACTACGCACGGCAACGCTTAAATCATCGCCATACTGCTGTTTTAATTGTTTGAAAGCCTCGATAATTTGCTGCTCAAGGTCTTCAGGAAAACGTGCAGCGTAGATTATCTCCCTGGCTTTACGCGCGCGTTTGGCAAGATCGGTGACATCGTCAGGATTCAAGTCATCCAATGCTTGATGCAGCGCCTCCCAGCTATGGGTGTGCTCCAGTACATAACGGTAAGCCTCGGCGGTTACGGCAAAACCATTTGGAATTTGGATACCTTGCGTCGTTAGTTCCCGGTACATCTCACCTAGCGAGGCATTCTTGCCCCCTACGAGAGGGACATCGTCAATGGTTAGTTCATTAAACCAACGGATATAGTTTGCTTGCTCTGACATCATAACTCCTTAATAGAATGCTTATTTATTGATGCATCTAGGTTATTAATCAGCTTTTATTTTTTCAACTCAATTACTTATAAAAATAACCGTAGCGTCTATATGTGACAATAGGTCACATTATCATTCTGCCTTGGCATTGCTAACATATCAATATGCGCTCTTACTTACCTTCTCTTGGTAAGGGAGCCTAAATCTATTAGGCTCCCCTTTTTTTAAATTTTTTGTTGACTTCAACAGGTTGAAATTGATTAAACGGCAATACCTACCTGTAATGCATCAAACCAGTCTAAAAAGCGTTTGACATCATCACCTTTAAACATCCGCCCATGCTGTGGAGCCAAAATATCTATATCCAGATTTCTTACCCTTTCAATCCAGACTCTCTTGGCCTGATTTGACGGCATCATTCGTTGATGCCAATGACGCATTTTTTCAACATGTGCGGTGAAATTATCAACAAACACGGGGGCATCGGGCGCTTCAAAAGCGGCTCCGATATCCCCTGTCATCAAAATTTTAGCCTGCGGGTCATAGACATGAAAATTACCGGGCGAATGCAAATAATGGGCAGGAATGATCTGCAATTCCACAGAACCCAGTTTAATGGTTCCACCATTATCTGGAATAGGTACATATTCTATTGATTCACAGCTGTAATGCCGCAAGAAACCCTCCCAAATAGCCGGCGCATGAAGTTTGGCATTGGTTAACGCCTGGTCCCACAAACCCAGCGATGAGATCACATCAGGATCCTGATGTGAAGCGAACAGATCCGTTATTTGATCCACCGGGGCATGATGCAATACCGCTGCCATCATCGGCGCAAACAGCTCGGCACCACCTGGATCCAAAAGTAGGCATCGATCAGCCGTGCGCACCACATATTGGTTGGTATCGATTATATTAGCGGGTTTACTTTCATCCCTTCCAAACATAATCCATTGGTGTGATCCTTCATAAATCTTGGTCATTTTCATAGAAAAACAATGCCCTCTGCTGTTAGCGGCTATTTAGTTATTGCGATAAATGGATAATGCAATTCTGCATCGCTGCACATTATCGTGAATAGTATGCGCAGCTTTATCTACACTTTCAGCAACGGCCTGCAAGCTCTGTAAATATTCACCCGCCTGTGATGCTTCAATCCTTGAGTTTGCAGCGATAACTCGTGCAGCACGGGCATGATGCATCACCGCTTCAAGTTGTCCTAACAGTTGCGAGACATCCCGTTTAAACTGTCTCTGACAATCTTGCATCGAAAGTCTTGCATTATCTAATGGCTCCTGCATCGTATTAGCGTAAACAGCATCTCCAGCCATTTTTGCAGCCAACTCAAATTTATTATAAGCAGTCGTTTTTTGGAATTCATTGACAGTTAATCGATATAACACCAGTGCATGTATATTGATATCGGTAACCAATTCAATTGTTTCTTTAGCCAGTTCATTAATAAAATCGGTAATCGGCTGAAATCCTTTCGCCTTATCTCCCGCCCTAAAGGCAATAGCCTTGGCATTGGCCGCTGCTAATGATATTTCCTTGGCCACCACCATGACTGCACTTAACTCCGAGGTAATGGAAGCTACCGCAACAAATTGTGATTTAGTCTGATTAGTCATATTTAATTAAACAGTGTAAAAAGTAATATTTTTTTAAATTCTGTACATGGCGAAATACGCTCTTAGCCTGTTAGGATAAGTTTTGATGTGTAAACGTTGCCCGCTACAGTAAAAAGAGTGAGTAAGATAATATCAAAGAATCTTATCAGCTTATTTTCTAGTTAACTTTGCTAATACTGCCAGACTTAACTAACTGATTTTATCCAGGAAGACAAAAACCCATAACTTACAAAGCAAAAAATAACCGTAAGTTATTGATAATTCGCAGTCGGTGCGTAACATCAGTTAATTAAGCTTAAAACTTTACTCGAAACATTTTCTAACGGTACGACATAATCAGTACAACCTAACTTAAATGCAGCACCCGGCATACCCCAAACCACACTGGTTTGTTCATCCTGAATAACTGTTTTAGCGCCCGCATCATGCATTTCTTTCATGCCCATGGCTCCGTCAGCGCCCATGCCTGTTAATAACACCGCAACGGCATTAGCCCCAGCACATTGCGCAGCTGAACGAAACAGAACATCAACGGAAGGTTTATGTCGATTAACAGGCAATCCATCGCTCAACTGAATAATATATTTACCTCCGTCTCTAATCACCAGCATGTGCATGTCTCCGGGTGAAAGATAAATATTACCCGGCTCAATCGTCTGACCATGCTTGGGAATACAAGCTGACATTTCCGTTACCAGGTCAACATGCCGGACAAATGATGCACTAAATGCAGCGGGTAAATGTTGGGTTATTAAAATAGGCGGGGTATTTGCCGGAAAGCCTTTAACAACGGCTTTAATGGCCTCCGTTCCTCCCGTTGAGGCGCCCAAGACAATTATCTTACTGGTGGAACTAATAGGCGTTTTTATCGGCGCGGCTTTAAGAATCACATCAACTGAGTGTTTTTCTGAAACATCAGCAACGGTTGCAACAGGACTTTTAGGCTTGATTGCTCTATTGTAAATATTGCCGACTTTAGCCTGGGCAGCGCCGATAACTTTGGAAATAATTTCCTCGGCATACTCATTCAGCGTATTAACAACATCAACCTTGGGTTTAGCAATAAAATCGACCGCACCTAGCGCCAGAGCATTTAAAGTGGCCTCCGCACCATGTTCAGTCAGCGTAGAGATCATGACAACCGGTGTAGGCCTTAAGCGCATCAAGTTGCTCAAGAAGGTTATCCCGTCCATATGCGGCATTTCAATATCCAGCGTCAATACATCAGGATTTAATGCCTTAATCATCTCTCGGGCAATAAGAGGATCCGCTGCTGCACCGACAACTTCAATATCGGGTGACGAACTTAAAACTTCAGTCAATATTTTCCTAATTAATGCTGAATCATCAATAACCAATACGCGTATCTTACCCATAAGTCCACTCTAAAAGAAGTCCACCATCACCGTTAATAGGTGCATGTTTAATGTCGATTGTTACCACTTTATTTTAAGCGATTACATCATTACTGGAGTTCGCGACATGCACACGTTTTTCCCTGCGCGCTACCGCTCCAGAATTTCTGATTGCAGACTTCATTATTCAAGCCTTCTAATATTAGCTTTTGACGCGACTATTACCTTAGTAATAATATCATCGGCATAGTCATTTAATGCGTTTTCTACATCCATTGTTGGTTTAGCTATAAAATCTACTGCACCCAACTCCAAAGCAGTTAACGTAACTTCAGCATTACTTTCTGTGAGCGCTGAAATCATCACAACGGGCATTGGCCTCAAACGCATCAAATTACGTAAAAAGGTTATTCCGTCCATACGCGGCATTTCAATATCCAAAGTCAATACATCAGGATTTAATGCCTTAATCATCTCCCGGGCAATAAGAGGATCTTCGGCAGCGCCAACTACTTCAATATCTGGAGACGAATTTAAAATCTCAGTCAGTACCTTTCTGATTAGCAATGAATCATCAATAATCAATACACGAATTTTACTCATTGTATACTCTTAAAAAAGCTCGACTTCACCTTCAACAGGTGCATTTTTAATCTCGTTAAAGTACTGCCGCTCTCTTCTTATAACAGTATCATTATGTAAATCTTTGATTTTTTTCATTCCGACTTTACCTGTTTTAGGAAAGTAAATTATTTTCCTGGGATAAATATCACCCAAATCCTGAGATAAAAGAGCCAGTCCTTCTGTATCGATATACTCCAAGATAAAGTCAATATTTTTAAGACCGACATCAGTCAAGGTTGGAATGATTTTACCTCCGCCAAATACCTTAACTTCCAGGTTTTTTCTTTTACCACCATTACTGAGAATAGTATTAATTAAATGTTCCATGGCAAAATTTCCATAGCGGGTTGCATTGCCAACCACCGCCTCATTACCTTGTTTTAGCTTATCGGCTGTAGTTTCCGGCAACATAAAATGATTCATCCCGCCCAAACCTGTCACTTTGTCCCGAATACAGGCCGATATACAAGAACCTAATACCGTTGTAATCAATTCATCTTCCTGAGTGACATAATACTCACCCGGCAAAATCTTTGCCGCAATCACACCGTGGTCTTTATCCATATATCGGTTAATGTGATCAAAGCCGTCTATGGAAGGTAGACCAACATCTTTACTAATATTCATGAATGTTCACGTCTTTTTCCGGTAACTGGTACACGCAACCAACTCAAATTCATTTGAAAGTTGGTTTAATGACTCTGAATGTCCAATAAATAACCATGACCGACTAGACAACATTTGAGCATATCTTTTCGCGAGTGAGATCTTGGTTTCACGATCAAAGTATATAAGAACATTACGACAAAAAATAAAGTCAAAATGACACTTCATCGGCCAATCCTGCATTAAATTTAATTTTTTAAACTGAATAATTTGTTGTAATTGATGTCTTACTTTAACTTGGCCTGACTGCGATGATTTACCCCGCATAAACCAACGCTTAAGCATCTCTTCTGACAAATCACTGACACGATCTTCGGTATAAACGCCATCCGAGGCTGTTTGTAAAACATGGGTATCCAAATCAGTTGCTAAAATTTTAATATCCCAGTCACCGGGTACATTTTCCAACAAGGTAATCGCTAAAGAGTAAGACTCTTCGCCCGTAGAACAACCGGCGGACCACACCCTGATTTGTCGTGAGGCTTTATTTCTGATCAAAATTTCTGGAATAACAACATCACGGACATAATCGAAATGATGTATTTCTCTAAAAAAGGCGGTTAAATTGGTTGTTATGGCGTTGATAAATTCAGTAAACTCGTGATCCGGATAATCTTTAAGGTACTGGCAATAGGCTTCAAAGTCCGCTAACCCAAGCTTTCTTACCCGCTTGGATAATCTGGAATAAAACATATCAAATCTTTCATCAGGAACCTGGATACCTGAATGCTCATTAGACAACTTTCTTAAAAAATTAAAATCATCAGCTGTGAATTTAAATTCGCGATCCTTCTCAACAATAGCCATTTCTAATCCCTTCCCCGCCCATCAAAAGTCACAGGTCATGAACATCAAGCACATCCAGCAAACCCAACAACTGCGCAGATTCAACAAATCGAGGGGATGGATAAATAATAGTGACTTTCTTTTGCAACTTATCTGCATTTTTTTTCAATGAAACCAGTAGCTGCAAAGTAGCCGTATCGATTGACGATACGTCAGATGCATTTATTTCGATTTCATCATGTACAGCCAAGATATTCTTCAGTTGTTCGTGCAACTTGGCGACATTTTGAATAGTCAAGGTAGCGTCTAAATCAATTTGTGAATCCGGCTCTTCTGGCGAAAAATTCTCGGCAACTGCTTCTGCGTCGCCTAAAGCGCCTACTGTTGGTGCTCTACCTCCTGCATCCATGCAGTCGTCGGCAACTGCTTCAGCCATGATCGCACTATCGCTTGCGCTCTCAGTTTCATCTATCATTACTTTATCTTGTTCAGTCGCTAAAGCCATACCTTCTTCGGCATCTTCTATCAAATCATCTGAATAATCATCGGTCATGCTCATTTCATTATCAATGAATGGCTGCTCTTCCAATGAAGTGTCGTCACCGCCACAATATTCATTAGCAATTATTTCTTCATTTTTATCAGTGCTGGCCTCCATCCACGCTAAAGGATCGTAGCCGATTAAATCATTTTCTTCAGTTGTTGCCATACATCACCTTGTCTTCAAGAAAATCATGAGCAAGACTACGAAAATCCCTTGCTGAACGACTTTTTGGACTATATTCTAAAATGGTTTTACCAAAGCTGGGACATTCTGCAAGTAATGCCGTTTCTCTGATCACTGTCGCTAATATTTGTTCGGGAAAATGCGTAAGCAAAACATTTAACACCTGTCTCGATATTCGTCTATCTGGCGAATATCGAGACATCACTAATAATGTTTTGTATTTCCTTTTCAACGCTTTTTCAAATCTCTTAATCGTACCCATTAAATGAGATAATCCTTGTAGCGCCAGGAAATCACTGGACATAGGAATCAAAATTTCGTCAGCTGCAATTAATGCATTCGCAACCAGTAATCCTGAAGACGGTGGACAATCAATAAACACAAAGTCCTGATCATTAAGACATCCATGCAAGGCGTCTTTTAATAAAACACCACGAGGCGAATGATTACCCGCTAGATACTCAATATCCTTAAGTTTGGATCCTGACGCAATGAGTTGTAAATTTTCCCTGACGAAAATAATCTGTTGCTGAATCCCTTTCTGTTTAAGCATAGCTTCATCAATACCGCCAATCCCTTGCGCAGTAATGCCTAAAGAAACGGCTAAATGGCCTTGTGGATCAAGATCAATAACGGTGACTTTTAACCCCGATTCTGCAATGGCATGACATAAATTTACAGTAGTTGTCGTTTTTCCAACTCCACCTTTCTGATTAATTATTGCAACAATTCTCACCTGTCACACCAAACTTTCAATTCCCTCAACCTCATCGGGATTGAGCAATTTATCAACGTCCAAGAGCATAATCATTTTTTTCTTATACACATGCATACCTCGCATGTATCGAGTATCGATTTTCGAACCAAAATTTGGGGCTTTTTTGACATCTTCCAAATTAATATCCAGTACATCAGAAACCGCATCAGCGACTATGCCCATGACAAACTGGTTTGGACCGTTTTCGACACAAAGTACAATAACGACCGTTTTAGCGGAATATTCGCAACGTTCCAGAGAAAACCGTTCCCGTAAATCTATGATAGGCACAACGGAACCGCGTAAATTCAATACGCCTTTAACAAAAGCCGGTGTATTCGGTATCACGCGAACCGCTTCCCAACCACGAATCTCTTGTACTTTCAAAATCTCAACGCCATACGCTTCATCTGCAAGTTGAAAGGTGAGAAATTGCTCTACCCGACTATTATTTGACTGCTCATCTGTTGTCATTGTTATAGTTTCCTGTCGATTATAGGGTTAGATGAGGTAAAAGGTTCAGGGCTCGCAATTTAAAAAACCTGCCTTGCGCCCTAGAGCCTTGATTAAAACTCTTCCCATTCATCGCTGCTATCTATTTTTGACTTACTCGCTGGCAAAGCAGCAGGAGCCACCGCTTTTTTTGTCGGCGCCCTTACGGGTGCCACTGGTACCCTATTACTGAGCGCAACCGGCCTAGCCGCTGCCGATCCATTTTTTGAATTAACCCTAAAAAAGCTAAGCAACTGGGTCATATGGGTAGACTGCTCACTCATCGCAATACTCCCCGCTGCAGCCTGTTCCGCCAATGCCGCATTTTGCTGAGTAATATCGTCCATTTGAGAAACAGCTTGATTGACTTGCTCAATACCCGCTGATTGTTCTGAACTGGCACTGGCAATGTGCGCAACAATATCGCCGACTTTGGCAACACTTTCGACAATTTCAGTTAGCGCTATGCCTGTTTCATTGACGAATGCTGTTCCGGCACGAACTTTCTGCACACTGTTCTGGATAAGTTCATTACTTTGCTGTGCGGCGTTTGCACTCCGTTGCGCCAGATTACGAACTTCTGTTGCAACAACAGAAAATCCACGTCCCTGCTCTCCTGCCCTGGCCGCTTCTACAGACGCGTTTAGTGCCAACAGATTAGTTTGAAAGGCAATTTCATCAATTACGCCAATAATTTCCGCGATTTTATTACTGCTTTCATTAATTTCCTGCATTGCAGCAATAGCTAATTTCACTACGCCGCCGCCTTTTTGAGCTAATTGGCTTGCTGAATTAACAACCTCAGTAGCTTGAACCGTATTCTGCGCATTATTTTTTACGGTACTGGCTAGCTCTTCCATACTGGCGGCCGTTTCTTCTAGACTGGCCGCCTGCTGTTCAGCTCGATGTGACAGATTATTATTACCGCTGGCCATTTCCTGCGATGAACTGTCTATAAAATCAGCTGCATCTCTGATTTGAATGATAAAGTTACTAAGCTTTGCCAAAGTACCATTAATATTATTCTTGCACTCAGCGTAGACCCCTTGATATTCGTTGGTAATGGCAGTGGTTAAGTCACCTTCAGCCATGTTTTCCATCACTCGGTTAACATCACTAAAAACACTTTCAATGACATCTGTTAATTCATTGATGCCGGCAGATAGTGTTTTAGTAAATCCCTCTTTGTCAGTTAATTTTATACGCGCACTCAAGTCACCGGCTTTAACGCCCTGCACTAGATGATCGATTTCTTGCTCAATTAAAACTTCATGAGTTCTATCCTGCCATTCAGTCACATACCCTATACGCTCACCATCACTATTAACGGGGCTAGCGATAATACTCATATGCCGACCTCCAATAATCAGTTGCGTTCTAAGTGGTTCTTGTGATTTTTCCAAGATCCCACCTTTAACAGTAGGGTGATATTGATCAACATTTGAACCCATTAATTTATCGACGGAGAAACCAGGCAATTGGTTGCGAATATCGCTTTCCGCCGTCTTGAACATCCTCTGAACACTATCGTTCATGTAAATAATTTCAAAATTCTTATTTGCTACCATGACAGGGGATTGAACGTTGTCCAGAGCCTGAGTAATCCGTTTCGATTCTGCGAGACCTTGCTTGAAATCCGCCAGATCGACACCCAACTTGACTTCCATGCAATACAAACCACGCAAAAAATCGCCCAGCTGATCTTCTCGTTTCAAATTCACCTTATTGCCGAAACTTCCGCTGCTCAGCCGATAACAAATAGTAATTGCCGTTTCCAGCGTATCGGTTATGACCCGAATCATATTAATACTGAGTGCCGATGCCACCATGGCAACCAAAGCAACACCCGCTAACAAGACGTATTCCTGCGTCAGGAATAATCGATACATCAGCAAAAATATAGGCCCTAAAAAAGCCGCCACTACAAAAGCATTTTTTTTCGCTATCGCTATTTCGCTAATAGCTTTAGTTATCGAAGCTAAACCAGTAGGATTTAATTTTACTTCGCCGGCGCTGAGTTTTTTGTACAACTGCTCCGTAGCCGGAATCAGATCACGCTTTGGCGGATGCCGGACGGAAAGATATTCATAGACTTTTCCATCTTTAAATAACGGCATAGCATTAGCCTCGACCCAATAATGATCGCCGTTTTTGCACCTGTTTTTTACCATGCCTTGCCAGGGTCTAAGCTGTTTTAAGGTTTTCCATAAATCCTCATAAGCCGCTGCTGGCATGTCCGGATGACGGACGATATTATGTTCCTGTCCTATCAACTCATCACGGGTAAATCCGCTGGTTTCAACAAATGCATCATTGACGTAGGTAATACGTCCCATCAAGTCGCTTCGTGAAACCAGGATTGATCCTTTTTTCAGAATAACCTCATTATTGGTTATCGGCATATTAATTTTCACGCTACGCTACCTCTTAACATCTCACAAACCTTGCCAAATGCATTAATATTATTGTCTAAAAAGATGTAAGTACGAAGCGTGACCGGAATACGGAAGACTTTAGTTTTCATCCTGATCCAACTCTTCTAGTTTCAGTAATTTGTCTACATCAAGCAGCATTACCATGCGCTCATTAACCGATACCAGTCCGTTAATAAATTCGTTGCTCACTTTAGCCCCAAAGTCTGGAGCGCCTTGAATTTCGGTCTTATCCACACTAATCACGTCAGAAACCGAGTCAACAACAACGCCCATTATGCGTGTCTTGTTGCTGTCGCCAGTTTGCAACACCACAACTACCGTTAACGGAGTATATTCGGCTTTACTTAAATTAAACCTTTCTCTCAAATCAAGAATCGGCACAATGGAACCACGTAAATTAACCACACCTTTTTCATAATAAGGAACATTAGGTATTCTGGAAACAGGTTCCCAACTTCGTATTTCCTGTACCCGAAGGATATCAACCCCATATTCTTCTTGGCCTAAAGCAAAACTCAAATATTGCACTGCATTATCCAGGTTTTTACTGTAGTGATATTGGTCAATATCTTTATTTTCAGCTTGTTGTGCCATATCTGATTTTATCTATTTGTGCTTTATATTAGCGAATTGAAAAACGCACCAAGCCTGGGACATCAAGAATCAGTGCAACAGAACCATCACCCAAAATAGTTGCACCTGAAACACCTTCCACCCGCCGGTAATTTGCTTCCAATGACTTAATAACAACCTGTTGTTGACCCAATAACTCATCTACCAGTAAGCAACACAGTTCTCCTTGCCCCTCAACGACAACAAGCACACCCTCTTTCGACTTGGTCAGATTGCCTGAATGCACATTAAAAATTCCGCGCATTCTAATTACAGGTAAATATTCATTGCGCAAGCGAAAGGTTTCTCCTTTACCCGCAACTTTATTTAACATTTTTTCGGTAATATTAATTGATTCAATAATTGATACTAATGGCACAATATAAGTTTCATCTCCCACCGCAACAGACTGACCGTCAAGGATTGCCAGCGTTAACGGTAAATGAATTGCTATTGTTGTCCCTTTGCCCAACTCAGATATGATTTCTATATTGCCACCGAGTGACTGAATATTTCTTCTAACGACATCCATACCCACACCGCGACCGGAAATATCAGTGAGTTGTTCAGCTGTAGAAAACCCCGGCATAAAGATCAGTTCAAATATCTGCTTTTCGGTAAGAAGATTACTTTCTTCAATTAAGCCTTTTTCTATGGCCTTTGCCAACAACTTATCTTTATCCAATCCGCGACCATCATCAATAATTTCTATGACAATGTGACCACCGCGATGATACGCCTTCAGTTCGATAGTTCCCGTTTCCGGTTTACCTGCCGCGACCCGATCTGCAGGCATTTCTATACCGTGATCAAGACTATTCCTAATCAAATGGACTAAAGGATCATTAATTAGTTCAACGACGGCCTTATCAACCTCGGTATTTTCTCCGACCAGTTTCAGTGCAATTTTTTTATCTAATTTACCGCTGATATCATGTACTAGCCGTGGAAATCGGCTAAAAACAAAACTGATCGGTAGCATCCGAATATTCATGACGCTTTGCTGTAGATCGCGAGTATGCCGTTCTAACTGGGCAAGTCCTCTTTTAAGCTGCCCCACCTTATCCATGGTAAAGTTTTCACCGACTAACCCCAACATAGACTGCGTGATCACTACTTCGCCAACCATATTGATTAAAGTATCGATTTTATCCGTATCCACCCGAATCGAACTGGCTTTTACCGTGGTTTTTGCGGCTTCATTATCAGTATCCTGCGTATCCGATTTTTTGGTTTCTTCAACACCCTTAGGTTTGACCTCAACGGGCTTTGGGTCTGGATTATTAGATATGATTACGGGGGCAGGTTCAGGATCGGCTTTTTTTACAACGGGGAGGAGTGGCTTTACGGCTTTGGCAAACGGCTGAATTTCTATTTCACAATCGCCTTCAACCCAATTGAATATTTCCCTAATGTCATCCTCGGAAATATCTCCGGCAACGTTTAAATCCCAAGAAATATTACATTCCTCTGGATCTAATTCATAAAAACCTGGAACATCCTGAATATTAGCTAGGGTTGTTAATTCACCTAGCTCATTCAATTCACGAAACAGCCTGACAGGATCATTACCCGTTTTAAGCAAATCCAAATAAGGGCAAAAAGCTATTTTCCAGCCCTGTCCTGCTAATTCAACGGATTTTTCTTCAATAATATCAGGAGCAATATTGACAACAGCCGCTACATTTGCCGATTCCCGTTCAACTGGAGAAGCGGGTTCTTCGGCGATCGAACCGCCATTAAGCACAATTTCCAAAGCCGTTTTATGCTTTGCTACGCTGACATCGTTAACAAGCTGTTCATTTTGAATTGCCGTCAACATCTCCCTAAGGCAGTCAACAGAACCAAGCAAAACATCTACGGCAGGCTGGGTTACCTGCCTACGCCCATCCCGCATCTCATCGAGCAGGGTTTCCATAATATGGGTGTAATCGGCAACAACAGTAAACCCAAAAGTTCCACTGCCGCCCTTTATTGAATGTGCCCCCCTGAAAATGGTATTGATTATTTCCGAATCAATAGCCCCCATATCGAGAGTTAACAATCCTGACTCCATTGCTTCAAGACCTTCGAAACATTCTTCAAAAAAGACCTGATGGAATTGTGACATATCAATAGACATAGACTTACCTGTATGCGCCTAAATTCATTTAAACAAGGTTAAAAATTAACCCAAAAACTTTCTTTAGTGATACCTATCTGGATAAACACTTAAACCCTTCATCTAAACACTCAGAATCAAACCGCATGGGACTAACATAGTCTAATAGACATAGATTTCCCTGCATGCACTTAATACGCTCAGATATGATAGTACCGATTAGCCTAAAACTTTTAGTAATGTTTTTAATAATTGATCAGGATTGAACGGCTTAACCATCCATCCTGTTGCGCCGGCAGCTTTACCTTCTTGCTTTTTTTCGATGCCTGACTCAGTCGTCAGCATCAGCATTGGAATAAATTTATAATCAGGGAGTGCTCTCAAGTCTCTAATTAACGTGATCCCGTCTTTATTTGGCATATTAACATCGGTTACTACGCAATCAAATCTCCTAGCCTGTGCTTTTTCTAAAGCATCGACTCCATCCACTGCCTCTTCGACATCGTATCCAGCAGCTCTTAAAGTAAATGAAACCATTTTTCTCATTGAAGCTGAATCGTCAACTGCAAGAATACTTGCCATTGTTTTCTCCATTAATCTCTAATTTACAAAGCAAAAACCCTGTACGAATATTACAGCACTCTACGTATAATTTTTTTAATATGACCTAATTATTTTGCTGTATCGCACGTCTATTCTAGAAACTTAAATTTATGTATTTTTCGTTGTAGCAAACAAAAAAACACCCCACTAGAGAAGACCTCTAGCAGGGTATATATTGGTGCCGATGGCCGGATTTGAACCGGCACAACTTTCGTTACCACCCCCTCAAGATGGCGTGTCTACCAATTTCACCACATCGGCTAAAACTTGATCGTAAAAATACTATTTAATACATAATTGTTTTATTATTTGCAAAATATCTTTTCTTATATTTTAAATAGTATTTATTACTTTTTAACTGCTTACTCGGTTACAGGAGCTGCAACAGGCACTTCTTTGGATTCGACGTCAGGCACTGGGGAGGTATCGACCACACCTTTTGCACCACCTACATCAGGAATACCAAGTGTATCCAGTTCTTCAACCTTGGGGCTGTTCATTAGGTCATAAGCAGCACCCTGCTTACCGTTCAAAACCGCAAGCCCCAAACTGGTCATAAAAAACAAAGTTGCTAGAATTGCTGTAGCTCGAGACAAGAACGATGCCGCCCCCTGAGCTCCAAAAACAGAACCCGAAGAACCCGTGCCAAAAGCAGCGCCTGCATCAGCACCCTTGCCTTGTTGCATTAATACCAAGCCAACAACTCCTAAACCCAACAGCACATGAATAACAATAATTACCTGATACATAATAAAGTTTAAATTACTCTAAATTGAATGATAAATCTTCAAAAAGGATTCCGCATCCAACGAAGCCCCACCGATTAAACCGCCGTCAATGTCCGGCATAGCAAACAAGCCTTTTGCATTATCCGGCTTAGCACTACCGCCATATAAAATCTGTATTTTATCGGCAATAACCTGATCTTTAGCAGCAATATACTGCCTTATGTACCGATGAACTTCCTGAGCCTGGTCATCAGTTGCTGTTTTTCCTGTGCCTATGGCCCATACAGGTTCATAAGCAATCACTGCCGCACTAAAAGCAGCAATACCTGCCAAATTAATCACAGCATCAAGCTGAGCATCAATCACCGCAAAAGTCTGATCTTGTTCGCGTTGCTCCAACGTTTCACCAACGCAGAGAACAGGAATGATATTGTGCTCTTGTGCCTGACAAAACCGTGCGGCTACCGATTCGTTAGTATCGCCGTAATAGCTGCGTCTTTCTGAATGCCCTACAAGGGCATACTTGCAATTGAATTCACTTAACATCGCCGCTGAAATTTCACCGGTAAATGCGCCTGAAGGTTTATCCCCAACGTTTTGCGCACCCAATGCCAATGAAGTGCTTTTTACCAATTCACTTACTTTCGGTATATGCACGTAAGGCACGCATACAGCAATATCCGCGCGATCTTCCCCTAACCCGGCAATGATACCGTTTACAAGTAACTCAGCACTGGCAAGAGTTCCATTCATCTTCCAATTTCCTACAACTAGAGACCGACGCATCACTACTCCTCACATAGAATCAAATCGCTTATGATATATATTAATAGCGCCTAATTCAAGCTCCTATTGATTTCTTAACCTCATCAGCTATTTGTTGCGCGTAATTTCTAACCAAATACTCCTGCTGACCCTCTACCATTACACGAATTAATGGCTCTGTTCCCGAAGCTCTAAGCAACACCCGGCCACTATCTCCGAGCTTTTTCTCGACGGCTTTCACTGCTTTTTGTATACCATCATCCTGATCCGGATTTATTTTCTTGCTTGTTTTTACGTTCACCAAAACTTGCGGATATTTTTGCATACCGGATTTCAATTCATGTAAGGTTTTACCGGTACATTGCATTTCAGCCATGATCTGCAAGGCAGCAATAATACCATCCCCCGTTGTCGTTCTATCCAGACAAATAATATGACCGGAATTTTCACCACCTAAGATTCCTTTGTGCTCAGTCAACATTTCCATAACATACCGATCACCAACATTTGCCCTAAGCAGATTGATCCCCAACTTTTTCAGGCCGTGCTCCATGCCCAGATTCGTCATTAACGTGCCTACGACAGGCCCGGACATCTGCCCTGCATCCAGCCTCGCTTTAGCAATAATATAAATAAGCTCGTCACCATCAACAATTTCACCTTTGTGATCAACCATTACCAATCGATCACCATCGCCATCCAGAGCAATGCCAAAATCTGCTCGGTAAGCTAGAACTGTTTCCGCCAACTTCTCCGGCTTAGTTGCACCGCATTCGTCATTAATATTAAGACCGTCCGGCTCTGCACCTATCGTAACAACTTCAGCACCCACCTCACTAAACACATGGGGAGCGATGTGATAAGTTGCTCCATGAGCACAATCTAATATTATTCTCATACCGCTAAAATCAAATCGAGTCGGCACACTAGCCTTACAAAACTCAATATATCGACCCGCAGCATCAACCAACCGTTTCGCCTTACCCAATTTTGCCGACTCTACCGTAGTCATCGGCGAGTCAAGATGCCGCTCTATTTTCTGCTCTATCTCATCGGGCAGTTTCGTTCCCTGCACAGAGAAAAATTTAACTCCATTATCATAATAAGGATTGTGAGAGGCACTAATGACAATGCCCGCTTGCGCCCTTAAAGTACGGGTTAAGTAAGCTATACCCGGTGTTGGCATGGGCCCCAACAAACGAGTATCAACACCTGCAGCAGTTAACCCTGCCTCCAATGCCGACTCAAACATATAACCCGAAATACGCGTATCTTTACCAACCAGAACGAAACCATTGCCTTCGCTTGCAAACACTCGCCCAGCAGCCCAACCTAGCTTCAGAAAAAAATCTGCTGTTATTGGATGCTCTCCGACCCTACCCCTAATGCCATCTGTTCCAAAATATTTTTTTGTCATGATTCTAAAGCCTAAAAACAGGTAAAAACTAAAGACAAAAACCGATTATTTACGTCTTTTGCCGTTTAAAATTACATACAAAAAAAAGGAGAGGCATTACGCCTCTCCTTTAGTGTCAACTATGAATACTATTAGCTTTGCTCGGCGGTGCCGCCAATTGACTTCTCATTTTTCACGCCCCCCTTACTTTTAATGTCATCCGTTATTACTTCACCATGAGAAGGCGGTTTATCATCCCATCCCTGAGGATCCCTAACCGGCTTACGAGCCATCAAATCCTCAATTTGAAACTTATCGATGGTCTCATACTTCATCAACGCCTCCGCCATAGCATGAAGAATATCCAGATTTTCTTTCAGAATCACTTCGGCACGCTCGTAATTCCGATCAATGAAAGAACGAATTTCTTCATCAATGGTATGAGAGGTCTCTTCGGCAACTGTTTTATGCTGAGTCACTGAACGCCCCAGAAAAACCTCGCCTTCTTCTTCGCTATAGGACAATGGCCCCAGACGCTGAGAAAAACCCCATTTAGTCACCATATTTCTAGCTAACTCAGTGGCTCGCTCAATGTCATTGGATGCACCGGTACTGACTTGCTCCCGGCCGAAAATCACTTCTTCGGCGATACGACCACCATACAAACTGGAAATCATACTGTCCAACTTTTGCTTGCTGGCACTGTACTGATCTCGTTCCGGCAAAAACATGGTAACACCCAGTGCACGACCCCTAGGCATAATGCTAACTTTGTAGACAGGATCATGTTCAGGAACCAGTTTGCCGACTATCGCATGTCCTGCTTCATGATAAGCGGTCATTTTCTTTTCTTTCTGGTTCATAACCATAGAGGTTCTTTCAACACCCATGATTAACTTATCCTTGGCTTTTTCCAAGTCCGCCATACTGACAACACGTTTATTCATTCTTGCGGCGAATAAAGCGGCTTCATTGATCAAATTAGCCAAATCGGCTCCAGAAAATCCCGGAGTACCTTGCGCTATATATTTAACCTCAACATCATCAGCAATAGGCACTTTTTTAATATGCACTGCAAGAATCTGCTCACGCCCTCTGACATCTGGCAGACCTACTGTGACTTGACGATCAAACCGGCCTGGACGCAACAAAGCCTTATCCAATACATCTGCACGGTTTGTAGCGGCAATGACAATAATACCTTCGTTACCTTCAAAACCATCCATCTCGACCAGCAATTGGTTTAGAGTTTGCTCACGTTCGTCATTGCCACCACCCAAACCGGCGCCGCGCTGACGACCAACCGCATCTATTTCATCAATAAAAATAATGCAGGGTGCATGTTTTTTCGCTTGCTCAAACATATCCCGAACACGGGATGCACCGACACCGACAAACATTTCGACAAAATCCGAACCAGAAATAGTAAAAAACGGGACTTTAGCCTCACCGGCAATTGCCCGGGCCAACAAAGTCTTTCCTGTTCCCGGAGGACCAATCATCAATGCCCCGCGAGGAATTTTTCCGCCTAATTTCTGATACTTCGCTGGATCTTTAAGGTAATCGACCATTTCAACGACTTCTTCTTTAGCCTCATCACAGCCAGCTACATCGGCAAAAGTAACCTTAATCTGATCTTCTTCAAGCATACGGGCCTTGCTTTTACCAAAATTCATTGCACCGCGACCGCCACCGCCACCGCCCTGCATTTGCCGCATGAAGAAAACCCATACTGCAATCAGCAGCAACATCGGCCCAAAAGAAACTAGCAACTGCATTAACATAGAAGGCTGCTCAGGCGGAACCGCCTTGATTTCCACACCATTTGCCAGCAGATCATCGACTAAATGGGGATCTGAAGGCGCATAGGTCTTAAATATTTGACCATCCTGCATCTTGCCTTTGACGATATTATCTTCGATTACCACCTGTTGAACTTGACCCGCTTTAACCGAATCAATAAACTGCGAATAAGATATCGACGAATCAGCCCTGCTATTTTGCGGGCCAAAATTATTAAAGACGGACATCAATACCACTGCAATGACGACCCATAGAATTATATTTTTCATCATATCGTTCAATTTACACACCCCGGGCCTGAACGGCTCTCGATTTAAAAACTGACTAATTATATCAGGAGTTAACTTTCCTGACCGTCGTTATTTATTTGGAACTTATCTCCACGTGAAAAATACAACTTCATCATACTTTATACGCTACGTCTTATTATTATTAGGACGACAAAAGGTTATTTAAAGCCTTTAGCTAAAATATAAACCTCATTACTCCGCGGTCTTGATGCTTTTGGCTTTCTAATAACCACTTTTGCAAAGGACTGTTGAACCTCCTTATGAAACTCTTCAAAACCTGCGCCATGAAATAACTTCACCAAAAAACCCCCCTCTTTTGCCAGCACAGCCTTAGATGTTTCCAATGCCAGTTCCCCCAGATAAATAGAACGAGGCTGATCTACGCCTTTATTGCCGCTCATATTCGGCGCCATATCCGACATCACCAGATTGATCGGAGCACCGTCTAGTACTGCGAACAATTGGTCAAGAACGGCTTGCTCACGAAAATCACCCTGTATAAAATCGACACCCTCCAACGGATCCATTGCCAAAATATCCAACGCAATAATCTTATCTTTTTTACCAATAATCTGCCGCGCGTACTGCGACCATCCCCCAGGAGCAGCACCCAAATCGATAATATTCATCCCCGGCTTAATAAGCTGGTCTTTATCCTGAATTTCTTTCAATTTAAAAACCGCCCGCGAACGATAACCCTGAGCTTGTGCCATTTTGACGTACTCATCATCAAAATGCTCTTGCATCCAACGACTGCTACTTTTACTTCGTCCCATAACTATATTTTAGTGTAAAATTCAGGCTTTTGATTTAGGAATTAAAGAGTGAACTCTGCAGACAAGAAAAAACTCCGGGCTCAAGCGCACAGCTTAAAACCCGTCATTATGATAGGCCAAGCAGGACTTACCGCAGCCGTGCTGGCAGAGATTGAATTGGCACTTAACGTCCACGAACTGATTAAAGTGCGAATTCGCGCTGAACGGGAAGATCGCAAGCTAATCAGCGAGAAAATCTGCACTGACACAGGAGCCGAGCTCATTCAAGGTATCGGTCAAATTATTGTTATTTACCGCTTAAATCCAGACAAATGAATTAGGCGGAAGCTACAAGGCTAAACGCTCAAGACACGTCTTCTTTGCCTTTAGCCTTTAGCCTTTAGCCTTTAGCCTAAATATATTCAATCGAGATAATTTCATAGTCAACATTGCCACCCGGCGCTTTAACCGTCACAACGTCTTCAAGCTCTTTACCGATTAGGGCTCTGGCAATCGGCGAGCCGATTGAAATACGACCTTCCTTGATATTGGCCTCATCTTCGCCAACAATTTGATAGATCACCTTTCTCTCGGATTCAATCTCTTCTATTTCCACTGTCGCACCAAACACTACTTTGCCATTGGCATCCACCTTGGTAATGTCAATAATTTGTGCATTAGAAAGTTTACCTTCAATTTCTTTAATACGCCCCTCGGCAAAGCTTTGCTGTTCTTTCGCCGCATGATATTCCGCATTTTCTTTCAAATCACCATGCGCTCTAGCCGTGGCAATTGACGCAATAATACGCGGACGCACGACCGACTTTAATTCTTCCAATTCAGCGCGTAATTTTTCTGCACCTTTAACGGTGAGAGGTACTTTATTCATTTTTTTAAAAACTCCAATAATTTTATTAAGTCAGGCTCTTATGCAAATCCTGCAAACAATTCACATCACCGGCATCCAATTCACCCAACGCGTAACAGGCTGCTCTTGCACCGGCCATGGTCGTGTAATACGTCACACGGTGTTGCAAGGCTTCACGACGCATAGTAAACGAATCCGAAATGGCTTTTGTGCCTTCCGTCGTATTAATAATCAGTTGAATCTGATCGTTTTTGATCATATCAACCGTATTAGGCCGCCCTTCATTAACCTTATAAACCACTTCACAAGGAAGTCCCGCGTCTTTAAGAAACTTTGCGGTGCCGCCGGTGGCGACAATTTCATATTTTTTATCGACCAGCATTCTGGCAATATCGGGCAACTTAACTTTATCGGCATCGCGAATGCTGATCAGCACTTTACCGCTGTGATTCAAGTTGACACCGGCAGCTCGCTGGGATTTGGCAAAAGCCTCCCCAAAGGTCTTACCCACCCCCATCACTTCACCGGTTGATTTCATTTCAGGGCCCAATAAGGGGTCAACGCCGGGAAATTTAACAAAGGGGAATACTGCTTCCTTAACCGAATAGTAACCGGGAATACGTTCTTCAGTAACGCCTTGTTGCGCCAAGGTTTGTCCAACCATGCACCGCGCCGCAATTTTGGCCAGCGAATAACCGGTTGCCTTGGATACAAAAGGTGCCGTCCGCGAAGCTCTTGGATTGACCTCAAGCACGTAAATATCTTCACCCTGAATAGCAAACTGGGTATTCATCAAGCCCACAACACCTAAAGCCTCTGCCATTTTGGTCACTTGTTCGCGCAATTTATCTTGGAGATGCGGCGCTAATTCATACGGAGGCAGTGAACACGCGGAGTCTCCTGAATGCACGCCGGCCTGCTCAATGTGCTCCATCAAACCACCAATCAATACTTGCTCCCCGTCATAAATGGCATCAACATCCATTTCAACCGCATCGTCAAGGAATCGATCCAGCAATACCGGCGAATCATTGGAAACGCTGACCGCTTCTTTCATATAACGCTGCAAACCCTCTTCATTGAAGACGATTTCCATAGCCCGACCGCCTAAAACATAGGAAGGTCTGACAACCAGTGGATAACCCAGTTTTGTTGCCGCATTAATCGCCTGTTCAACAGAACGAGCCGTGGCGTTGGGCGGCTGTTTCAAATCCAGCCTTTCCAGTAATTTCTGAAAACGCTCACGGTCTTCAGCCAAATCAATCGAGTCTGGCGATGTACCGATAATGGGAACGCCAGCCGCTTCCAATGCACGCGCCAATTTCAACGGTGTTTGACCGCCATATTGAACAATCACGCCTTTGGGTTGTTCAATATGAACAATTTCCAGCACATCTTCCAATGTTAACGACTCAAAATACAAGCGATCCGACGTATCAAAATCGGTAGAAACCGTTTCAGGATTGCAATTGATCATGATGGTTTCATAGCCATCTTCACGCAATGCCAACGCAGCATGCACGCAGCAGTAATCGAACTCTATCCCTTGCCCGATACGGTTAGGCCCGCCGCCGAGAATAATGATTTTTTCTCTATCGGAAACCCGCGCTTCGCACTCTTGTTCGTAAGTCGAATACAAATAAGCCGTATCGGACGAAAATTCAGCGGCGCAGGAATCTATACGCTTATAAACCGGGCGAATATTCTGTTTATGCCGCACATTGCGCACTTCAGATTCGGAGGTATCCAGCAACTTAGCTAAACGTATATCGGAAAAGCCTTTGCGCTTTAATTTATACAGTTCGCCTTCTTTCAACGTCGACAAGGTTTTAGTCGATAATGATTTTTCGGTCAGAACTAAATCTTCAACCTGCGCTAAAAACCAGGGATCGATTTTACTGGCCTCATGCACGTCTTCCAGACTCATGCCGCTACGGAACGCATCGGCGACATAAAGCAAACGATCAGGCCCCGGATGGCGCATTTCGCGCTGCATTTTTTCCTGAGCATCTTCCCGGTTCAAGTCGATAATTTCATCAAGACCGCTGATGCCGATTTCCAGGCCACGCAAGGCTTTTTGCAGTGATTCCTGAAAAGTACGACCAATCGCCATGACTTCACCCACAGACTTCATCTGCGTGGTCAAACGGTCATCCGCTTGCGGGAATTTTTCAAAGGTAAAACGCGGAATCTTGGTGACCACATAATCAATGGTCGGCTCAAACGACGCAGGTGTCGCGCCACCGGTAATCTCGTTTTTCAATTCATCCAGTGTGTAACCTACCGCCAGTTTCGCCGCCACTTTAGCAATCGGAAAACCGGTTGCCTTGGACGCCAACGCAGACGATCGCGATACGCGCGGGTTCATCTCAATAACGATCATTCGTCCGTCTTTGGGATTAATGGCGACCTGTACGTTGGAGCCGCCGGTATCGACGCCGATCTCACGCAATACTGCCAGAGAGACGTTACGCAGAATCTGATATTCTTTATCGCTTAAGGTTTGCGCCGGCGCTACGGTGATCGAATCGCCGGTATGTACGCCCATCGGGTCGAAGTTTTCAATCGAACAGACAATGATGCAGTTGTCTTTGGAATCACGCACCACTTCCATTTCGTATTCTTTCCAGCCCAGCACCGACTCTTCAATCAGCAACTCGTTGGTAGGCGACAAATACAAGCCGCGCTCGCAAATTTCAACAAACTCTTCCTTGTTATAAGCAATACCGCCGCCGCTGCCGCCCATGGTAAATGAAGGACGAATAACGGTCGGATAACCCACTTCCTGCTGCGCCGCCAGCGCTTCTTCCATCGTATGCGCAGTTTTTGATTTGGCGACTTCATAACCGATTTTCCGCATCGCCTGGTTGAACAGCTCACGGTCTTCGGCTTTGTTAATCGCTTCTTTGCTAGCGCCGATCATTTCAACGCCATACTTTTCCAAAACGCCGTTGGCATCAAGATCCAACGCGCAGTTCAACGCAGTCTGTCCGCCCATGGTCGGCAATATCGCATCGGGACGTTCTTTGGCGATAATTTTTTCTACGGTTTGCCAGTCGATAGGCTCGATATAGGTCGCATCGGCCATATCCGGGTCAGTCATAATCGTTGCCGGATTGGAATTGACCAGAATGACGCGATAACCTTCTTCCCGCAGCGCTTTACAGGCTTGCGTACCTGAATAATCAAATTCGCAGGCTTGACCAATAACAATGGGGCCGGCACCCAGTAATAAAATCGATTTTATGTCGGTTCTTTTTGGCATTTTGTTGATGTGTTAATTAGCTATTATGATTGGGTTACGCTAAGCCGGAACTACAAGGCTTTTGGCATATTTTATTCAAAATAAGGTTGCTGGATGGATTAAACAGCGGGCAACCCATCAGTCTCGTTAAATCCTATAAAGCTTGCTCCATCATCTCGATAAAATCATCGAATAAAGCCTCTACATCATGAGGACCCGGACTGGCTTCAGGGTGACCTTGAAAACTCAGCGCGGGACAATCTGTCCGCTTGATACCCTGCAAGCTGCCGTCAAATAATGATCGATAAGTCGCTATGACATTATCAGGCAGACTACCTTCATTAACCGCAAAACCATGATTCTGACTACTGATCATGACCCTACCCGTGGCTATTTCCTGAACCGGATGATTGGCGCCATGATGGCCGAATTTCATTTTCTCGGTTTTTGCACCGCTGGCTAAAGCCAATAACTGATGCCCAAGACAAATACCCAGTACCGGAATTTTCTTTTCCAGTATCGTTTTGATAGCCTCTATCGCATAAGTACACGGCTCAGGATCGCCGGGACCATTGGACAGGAAAACCCCGTCAGGATTCATTGCCAATACGGTTTCGGCGGACGTTGTTGCAGGAACAACGGTGACGCGGCAGCCGCGATTGGCCAATAACCTAAGAATGTTGCGCTTAACGCCAAAATCATAAGCCACAACGTGTTTAGTAAGATTTTCTGCCTGCGTATATCCATTTTGCAAATGCCAGATATTTTCAGTCCATTCATAAGGCTGATCGACAGTGACTTCCTTAGCCAGATCCATGCCTTTCAACCCAGGAAAGCCTTCAATGGCTTTTTTTGCTACATCCAGATCAATCGATTCGCCCGCCATAATACATCCGCGTTGAGCACCTTTATCACGCAAAAGCCGGGTTAATTGGCGGGTATCAATATCGGCAATGGCGACGACATCATTATCCATTAAATATTGCTGTAAAGATTTTTCGCTACGCCAGTTACTGGCCAACAACGGCAGATCTCTAATCACCAAACCACTGGCAAAAACGCCGACAGACTCATCATCTTCGCTAGTTGTCCCGACATTACCAATATGAGGATAGGTTAATGTGACAATTTGCCGGGCATAAGATGGATCACTGAGAATTTCCTGATACCCGGTCATAGCCGTATTAAAAACGACTTCACCCACGGAACAGCCGTCTGCACCTATGGCTACACCGTTAAAAACCGTTCCATCTTCCAAAAGCAATAAAGCAGACCTAGTCAAACACGTCACCTCAAATGTGCAAAACGGGATGACCCCTTAAGGACTCATCCCGTTGTAAAAAAACAAAACTGTGGGTAATTTTACGAGATTATGCGGCGTGGGTCATTAACAATTTTTTAAACTCGACACATCGTGCCTATTATATAAAGTACGGCACGTTGAGTTGATGCGGCTCCAGCACCACTAAACGACAGAAGACAAAGAACAAATTTTCTGCTCCACACCGAGAATGGCACGGTTCAAAATACCCAGGTTTTTTTCTTCGATGATTTGCATGCCCATCACATAAAAAATAGGCATCCATAGTGGATTAATCAATAGACCGCCCAGCGCACTTTTCCAGGTTCGTTTCAGGTTTTTTAACGGATTAAACGACTCCGCCAAAGTGTGCATAGGATATTCGGAAAAAACAGCGGCAATCGGGAGCAGGATGGTTTTATCATGGCCTTCCAGCTGCGCCATTGATTGCAGGAGTTTTCGTTCCATGTTGTGATAATTCTTCCGCGCAAAACCGGCAGAAACAGCAAAAGTAAGTGCTACCAGAGGCAAAAGAATACTCGGCGGCGCCACCGGTGCAAAAGTGGATGACAGCATGACTATGCCAAGTCCCAACATCAGAGCATCTTCACCCCGTTCCACATCGCGATCAATGCCTTTGAGAATTTCAGAAACGGCATTGGCGAACGGATCTTTTAAATAATTTTTTTCTTGTGCCATGATAATTCTCCTTATGGATAGTGCAAAAGCACGCCTTATGAAAAATGTTACCTACGCGAATCCCGAAATAACCGCGTATTCTTTGTATCGGGTTTATGCAGTTTACCGGCTAACACCACCTTGTCTAATTTTTATTCTCCAAGTTAGCCAGTTTAATTGAGCCCTTATTTATTGAGCCCTTATTTAATGATAAACGCTAATGTTTGACGCTAATTTATCCCGTTTGATGACCGGGCGAGTGAGCATCATACGATTTTTTAACATGACGCTTTTATATGGCTATTTTTGTGTTTTTGGTGATTTACTGATGTTACGCAGGCAAACCAAAAACCAATAACTTACACAGCAAAAAATAACTATAAGTCATTGATAGTTTGTAGTCGGTACCTAACATCAGTGATTTATTAATCGGCTTACGCTGACGCCTATGTTTCGGCAATTAATCCCCCAAGCATCAACTTCTGAAATAAAAAAAGCCCCGGCTGCTTCAACAACAACCGGGGCTTTTATTTCACTTAAAGCAACAGGGCTTTAAGACAACACGATTACATCATGCCGCCCATACCACCCATACCACCCATGCCGCCCATATCAGGCATGCCGTGACCGCCTTTATCATCACTAGGTGCATCAGCAATCATCACTTCGGTAGTCAGCATCAAGCCGGCAACAGAAGCTGCGTTTTGCAACGCAGTACGGGTTACTTTCGCAGGATCTAAAATACCCATTTCGATCATATCGCCGTATTGGCCGGTTGCCGCATTGTAACCGAAGTTACCCGTGCCTTTTTGCACTTCATTGAACACAACTGAAGGCTCGTCGCCAGCGTTAGCAACGATTTGACGCAAAGGCTCTTCCATCGCACGACGCAGAATGTTGATACCGACTGTTTGGTCGTGGTTAATGCCTTCCAGTTTATCAAGAGCAGAAATTGCGCGAACCAGAGCAGAACCGCCACCGGCAACAACGCCTTCTTCAACTGCTGCGCGTGTTGAATGCAATGCATCCTCTACGCGAGCTTTCTTTTCTTTCATTTCGATTTCGGTTGCCGCGCCCACTTTAATGACAGCAACACCGCCAGCTAATTTAGCCAGACGTTCTTGCAGTTTTTCTTTGTCATAGTCGGACGTTGCATCGTCTGCTTGTGCACGAATTTGTGCAACACGCGCTTTGATTTGCTCTTCAGAACCTGCGCCATCAATGATGGTGGTGTTTTCTTTAGTGATTTGTACTTTTTTAGCGGTACCCAATTGCTCTAATTCAGCTTTTTCCAGGCTCAAACCGACTTCTTCAGAGATAACAGTACCGCCTGTCAATACCGCGATGTCTTCCAACATGGCTTTACGACGATCGCCGAAACCAGGTGCTTTAACCGCGGCAACTTTAACGATGCCGCGAATGGTGTTAACAACTAAAGTTGCTAGGGCTTCGCCTTCAACATCTTCAGCGACGATCAATAAAGGACGACCGGCTTTAGCAACGGCTTCCAGAATGGGGAGCATGTCGCGAATATTGGAGATTTTTTTGTCAAAAATAAGAATCAATGGATCGTCTAATTCGACGCTCATATTTTCTTGTTTGTTGATGAAGTAAGGTGACAAGTAGCCACGGTCAAACTGCATCCCTTCCACTACGTCTAATTGGTTGTCCAGGCCTGTGCCTTCTTCAACGGTGATAACGCCTTCTTTGCCGACTTTTTCCATTGCTTCTGCAATGATTTTGCCAACAGACTCATCAGAGTTGGCTGAGATAGTGCCGACTTGGGCAATCGCTTTGTTATCGGTGCAAGGAGTTGCGGAGGCAACAATCGCTTCAACGGCTTTAATGACGGCCAAATCGATGCCGCGCTTTAAATCCATAGGATTCATGCCCGCTGCAACGGCTTTTAAACCTTCATTGACGATAGATTGCGCCAATACGGTTGCTGTAGTTGTACCGTCGCCGGCCACATCAGAAGTTTGTGAAGCCACTTCTTTAACCATTTGTGCGCCCATGTTTTCGAATTTGTCTTTTAATTCGATTTCTTTTGCAACCGATACACCGTCTTTAGTGATGGTTGGAGCGCCGAAACTTTTGTCCAAAATCGCATTACGGCCTTTAGGACCTAAAGTGACCTTGACTGCGTTTGCTAAAATATTTACACCGCGCGCCATACGGACACGAGCGTCATCACCGAATAATACGTCTTTTGCTGCCATTTTTATTCCTAACTATGTTGTATTTGATTATGATTACAGCGTCTAGGTCTAACCTAAAACGCCCATGATGTCTTCTTCACGCATAACGATGAGGTCGTCGCCGTCAACTTTAACTTCGTTGCCGGAATACTTGCCAAACAACACTTTATCGCCAACTTTAACTTCAAGAGCGCGCACGGTGCCATTGTCCAGTTGCTTGCCATTACCTACCGCCAAAATAACGCCTTGGCTTGGTTTTTCGGCAGCAGAACCTGGCAATAAAATACCGCCGGCAGTTGTTGTTTCTTCATCAACACGTTTGACTATGACTCTATCGTGTAACGGACGTATTTTCATCAATATCTCCTAACATTAAAATTAAAGGTTAAATTCAGATTTAAATTTTAGCACTCACCAGCAACGAGTGCCAACAATAATCAGTTTTTGCAGTCTACCCCGTTCTTTGGCATCATCTCTGCTCACAATACAGCAATAATATGACTTATGAATGACAACCAACTACTGCGTTATAGCCGTCAAATCATGCTTCCTCAAATCGATATTGAGGGACAACAAAAACTTCTCGCTGCCAACGTACTGATTATCGGTGCGGGCGGACTCGGCTCCCCTGCCGCTATCTATCTTGCTGCGGCGGGTATCGGCGCACTCACTATTTATGATAATGACGTCGTAGACTTATCCAATTTGCAAAGGCAGATTGCTCATCACACGCCAGATATTGGGACTGATAAAGTAATTTCAACCCGCCAAACGCTTAATAAACTAAATCCCGATGTCAAGGTAAGAGCCATTAAACAAAGACTGGATGGTGAACAGCTTGATTTTGAAGTGAGACAAGCGGACGTGGTTTTGGACTGTAGCGACAATTTCTCTACGCGCTTTGCGATCAATAGCGCCTGCGTCAAACTGCAAACGCCGCTGGTATCAGGCGCAGCAATTCGCTTTGAAGGTCAGGTGACTGTGTTCACGCCAGGAAAAAACGACAGTCCGTGCTACAACTGCCTGTACCACAATGACGGTGAAGAATTGCAAAACTGCGCCACCAACGGAGTTATAGCGCCAATCACCGGTATAGTCGGCAGCATTCAGGCGCTGGAAGCAATGAAGCTGATCATGAATATCGGCGAAGCGTTAACCGGACGGTTATTACTGCTGGATGGATTAACGATGGAATGGAATACGATGAAACTGCGGAAAAATCCTGACTGCCCAACGTGCAGCGGTTGATAAACTTGTTGCGTAGGTAAGGGGCGTGAGCAGGAGCGATGAGCGTAGGCTTGAAAACTTACCTTTTAAAATGAGAAGTTTCCAGGCAACTAACATCACCTGGAAAGCTCATCAAGAACATATTTTTATTTTTTAGTAAATAACCCTTGAACAAATCTAATCGCTTTTTCTGCAAAATCGTTCACCACCGACGGACTATCACCATGCGGCTCAATCTCACCGAATGGTTTGTCGCCTGCTTTCGTAAACTTGTAAATAAAATAGCCCAGCGGCGCGAACGCCGCAGCAGCAACTATTAACATAACCAACCACAGCTCAGTAACTTCACCCATGCCCCCTCCTCATATTTTTATATGTGTATTATTATTTTAAAGGTGAAATAAGATAATACTCCCTTACGGCTAAAAAAACATCTTTCACAGCTACTCTAAATATCCTGTAGTTTTAACCAGTTACCATTAATTAATTATCTCAGAATTACTGTCAAACAGTACATGAACTGTAGAAAAGATAAGGTTTGTCGGCTTTCGTCGATGTCAAAAGTTGCGTAAAAAAATAGTTCATCGTATACTTCAATTCAGCTTACTTGATCAAGCTAGCATAATAATTTAAACACTTCTGGAGGTTCACAATGAAATGGGAAACACCAAGCTATACAGACCTGCGTTTCGGTTTTGAAGTAACAATGTATATCTACAATCGTTAATTCGATTTGGATCAAAAAGGGGCTCATCAAGAGCCCCTTTTTTTGCCTGACGACCTTTATTCCCGTATCATTTAAATTTTATCCCCCTATTTAAGCTACCTTCCAAACTATGAAGATCAGAGTTCTCGGTTCAGGTGCAGGCGGCGGTTTTCCTCAATGGAACTGCAACTGCCATAATTGCCACCGCTTGCGACACAAAGAAATGAACGGCACAGCCCGTACTCAGTCATCCATTGCGGTAAGTACTGACAACAAAAACTGGCTGCTGTTTAATACCTCCCCCGACATTCGTGCCCAACTGGAAGCCTTTCCGGCCATCCAGCCTAAAGAAGGCGTTCGCGATACCGGCATTAAAGCCATCCTGTTGATCGACAGTCAGATCGACCATACCACTGGCATGCTGATGCTCAGAGAGGGCAAACCGCTGGACGTTTACTGTACGGAAATGGTCAAGCAAGATCTGACCACCGGCTTTCCCTTATTTAACATGCTGGCAGATTACTGCACCGTCAACCATCACCCGATTCCTTTCGATGGCAGCAGCTTTACCATTCCCGGTATTGATGATTTACGTTTTTACACCCAAGCCTTAAAAAGCAAGGCACCGCCCTATTCTCCGCATCGACATGATCCGCATGACGGCGACAATATCGGCGTGATCATCGAGCAAATTTCGACCGGCAAAAAAGTGTTTTATTCGCCCGGTCTGGGCGAAATAGAACCGCATGTGATGGCAGCCATGCAAACCGTCGATTGTATACTGGTGGACGGTACTTTCTGGACCGATGATGAAATGTGTACGCAGAACATCAGCCATAAAAAGGCCCGCGAAATCGGCCACTTGCCTCAATCCGGTGCAGGCGGCATGATAGAAGCTCTGAATGGCGTTGCTAAAGCCCGCAAAATATTGATCCACATCAACAACACTAACCCGATCTTAGACGACGATTCCGAACAACGTAAAATACTCGATGCCGCCGGCATTGAAGTGTCCTACGACGGCTTGGAAATCGATTTATAAAGGATGCACCATGAGCAGCGATAATCAAGCCTGGACCAGAGAACAATTTGAAGCCGAACTGCGCGGCATGGAAACTCATTACCATATTCATCATCCTTACCATACGCTGATGAACGCAGGCAAACTCACCAAAGCGCAATTGCAGGGCTGGGTCGCCAACCGTTTTTATTATCAGGTCTGCATTCCGATTAAGGATGCCAATATCTTGGCCAATTGCCCTGATCGCGAAACCCGCGCAAAATGGATACAGCGGATTATGGATCATGACGGACACCCTGGCGATCCGGGCGGCATTGAAGCCTGGATACAACTGGGCATGGCTGTCGGTTTGACCCGGGAAGACATCACCTCATTAAAATTCGTGCTGCCGGGTGTGCGTTTTGCGGTCGATGCCTATGTTAATTTTGCTCGAAGAGCCGAATGGCATGAAGCGGCAAGCTCTTCGTTAACCGAACTGTTTGCCCCTAAAATTCACCAGCAGCGTTTGGACAACTGGCCGGAACATTACCCATGGATTGATCAGGAAGGTTATATCTATTTCCGCAAACGCCTGACCGAGGCGCGACGCGATGTCGAACACGGTCTCGCCATCACGCTGGACTGGTACAAAACCCGTGAACAACAAGACCGCATGATTCAAATCCTGAAGTTCAAGCTGGATGTATTGTGGACAATGGCAGATGCAATGTATATGGCTTATATTCACGAAATGCCGCCTTATTTTACTATTGAAAAATGAGCATCAATCCAGATCAAACCATCAAATTTTCTCCCATGCACCGCCTGCAATGGGAAGAAGTACAACAAAAAGATGTTATTCTTTATCCTGAAGGCATGGTCGAACTTAACCAAAGTTCCGCAGAAATCCTGAAAATGTGTGACGGCACCCGCAAGCTTGATCAAATCATTGCTGATCTGGAACAGAAATTTGCAATGACCGGTCTTGTTAATGACATAACCGCTTTCCTGGAGGTCGCTTTAAAAAATGGCTGGATCCAACAAAACTAACCCTACGACCGCGCTCAGGACAGGCATCACCCCGCCGCGCTGGTTGCTGGCGGAATTAACTTATGCCTGCCCGCTACAATGCCCTTATTGTTCCAACCCGATTGACTATGCGAAATATCAATCCGAACTGGATACCGAGGACTGGAAGCGCGTACTCACACAAGCCCGAAAAATGGGCGCAGTGCAACTGGGTTTTTCCGGCGGCGAACCGTTAACCCGCAAGGATCTGCCCGAACTGGTTAAACACGCACGGGGCCTGGGTTATTATTCCAACCTGATTACTTCAGGCTATGGACTGACCGAAGAAAAAATCATCCAACTCAAGGAAGCCGGACTAGACCATATTCAGGTCAGTATCCAAGCCAGCAGCCAGGAACTGAACGATCATATAGCCGGCACTGAATCGTTCCAGCACAAAAAAGAAGTCGCGCATCTGGTCAAAAAACACGGCTACCCAATGGTCTTGTGTGTAGTCATACACCGCGAAAATATCCACCAGATGCCGCAAATTCTGGAAATGGCGGAAGAACTGGGCGCAGATTACCTGGAACTGGCAAATACTCAATATTACGGCTGGGCACATGCCAACCGCGATTTATTGCTGCCGACCAAAGAACAGTTCGAACAGGCCGAACAAATCGCCCAGGCTTTTAAAGAAAAAGTCGCCGGTAAAATGAAGATCTATTATGTGGTGCCGGATTTTCATGAAGACCGGCCCAAAGCCTGTATGAACGGCTGGGGAACGACCTTCTTAACCATCGCACCGGACGGCGTAGCCCTGCCCTGTCATTCGGCCCGTGAACTGCCGGGACTGGATTGTCCCAATGTGAAAGACTACAGCATCGAACAAATTTGGAACGAATCGAAAGCCTTCAATTTTTTCCGAGGCTATGAATGGATGAAAGAACCGTGTAGCAGCTGCGATGAAAAAGAAAAAGATTTCGGCGGCTGCCGTTGTCAGGCTTATCTGTTAACGGGTGATATGTACGCCGCCGACCCGGTGTGCAGCAAATCGCCTAATCACCCTGTGATTCAGGAAGCGATAGACTCAGCTAGAGCCAGTGCTTTATCTGACAATGAAAAGCCGTTGATATTTCGTAACAGCAAAAATTCACGGCTGCTGTCTTAAGGCTCCTTTTATTAACCGCGAACACACGAAGAAAAACATAAACTTCGTGTGTTCGGCAATTGCTCCTGCATTGCTCTCGATCGCTGTTCCAGACGCGATTCTACCTCCCCCATCCGTGGGGTCGTACCTTCTGCATCCATGCAGTCGTTCGCGTCTTCCGTGGTGAATAATTTATCCTCTGAAGCTTCTACAACCCTTCCCAAGGCGTGTACAAGCCGTCGACATTAACCCCGAACATATCTAAAACTCGACCGACAGTTTCATCAACCATCGCCGCCAATGAATCCGATTTGCTGTAAAAAGCAGGCATCGGCGGAAAGATGATGCCGCCCATTTCGGTCACACTCGCCATATTTCGAATATGCACCAGATTTAATGGAGTTTCGCGAGGCATGACCACCAAGCGTCGACGCTCTTTTAACACCACGTCAGCCGAGCGTGAAATCAGGTTGTCGCCAAAACCATGCGCAACCGCAGACAGGGTTTTCATCGAACACGGCGCGATAATCATGCCTTCGGTTTTAAAACCGCCGCTGGAAATACTCGCGGCAATATCATTGATACCATGAGTGACATCGGCCAACTTAAACAGCTCAGCTCGCTTCATACCCATTTCATAGGTTAAATTGACCACGCCGGACGAAGAGATGACCAAATGCGTTTCCCATTCCTCTTGGGCTTGCAAAACTTGCAGCATTCTTACCCCATAAACCGCACCGGTTGCACCGGTCATGGCGATGATCAAGCGTTTTTTTCGATTCATTTTTTGTATGGCTCAATTAAATGTATGCTGGCTTCACTTGCGCTTTGTTCTGGTTCCCACGCTCCCGCGTGGGAACCAGAAAATAGTCTGCCTCGTGCTGACTACTCCCCCGCCCTGACATCAAACTCAATCTTCCATCGACCGTTGTCTTTTTGGGAAACGGCTTGCAGTTCCAACGTACCGACTTCGGTCACGGCTGCACACAAATGCACCGGCACCACTTCACCGGGTCGGCGACCCTCTTCCGGCAAGGTGATTTCTATCTCCTCCAATTCATCCAGTTCTTCGTCAGTCCAATAATCCAGGCGGGTACCCACCTTATCCTCGCGCCGGGTATTGGAGGCGAAAAAGCGAAACCGTACCGGTTCGCCAATCACCAAACCGAATTCATCATCCGGCAATTCCTGTTGCGTACCTTCTTCCATGCCGAACGGAGCAATGCACAAGGCCTGAATTTCCGGCGACATGCCGGGCACTGCGGGCATGGCGCTTTCTATGCCAACATAATAAGAGGCCGCCGTGCCGCCTTTAATACGCACACCCTTGCCTTTGCGAACATAGCCGTAATAAGCTGCGCCACGGGCGACGGCCAGATCAAGATCGGCACCTTCCAATAATCGGGCTTCGGGAGCCTGCTCCGCGCTCAACCACGAATTTAACACCTCCATTAACCGGTCAGCCAACGCATCGGCTTTTAGCACGCCACCGTTAAACAACACCGCAGTAGGATGCAAAAAGCTCGCATGTTCCGGCAGATGAATATCGCTCAACTCGTCGGTAGCGCCTTGCTGCTTGGTCAAAAACGCCGCCAGATGACGCGTAATGCCGGCATCCTGGGCATAAGGCAAACCGGCGGTTCTTAAGCCGGTACGAGGACGACTCACAGGCTTGTCGCTGACAACTACCTTCGGCAAAAATCCTTCAATCAACACACGATTAACTTCTTCACGGGTTAATTCGCTGCGTAGCGTGCCGCCAATCAGCGAAGAACCTCTACTTGCCACCACCAGCGGGATATTATCGACTTCGGTATTAATGAAAATTTTTTCTTTCGCATCGCGACAGCTGTGGGTCAACGCCTGAATCTGCCAAGGCTCCAAGCGTTTGCCGTCTTTTTCCAGCTTGGCTTTAACCGTATAGGCTAAAGCCAAATCCATGTTGTCGCCGCCCAGCAAAATATGATCGCCAACCGCCACCCGGGTCAGTTCGAGATTACCCTCTTGCTGGGTAACCGCTATCAATGATAAATCGGTGGTGCCGCCACCGACATCGATGACCAGGATAATATCGCCGACTTCGGCATGGTTGCGCCAATCACCGTGGCTTTTCTCTATCCAGCTGTATAATGCTGCCTGCGGTTCTTCCAGAAGAATTGCCTGGGTAAGACCTACGGCACGCGCGGCTTCAGCCGTCAACTCACGTGCCGCAGGATCGAATGAAGCCGGTACCGTAATAACGACATCCTGCTGATCCAACGGTGCATCGGGGAACTGACTTTGCCAGGCATCACGCAAATGTTGCAAGTACGCCGTAGTGGCCTGAAATGGTGAGACGCGGTCGACCTCGTCAGGGGCTTCAGCGGGTAAAATGGGGGCTTTGCAATCTACGCCGGTATGACATAACCAGCTTTTAGCGCTAGCCACCAGCCGTATCGGAGTTTTGCTGCCCAAGTTGCGGGCAATTTCACCGACCAAATAGTCCGGTTTTGCGATCCAGGGTAAGGCCGTAGAATCTTCTGCCAATTCGGCTGGATGAGCCTGATATAAGAACGACGGCAACTGTGGTTTGTCTTCAATCGAACCGGGAGAAGTCAGCTGCGGTATTGCCATGACTTGCGGCGAGAAGCCTTCATCGTCAATATGTTCCAGCTCGGCATAAGACAAAACGCAATGGGTGGTACCCAAATCGATACCGACAGAAAACCGTATTCCCTGTTGCGTCGGTTCGACAACAACTTCATCCGGTTGATTTTCTAATTCCGCGACGACCCCATCTTCTTTAGCCGGTTGTGAACCAAACAACTCTTTCATAACTCAACCTCTGCCGGCGTAACAATAGCCGCGTTATGCCCTGACGTCAGTTTGGGCAACCTGATACCGGTCACTTGCCAACCCTTATGCACCAACGTACCGGTAAAAGGCGCATGACCGACGATATTGCCGGTTAAACGCACCGTAGCCGCATCAAAGCCCTGCGGCAGAGTGATTTTACTGCCTTCCTGTTCGCTACGAACGGTAGCCAAGGTAAAGTGTTCATTAATTGCCTTATTACAGCCTTCATGCACAACACGGGCAGCAACACCAATATCCGCATCGCTATAAGCGGCAATATCTTCTTTAATGAAATCGATAAAGCGCGCTTCTTTTTGCAATAAACCCAGCAATTGCAAGGCTGCATCAGGCGTTGCTTCTTTTAACACCACAGGTTCCGGCGCAGGCGCATGAACCAGCTTTTCAACTTCGACAATTTTCTCAACGATTTTTACCACCGGTTCAGGCGTCGGTGCAGCGGGCAAAACAGCCGGTTTTTTCTTGCAGCGCATCAGACTGATCAGCATCGACAGCAACAATACGATTAAAATCAGCGCCAACAAGGCCACAGTACCCGCCAAACAAACATGCCAGAGGTCGAAGGTGGTGGGTTTCAAGGATAAATCAATTGCATAAGTATTCATTAATCGAGACTCTTATAGTTATTGTTGACCGGATTTTCTGGCTGCTTCACCAAACATCATACCTTGCAGTACATTGCGCGTAGTTTGCATGCGCATCTGTCTTAAATGGCGGTCGGCAACGATGCCGGGCACTTTTTCAGCCAGATAAACTTCGCGCATCTGGGACAAAATCGATTCGCATTGTTTCATGATCGCTTCCGTCGCCCGACGACTCTCCTGCTGTTGATGAGCAGGCTTTTGCATTTCACCCGAAACACACATTTTATATTGATACCCCGCATCCTGAATCTTCTTAATTGTGACATCGGACAGCGTGGTGTTATGCCATTCATTTTTGGCATCATCAGCAAAAGCGGTTGCTGCCGACAATAAAACAGTTAAGAAAAGAATCTTTTTCATGGTATTTCCCGATATGGTTAAGCAAATTCTGAACGCTTGATTTTACGCGAACTGGTCAAAAATAAATAACATTTGTCAGCCTTATAAAAAGTACGCAATAGACTGGCTCTAGTTTATTTTAAACATAAATCGTCACCCTTACTGACAATGCGCCCGTTTTTCCGTCTTTCAAGGGGTTAAACGGTTGTAGTTGTGCTTTTTTACAGGTACTGCACCTAAATGTACGGGGTTATCGTTCAGCAAGCTACGGGAAAATACAGCATAAAATTCGGCTTGGACGCCTTGAATTCATATAATAAATGCAAGGCTTGTTAAAAAAGTTAGATGCTATACTTTAACAAAATAATCGAATAACAGCCGAGCAGATGAAGTTATATGAATAAAGACTCAATCGCCCAGAATACATTACGAGCAGCAGCTGAGGCGCGGTTCTGCCATGCACCTGTAACAACACCAGTGGATCGTGCTACCGAAGAATTACTGCATGAACTCCAAGTACATCAGATCGAGCTGGAAATGCAAATTGAAGAACTGAGACGCGCTCATTTCGATTTGGATGAATCCCGCGACCGTTATATTGATCTCTATGATTTTTCTCCGGTCGGTTACCTCACCATCACGCAAGCGGGTTTGATCGCTGAGATCAACCTCACTGCGACCAAATTACTGGGTATAGATCGTCGTGAACTGCTGTACCGTCGTTTTTCAGCGTTTGTGATACCCGAAGACGGTGACCGTTGGTATCTTTTTTTTGTTGGCATCATAAAGCACAACCAGCAGAAGAATATCGAGCTGACTTTGAAACACAGTGACGGCGCCGAATTTCCTGTTCAGCTGAATGGCCTGCTGGTAACGTCTGGCGACCTAGATTCAAAGGTACGTGTCACGCTTACCGACATTACCGAAAGCAGACGGGCCATCGCGCATTTGTCTGAGGTCGAGATGAACGCGGCCCTAAGCCTCACTAATGCCGAGATGGGGTCCTGGGAATGGAATATCGAAACCGGACGAATCATTTTCAATGAACATTGGGCCAAGATGCGAGGTTACCGGCTGGACGAAAAAGAACGCCATTTCAGTGACTGGGAAAACGACATCCACCCTGACGACCTCCAGGCCTATCATGCGGCGTTGACCGCGCATTTAGAAAATCGCTCGCTATTTTTTCAGGCTGAATATCGCGTTCGCACCCAATCGGGATCATGGCTTTGGCTATTGGATCGCGGCGCCGTGATCAAGCGCGACACCGAAGGAAGCCCACTGCGTATGGCAGGTATCGAAATGGACATCAGCAATCGTAAGTGCAATGAGGAGAAGCTTCGCATCGCCGCTATCGCTTTTGAGTCGCAACAGGGCATGTTTGTCACTGACGCCAATGCAGTCATCATGGAAGTCAACCAAGCATTCACCCGCTTGACAGGTTACCGTGCAGAAGAAGCTATAGGCCAGAAGCCGAGTATGCTCAGTTCTGGACGACACGACCAAGCGTTCTATCGAAATATGTGGGAGATTCTGAAGAATAAAGGTTTCTGGCAGGGCGATATCTGGAATCGGCGCAAAGATGGCGTTTTTTATGCCGAGTGGCTAAATATCTCCACGGTTTGCTCACCCAACGGGTGTATCAGTCATTACGTCGCGTCCTTTACCGACATCACCCGTGAAAAGGAGCTTTACCAACTGGCCTATTACGATCTACTCACCCTACTGCCCAATCGCCGCCTGTTTCAAGAACACTTGGCGAAAGCGCTTCTTCTTAGCGACAGAAGTGAAAGGTATGGTGCCTTGCTGTTCATCGACCTGGATAAATTCAAGGCGCTGAATGACACACTGGGTCACGATATGGGGGACCTGTTGTTAACGCAGACCGGAGCGCGTATTTTGAATTGTATACGTAAGGGTGATACCGTAGCTCGCTTGGGAGGCGACGAATTTGTCGTCATACTGGAAGAGTTGAGCCCGACTTGCAAGGATGCCGTCAATCAGGCCAAGGATGTTGGTGAAAAGATTATCCTGGCCCTTAATCAAAACTATCAACTCAACCATAGTCACTACCACAGCACCCCAAGTATTGGCATTACTTTATTTAATAGCAGCAAGAAGTCCATGGATGACCTAGTGAAACAGGCTGATATCGCCATGTATGCAGCCAAGGCCGCGGGGCGCAATACCTTACGTTTTTTTGATTCGGAGATGCAGGCTACGATTATGGCCCGCGCTCATCTGGAAGCGGATTTGATCCAGGCACTGAAGAACAATCAATTCAAACTTTACTTTCAGTTACAAACGACCCATGACCACCGGATTATCGGTGCTGAAGTGCTGTTGCGTTGGGAGCACCCTGAACGCGGCTTGGTTTCATCGCTCGAATTCATTCCACTGGCTGAAGAAACCCGATTGATCCTGCCCATAAGTCTGTGGGTGCTGGAAACAGCCTGCGCTCAACTCAAAAGCTGGGAAAGTATCCCCCATACCCGGCAGTTGCAACTTGCCGTTAATGTCAGCGCTCATCAGTTCCATGAAGCCGGTTTTGTCGAACAGGTTTGTGCCGTAATAGAAAAACATGCCATCCAGCCCGATCGACTCAAGCTCGAACTGACTGAAACTTTGGTACTCGACAACATAGAAGACGCTATCACCAAGATGTTTGCCCTCAAAAAAATCGGAGTGTGTTTTTCCATGGATGATTTCGGCACCGGCTATTCATCGCTGGCTTACCTGATACAACTGCCGCTTGATCAGCTGAAGATCGATCAGTCCTTCGTACACAATATTGGTGTAAAGCTTACCGATGCCGTGATTGTGCAGACCATTATCGGCATGGCCAACAATCTTGGCATAGATGTGATTGCTGAGGGCGTAGAAACAGAAGAGCAACGCGTATTTTTGGAGCGTCACGGTTGCCCTGCTATTCAGGGTTATTTGTTCAGCAAGCCAGTGCCGATTGAGCAGCTTGAATTGTTACTGCTTGCACACAAATACCCTTAAATTATGGTAACTACTCGACCATCAATATAATAGAACGCAGGTGAATATGATGAACACAGATAATTTAAGAAATTATCTTATTTGATCTTAATTATCAATATCATCTACGTTCCATTTCTCTAACTGCTGAGTAGTTACAAATTATGTTCATTTATTCGCTACCCTTATTTTTTACCCATATTGGTTTAGCCAGTCCGCTAGATTTGCTGATTATTTTTATAGCCCTGTTTGTTGTGCTGTTTATAAGCTCGCTGTTTTTTGGGGGAAATTCGCAGAAAAAATCCGCTGACAACTATCTGTTGGCCGCATGGAATGGCGGTGTGGCTCTCAAGTGGGCGTTCTGGCCTTTTTTTCTTATCCTGAACATTTGTTTGTATGGCGCAGACACGCTGGTAAAAGTCGGCATGTTTACCGTATCCGGCTGGGATGATGTGCATGTGATGCTAGTGCTGCCGATTGTCTGGTGGACAACCGCTGTTTGGCGATGCTCGCCCAATACCGCTCTAAGCGTTTGGGCGGCGTGCGCTCGATTGCTGACAGTCAGCGTATTTTTCGAATATAGTTTGAAGCTATTGATACGTATAGACTACCCGAGAATATTTTTTGGCTGTGATGAGTTGTTACTGGATTATGGCAGCTGCTTTTAAGTCGCACTTTATTTGAGCACCGCCAAGCAGTTATTTCGAACCCAGTTCTTTTGATGCTGCGGCCACGGGTTGCTCAAGACCTGCCGCCTTCAGCAGTTGCATCAGCTCAACCGAGGTTTGCACCGCCGGTTGCGGCCCCTCTATTTTTTGTTGCGTCCAGTCCACGGCCTCTCCTGATCCCCACGACACCAGGGAGGCAAGCACAAACACCAGTGTGCCGCGTGTCATGCCCTTGGGCAAGCCTTGTTCTTCCAGATAGCGGTGGAGATACCGGACTGCTACGAAAAACACCATAGTGGAGATAATCAGGTTCCATAAGGAAGGTAAGGTCAACATTATTAGATTTTCTCTTGTGTCGAAAGGTTATTTTGCAACGCTGTTGTTAAGCTCTGCTTCGAGCGTTAAGAACTGATCTTTCCAGTAGTTAGCCGTGTTAATCGCTTCTTCCTTGGCAGTCATCAAGCCATTGATGCGCTCGTTTAAATCCCTGTTCAGCTCGGTTAATCGCTTAACTTGTTCAATCGAGGCTGAAATCCTATCGTCAGACTCAAACACCTTCATCATTACCTTGTTATCGGCTTCTAACACATGTATCGCACTTTGCTGTTGGTCAATAATGCAGCTCTGGCTGTCCCCAGCTTCCGGTTCGTCCGCCGGAACCGGCTCAGGCTTGGGTACTACAGGCTTAGGCGGAGAGATTTCTTTAATGGCTTTATTCAGACTTTTTTTGCCGTCTATAACTTCCTTTACCAGTTCCGCCGGTGCTTCCTTAACCAGCTTATCGGCCAACTGTTGAGTACGATGTCCTACCCCGGATTGCTTAGCCCTGGATGTTGCACTGTCTAACTGCACAACATTCTGTAATTGGGCGCTACCCGCTGCCTGAGCATTTACCCAGCTTTGGGATGCCGATACGATAGCCGCAGACTGTCCCTGAGTTAAGTGTCTACGATGTAAATTTGACGACAAGATAAATTGTGTAGGATTGGAACCAGTGTACTCAATAATGACCGGAGCAATACCCAGCTCACACAGCGCACGATAGCGATTGCCGCCATCCAGAATCATGCCGTCCAGCGTGTAGATAGGGTGTGTTTGTCCGTTAGTCTGTATATTTTCTTTAAGTGAAATAAACTCGGCATCAGACATTCGCGGGAAGTAAGTGCAAAGCGGGTGTAGTTCTATGGTTTGAATATTGTTATCAGTCATTTATCAGCCTTAATTTAAGCCAACCAGTATACCATGCTCATATCGCGATATATCCCCTATCAAATAGACTGTTACGACCATAAAACCGGCTTTAGTTCAAAACTAAAACTTTCAATGACCGCCTAAATAACACCTTCTTGCGTCACACGCCAAACCGAAGCCAACGCTGGACAAGCGATTGCCTTCGGAAATTTCGGCATGCGGAAATATACGATGAGTGATTTGTTGAATTATCGGAATAGCGGTACCGCCTCCAGTTAAAATTACCAGCGCCACATCGTCTGCTTTCACGCCAGCCATCACCACGCATTCATGAATCGTTTTTTGAATGCTTTCGATATTTCCATATAGACTTTCCTCCAGTTCTGCCCGATCTATAGGCGCTTGCAAATTTGCTTCAATAAAAGCAAGATCGGCTGTTGTTTGCTCGCTTGAACTCAGTTGAATTTTGCTTTCCTCAACTCTGGACATCAAGGTATGCCCCAGCTCTTCCTCTACAATCGACAGCAATCGATGGGTAAGAACCTTATCATTTGATTGACTAATTAATGCCCTTAAATCCCTTTTATATTTTTTCGCATACATATACTGAATTTTACTCAATTCTGAAAGATCGAAAAAAGGCGTTATCGGAAAACCCAGCCCCTTAGAACCCCAAAAAGAACCTAATCCTAACAACGGCATAAAACATTTCAAGCTCAATGATCGATCAAAATCATTACCCCCAATCCGAGTCCCCGCATTAGCCAGAATATCCTCTTGGCGATCTTGTTTTTTGATGTAACGCCCGGATAAGCGCATTATCGTAAAGTCCGAGGTACCGCCGCCAATGTCGATAACGACCGCTAACCTTTCGGTATCGCCACTGTTTAATTCATGGGCAAACGCGGCGGCAATAGGTTCATATTGAAAGCGAATATTTTTAAAACCGGCGGATACGAATATGGCCTCGAGCTGGCCTTCTGCCTCCTTGTCTGCTTTGTCATTGCCATCGATAAAATGAACCGGCCGTCCGGCAACGACATTTTCGATGTCTCTGTCAGCCAATAACTCTGCTTTATTTTTTATATGCTCAATAAAATGGCCAATAATGTGTTCGAACCGGGTTGTTCTTCCGCTTATCGTCGTCCCTTCCTTCATCAGAGAAGTTCCAAGCACCCGCTTAAAACTTCGCATGAACCGACCCTCCTCCCTGGCAACATAAGCATTAATCGCTTTACGGCCAAAAAAAACGGCAGGATCTTCTGCCGGAAAAAAAATTGTCGACGGTATCGTTAAATGTTGCTCTTCTACCGGAACCAAAGTGATTGACTCATCACGCCCATTGGCAATCGCTACCGTTGTGTTTGATGTTCCAAAATCGATTCCGCATGCAATTTCATTCGCTCTATGCATTTTGAGTGTATTCATTATTTGTTGTGAAATGAAACGATTTAAGCTGAATTGATAGTTATGTCTTGCTATAAATTGCTATAGAAAATGTAAAAGAATTCAATACATTCGGCGCGGCTGGCTGCAGAAACAGCGCTTCGGCGGCACATAGCCCAACGTTTGCTCCACACCGGAAACCGGCCTTTAGCTCAGATCATTTATTATCCAAAACTCAAAGAACAGCTTCCAGTCTGGCTGTCATCACAAATCAACCGCAATCCATTAGAATTGTATTTTAGCAGCAATTCCACCATGATCCGTAGACCATAAGCCTAAGCCTAATCCAGGCGGATTGGTTTTGGTCGTAACCTTGTCACCCAACACACGAGCTTGTTTAACTTTTTTAGGCATTTCACGGGTAAAGATCATATCGATCCGCTCCGTTAGCAACGATTTTTTGCTATCCAGATCTTCATTTTGACAGCACGTATAACCCGAGGCTTTACCGGGTCTGAGTTCCCACACGTCATGGTAACCGCTATCCACGAACTGATGATAAGGCGTGGTGATGCCTGTCACGAAAGGCAGCGGAAAAACGCCAGGAATATCAGTCTGTTCCGGTGATGAATTCATATCACCAAGCACTATTAAATAATCTGTAGACGTCGTTTTTTCAATCGTTTCAAGCAGCTCATCAGCCTGGGCCGCTTGATAAAAAGTGAATTCCGGCATACCGACGTCCTCCCCTTTGACTTCAAAATGCGTATTGACGATACGATAAACCTTATTGCCAATAGTCGCGTCCACTGCCACAAAACCCCGCTCTATAGCTATCCCAAGCGAATCGACTGCAGCGACAACTTGATAGTTACAACCATCGACCGATGGCTTTGTGCATAAACCAAAGGATTCATCATCGGACCAATCGACCTTGGCAACTTGCACATCCCGACGCGCCAAGATCACATCCCGATCAACGGCAACCAGAATCGCATTAGGCATAGCATTGAGACATTTTATACAGAAGGGTATACCGGAAAACGGCAATCCAGGCACAGTCACTTTGTCTAAATCAAGGTTCTTGACTGTGGCGGCTACCTCATAACTTATACCCTTTTTACGCCGTACTTCCGGTGTGTTATTCAACGCTGCCAGCGTTAAATCCAAGTGATCGACAAAAGCATTGGCAATCGATGGATCGTCACAGCCAAATTCAGGCCGAGGATCAAGATCGATACAGGTTAAATCCCAAACTTCCTGAAGACCGATGATCTCCGGTGATCGCTTTGCAATCATGCGAGCCTGCTCCAGAACCCGCGCCTTAAAATCACTGGCCGATACTTTTTGCAAAACACCCACCAGCGCATCGTTGAACGCTTCAGGTTCGGCTGAGAGAACGGGAGCTAGATCCGCACCGAGATATTGATTTAAGGTGACGACTTCAATTTCATCAAGTGCCAAAGCGAGATGAGCATAAAACAGGAAACACAGGCAAATGGAAAATCGAGAGGCTTGTTTCATAATCGTACTCCTAAATAAAGTTGAAAGGTGTCTGTAACACCTTTATTAATTTGCCAATTCTTTACGTTTTTCATATTTTTTCTCCACCGATATTTGTACTGATAAACCATTGATAACTGCCCTTGGTATCGCCTGGAACCACAGCGCTTAATGAGTTGAATCTATAAGCGGGTGACCGAATCTTGATCCAGATCAGTCAGAAATTCTGTTAATACTTTCCGGTCTACATGCGGCATGACCATAGCATGCGCATAATCCTGTTTTTGATGATTCAGCTCCAAACGCATGGTTGCCAGTGAATATTTTTTCACGATCCGATCACTGGGTTTCCTAAAATAAAGGGTATTAGACAGCTCGTTAGCGCGTATGGGTTGCAGATGAGAAAAGTGGCTTTGCATTTGTGCCATCAGATAAGCCGTGTTTTGCAACATAGTCCGGGCATCTTCAGCTTGTTTGGCCATGGCCGATGGCGTTGAAAAAAAATAGAATTCCGCCGGTTTTACTGCATCTCTGGAGCACGTAATCGTTCCGGGCACATGATGAATATATTCGGGATTATGAATTTGACTGAAAAATTCATTAAACTCATCAAAATGGCTTTGTGTCGTCATAAATAAACCGGCAGGCGATGGAAACCCGAAAAATTTATGGCAGGAAACCGCTATGGAATCATAGCGTATGGCTGTCGGATTGCTCTTGGATTGATAGAGCACCTCACTCGCATGGGCGGTATGGGGCAAGTAGCCGCCAAATAATGCGGCATCCAAATGCAGGTAACTGGAATGCCCTTTTAACACGTGCTGAATTCGATCGATTTGATCGACAGCACCTTTAAAAGTGGTTCCGATAGTCGCGACCACCAATGCCGGATAATCGCGGTTATCAGCCAGTTTATGCTGCAAGTCATTAGCATCCATGCCGCCGTCGGCAAGGGTTTGCACAAAAACGGTTTCCAGTCCTAATAAGTCCCGTAAAATCTGGATTGAATAATGCGCTTCTTGAGTGAAATAGACTTTAGGAATCACGCCGGTGCGTCCTTTTAAAAGTGTCCGTCCCATGTACATGCCATGCATGTTGCTGTCAGTACCGCTGTTTGAAAGAAAGCCCCAGCTATTATTTGAAGGAAAGGCAAACAATTTGCCAAAGTTCAGGATGAGTTCCCGTTCAAAATCGTGGGTATTGAATGGGATGGGGCTGTCTTTGAAAGGATTTCCCACATTATTGTAGGCAAAAGTGCCTATTCCCGATTCAAGCAATTCTTGCCGCCAGGCAAAAAACTCCGGAGACGGCGTATTCATGTTAACTGGATACCCTAAAAAAAGATTTTTCAGTTTCGCAAACCCTGCCTTGTCCGCCAGCGATACATTTACATTTGAAGCGACCGTTTTCTGATTAAACCAGTCATTAAAGTTTTGGGATCTACAACCCGTAGAGATAGCCAGGATTCCTGTACCGCCATAACTTAGAAAGCGACGTCGTGTTAGCATAGCGCCTCACTTAACTCTGATAATGTAAAACCTCCACTATTTATCAGTTTCAGCTTTCATTTTGCCCATCTACGAACTGATATTTTTCATATCAACAATTCGTTAATATTTTCGTTATCGCAATTGACCCTGTTTACCGGTAAATCTTTTAACGTCTTTCCACCGTTAAGAGCCCTTTAGCGTTAATGTGATGATGCAAAACCTCCAAGCATCATTGGCCAAAAAATAAGTTATTACCTCTTTCCAGTAATAGATAAAACTACAATAATCCCCACTAAACACAATGCGTATGAATACTTAGTGCCTGACCGAAAAAGCATTCTTTTCAGCCGCACTCCATTTTTGCAGCTATTCCATCGTCAGCTGGAGTGCATTTTTCGGAAAAATCAGCCGTTGCCTTGTTTTTCTTTC